>CAZWTT010000003.1:0-133089 GCA_964637315.1 uncultured Dehalococcoidia bacterium | reverse complement strand
CTGTAGCTCAGGTGGATAGAGCGGCTGCCTTCTAAGCAGCGGGTCGCAGGTTCGAGTCCTGCCAGGGGTACCACCCCTGCCCTCATCCCTCACCCGCCAGAGCCGGCTCCCGCATGGTGGGCCAGTCCGAACACCGCCACCGGCATAGATGCTCGCCATTTTCGACCGTGGATCACCGCATGGACCGGGGTGATTTCAAACCAGTCCACGTCTCCGAATCCGTGCTTGCCCAGCAACGTGACGTAGTCGTCGACCGAGAGCACCTGGTCATCGATCTGAGCCTCAAAGAACTGCACGCCGGTCATTATCCTGCCGAGCACCGTCCTCAGACCCTCCTCACTGACGGGAAACGGAAATCGGGCCAGACGGCGTGTTTTGCCAGAGCCTCGAAGAGTTCGTGCTCCAGTCCTATCTTGATGGTCCTGAGGCCGACGTAGCCGGCGAAGTGTCTCAGCACCTTGCCCGCCTGCGCTTACAAGTCCATCGCCTCATTCATCTCTCGCCTCGTTACTAAACGATCAATTGCCCTGCGCTAACCGGCCAGCATCGCCCGCAGAACGTCAGCCGCTCCGTCGACCGCCGCTTCAAGCAGGCGGCTGCCCTTGTCGGCATCGGCCTCCCAGAGCGCGGGCACATCGCTGGCTCCGATGGATTCGGTCCGGACGTGTTCCAGGAACGCGTGCATGGCTATGGCAGTTTCGAACTCGCCCGCGTGGCCCGGGAATTCCTTTGACGTCATCGTGGCCGCGCGGACTTCGTCGGAGATGAGGTCCCAGTAGCTGTGGAACCGCACGTCCAGCTCGCGCTCGCCCGCTGATTCCAGAGCGCTTACGTAGCCCGTGTGTTCCTGGACACCTGGAAAGCTGCTCCTGCCGGCGTTGGTCCAGGACGCGTACAGGCGGTTGCGCCATTGATCCACCACCCCCTCGGCCGGGGCGACGTTGCCACCATGGCCGTTTAGCAGCAGCACCTTCGTGACGCCGTGGCGGACGAGGCTCTCGGTGGCGTCGTAGACGACTGAGAGCCACGCCTGCGGGCTTACGCTGACGGTTGGTCCCCACCGCATGTGGTGCTCTGAGACGCCGACCGCGACGGGCGCCGCCACCAGCACGTCGGGGTACAACCGACTGGCCGCCATTTCGGCGACGCGCACGCTGGAGATGGTGTCCTGGGCAACGGCGAGGTGCTCTAGGTGCTGCTCGATGCTGCCGAGGGCCAGTATGGCCGCACGATAGTAACCGCGCTCCCGGCCTTCCCTGAACTCCCGGCGGGTCAGCGTCTCGATGCGAATCCGTTTGTCTTCGGTCATTTCGAACCTCTAGTTGTTGTTTGTATAACGGTCATCTCCCACCGCCCAGGGCCGATTCCCACAAGCGCCGCTCAAACATCTGCCCGGGATGGCGGATCAGAGACATCAAGATGTGTTGCAGAAGCCATTGTGGCCGACCGGTTCTGAGTCCGTACAGCGCGGCCTGGCGATGATAGGTCGCCAGCAACCGGCCGCGGTCTCTTTTCGCTTCTGCGGTGGCGTCGGGGCCGTCGAGAAAGCGATGAACCACCCTGCCTCGCTCCTTCCACGCCCGGGGCTGCAGTGTCGTCGTCTTGGCATCGGGGTGCAGCCTGAAGCGGGCGATCTCGCCCGACGCCCTGACTCCCCCAAATCGGGCCGTTAGACGCAGCAACAGATCGAAGTCCATGATCAGGTGCAACTCAGGATCCAGCAGACCCACCGCTTCCAGTGCGGATTTGCGGAAAAACAGGGTCGACTGGGCAACGTAGCTCTGCAACGTCTCGAGCAATCCGGCGTTCGTCACGTCGGGAGGCGTTTCGTGACCGATGACCCGGCTGTCTGCGTCGATCGTTGCCCAGCCGCCGTAGGAGAATCCGGCGTCGGGTGAAGTCTGAAGCGCCGCGACCGACGTCGCGATCGCCCCGGGTGCCAGAAGGTCGTCGGAGTTAACCCACCCGATGATCTCTCCTGAGGCACGCTGGAAGCCCCGGTTCAGGGCATCCGACTGCCCTGCATCGGGATGGCTCTCCCAGTGGGCCAGGAACGGATCATATCGCTCAAGGATTGAACGGCTGTCGTCGGTGCTGCCGCCGTCCAGCACGATGTACTCAAGGCCAGGGTAGCCCTGCAGCAGAACCGAGCGCAGTGTCTCTTCTAAATAGCGGCCCTGGTCATAGGAGGGTGTGACGACCGTGACTCTGGGAGCGCCGTCAACGTCAACATCCGGCGAGGCCTCGGTCCAGGGCCAGCCGGATCGACCGCCGGGGTCGGGCAGGTCGCCAAGAGCGGGGGCCGTCCCAGAGGCAGTCAAAGGAGGCGCACCGGGAAGCACCCGGGGCATATGTTGAATCTGGTTACGTACATGGCATCAGACGAGGCCCAGTTTATAACCAGAAGGGAAAGCGGACCGGACTCTCAAGGCAAGGCTGATGCAGGACAACAGCCAACCGGTCGACATAAAGAGGGGTAGAGTAGCTTCGTTGCCGCGACGTGATGGGTGGCATAGGAATGCGCAGGGAGCAGCAGATCCCTGGACGGAGGATGTCAATGGCTGAGAACGACGCGACGCCAGCGCCGGATTTTCCTGATGGGATGGACTGGCTCAACACCGACCATCCGTTAACCATGGCGGAGCTGAGGGGCAAGCTGGTTGTCCTCGACTTCTGGACCTACTGCTGAATCAACTGCATGCACGCATTTCCGCAGTTGCGGAAAATGGAAGACAAATACAGAGCCGAATTGGCCGTGGTCGGCGTCCATTCTGCGAAATTCACTCAGGAAAAGGCGGTAGGCAATGTGCGTCAGGCCGTCCTGCGCTATGACGTCGGCCACCCGGTGGTGAACGACTCAGACTTCAACGTCTGGCGCCGCTGGGGGGTGCGCGCGTGGCCGACGTTCATGTTCGTCGGCCCCGATGGCACACTGCTGGGCAAGCTTGAGGGCGAGTTCAACGTGGAAGCGCTAGACGAGGCTATCTCAAACGTCATCGCCGACTTCGACAGCCGTGGCCTGATCGACCGCACTCCCCTGCACTTCACGCTGGAGCGCGAGCGCATGGCCGACGGGCCGTTATCGTTCCCCGGCAAGGTACTGGCGCACGAGCCATCGGACACACTGGTCGTCGCCGACTCGAACCACCATCGGCTGGTCGTAGCCACGCTGGACGGCGATGTTCGGGAGGTAATCGGCTCGGGTGATCCAGGCCTAACGAACGGCGATTTCGTGACCGCACAGTTCCACGATCCCCAAGGCGTGGCCCTGGAAGGCGACGTCCTTTACGTGGCGGACACCAGGAACCACGCGATCAGGCGGGTCGACCTCTCGAACCGACGCGTCGAGACCATCGCGGGCACCGGCGAGCCCGCGCAAGGGTTTAGCCGCGGTGCGCAAGGTAAGACGACGCCGATCAAGTCGCCGTGGGACGTAACTCTGACCCCGGTACCAGGCCGGGAAGAGGGCAATGGCTCCCTGTACATCGCGATGGCCGGCTTTCACCAACTGTGGCGACTCGACCTCGCGAACGGCAATATTGCGCCGCACGCGGGCAGCGGAGTGGAAAACATCGTCGACGGTCCGCTGGAGACGGCACAGCTTGCGCAGCCCAGCGGCATCGCCACCGACGGGTCGAAGCTGTACTTCGCCGATAGCGAAACCAGCGCCATTCGAACGGCGGACCTGGACGCAGGAGGGGTCGTATCTACGCTGGTGGGCGAGGACCTGTTTTCATTCGGGGACCTGGACGGCATGGGCACCGACGCCCGGCTGCAGCATCCGCTCGGGGTCGATCTTGTGGAATGCTTCTTGTACCTGGCCGACACCTACAACAACAAGGTCAAGCGGATCGGGCTGGCCACCGGCCAGGTAACGACGCTGTTCGGGACTGGAGAACCTGGGCTACGAGATGGAGACGGTGAGCAGGCGCTGTTCGCCGAGCCGGGCGGCCTCTCTGTCGCCGGAGACCGCATCTTCATCGCCGACACCAACAACCACGCTGTGCGCGTGGCGGACCTCGTTTCCGGCGTCGTGTCCACGCTAGGCGTTCATCCATAAAGAATTTCGCAGTGCCGAATCGACTGGTCGGCTAGGAGTCATCGTCGTTCGTTGACGGGCCAGCGTCGGCTGTTTCTGAGAAAGCTTGCCGCTCCTTGGCGGAGCGGGTATCCCAGCGGGCGAGCAGTGTGTTGAGGACCGACAGGACGATCAACCGCGCGTCCAGCCAGGGGCTCATCGTGGCGGCGTAGCAGCAGTCCAGCTCCAGCTTGCGGTTGTTCTCGTCTTCGGGGTTGTAGACCTGTGACAGACCGGTCAGGCCCGGCATTACCCGCAGCCTGTCCGCGAAGCCCGGTATCTGTTCCTCCAGTGTGCGCTGCTCGGCGTAAGGCAGTGCGCGCGGGCCGACAAGGCTCATGTCGCCCCGCCAGATGGACAGGAGGCCGGGGAGCTCATCCATCGCGGTCCTCCTGAGAAATCGCCCGATTCGAGTAATCCGCGGATCGTCGTCGGTCGTGTAAACGGGTCCGATCTTGTCTGCGTCGACGACCATAGTGCGGAATTTACGATAAGAGAAGGTAGTTCCTCCCCTGCCCGCCCTGGGTTGGCCGTAGAAGATGGGGCCGCGGTCCTCCAGCCAGATCATCAGCGGAATTACCGTCCACAGCGCTAGCCAGACCGGCGCTAGGGCGACATGGGTCACCGTGAGAACAGCCAGATCCATGGGGCGCTTGTACCAGCCGCCCACTCAGGCCGTCCCTTCGCTGCGTGTGCTGCCACCGGGAGAGGCTGCTTGCACTACAAGTTTCACCAGCTTTGCGAGCTCGCGCTCCCGGGCATACTTGCGGGAAGCCACGCTCGATGCCTCGCCCATCGCCTTCAGTCGGGCCGGGTCGCGTGCCAGTTCCCGAATCGCCCGAGCAATTCGGCCGCCATCCGACGGGTCGATGGCGACACCACATCCCTCGGCAGCGACGATACCGGCGACGTCGCTATCCGGCGGCGCGGCGGCGAGGACCGGCTGATCGGCGGACAAGATGGAGTAGAGCTTGCTGGGGACCACCAAGCCCTCCAAGCCGGACCTGATCGACACGACATGGAGATCGCCCGCCTCCAGCACGTGGCGAAGCTCACCGGCGGGGAAGTAGTCAAGGAACCGTAGGTTCGAGATGTCTCCGGCCGACCGTCGCAGTTCGTCTCGCCTGGCGCCCCCACCGATAAACACCAGACCGATGCCATGGTCGAGATCGCGGGCGGCCGCGACGAGGGCGCTAAAATCTCCGGAGTAGCCGAGGTTGCCTGCGTGCATCACGACGAAATCAAAGCCTTCACGTATCTGTGTCCTTATCGCCGTGCCATCGGTCTCGGGTTCGGGCAACGGGACCGAGCCGCTTCGGACGACAGCGATGTCGTTCGGAGCGACGCCCTTAGCTTCCATGCGACGTGCCATGTCGTCTCCTAGGACGATCACTTTTTTTGCTCCGCGCAGGGCCCAGCGGTGCGCCCGATCCCATAAACTCGCCAATGGTGAGGGTATGGGGGCGCCGGCAGCGACGGCCATGTCGGGGTGGAGATCTTGGACTGTGTGGACGAAAGGCACGCCCATGAGCTTACTGACAAGCGCGGCGACTATGGAGACGACCGGAGGATCGGTCATGCCGACGACTATGTCGGGGCGAGGTTTGAGCGTCAACGCTCGAAACGGCACGAGTAACAGGTACGTGACGTAGTTGGCCAGGCGGCCTATCGGCGACAAGCGATCGTACCCGGTCGAGCCGACCCGTTCCACGTCCACGCCCCCGGAGGTCTCGCTTCTCGTCAGATAGTAGCCGTGCCTTTCGGTGGGGGCGTAGGAAGGCCGACCGGCGAGCACCATGACATCGGTCTGCTCGGCCAGCGCCCGTGCCATGCCCTCGGCCACAGTAGCCGTGGCGCTGGTGTCCGGAGGGTAGTACTGGTTGATTAGCAGGACCCTCATTTTCTGGTGACCAGAAAGGGGCCGAGGGCCAGGGTGTCCATCTTGGTGCGCAGGAAGCTGGCGACCGCCTCCTCGGGGGTGTTGACGACCGGCTCGTTGTCGTTGAACGAGGTGTTGAGCAGAACCGGGACACCGGTTAGGTTCTCAAACTCCCGGATCAGGCCGTGATACAGGGGGTTGGAATCCAGGGTGACGGTCTGAAGCCTGCCGGAGCCGTCGACGTGGGTGGGAGCCGGGATGGAGTCTCTCTTGTCATCTCTGACTTGATAGGTCATCTGCATGAACGGGGACGGGTACTCGCTCTCGAACCACTCGCCTACCCTTTCGGCGAGTATCGACGGAGAGAACGGCCGGAAAGCCTCGCGGTGCTTCACCCGGCTGTTGAGGATGTCTTTCATCTCCGCTCGGCGGGGGTCCACCACGATGCTGCGGTTGCCTAGCGCGCGTGGCCCCCATTCGGATCGCCCCTGGTACCAGCCGAGCACGTCGCCATCCGCGATCCGCCGCGCGGCGGACCTAACAAGGTCGTCCTCGGAGCGCTCCTTGCAGGCCAGGCCCTCGGCCACCAGCGCGGCTCTCATGCGTTCCACCGGGTACTCGGGGCCCCAGTAGGCATGGTCCATTACGAAGCCCGTCCTGGGCCGGCCGAGTATCGAATGGTGGACATAGAGAGCGCCCCCTACGGCGAGGCCGGCATCACCCGCCGCAGGCTGGACGTACAGGTTCTCGAAGGACGTGCGATCGAGTATGCGGCCGTTGGCGACACAGTTAAAGGCGACACCCCCAGCATAGGCCAGATTCTTGCGTCCCGTGCGCTCCGCCAGTTGGCCGACCAGGTCGTAAACGACAGATTCGAGCCTGTCCTGCAGGGTGGCCGCCACGTCGTAGTGGTGTTGAGTTAACGGCTCGCCCGGGGCACGCGCCGGTCCCAGCGCATCGATCAGGCCCTGGCCAAACAGGGTGGGCATCTTGGGCTCACCCGAATGCCACGAGACCTCAGGCCCGACCTTTTGGTGCCTGAAATAGTCCATACCAAGCTCGAAGCTCAGCTCGCCACGCATGCGCACGATGCGGTCGAAGACATCCCCATAGCGTGGCTCGCCGTAGGGCGCGAGGCCCATGACCTTGTACTCGTCGCCGTACCTGAGAAAGCCCAGATACTGTGTAACGGCCGTGTAGTAGAGGCCGAGGGAGTGCGGGAACATCACTCTACCGCCGACCTCCATATCCTCCGCCGACGCGGTGCCCCAGAGCATGCTGGCGAAGTCCCCGAGCCCGTCCAGCGAAAGCACAGCTGCCTCGTCAAAGGGAGAGCAGTAATATGCGCTGGCCGCGTGAGCGACGTGATGCTCGACGAAGTGGAGTCTCGCCTTCAGCTTTGCCGGAGTGGTTCCACCCGCTGCCGCCAGAGCATCACGCACCCCGCCGAAGCTGCGCCACGCCTTGGCCCGACCCAGCGCGAAGCGGGGAGACCTGGCCGCCCATAGCGCTTTTCTCAGTAGCTGCGCGGAGAGCTTGCGCGGCACGACGACGTGATCCACGTCGTCCAGATCGATGTCGGCGACCTCCAGGCAGTAGCGGACCGCGTTGGATGGGAAGCCGGCGGTGTGCTTTACCCGGGTGAAACGTTCCTCCTCCACAGCCGCGAGGAGATTGCCATCAAGCAGGATGGCCGCCGAGGCATCGCCGTGATAGGCGTTAAGGCCGAGGACGTACAACCGTGGTTTCCTTCAACTCAGTACCTGCTCATACATCTCGGTCGTCAGCTTGGCCGCCGCCTCCCAAGTGAGCCCGGACGCTGTGGCCCGGGCGCGGTCACTCAGTTCGGTTCTCATCTCTTCGTTCGCCAGTAGGCTGTCTATCGCGGCCCGCATGTCCTCGGCGTCCAAGCCTACCACCAGTCCCCCGCCGTCGCGCAGGTGCTCGGCAAATCCGCAGGTCTCGGTTACGACCGCGGGGGTACCGACGGCCATCGCCTCCAGAGCAACCGTGCCGAAGTTCTCGTTCAGCGACGGGAGGACCAACATCGTTGCCTGAGCAAGCGCGGCGGCTTTGGCATCACCGTAGACGGGGCCGACGAACCTCACCCGGTCCCCAAGTTGGGAGGATCGAGTGATTTCGCGCAGCCGACCGAGATATCGTGAGCCCTCGGCCGGACCGGCGATCACCAGCACCGCGTCTCTCGCCGACAGTCGCGCAAACGCGGCCAGCAACAGCTCGATGTTTTTCACTGGGGAAATTCGACCCAGGAAGAGCACGAAAGGTATCTCCGGGCCTATGCCATGGGCCGCCCTGAATTCACGGCCGTGACCATCTGCCACCGCCGCCGGCTCGACGCCGTTGTGGCGGACGACGACACGGCTTCCCAAGATGCCGCCGTCAACGAGATCGTCGGCCTCACGTCCGGAGGTGGCGACGAAGCGTGCCGCGCCTCGCATCATCACCCGCCCGAACAGGCGCATGAAAAGCCGTTTTTGCACACTTCCTCCTGCTACCGGCCTGAACATCCCCATCGTCTCGACGACATAGGGCACCCCCCTTTGGCGACAGATCGCCGCTACAGAGGGCCCCAGCAAGTCGTACAGGCCGTGGACGTGGACCAGGTCGACCCCTCCGATTCGTTCCTCAAACAGGGTCCTGGCGCCCGGGTTCACGGTCATGGTGCGATAGCGAAAACCACTGCGTATGTAGGTCACAGGGAAGCTCCCATCGCCGTCGCCGACAACTGCGGTCCCAGGCGGACTGTGGGGCGGGTAGGCGGCGGCGACGACCGACACCTCGTGTTCCCGATCCGCCAGCCTCCGGACGAGCGGCGCGATATGACTGGTGCGGCCCTCGGCGTCGTACAGGCCGAATGTCTGGGCCACATGGAGAGATCGAACGCCGCCCTCAACCACTCGGCCGACCCTCCGTCACGCCCTCTACGACCACACCGTCCAGACGAGACATTGCTTCGAGGATCAGGTCGTCGATCAGGGCGAATCTGGTCGTCCAGGAATTCTCTCTTGCCGCATCCATCCGGGCTTCACGCTTCTCGGTGGACCGGTTCACGACCGCGCGATCCAGCGCGGCCATGAACTCGTCGTAACCGGAAAACAGCTCCACCAGCCCTTTGAAACGGCTCAGGTCAGGAAGCCGTGTGGCGACCGTTGGCACGCCGGAGGCAAGGTACTCGTAGAACTTGACCGGACTGGCCCTCAGCGTCACGTCGTGGAATATGAACGGCACGGTGGCCACATCGAAGCCCTTCAGGTAGCCCGGCAGATCGGCGTATGGCCTCGGTCCGAGCAGGTAGACGTTCGGCAGGTTCTCAATCGAGCTCACGTCCGTGGCCACCGGGCCGACGAATGCGAAACTCCATTCGGGACGCGCTTTCGCCGCCCGGGCCAGCATCTCGACGTCAACCCACTCGAAGATGGTGCCGATATAGCCGATCACCGGGCCGGGCAGACCAGCGACATCCGGCGCGATACCGGTCGTCGGACTCTGGGTGGACAGGAAGTGCTCCACATCGGCGCCGTTGGTCACGGTGTGCGTATTTGGATGCAGGGGCGCCTTTACCCGGGCCAGTTCCTCGGCCGTGCAGATCACCAGATCGGCCCTGTCCATCAAAGATCGCTCCAGGGATAGGAACGAGGTCGGGAAGTTGGGCTGGCTGGCGTAATCGTCGCTGCAGTGATAGACGACAAGGCTCGGGTCGAGACCGGCGACAAGGGGCAGCGCCGTCGCCGTGCCCACCACGACGACGGGTCGATCCACGCCTCCTGCGCGACGAGCGGCACGGCCGATGAGCGAAGCGGGGACGACTTGGTTGGCCCAGTGTGCAACGGCGGAACCGGCCAGCGGCACTCCGGCGCGGTAAGGCACTAGTGACGGATACGCCTGCACCCACAGGCGGTCTGCGACTTCGACCGGACCCCCAATGAAGCGGCCCCACAAACGACTCACTTCACGTCGCCGCGTGAGCAACGAAAGCGGGTGGAATTGCGACTCGACGTAGAGCACGCGGTCGCCCCGAGCCGCCCAGTACCGCGCGAGATGGTGCTTGCTTACCTGCGACGGTGCGTCCCAAGTTGGGCCGTACAGGAAGACGTAAGAGTTGCTCAATCCTCAGCCCCAACCAGCTCGTAGACGAGAAACTCGACGGTGTCCGCACCGCCGAACGTGCGGCTGCGCACGACCGTCTCCTCTCCCCGGTGCAGCAGGGCCAGTCGGCCATCGGCCTCCAGTCCGGCGAGCAGGACGAATGGCCTCGCCTCAAAATCGTTCGGCGTAACCGGCGTGGACCGCATGTCCTCCAGTAGCTGCGTCATGGTCCGATCTCGATATCCCGGTCCACCGACGCGGGCGGCCCAGCCGAGCAGCGTCGGCTCGGCATCAGTCGCGCCCTGGACCAATACATGTGTAACGCCCACTTCGCGTAATTTCCTCATCAGACCATCTGGATGGTTCATGTCATGGTAGGCGAGGTGGCCCTGGTAGGCCGAGTCCCCCACGAGCCAGTCACGCTCGGAGTAGTACCAGGCGGCGAGGCCCATCACCAAAACCTTGGCGTCATCCGGGAGGTTTTGGTTCACCCAGACAATCGAGGAGATATTCGAGACCTTGGCCTCGAGAAACTCCTCTCGTGACTCGGCCCCAAACACCACCGGGAAGAATCCGGAGTTGAATGCGATGCCCACGCCCAGGGTGCCGACAAGAGAAAGCGCGAAAAGGACCTTGGCGGTCATGGTGAGCCAGCGGTGGTTGACGCCGACCACCGCCACCACTCCCACCGCCGCGATTACCGCCAAGAGAGGATGGACGACCTGGATGTACCTGGGCTGCTGGTATCCGGCGAACCACACCACGTACGACAACACCGCGAAGGCCGCAAGGGCCGCGAGCATGGTTACGACCGCACGGTTCGGGACCGCCCGGTCTCGTGCGGCCCCGAACAGCCAGGCGGCGGGGATGAAGATGAGCAGGACAGGAGTAAGCAGCGCGCCGCTGAGAGGCCCCCGGTCCTGCGTAAACAGGCCAACGTCGTTGGTGAGGTTCCACGGGCCCAATATGAAGTCGACCACCGACTTCCCCGGGCCCGTTTCCCATGCCGAAAACTTCTCGAAATGCCAAGCTGTCCACATGTCGCCGTGGAATACTTGGTAGCCGATGGGCCACAACGGGTCGCCAGCAGACGCGAAGTTGCGGATGAGCCAGGGGCTCAGTATCAGCCCGAACGCGAGGGAAAACGCAATGAGTGAGTACGCCGTCTCGCGCGGTTTTTGTAGGACACCGGTCCCCTGTGCCACTAGTATCACGGCCAATCCGGCCGGTCCCGCGAGCAAGGCCCACATCTTGGTGGCGCCGGCTAGCCCGCCGAGCAGACCGGCGAGCAATATCCAGCGCAGGTCCGCCCCCTTGCCCACCGTGAGCAAGGCATACACCGACAGGACGGCGAAAAACGCCGCGCCCATCTCCACCATCGGGGACGCGGCCAGCTCGGTGGTCATGGGCAACGAATAGAAGACGGCGGCAGCGGCGAGTCCCACACGCCAACCCGCGAAACGACGCCCCAGAACGAACACGGCGGCGGCGGTCAGTATCGAAAACGAGAAGTGAGTTACGGCCGGGGCTATGTCACTCGCGATCAGCAACTCGACCGTGTAGTCGACGTGCAGGACACCGGGCACGTTCCAGAAAATGATCGGCACGAAGGGAAAGCCGCCGACCTCAGCGTAGTACGCGGGAGACGCCAAGTGGTGTCGCAGGGGGTCCGCCATGCTCGGCGGGGCGATCGCGCCGATCAGGTTTAAAAACGCGTGGATCGCGATCACAGCAGCCAGTGCCATCGCCCAGAATGGAGGTCGCAGGTGCTTCAGGCGCTTTAAGACGCTCCTCGACTCTTTCACCAGCACTCGATACTGAGCGAGGGTTATCGTCCCGGCGGCAGCGTATACCGCCCAGGCAGCAGGTTCGGTCAGCGAATCGCCGAGTCCAAGAAACAGGTACACGGCCGTGATGGCGGCGAAGCCGAGCGCGACCGCCATGAGCGAACGGTCGACCAGCCTGAGACCCACCGGGCCGGTGGCGCCGAAGGCCGGGATGATGGAACGGCCCACGCCATAGCTGAAGGCCATGAGGCCGGCGTTGAACGCAAGTGCGACGAGGATGTCCGCGGTCAAGCGCCTCAGCCTCCGCCGAAGATGCGGTCAAGGACTTTGCGGATTCCGTCCAGAGAGCCTGCGAACTGGCCCAGGTACGCCACCAGCACACCAATTGCCCAAACTGAGAAGGCCAGCGGGCGCCAGTGCTCCCTGACGAACCGAATGAGCCAGAGTCCGGTCAGGACTGACCTGATAGATCCCACCGTCAGCGGCGACGAGAGCCCAGAGAAACTCTCAGATCGGCCACCTGCGCGGCCACCATGCCGATCAGGAACACGATCACGGCCGACACGGCCAGGAACACGGCCGAGTTGGGTATATGCAGGCGGCTCTCATCGACGACGGTGAAGACGAACGAGGCGACGGCCATGAGGAGCAGCACCAGCGCTGCAGGCATGAAGACGCGCATGGGCTCAAACAGCATCACCATCTTGCCGATGATGACGAGGAAGCGGACTCCGTCCCGCACCGGGCGTACCTTGCTCTTCCCTTCTCGTGGAGACGCCTCGACGGTGACGAAGTCGACCGCGTATCCCGCCTTGACGAAGGCCATGGTGCTGGTCGTCGGGTAGGAGAACTTATTCGGCAACAGGTGCACGAAGTCCAGGACGACTTCGGTCTTGAACGCCCGGAAACCCGACGTCAGGTCCCTTATCTTAAAGTCGGTCAGATAGGAGGCCAGCGCGTCGAACACGAGGTTGGCAAAACGGCGTGGCCACTCGCCCTTCGTCTTGCGCGTCCTGGCGCCGACGACCAGGTCGTAGGGTCCCACACGCTCGTACAGTCGGGGGATGTCGGCCGGGTCGTGCTGGCCATCTGCGTCCATCAGCACCAGCACCTCGCCTCGCGCCGCGCGTATGGCAGTCTTGACCGAAGAGCCGTTACCAAGATTGTAGGGGTGTCGGATAACGGTGAGCACGCCGTCCAGCCTAGACGCCAGCTCGTCGAGTTCTTCCGATGTGCCGTCGTCCGAGCCGTCATCGACCGCCAGTATCTCGTAGCTCACCCCCATCCCTTCGACCACGTCACGGACGGACAGGATGGTGGACCGGACGGCCTGGACTTCATTGTAGACGGGCAGGCCCACCGTTAGGGAGGGTTCACCTGTGGCTTGCTCGGCAGATCGGGGTTCGTTGCTCAAGTTACTTGACTGCTCTCAAAGGGGTCCAGGTGATGGCGGTAACCAGCCAAACCCTTTCGTTGAATCGCAGCTAGTTCGCGATTTCGCATAGGTGCTCCAGAGTGTCGGAACTGGGAGCAAGTATCGATGTCTCGGTTCGAATAGGCGCCCCCGGGGTAAGGCCACGATGCCTCTTGAGCTCAAGTCCACTCTCGCGAAGCGTCCGCTGATACCGCTTCCTGCTGCTGTCATCGAACACGATGATTCCAGTCTCCTTGATAGCGGGCACCGCGGCCAACAGGCTTTCGGACCTGCATCTCCCATCGATCACTATCATGTCAAACCTGCGATTGACCGACCGAATGGAGTCCACATAACTCTTGAACGTCAACCCTCTGTAACCCACCTTCCCGGAGCTGAAGCGCTCATCTGTGTGTTCTGAGTCCGGATCGGGTGGACGCGTCAAAAAGGTGACGTTTGTAGAGGTCTCGCACAACTTGGCCGTCAGACGAGTCCACTTCGGATCGTGGTCCAAGCTGTAGACCTTGGCACACCGCTTTGCCAGCCAAGCGGTGCTGGCCCCCCCGCCATACTCGAACACGACCGCCCGGCCGTGGAGGGACCGAAGGTATCCATCGACCACCCTTGTGGCTTCGAAAGTCCACCATGGGAGGTCCAGGTTGACGAGGTCCTCGGGGTCCCAGATCGAAAAGATACTTCTCAGGAATAAAAAGGCCCTGTTCTCTTTCCTGCCCTCCAGGTAACGCAATACTCCGAGTCTGGCCATGGGTCGGCGGAGCATTCGCACCGTTCGATAGTAAGCGTTAGCCATCCCCCTTTCGAGGAGGCCACTTATGGCCTTGCTGACACCATAGCCGACAGCGCTATTTACCACCCGTCGATACCTCGCACACCATCATATTCTCACTCAAATAGACCACCGGCCACTCCTCGCCGCACAACGCGTGCAGGCTGTCCTCGACCCACATGCCGGGCGGGTACTCGGTCACGTAGCGTACCTCGGGCCACAGCACGACGTAGTCGCTCCCGAGCTCCTCGACCCGGGCTCTAACATAGGCCGGGTCTTTCATACTCTCCGGAAAGGGGTCCTTTCTAGCTATCAGGTAGTGTCTTTCCGTCTCGAAGTTGAGGTAGTAGCTACGGGTGTCCCAGAGGAGCAGGGAGCTTCCGGCCGGGAGAGTTTCGTTCAGGGCCAGGTAGTCGAGGTACCAGGGAAAGCCCATGTCGTCCTCGTTGAGCCGCTGTGAGAGGAACTCATCGTCGTCCTGTCCTGTGATCGTTGCCACGATCGAGGCGGTGTGGAATCGAGCAACTGTTCCGAGTGCAAATAGTATCCAGAGCGCCAACGACGTGGCCATCAAGCCCACCAGCGCCTTTCTCGCCAGTTCCGGTAGTTCTTCAGAACGCCACAAGACCCAGATGAGGTAGGCGGCGATGACAACCATGAGGGCGATCACGGGGATGAACGAACGCAGCCTGACGAACGTCCAGTACCACAGGGCGCCGGTCGTCACCACCCCTGCCGACAGGTACCAGATGCGCTTGTCCACCTTCACAACCGCGAGCAGGGGGATGGCGGCCAGAATGAACGGACCCATCACTCCGCTACGGAACTTCTTGGGATCGAACACAAGGTCCCAGGGAGACGCCAGTATCCAGGACGCCGAGCGCCAGGGCCCCACATCTCGCTCTTGATTGGCCGCCATGTAAGCGGCTGCGGACTCGTTGAAGTCCCTGGCTCCGAAGATCCCACCAAGATACGGCCATAGCGGGTTGCCTGTATGCGCCCAGGCCTTGGCGAACCACGGCACGACCATCACCAGGGCTGCCACGCCCACGATGGCGCCGGCGCCAACCACACGCACCGGGCCCCGGTCCGGCCGACGCCAAGCGTAAAGGATGGCGAGGGCAGCGAGGCCGATGGCGCCGTAAGCCCCCGGCAACCTGGACCCCGCCGCGAAGAGCCCGGCGAGGACGCCGACGACGACGAGCCACCGGTCCTCGTCGGTGTCCATCCACCGGACGAACGCCACGAAGGCGAGGAACAGGAATAGGCCGTTGGCTAGGTCGGGGACAGCCCGTGCGGACAAGACCACCACGTCGCTGACACCGTAGAAGACCGCGCCCGCCGCGAGAGCGATCGTTACGGGCACCCAGCGCCGGGCCAGGTCAACGACCGCGGCCACCAGCAGAAGGCCCATCGCCCATTGCACTAGTTGGGTTGCCGAGTCGCTACCCAGCCCCATCAGCCACATTTGAAGCATCTGCACCTGTTGAGGCTGCTGGTGAACCTCCAGCGTCGGCAGGTAAGAAAAGCCGCCTTGCTCCAAGTACAGATCAGGGAGCCGCACGCGGTAGATCAGCTCGTCGATTCCGATCACCGGCGCCATCGCGGCCAGCAAATTAAGCAGGCCCATCAGCGCGATGAATCCGACAAGCACCCAACTGGCCGGGTCCAGACGCCGGAGTCGCCTCCATAGCCGACCGGGAAGGCCTGAGACACTGCGCAGGTCGGCGGGCCAGACGAAGCTGTACCAGCCACCCAGACCCGCGCCGATTGCCACAAGGATAGTGGCCAGCAACCCGGCTGTCGTCAGGCCGCCGGAAACACCCAGAACGAACGGCACGTAGCCGATCAATCCCAGGCCCAGCCCAGAGGCCAGCAAGACCTGCTGGGGGCGGTCAGTGCCCTTCAGCGCGAGGCTTTTCAGCACCAGCAGCCCGACGCCACTCCCGGCAACGAGCATGGCGGCGACCAGCAAAAGATTGATAAAGTGTTCCATCAGCCGAACAGGTCCACGAGCCTGCTGAGCACGCTCGACACCTGGCCGCGACGCTCGATGAGCAGGTCGACGTAGAAGTAGATCTGGATGCCCACCAGCCACAGTGCGGCGGCGATCAGGAACGCACGCCTAGCGCGGGGGCCGGGTGTGGTTCTTTTTTTTAACAGTCGCTGGATCACTTCAGCTCGTAGAGGCACTGGCCGGCATCGCACGCCAGTTCGGTCAGATAGCGAGCCTGGAAATCGAGTCGAGCTAGCCAAGCCTGCTCGTGGCCGCGCTGGCCGACCACGAAGTCGTTTACATAGACGTGGGTCACTCCGTCGGCCCTGAGCCCGGCCACGAACTCGTCCGCGTCGGCCACGTCGGCCTCCGACTGGAACCGGTTCTGGAGCAGTGTTCGCTCCATGTAGAGGCCGTTGGAGCCCGAGGGCGCTGCCAGTACCGCGGTGACCGGGGTCTCATCGCGCGCGAAGGCTGTGACGGTCGCGTTCGGATACCAGGGCAGCTCCGGAAGGTTGCGCCGGAAGAACTCGTCGTCGGTCTTAACGTTGAAGGCCCTCGTCGCATGATCTAGGGACACGAAGTTCACCCAACCCCAGGTCGCGAAGTTGACTGTCAATGCAGCCAAAAGGACGAGCGTCAGCGTACGACCGACCATGGGCCGCCACTCGATCATGAGCGCCACCACGTACCCGGCGACCAGGGCCAGCAGGCCGAGTGTCGGCAGCAGATGGCGCGCACGCTGGACGGCGAAGAACCACACGATGACCATCAACAGGGCGAAGGCGAGCATGTGCCAAATCCGGCGATCCACGTTGCGGAACACTATGAGCAACGGCACGACGGCCAGTACGGTCGGACCGATCGACTTTCCGTTGGGGCCCTCGGTATCACCGGCGTTGCCCAGCATCGACATGTCCCAGATCGCCTTGAAAAAGCCTCCCGCGCCGCTGTCGTTATTCAGGTTCGCCCCGGTGAAGCCGAGCGAGTCGGCCAGCACCAGAGCCCGGGCCACCCAGATGACGGCGGGGACGGCCAGCAGCGCCAGGGGAACGTAGGCCAGCGTCCAGCTGCGAACGTCGGTATCACGATCTAACACGAGGCGATAGGAGATGCCAACGGCCATGGCGAAGGCGGTAAAGACACTCGCCTGTTTGACACCACCGGCAAGGCCCAAGAACAGGCCCGCAAGCGCCAGCCAGCGCCAGTCACGACAACCCTTTGTGGCGAAGTACCAGTGGCTAAAGGCAAGCAGCGACAACAGGTCGAACGCCGCCCAAGCGAGGTCTATCTTGCCGGACGCGGCCAAGTACGCGACCGAGGTCATCGCGTACCAGAGCCCGACGCCCACGAGCGCGGCCCGACTGGAGAGCCAGGTCCGGCCGATGGTGTACACGACGCCGGCCGCCAATATCCCCATTGTCCAGCTGAGAATAAGCTGGGCGGCGATCTGGCCCTTCAGCAGGTAACCGAAGGTCGACAGCATCTGGCCGTTGGCAGGGAAGACGCTGTTATAGGCGTACTCCACCGGCACGATGGCCCCCTCGCGGGCGTAGTCCCTGGCGGTGACGAGATACCCGGCCAGCGAGTCGCCCTCCAACGTCGGCGCCATCGCCACTATCAGGTAGCCAACCGCGTACACCACGATCGCCGCGCCGACGCCGAGGTACGGCCAGTGGCGGCCAATTGTCACACCACGGATGCCGGGCGATGGGAGAACCGGGCGCCATCGGACCGCACCGGCCAGGCCCACGAGGGCCATGCTGCCGAGCACGCCCCAGGCCACAGAGCGGTCGAAGGCGCCAGCGAACCCCAATATCATCTGCAGGTATACGAGCACACCGAAGCCGAGTCCGGCCGACAGGACGACACGGGTCGAACGGTGGCTCGGAGCCAATCCCGACAGCTTCAGCAGGATGCGGCCGAGTCCCCAGGCGGACATCGCCACCAGCCCGGCCACCAACAGGTCGACGACGAACAATTCAGCCGCCCCCGAGCACCTCGACCACCTTGGGCCAGATCTCCCTCGCTTTGAAAGAGAAGTAGAAACCGAAGACGGCTCCAATCCAGGCGACTGCGATGGTCAATCCGATCATCCCGACCCGGCTCTCGACGAGCTTTCGCAGACCCTTCACGGCTTGAGCGCACCGAGTTTCACGGGCTTTACGAGCCATGCCGCAGCGCCGATGAGACCGCTGCCGACGACGAAAACGAGGAAGATGAGGATCGAGAAACCCAACGCGGAATCCCCTGCTACGCCCTCCGCGCCGAGATAGGCAACGATCACCGCGTCTCTCGTACCCAAGCCCGATATCGATATCGGGAGGACGGCGACCAAACTCCCCAGAGCGATGACCAAGCTAACGGTCACGAAGCCGGCGTCGATACCCGCCGAACGGGCGATGATGTAGGCCTGAGTAAAGAACACCGCATACGCGGCGACTGTGAGAAGGGCCGAGACCACCAAGGCCGGACCGGTGACGGACCGCAGACCGGTTCGTACCTCGACCAGCAGATCGAACAGCCGCCAGGGCATTTTGTGGACACGCGCCCTACCCCACCGCACCGGTACCAGGGCCCAGCCGAAGACCCTGTCGCTAGCGACGGCGACCAGGGGGATACCGGCCGCGACCGCTATGGCGACGATGACCACGATCCGCACTCCCCCATCCGTGATCGCAGCGAGCGCCAACGCGCCCAGGATCAATAGCAGGTAGAGATCGAAGAGTCGGTCGGCCAAGATGCTGGAGAAGGCCAACGTACGTGACACCCCATGCTTCTCGGTGACGTGGAAGATGCGGGCGAACTCCCCTACCCGCCCCGGAGTCACGACGCCGAGAAACATGCTGCCCAGATACGAGAGATAGGCGGGAATCGTGCCGAGGCGGACCCCCTGCACGGCCAGGATGAGCTGCCAACGCATCGACTTGAGCAGAACCAGCGGCAGCAAAAGCACGAAGGCGATGAGAAGGCCGACGACGTGGGCGTCACCCAATGTGTCGGAGACGCCAGCCAGATCGATTCTCACGAGCAAAACCACGACCAGCGCCACACCGAGCAGCCGGGGCCAGTTCCTCAAAACCAGTTTCATCTAGCCGGCTCTGCCAACGGCGATCTGGTTGGCCATGACCAGGCTCAGCCCGAGCGGACCGAAAACACGCTCGATCGAGCGCTCGGCCGGGAAACCGACTGGCGAAAACATGAATTTCCGTGTTTCGACAACGGTCAGACCAGCCTCTGTAATTGTCGAGCGCAGAGACTTGAGGTCGAAGGTGTGTTGGTGCCCGGCCCCCTTAAGCAGGCCGACTGCGACGGAGATGCGCTCCATCATCGGGTCGGGCGTGGTGATGACCAGCACCCCGCCGGGGGCGAGCGCGCGGCGGCATTCGGCGACTAGGA
The DNA here is from genome assembly GCA_964637315.1 of uncultured Dehalococcoidia bacterium. Taxonomy (GTDB): domain Bacteria; phylum Chloroflexota; class Dehalococcoidia; order Lucifugimonadales; family UBA2962; genus CAUZIR01. The sequence goes on along the minus strand of CAZWTT010000003.1, from coordinate 113,642 downwards.
GACCTGGCTCGTCCAGGTGCTCGATGACCGCCGTCGCAACCACCACATCCGCGACGCCGCTCGCCAACGGCAGGTGGACCGCATCGCCAATGACCTTGTGTGCGCCGGGTACTTCCGAAGCGCGGAGCAGGTCGCCGTTCATCTCCAGACCAACGAAGGTGGCACCAGGCCAGCCACCGTCCAGCAGGCCGAGCATGAGGGCGTCTGCGGTGCCGACATCTATGACCGTGGCCGGTGGCCTATCCAGGTGGGTCTCCACCGCTCTGCGGACCTCGTCGGTGCGGCGTCGGAGGCGGTATTTGAGCGCCCGATTATCGAGGCGACCGTAGTAGTACTCGGGACCGTAGACGCCGTGGGGCAGCGCGTCGGTCAAGGCGAGACCACCCTCTCAATGGTCAAACGGCGATCGTTGTTTAGGGAGGCCAGTTCGGAATCGGTGAGGTGGAGGGCTCCGTCGTCTAGCTCGTGCGGCTGGAAGTAGCGGCTCTGGGGAACGTAGCGGACGTGGAACTCTCCCCCTATGCGCATGCTCTGGACATGGGCACCGGCGTCAAGCATCACGGTATCGGTAACCCTCACCGAGTCCTTTTCGAACGCCAGCAAGCGTGAAAAGCGCACCGGAGCCTGCTTACGGGTCAGGATAAGCGTTTTCCTGATCCGGCCTTTAACCAGGTGCGAGAGGCCTGGGTTCCAACCCACCGCGACCATGACGGCCCGGAAGATGAGCCCCTTCAAGGGCGTGAAGACTTTCGCCGAGGGAACGTAGCCCGCGATGCCGTCTACCGACCACCTATCGTCCTCGATGGACACCCGGTTGTCCGAGTCTATCCACTGCGTGGTGAAGGTGCGTCCGGAGGCCAGCCTACCGATCAACCCGGCGTCGTTCAGTAGAGAGCGGCCCCTCGTGCGGTCAAACACCTTTAGGGGACCCCCCTTCGCCAGGTTGGCGACCGTGTACATCCGACCCTCGGTGCGGGAGGCGACACCGGCCCTGGCTAGGACCGTGCGCTGTCCTTCGGTTTCCGAGGGTAACGGAGGCAACTGTGTTGGCCTTGCGCCGTAGTCCAGGTACGCCTGCAGGTACTCGGGCACCCTGTACACGACGTAGCGGTCGGACATGACAGGCGGTGGCACCAGTCCGCCCCAGGCGATGGACACCAGCGCCTTCTCAGCGATGGCTGCGGCCAGGGGAACGTCCGGCGCCATGAGTTCGAAGCCGTGGGGGTAGAAATGAACCGTGTTTCGACTTCCCAGGGTACCGGCGTAGCCTCCGTCCGGGTAGAGGAAGTGAGCACAGGTGCGGACCGCGCCCTCGATTACCTCTTTCAGCTCCGGTTCCGGATTGTGGGCGTAGATCTTGCCTAAAAACGACACGACCGCGGAAAGGTAACCCGGGTCCGGGCCGTCGTACTCCCGGCACCAGCCTTCGTCCCAGTCGTAGTAGGTCAGGAAGCCCTGCCACAGGCGCTGGTAGGCCGGCTCCAGAGTGTCGTCGTCGAGCACACGAGACACCGTATTCACCGCCAAGCAGGCCATGGCGTGGTGATTGCCGAGGTGGTCCTGCTCCGATTCACCGGCCCCAATGAACAGGGCCGCCTTTCGCAAAGCGGTCGTAACGCGGGCTGAGACGCCGTCGGGCATCTCGTCACGGAGCAGGGCGAAAGCCTCCGCACTTGCATAGGCCGTGAATGCGGAGGGGCCGACCCAGCCCCGTTCGTAGGGATAGAACTCGTCGAAGCTGCCGTCCCCGTGCTGAATGTTCGCCCAGAAGTCGAGTGCCGCTACGGTCCAGTCCCGGACGTGAGCGTTGCCTCTGTACGGGTTGCCCGGCATGTCGTGCGAGTAGACCAGCGCCAGGGCGTGGACGGAGAACTGCCTGACTGCGTCCGGGAAGTCGGAGGTTTTTTCGAGCCAGTAGTCGCGGTGAAAGCATCCGTAGGTAGGTGAGAACGGGTTGCGGTCCAGGTTGCCCAGCAGTCGGGGCACCTGATCCAGGGCCAGGCGTGCGTAGGCTTCGCGAGGGGCTCGGCCGTCTGGCACTAGCTGTCCTTGTAGCGGCCCGGCAGCCGCCGGTTGATCATCTCGGCCAGAAGTCCCACAACCGCCACCTGTATCGCGACCATCACCAGTATCACGCTGGAGACGTCGGCCAGGGCGCCGAGCACGAGCTTGCTCACGAGCGCCCAGGCGACGGCCACGGCGAGCAGGAAGGCGCTAACGGGCAGGAAGAACTTGAGTGGGACGAAGTACAACGCGATGCGCACAACTAGGCCGGCGAAATTGAGGGTGTCACGCACGGGTCGAATCTTAGATCGCCCCACCCTCTCGCCGTAGTCGATGGACCGGTAGGCAACCTCGTAGCCATCGCTCAGCAAGGCAAGGGTGATGGTGGTGGTAAAGGAAAAGCCGTCAGGAAGGATGCCAAGATAGGCTCTGGCCTGACTACGGCGGAATACACGGAGCCCTGAATTGATGTCTGGAATGGGTATGCCTGCGACGGCTTCCGCCATCTTGCGGATGACCCATTTGGCCGGTCGCCGCACCAGCGGGATGCTGACATTCGCACCGGTACGGGAGGCGACGGCCATATCGGCCCCGTCGTGGGCGGCCTCGACCAGTGCTGGGATGGCTTCTGACGGGTATGTACCATCGGCGTCGGTGATGCAGATAAGGTCGTAAGCCGCGGCTCTCATGCCAGACTTGATGGCCGCCCCGTAACCACGGTTGATGCGATGCCGCACGACCCTCGCACCGGCGCCTTCGGCGGCGTCAGCCGTCGAGTCTGAAGAACCGTCGTCCACCACAAGCACCTCGTGGCGCAAACCGGAGTTTTCCAGGACCTTTAGCAGGGCCTCAACGACGGTCGCAACGGCATCCTCTTCATTGAAGGCGGGAATGACGACCGTCACGCTATCACCCCCTGTATTAACGCTCGTATGGCTTTTCACTTGCACCTAACTTAAACCGTAAATCGTAATTATACCGCCGGAACCGGGGCAGTCTTTTCGGCGCTCAGCGCCACTTCGTACACACCGCTCACAGCACGCACATGGCGGTCGATATCGAACATGCTCACGGCACGCTCTCGACCGGTTTGGCCCATGCCATGTGCGAGGGCGGGATCGGACGCCAGGCGGTCGAGTGCCTGCACCAGCTTATCGGCGTCCCCAGGATCGCAAAACACACTGGTTCCGTCGCCCAATATCTCCCGGCTCGGGCCTATGTCCGAGGCCACCACCGGGCGGGCCATCGCCATGGCCTCTATGAGAGGTCTCCCAAATCCCTCCGGTGCCAGGTTGGGCGAGGCGACCACGTCCATCGCGGCCACGAACGGCGCCACGTCGGCCTGGTACCCGCAAAACCGGAAGTTCTGACTCGTCCCGTCGTGGCCGACGACACGCCTGAGACGCTCCTCGTTGTCCCTCGGCATACCGAGGGTCGACTTCAGCCGGCCCCTCCAACTCTGCCGGTAGCCTTCAGAGGCACCTCCGCCGACGACCATGAAAACCATGTTCGGGTTTTTCGACAGCATCTTGCGCGCTGCATCAACGAGCACGAAGTGCCCTTTTACGTTCTGCACGGAGCCCAGTATACCCACCACGACAGCCGATTCGTCGATTCCCAGGCGAGAGCGGACCTCGGTCCCGTCTACCCTGTCTGGGTCGAAATGGGATGAATCCACGGCGTTGTACACCACCGACACCTTGTCACCTGAGGGCAGGCCGGAAGCCACGTACTCCGAGGCTGCGACCACCTGGTCGGCCATCTGGAATATCCGGCCAGCCAGCCAGCGGCCGACCGCCGTACCCGGGTTGACTACCTCCCTGATATGCCAGACGATCCGCACCCCCTCCCTCCGGGCAGCGACGCCGAGGGGCAGCAGTCCGGCGGTGTTGAGGTGAACGAGGTCCGGACGCTCGGCCCGCAGCAGAGTACTCGCCCCCGCGACGGTGCCCCGGAAGCCGGCCAGAGCGGGCAACAGCCTGCGAGGCCTGATCGGCACCTGTGCTCCGTAGAGGAACGCCCCCCGCATGGGCAGCAGCCCGGTAGCGACGCCCGCCCGGTCGGCCAGGTCGATCATCGCACCCGGCTCCGAGAAGATGATTTTCGCAGTGTAATCGTCCGGGTCGAGACGTGCCGCCAATTGCAGAAGGCTTACCGGGGCGCCTCCGATACCGCCGCCCCGGTGCATGAACAGCACCTTTTTGTTTGTAGGCTCATCCGGGGGCTTACTCACGAGCGCCCACCTTGCTGCCGCCAGTCGTGGACCGGTCGGTCGCTTTATGAGGAACCTGGAAGGTGAAGATCGCCCTGCCCTCTCCATGTAGCGTGCCTTCATGCCGAATTATGCGGATCGGAGCTTCAACACCGTATGAGGGCGCCATACGGCCTTGTTGGACGGACTCTGCCCACGGGAAGTTGGCCTCCACACGGGCTCCCAGGGCCGCCCTGCCCGGGGCCAACGGCCAACTCCACGTGGCCCTGTCGGCACCCGTCACCGTGTCCTCCACACGCCAGTCTCCGGTATGGCGGTCGTGCGCTACCCTCCGGACGTGGGTTCCGCCACCGCGCCAATAGGCTCTCACCGTGGCGACGGATGTGGTTTCATTAGTCCGGCATTCGAGTAGCTCGACATCGGTTTCGATACCAAGCTCGAAGGGGGAACCGGGAACCATGCAGTTCTGCTCGCCGCCGTTCAACGAAACCGTGGCGTGAGCGAGCGTCGAACGCAGTTCGTCCCGTGCCACCGAGTCGGAGGTGTAAGCGAGTGTTCCCGGATCGACTGTCACCGCCTCCCCGTCGAGCCATAACTCAAGCGACAGGGCGTCGTTGTGCAGGTGGCCGGTGGGAGCGCCGTGTACCGCGCCACCTGATCGCAGCACCGCGAAATCGCCGTCGCGGTCTCCTCGTAGGACACACAGGCCGCCGTCCACGAAGGCCTGACTTGGCACGCTGGACGGCTTGGAAGGCAACGCTTCGAAGTCACGCACCCCGTCCTCACCCAGTAGCCAGAACAAGTCGGGATGCGCTGGACCCGCGGCCCCCTTCATGTCGGGCCGGGAGAAGAGCGCGGCCCCTATCGCGAGTAGGTAGCGGTGATCGCTACGCCGCCAGCCCGGATAGCCGGAGGTTATGAGCAGCCGTCCGTCGTCGTTGTCGCCGATGATGGGAACTCCGCCAGCCGGACCGATCAGGCGCATGACCACCTCACACATCCTCTCCAGTGTTGCCCAATACCCGATTCCCAAGTCCACACCGGTGCGGCGGGCAATCAGAGCCGGGACCAACAAGAGCTCGAGCACAAGGCGATGGTAAGACGTGGAGCCTTCCCAAAAGAAACCATCGGGCAGCACCTGCCGCCGGGCCTCACTTTCGAGACCGGAAAGACCCGCTCGACGCCACCGACCGGATTCGGGCAGATCGGGCAGTGCCAGGCCGATGCAGGCGAGCCCGCACAGGTTGGCCAGGTAATGGTTGCCAGTGACCAAGCCTTCCGGACCCGCTCCGACCTCGAGGTTTCGCTCTATGAATGTACCGTGCTCTCGCATGCTCGTCGAAAGCGAATCCAAGCTCCGCCGTTCACCGTTTGCATCGGAGGAGATGAGGGCGGCGGAGTAGAGCACATTAACGGCCCGTATCGAGGCCTCCATCGCCGAAATCCAGTTCACGCCATAAGGGAACGGATTGGCTTCCCGCCACGAGCCCCATTGCTCGGCGAGTTCGTCGGCATATCCATCTCCCTCCGAAAGGCAATGGGCCTGAGCCAAGACCACAGCATGGTGGAACCGGCTCAGTTCCCACGGGATTTTGACGTCGACGCCGGTGCCGTAAACATCACGGATATCCAGATCCGTATAGAAGTTTGCCGGCCAGGAATAGCCGCTGTTGACGTCCCGGTTCCAACGGATGGTGCTGCCCCAATCGGATACCCCGGTCCCGAGAAAATCGAAGCTGTGGCCTGTGACTTCGTCGGCGGCGGCGGTTATCTGACGGACGGCCTCGGGGAACCGGTCCAGAAAGACCTTCGAGTCGAGTCGATCCGGGATCGCGCCCACGGGCGCACTGGTGTCCCAGCGGTCCCGCCTGCCCCAGGTGCGGCGGTAAAGCCATCCGGGTAACAGGCGACGACCCACACGATCGGCCAGGAGCACTAAGCCATAGGGACCGAAAACGGCGAAGTAGTGCCCAGCTAGACTGGCGAACCCGGAGGTTTTCAAGAGTCGCGACCCTCTATCCAGACCCGGTGCCACAGGGCCAAGTTCATCAGAGACCAGACCTCAGCACCCCGATTCGCCTTACCGGACCGATGCTCGTCGACTATGGCGTCGACACGGGACATTTGAAGTCGGCTGGCGAGGAAGTCGGACGAGCGGATGACGCCAGTCGCGTAGTCCGCCACCGCCGGACCGATCATGTTGGTGGTTCCTCCGCAAAAACCCTTTTTCGGCCGATCGATGACGTCGGACGGCAACAGCGGTCCGGCCGCCTCCTTGAGGATGTGCTTGGTCCGACCGTGTTTGTACTTCAGGGACGACGGGATGGACAGCGCCAGTTCGACCAGCTTGTGGTCGAGGAACGGCACCCGCGCCTCCACCGAGGCGGCCATGCTCATCTTGTCAACGCGCATGAGCAGCAGCTCCGGCAGACGGTGGCGCAACTCGACGTGGATGGCCCGGTCGAGGAACGGCATTCCCGGCTTGGCCCGGTCGTACTCTGCGTAGTACCCGGAAATAATCTCCCTGTAACTACCTTCGCCACCACTGATGCGGACCAACTTGGTTTTTTCTCTGTCGGAGAAGACGACGGCTCCACCCCAAAACAACTCTTCATCCTCGGCGGCCCTGCGCATGTACTCCGCCCTGCGACCGCGCATAAGGCCCGGCACGGCGGCGGCGGCGATCCGTTTGACCGGTGCGGGTAGCCGGGCGAACGGTCCGAAGAGGCGGCGGTGGAAGTCGCTCATCACCGCGTAGCCGTTGTAGCCGGCGAACAGCTCGTCCGCCCCCTCTCCCACCTGTACGACGGTGGTCCCACTGTCCTTCGCCAGCTTGCTCACAAAGTAGAGGGGCACACAGACGGGATCGGCGAGGGGCTCATCCTGGTGGTGGACCATGCGCGGCAGGAACTCCACGAATTGATCCGGCGTGACCTCGACTTCTCTGTGTTTGGCTCCGAAGTGCTTGGCCACCCGGCGCGCGTGCTCGCGCTCGTCCGATTCGGGGTCGCCCTGGAGTGAGACGGAGAAGGTGTCAACCGGCCTGCCCATCATCTCGCTCATCATCGCCACGTTGAGGCTGGAGTCGACGCCGCCGCTAAGAAAGACGCCAAACGGCACGTCACTCATCATGCGCAGGCCTATAGACTCGCGCAGGCCGTCCCGCACCAGTCCCGCGACTTGGTGTTCGGATGCGTCGCCCAGGTCGAAAATTCCGGACGTCGGGTCCCAGTAGGGCCGGGTCTCGACGCGGCAGTCCGAATCGACGGTCAGCCGGTGGCCCGGTCGGAGCTTGGAGATTCCCTCGAACATCGTGCGAGGAGCCGGGGTCGCGGACAGTGTGAGGTAGTGGCCCAGGGCCAAATCGTCGACCTCCGCCGAGACGCCGGGCCACGTCAGTATCGCCTTGATCTCCGATGCGAAGACCAGCCCGTCCGGCGTCGAGCGATGGTAGAGCGGCTTAACACCCAGTCGGTCACGGGCGAGCAGAAGTCGTCCGGCTCCGTTCTGGCGGCCGTCAAAGACCGCCAGCGCGAACATGCCACGCAACCGGTCCACCATGGCGTCGCCCCACTCTTCGTAGCCGTGCAGGACCGCCTCGGAGTCCGAGTCCGTGCGATAGTGGTGGCCCAGACGCTCAAGCTCCGATCGAAGCTCGGTGTGGTTGTAGATTTCACCGTTCACGGTCACGCAGATGTCGCCGTCCGAGCCGATGATCGGCTGGTGGCCCCTGGCGGGGTCGATGATGCTCAGCCGCCGAAAGCCGACGCCGTAGCGACAGTCTCCAGAGACGAAGCTTCCAGAGTCGTCGGGGCCGCGATGCAGGAGCGTCTCGGTGGAGCGGTCAAGCGCCGTCCGGTCGACCCCTCCGTTACCGGGCGCGAAAAAGGCGCCGACGAACCCACACACTTCAGCGGCCTCTCGGGGCCTCGGTTAGAGCCCGGGCCACGCGCTTCCCAGCCTGGCCGTCCCAGAACTCCAATTCGGGCTGGCCAGACGGCACCGCCTCAGAGAGCGCCGAGTGAAGAGTCTTGCGCAGTCGAGATGGCGGAGCCAGTGTGTTGGTCCCCTGCTCTATGGTGATCGGCCTCTCGGTGTTCTCCCGCACGGTGACGCACGGCACCCCCATAAAAGTGGTTTCCTCCTGGAGTCCACCGGAGTCGGTCACGACTAGGCGGGCGTTGCTTTGGAGCGACAAGAAGTCGAGGTAACCAAGTGGTTCGACCATTTCCAGATACTTACTCAGGTCGGAACCGCCCTGGGCCTCTAGGCGGCCACGGGTACGGGGGTGGACCGGGAATATCACGGGAATCGACTCCGCAAAAAATGCTAGGTCGGCCATGATCGCCTTCAGGGATTCGGGCCGGTCTACGTTGGACGGACGGTGCAGGGTGACCAACGCGTATCCACCTCGCTCCAGTCCACCGAGTCGGTCGGACAGCCCCGGCCACAGGGCGGCGGCGGCCGGCAGTAGGCGGACAAGAGTATCGATCATCACGTTACCGACGAATCTGATGCGTTCCGGGGCTATGCCCTCGCGGGACAAATTGACGTCGGCGTCCCGCGACGGGGTGAGGAGCAGGTCGGCGAGATGGTCGGTGACGATCCGATTGTGCTCTTCCGGCATCGTCCTGTCAAAGGACCGCAATCCGGCCTCCACATGCGCCACGCGAATGCCCATTTTACTGGCGGTCAGCGCCCCCGCCAGCGTCGAGTTGACGTCGCCCACGACCACGACCCAGTCGGGGCGCTCCCGTTCGAAAACAGGCTCACAGGCGCTCATGACGGCCGCCGTCTGGGCCGCATGGCTGCCGGAGCCGACCTCCAGATTGACGTCGGGCGACCGCAGTCCCAGGTCCCGGAAGAAGACCTGTGACATCTCTTCGTCGTAGTGCTGGCCGGTATGAACGAGCGTCTGACCAACGTCCTCGCCCAGGCCACTCAGGGCGTCGATGACCGGGGCGATCTTCATGAAGTTGGGTCGGGCGCCCACTATGTGTACTACTCTCAAACGGCCACTAGGGCGATCGGACAGTTGAAAGGTCGGCCGCGACGTCGGAGATGGTGGTTTCCAGGTCGATCTCGGGCATCCAGTCGATCACCTCCCTAATCCTGGAGGTGTCGGGAATTCTTCTCACCATGTCCTCGAAACCAGGACTGTAGGCTTCCTCATACGACACAAGAGTCGGCTCGGCACCGGACCCGACGACACGGCGCACAAGCAGGGCGAGGTCCATGATCGAGATTTCTCGCTCCGAACCGATGTTGAAAACACCTCCCACCGCGGCGTCCGACTCGGCCAGGCCGACGATCGCGCGGACCACGTCCCTGACATCGCAAAAACACCGGGTCTGAGTCCCGTCACCGTAGACGGTAAGCGCATCACCCTTAACGGCCTGTTTTACAAACCGTGGCACGACCATGCCGTACATCCCCGTCTGGCGGGGGCCGACGGTATTGAAGAGCCGGAAGATGGTCACCGGCAAACCCTTCTGCTTGAAGTACGCCAAGGCCAGAAACTCGTCGACCGCCTTGGAGGCTGCGTAGCACCAGCGTGACCTGGTCGTGGGCCCCATGAGCCGATCGTCGTCCTCGGCGAATGGCGGTGACTCGCTCTTGCCGTAGATCTCCGACGTGGAGGCCAGCATGACCTTGCTCCGGTAGCGGGCGGCAGCGTTCAAGACCGCGTGTGTACCCAGTATGTTGGTTTCGATTACGTGAACCGCGTCGTTGATAATCAGGTCCACCCCCACGGCCGCCGCCAAGTGAAAGACGATGTCGGACTCGCTGACCAGTCGGTCCATCACAACCTCGTTTGTAATGGAGTCGACGACAAGCGAGAACCCGTCCGCGCTACGCAGGTGCTCGACGTTGTTCAGGCGCCCGGTGGTCACGTCGTCGATCGCGGTGACCCGGTAGCCACGAGCCAGCAGGACTTCGGCGAGGTGGGATCCGACGAAGCCGGCGCCACCGGTGATGAGTGCGCGGCCGCCCCGGTTAATCGAATCGCCCGAATGAGAGCCGGCGACAGTCACAGCTTCACCACCTTGTTCTGGTCGGCGGCCAGTGCCCCTGTTGCGTTTCGCGTGTCCATTACCAAGCTGCTCGCCTCCAGTATTTGCTCCCAGTCGTATGAGGAGTGATTGGTCGCGATCACCACACAGTCCGCCGCTCCCAACTCCTGATCCGTGAGTTCCACCGACTCCATCGGAACGCCTTCCACGTCTATTTGCGGCACGTAAGGGTCGTTGTATACGACGGTTGCACCCCGCGCTTTAAGATGGGAGATCAACTCCAAGCTCGGGGACTCGCGCGTGTCAGATACGTCGGCCTTGTAGGCGGCGCCGAGGAGCAGGATGCGCGATCCGTTCAGAGACCGACCGGTCCGGTTCAGAGCGTCGGCCACCTTCTGGACGACGTACTGTGGCATACTCATGTTTACCTGCGCCGCTAGGTCGATGAACCGGGCGTCGTAGTTGAGCGTCCGCAGCTTCCATGACAGGTAGTGGGGGTCTACGGGGATGCAGTGGCCACCGAGACCCGGACCCGGGTAGAAAGGCACGTACCCGAACGGTTTGCTACCGGCGGCGTCGATCACCTCCCATACGTCGATGCCCAGGTGGTCGCACATGATCGCGACCTCGTTCACCAGTCCGATGTTGACGGCTCGAAAGGTATTTTCAAGCAGCTTGACCATCTCGGCGACCTTGGGAGAGGAGACGGGAACGACCCTGTCGATTGCGGTCTCGTACAGCGCCACCGCGACCTCCGTGCAGTCACCGGTCATGCCTCCGACCACCTTGGGTGTCGTCCGGACAGTGTAATCGGTACGGCCGGGGTCTATCCGCTCCGGCGAGAACGCCACGAAGTAGTCCCTGCCGACCTCCATGCCCCAGTTGCACGATGGCGAGGAAAGCCTGGGCAGTATCACCTCTTCCGTCGTACCGGGGTACGTGGTGCTCTCCAGCACCACGACCATCCCCGGGTGCAGGCGACCGGCCACCTCGTCGCAGGCCGACACGACCGCCGACAGGTCTGGTTCCCTGGTCTTCGCCAGTGGCGTGGGAACGCAGATGATGACGGCGTCCGCCTCGTTGAGCGCATCGAATTCGGTCGTGGCCCGGAGCGAGCCAGTATCCACCCGTTTGGACAGGCTCTCGTGCGAGACGTCCGGGATGTGGCTGATCCCGGCGTTGAGAGCTTCCACCCTGCTCGAATCCAAGTCAACGCCAATCACCTCCATGCCTCCCTCGGCGAAGGCGAGGGCGAGAGGGAGGCCGACATAGCCGACGCCGACTACCGCCACCACCGCATCTTGTTTTTCCAGCTTATGGAGGAACTGCTGCTTCACTCAAATCCCCAGGTTGTGTTTGCCGCGTTCCGACCGGGGCAACTATCGTCCACCCGCCGAAACCTAAAACCCGTCACGATCCGGAGAGTTAGCAGTCAACTCTCCAACCCTGCTACTGAAAAGTGTCACGACGCGGTCCTCGCACACTCCGTTGTCTTTCAGCCATGCGACCAGGTCGGCCGGGTTACCGGCGGTCGCAACGACGACTGCGCCGTGCTCGGGCGACTCCGTAGCGCCGATGATCGCATCGAGGTGCTGCATCGGCCGGCCCAGTACCTTACGCTTCGCCGATGCGCCGGCCGACGGCGGCTGCGCCGCGTAAAATACGATGTCGTCGATCCCGAGATCAGTAAGGGCCAAGTACACCAACTCGGTCATCTCCTCCGAGCCGACCACCGCCACGCGAGATTTTTTCGAGATTCCAGCCTCCTCCAGCTCCGCCCTGACGGCGGCCCGGAAAGAGTTGTACCTATGCAGGAACCGCTCGACGACTCCCTGTGCGAGGAAGGCTTTGTGTGTGACACCCGTGGCCGTTATCGCGTAGGACCAGCGCCGCCAGCCGACCTTAGACGCCTGAATGTAGCCTTGATCGGCGAGTCGGCGGATCAGGACATTGGTGGCTCCGAGAGCTACGCCAAGGCGATCGGCGAGTTGGCGCTGGCTGACGTGGGGTCGGTGGCTGACCTCTTCCAACACTTGTAACTCCCTCAGGGCGACGGTAGAAGCGACGCTATGTTCACGGTCCGAACGCATGATTCGGACTATATTGCCCCTCCAGCGCATCGTCAAGCGGTTTCGTGGTGTCTGCGGCTTGGGCATCGGAACGCGCGGAGGGTGTGGGCGGGGGTTAGGTTGACTCCCCAGCACGTATACTTTTCGCGGAGCCCATCCCTCGGTGAATTCAGACACCTCAAATGGCCGGTCCCGGCCATCCACATCCTCCGCGCCTCCATCGCTCGACCTGCGCTGGCAGTTACCGCTCGCCCTATCGATGGTGGCTGTGGGGCTGGCGGTCTGGAGCGCGGCCGCCTACATGATCCCGCTGGCGGTAACCGCGGGCGATCGAGTCGACAGGCTGACATCGGTCTCGTCCTCCTCGCTGTATGGCCCCGATCCGGTCGGGTTGGAAAGCCTGCGTCGTGACGTGGATGACCTACGTTCAGACCTCTCGGCCACCACTATCGCGTTTCGCTGGGTGGGTCAGATGTCCAAAGGACTCTCGTGGGTGCCCCTACTGGAACGGGAACTGACCTCATGGGAGATTGCCGCCACTCGTGCTGAGCGCAACGTGGAGGCCGCACGCGCCCTCATTGCGGGAGACGAGGCCATGACCGGGGCGTCCGGGGCTGTGGGAGTCGCCTTCTCCGGCGACGCGGTTGAAAACACGAAAAGAACCGTAGACAAGGCTCGCGACGAATTCACCCGGGCGACCGACCTTCTAGATCATGGTTGGCCGCGTTCCAATCCTGGAGGCGTGGCGCTTGGGCTGCCCGGAGTCCGGTCGTCGATGGACCGCATAAGGTCCGTCGAGACCCGCATGATAGCCGCCGGCGGAGTGGGGCTAGCAACCACCGACCTCCTTGACGTCGCACTGGAAATTGCCGAGCAGGCCAAGCCAATCGTCGGTCCGATCCTCGGCGGGAACGACTCCGAACTTCCCGACAGCAACGATCTGGCTAGCATACTTGCCGCGATCGAGGGGAGTTCCGAAGAAGCCGAAAGGCTGGTCGGACGGATCGCCGACATGCTCGATGGGCTCGGAGACGTTGACGCCCTGCGGAGCGACCTCGCGGCGTTGAACATCTTGTTGGCATCGACAGGCGATCTAACTTCGGCCGCCGGCATGGGAATCGAGGTCTTGCGTCCGGTGCTCGATCTGGCGTCCGACGAGGCACGGGGCCTGCTGAGTGGAGAGGGCCTGGCCGCTGCGCTCGACTCGATAGCGCAGAACGTGGAACGCCTCGACGTGGCGATTGAACAGTCCGAGGCGGTAGCCGATTCCCTGGACGAACTGCAACGGGAGGGCGTCTCGTCGCTGCTTCGCGGGCCGGTCTCCGATCTCGCAGCGGCGGCTCGATCTTTTCACGAGGGTTTGGGCCTGGTCTCCGGCCTATCAAGCATCGGCGGCACCCTGTTTGGCACGGATGCGGATCGTAGCTACCTAGTGCTGGGGCAATCGGCGGACGAGCTGCGGGCTACCGGAGGCTTCGTGTCGGCTGTATGGGTCATAGCGTTGTCGCAAGGCGCCATAGAGCAAGTTGAGTACTTCGACGTTGTTCGGGTCGACGACTTTGACCGTATTGCCCTCTACCCCGTAGGTCCACCGGGGCTGGAAGAGCACATGAACGGCTGGGTGTGGCTCATGCGGGATGTGTCCTGGGATCCCGATTTCCCCACCAGCGCGGTGACGGCACAGGACATATTCAAGCTCGGTCAACGTCGCACGGTAGACGGCGTAATCGCCATAAACCAGTGGGGAATGTTGGAGCTTGTGCAGGCCCTGGGCTCGGTGGCCTCACCGGACAGGGGTGAGCCGATCACCCAACGGAACTTCCTCAGCCTGATGGAGCGAGGCACGGACGAGCACGGGAGGTCCTACTCGGACCTGGTGGTCCGCGGTCTCTTCGATTCGCTCAAGCGGCCCCAGGGCCTGTCACAACTCCTGGACATCGCCTCGGCCACCCTTCGCGCGCTACAAAGCCGCGATTTGATGATCCAGGTCAACGACGAGGACGCGACTGAGGTCATCAGGGCACAGGGGTGGAGTGGCGAACTGCTGGCAGTTGATCACGACTACCTCGGTGTGTTCGACTCCAACGTCGGTTGGAGCAAGGTCGATCGCAACATACAGCGGAACTTGGACTACGCTGTCGACCTCGCAGACCCCGCGAGTCCGCGGGCGAGTCTGCGCCTGAGCTACCAAAACCATAGTGATTCGGGCTCGCCTCCCTGCGAGCCACAGTGGCGCTATCGAGGAACCGATTACAGCACTCTGAAAAATGCCTGCTATTGGAACTACGTGCGAGTTCTAATGCCGGAGGGCGTGCGGCTGCTCGCAAATAGCGAGCTGCCATTGCCGGGGCAGAGCGTCTCGGTGGAGGCAGGGTTTGGCACGCCGGATCAAGAGACGGCTAGGCTGTCCGCCGGCCACGGCATGACGGTCTTCTCCGGTCTGGCGATCGTGGAAGCCGGGACGAGCAGGGAGATCGTGCTGGCCTATGACCTGCCGGGTTCGACACTGGAAGTCGAAGAGGGCCGGTTGACGTACAGATTGCTGTTGCAAAAACAGCCGGGTGTACCCCGCCGGGGCATCTCGGTGGAGTTGAAGGCCCCGGAGGGCTTCAGCCTAGATTCAGCATCCTCGGAGCCATCCGTCCAAACGGCGGCCACTGTCAGGTTCGAGTTCTCCCAGACGAATGATATCCTCTTAGAGGTGATTTTCACCTCCCCAGCCGCTGTAAATGCGAGAAACTGAGCCCTCTAATCGGTAGTGCTAGACGGTCGGCGATGCTAGACCCCTCCATCTTCTTGCGTACGACCCACTCGGGTCGGCGGCCCTTGCTGCCCGCGTGGGGAGCGTTGCTGGCCGTTGTCACGGTCGCCGTCACGGTGGCTTGCATCGGCCCCGACCCCGTCCCGGCGGCGTCCGTCCCGATCCCGGTCCAGACGGAAACGATCAGATTGCTGGCCAAGGCCTCCGTCCTCGTCACCGGCGAGCCGGGTGATGTCCGTACGATCGAGACGATCCAGGTAGAACCCTCCCAGGTAGTCTTGGACGTCGGTGCCGCCACGTCCCTTACGGCGACTGCGTACGACGGCGCCGGTGGCCGGTTCGACGACGTGCAGCTGATCTGGAGCGTCACCGATCCGAGGGTGGGCAACGTCAACGGGATCGGGCAGCTGATCGCCGGCCCAATTCCAGGGACCTACCGCGACGCGGTGACGGTCACCGCGGTGCGAAACTCCGCACGAGGCATCCAGTCGATCGCCTCATCGGTGGACGTGACCGTGGTCGGCGATCCGATTCGCCGAAAGTTGGCCTCGGTCAGCGTGTTTCCTGGACAGACCACGGTGTCCAAAAACGAGGTATACAGGATGAGAGCGGCTGCTTTCGACGAGGACGGGCAACTGATTCCGCAGGTGAACCTTTTGTGGTCGGTCGATGTGCCCGCCCTGGGCCGGATCAATCAACTCGGATACCTGACGGTTCTCGGGGACGAGGGAACCTACCAGCGGTCGGTGACCGTGACGGCGATCTGGGAGGGTGAGACGATCACCAAGACGGTCGATGTGTCCGTGACGGACCTGGCAGGATCAGACGACTTCCTGACCGTTCAGGCCCTTCCCGAAACCTTCCGATTGCACTCCGGTGACCAGCTTCAACTGACCGCGGTCGCCCTGGACGCATTGGGCCAGATTGTTCGAACCGCACAGATCAGGTGGAGCGTGGTCGATCCAGAGGCCGGCTCGATAGACGGTGACGGCCTGTTCACCGCCGCAGAAAGCACAGGGATCTACACCGAAGCCGTGAGCGTGGAAGCCGTCTCCTTGGACGAGTCGGGAGAGGTCCTTAGAGCCGTGGATTTCGCGACGGTCGTGGTGCTCGACGAAGACGTCATTCGACCGCTCGCCGCAATCAAGGTCGTCCCCGGTACGCTCGTCGCACCCACCGGGTCGAGGTTGGTGATGATTGTCCAGGGAATCGATGAATCCGGTTTACCAGCCCCGGACACGATCTTCGTCTTGGAGGCGCTCGATTCGCTGGTCGGGGAGATCAACGACGCGGGTAGCTTGAAACTGACCGGCGAACCGGGCATCTACACCAGGGCGCTGAAGGTGACCGCCATGCAGGGAGTGGGAGACGAGTCGATAACTCTGACCCGGCTCATCGATGTCATTATCACCGGGCGCCTGAGCACGGTGATAATTGAACCCGACCTGGCCACCGTCGTGCCGGGTCGGACAATACACTTCGCCGTGTCATCAAGAGACCAACAGGGCAACGATCTGACCGGCCTCACCGTGCTCTGGCGTGTCACTGATCCCTCCGCCGGCACCATCGATCCATTCGGCAATTTCACCGCGGGCGGTGCTGAGGGCTTGTACGAGAACTCGATCGTAGCCGAAGTCATCCAGAGCCTTCCCCTACCCGACTGACGGCTCGTGCCCACACCCTCGTCCGGCACCGCGATCTCCAGGGTCGGGTTGCTCATCGCCCTGACATCGTTGTCCGCACTGGCCACCGCGTGCGGTGACGGGACGCCCGTTCTGACAGATTCCGATCGGACAACCTGGATGGGTACGCCCAGCGTCCAGTCAGAGTTCCTGGTCTCGGCCACGGTGGCCGAGGTCATAGACGGCTCGACGATACTCGTCAGTCGTGACGGAGAGACCTTCGAGGTGCGCTATCTGGGGATCGAGATCCCCGATCTCAGCGCCGCCGCCGCCGTTGAACAAAACAGGCATCTAGTAGAGGGTCGGACCGTTGAACTGGAGATCGATGTGATTCAGGCGGATACCTCAGGCAGAGCCTTGCGATACGTCTACGTGGCCGGGGAGATGGTCAACGAGGTTCTGCTGGCGAGCGGTCACGCCTTCGTGTCCGGCTTCCCGGATGAATTCAGGTACCGGGACAGGCTGATACTCGCGCAGGAGAGGGCCAGGGCCCTGAGCCAAGGCGTCTGGGCGTCCGAGTCGGCGCCCACGCCAATCACACCCGAGTCGTTTAGCGGGGGCACGATCCCCTCGCGTCCGAGCGGCGAAGAGATCACGATCTGCGAGTTCTCCGGAACAGCCCAGCCGGTTATCAAGGGGATCGCGGATCGTTCCACCGGAACCGGCGTCTACCACAAGCCGGGGGACAACGCTTACGGCTCTGTGTTCGTCGACGTGACGGTCGGTGACCGCTGGTTCTGCACCGAGTTGGACGCGCTGGTGACCGGCTGGAGGCCCTCCGACGGCGACTGAGGTGCGACGCTCTGCGCCAGCGCGGATGACACTTGGTTGATGCGGATTTGAAGCAGAAAGCTGGATTCGGGGTTCATCTCCAGGTACTCGTCGAGAATGGCTTGAGCTCTCACGAAGTCTCCTTCCATGACGAACTGTGAGGCCAGCGCGTCGTAAATTTCTACTCGCTCCGGCGCTAACCGGGCGGCCTCATCCACCAGTTCACGGGACAATTCCAGTAGGCTAGGGTCCCAGTTGGCGGCGGTCAACAAGAAGAAAGCAGCCCGAACGTAGACCCTCCACTCCTGCGGCTCGGCGCGCCTGGCGGCCTCCAATTCGTGGCTTGCGAAATTGACTGCGATTTGGCGCTGTTCCGGGGTCAGTGACGGAAACTCGGAGGCCAGATGATTGAACAGCGTGAGCCTGGGCTGATTGCCGAGGACCGGGAACGCGTTGATCCCCCGCTCAAACCTGTCGATTCGCTCCTCGAAAGTGATGTTGCCAACCAGTGCCGTACCAACCAACCTGGAGGCATCGAAGGCCCTGACGTTGAGAAACACTACGGCCAACACGACGAGGGCCAGCACGACCGGAATGTGGAATTCGGGCATTTTCCAGAGATGCTTCATCCACTTGCCGGCGATTATCACCTTTTCGCCACACCCAAATCGCTCCAGCCACTGCATGTCAGTGGGGGCCACCTCCTCTGCATCCGACCTCGGCGAGGGTTCGGCTGCCGGGCTTACCTCCCCCAATAGCTCCGGATCGCGTTGCAGATTGACCTCCAGGGCTATAGCGAAGCCCAAGAGCAGGTAGATTTGCAGGGCGGTGGCGGGGGTATCGAACAGGAACAGGTTCTGCACGAAATAGCCCAGAGTGGCCGCACCCATGAGCAGCGTAAAATGCTCCGACCTCAGGTCGCGACGGCGTAGCGTCTTGATATACGTCCATGCCACCAGCAGCCACATGGCCGCGAACGGCACGAATCCCACGAGCCCCTTGGTGGTCAACTCCTCAACGACCTTGTTATGAGCCTGGTCGTAGGATTCGTTCTGAAATGAGAACCGCTCCGCACCCACATTGCGGTCATAGGCGACCGCGAAGTTTTCCGGCCCCCAACCGACCAGCGGACGTTGGGCGAAGGCCACCAGCCCCATTTTCGTCGAGTTGAGCCTGGTGTTGGTGCTGTCTTCCCCGGTTCCGAACGAGGCCAACTGGGCCACCATGCGGTTTTCCTGGGCGAGCCGCTGGACGAAGGCGGAGTCGCGTGCCAGGCCCAGCGTGAATACGACGGCGACGATTAGCAGGAGCCCGAGCACGGCGCCGGACTTGAGCCACCAGTTTGGACCGGCTGTCAGGTGCCGCAGTCCGGCGAGGGAGAAATAGCGAAGTTCGGACCCGGCTTTGCGCCAGTCGGGAGAACGGTTGAACAGATATCGTGAAGCGTCCTGAATCGAACCTTCGTTCTTGGCGGCAATCACCGACTGCACAATGAATACGATCGAGACGGTCCCGAGTGCCACCGCGAGGCCTATGAGTGCACCCCTGGCGCCGGCCATGAGAAGCACGACGAAGTCCAGGATCACCGCGGTCGTCCAGAACGCCCGCCACAGCCAACGAGCGTCCGCCTGCCCCTCCCATCCCGACTGCCTCCGCCTTCGCCGCCGCCGGGCGCGCGAGCCGGAGGCCGGTGTGGCGACAACCCCAGAACGCTCGAACGACTGTGCGAGGAGCGCCAAAGCGGTCGTCAACGCGACGAGCATGTATGCACCGACATACACGGGGTTACCGAGGGTGATGTCGATGCGGTCGCGATCCAACAGGTGGGGCAAAAGTCTGACATCAAAGCTCTGGGTGATGCCCATGATGGCAACGACCACGCTGACGGCCACGTTGGCGTTCAGAAACATCCTCCAAGAGACAAACGACCGCAGCGTCGAGGCCGCCACCAGCACGAAGCCGAACCAGTGGAGAAGGTCCACAACCCCCTGCATCCGTTCGTAGTTGGACCACAGGCTGCGAGTGACGCTTACGCCGGCGAGTGCGGCGACAAGGCTGCCGAGCAGGAGAATCGCGAAGGTCGCCACGATCCACGAACGTGGAGGACGGTAAGCCGGGTAGGCGGTGATGAGGATAATCCACAGGCCGAAGACGATCTCGATAAGCGTGCGCGCATACAATGCTTTTCCCACGATGTAAGGAAAGAAAGTGCTGGGCAGAGGTTCCTGTGCAACCAGCAACGGCACGAGCAGGACGAGCATGAGGCCCACCCTTATGAGCAGGAGTAGGGGTCTCTCCATCGCCCGATTATACGATTGCGACGGTCGGACGGCTCCCCATATCATAGGCTGGCACGGCCCGCCCCACCTAACATAGCCAACCCTGTATGAATCACAAGCATCTAATAGCCCGTCTGAAGTCGATCGTCGGTGACGACTATGTCGTGCACGAGCCGGACGGCCTGATTGCCTTCGAGTACGACGGATCGGTCGACCGCGCGATGCCCGCGGCGGTGGTGCTTCCGACTTCTACCTCGGAGGTGTCCGAAGTCATGGCGACCGTCCGGGAGCACGGCGTGCCGCTGGTCGCCCGCGGCGCGGGCACCGGGCTGAGCGGCGGTGCGATACCCAGCCAAGGCGGACTGGTGTTGTCGCTGACGCGGATGAACAGGGTCGTCGAGGTCGACCCGGCCAACCGACTCGCCGTGATGGAACCGGGTGTCGTGAACCTGGACCTGTCAGCGACTGCGGCCGAGCACGATCTCTATTACGCCCCCGACCCGTCGAGCCAGCAGGCCTGCACGATCGGCGGCAACGTGGCCGAGAACTCCGGCGGTCCGCATTGCCTTGCATATGGGGTCACCACCAATCACGTGCTCTGTGTCGAGGTGGTGCTGGCGGACGGAACCGTGGTCTGGCTGGGCGACCGGACCGGCGAGGCTCCCGGCTACGACCTGCGCGGCATCGTGATTGGCTCCGAAGGGACGCTGGCAGTGATCACGAAGGTGGTCGTACGGCTACTTCGGCGGCCCGAGGCGGTCAAGACGATGCTTGCCGTCTACGAAAAGCTGGATCAAGCGAGCGCCGTCGTCTCGGACGTTATTGGCTCGGGCATAGTGCCGGCGGCCATGGAGATGATGGACGACCTCGCCATCGCGGCGGCCGAGCCGGCGGTACACGCCGGGTACCCGGAAGACGCCGGAGCCGTGCTGCTAGTGGAGGTGGACGGACTGGCCGAGTCGGTGGAGGAGGAGTCGGAGCTGGTGGAGTCGGTGATGGAGAGACACCGCCCCTTGGAGGTCAGGATCGCCAGGAATGCCGATGAGCGAGCGCGCCTGTGGGCTGGCCGCAAGGGCGCCCTGGGAGCCCTCGGGAGACTGGCCCCCAACTACTACCTGATCGACGGAACGATACCGAGGACGCGGCTGGTAGACGTGATGGCACGAATTAAGGAGATGTCGGACGAGTCTGGCTTCCCCATCGCCAACGTGCTTCATGCCGGCGACGGTAACCTGCACCCGTCCATTCTCTTCGACGAGCGCAAGACCGGAGAAACCGAACGGGTGCTCGAACTGGGGGGTCGGATTCTGAAGCTCTGTGTCGCCGAAGGCGGTGCCCTGTCTGGAGAGCACGGCATCGGCATAGAGAAGCGAGAGTACATGCCGTACATGTTCAACGAGGACGACCTGTCGGCGATGGCCGGGCTCAAGCCTGCATTCGACACTCGCGACGCTCTGAATCCGGGAAAGATCTTTCCTCAGGGTGCGGACGAGAGTCAGATCGCCCAGGGTGGACCGGTCGGAAAGACCGGCGCCGGGGCTCACGTCTGAGACACGTGTCAAGCGAAGCACACGCCATAGACGGGATCACCCCGTCCACGGTTCTCGCACCCACCTCTCTCGACGGGCTCTCCGAGGCGCTGGCGGCGTGCTCGCGAGACGGGTTGACGATGGCTCCGCTCGGCGGCCTCACCCGGACCGCGATCGGCAGGCCCCCCACGCGCTACGACGCTGCGGTGGATATGACTAGCCTCGATGGTCTCGTCGCCCACAACGCTGGAGATCTGACGGCCACGGTACAGACCGGCATGACGATTTTCGCCTTGCAGGCAAAGCTGTCGGAGCACGGACAGTTCCTCGCCGTCGATCCTCCCCTGCCCGACCGCGCAACGGTTGGAGGCACTCTGGCGGTCGGTTCGCCCGGGCCGCTCAGGTGGCAGGGCTGGGGAACGCGGGACCTGGTAATTGGAATGACGGTGGCCACGCCGAAAGGCGTACTTACTAGGAGCGGTGGCCGGGTGGTAAAAAACGTCAGCGGATACGACATGTCACGGCTCCATGTAGGCGGCCTGGGGACGCTCGGCGTCATAGCCGAGGTGTCGGTTAAATTGACTCCCCTGCCCGACGGCCAGGCGACCGTCACTGCCTCGTTCCCCAGAGCCTCCGATGCCTTCGCGGCGGGCATGTCGGTATTCCACGGTCGATCATCACCACTTGCGCTCACCTGGCTGAGCCCGGTGGCGGCCCAGAAACTGGGCCTAGCCCGCAACAGCAGCCATCACCTCGCCGTAAGGCTGGCCGGGCGACCCAGGACACTCGCCCGCATGGTGGACGAGGTCAACGCAGCCTGCGAAGGGATCGGACCGGTCGAGTCGGATCGCGTCTATGGCGCTCAGCACGACTCCTTATGGCGCAAAATGGCCGATTTCGGCTGGGACGATGCCACCCGGCCCGCCGCGTCATTGCGCATATCGCTCCCCCCGGCGACCGCCGGTGAGGTGCTGGCTTCGCTGGAGAGCGTCGCGACGACACGGGGCCTAATGCCGGCGATCGTCGCCCACCTCGCCGCCGGAACCGTGTTGCTAAACTTGTTTTCCCCGGGCGAAGGCATTGACGACGATAGCCTGGCTCAAGTCGTGACAGACACACGAAAATTGGCCCGGCAGCATCGTGGCACAGCAACCCTAGAACAGGCTCCACCGGACGCGAAGCGCCGCATAGAGGTTTGGGACGGAGGAGGAGGAGCGATGGCGATAATGCGTCGGCTTAAAACACAGTATGACCCCGGCAACGTCTTGAATCCGGGGCGGTATATCGATGGTATTTAAGGGCGGTGCATCGCCGCCGTCAGGGTTCTTGGAGCCCGACGTACCGGCCGAAGAGGACCTCTACAAGTGCGTCCACTGCGGCTTTTGTCTGCAGGCCTGCCCCACCTACGTGCAGACCGGACTGGAGACCGAGTCGCCCCGTGGACGCATTGCGCTGATGAAGGCCGTCAACGAGGGCCGGATCGGCCTCGGAGAAGATGTCTACAGGCACTGGGACATGTGCATCCAGTGCCGCGCCTGCGAGGACGTTTGCCCCTCGGGAGTGCCCTACGGATGGCTGATCGCAAACACCATGGTGCAGGTGGAGAGGCGCCGCAAGGCCTCTTTGTTCGGCCGCTTCATGTCCTGGCTCGTGCTGAGTAAGATCCTGCCGGATCAGGCAGCCCTTACCGGCCTGGTGGGTGCACTTCGCCTGTACCAGAATTCGGGGATGCAGGCCGTCGTCCGAGCGAGCCGGCTACTTAAGCTGATCCCAGGAGGAATGGCGGAGCTGGAAAGCTCGCTGTCTCGAATACCAAACGCCTTCTTCGCACCCCAGGGGCAGGTCTATCACGCGCACGGCGAGCCGCGCACCTCTGTGGCGTTGCTCTCCGGCTGCGTCATGCCACTGGTGCACGGGCCGGAGATGCGAACTGTGGCCGGGGTGCTGAACCGCAACGGCGTCGAGGTGATGGTACCCCAGGGGCAGGTTTGCTGCGGCGCCATCCACACTCATGTCGGCGACCTCGACCGAACGCGGGAGATGGCCCGACACAATATCGACACCTTCCTCGCGCTGCCGGTAGACGCCGTGGTCACGGCCTCGGCAGGCTGCGGCACTCGCATGAAGGAGTACGGTGAGCTACTAAATGACGATCCTGAGTACGCCGAGAGCGCGGCCGAACTTTCCGGCAAGGTCCGTGACATCCACGAGTTCCTATACGACCTGCCGATCATCCCTCCCGAAGGCCGGCTCGACTACGAGGTCACTTACCAGGACGCCTGCCACCTCTCGCACACGCAGGGCATCGGGGCGCAGCCACGCGCATTGCTGGAGTCGATACCCGGTCTAAAGCTGGTCGAGATGCGGAACTCGACCAAGTGCTGCGGCGCCGGTGGCACCTACACGATTACCGAACGGGAAATGTCCCTGAGGCTGCTCGACGACAAGATGTCCGCCATCGGAGAGACCGGTGCGACGGTCGTGGCCACCGGCAATCCCGGCTGTCTCATCCAGCTACAATACGGCTCCGACCGTAACGGCCCCCCGGTGACGGTTAAGTACGTGACCGATCTGCTGGACGAAGCCTATTCCGCCGAGAATTCGGTTGGCACCAAAGCCAGACCGCCGAGAGAGCCGGGCGACGCGGATTCGCCTTGGTCAGATTCGCCGTGGGAGGAAGAGCGCAATGAACTTAGGACTCAGTGGAAAAGCCGCCCTCGTGACCGGCGGCAGCGACGGGATAGGTAAGGCCGCCACCCATCGACTGGCGGAGGAGGGCGTCTCGGTCGCCATCACCGCGCGCCGCGCCGAGCACCTGGATGCGGCCGTTAAAGAGATCCGGACCGCGACCGGCGGCCGGGTGCTGGCGCTGCCTGGTGACATGATCGACCCCGCCCAGGTGGAGTCGGTGGTCTCCGAGGCCGCCGCCGCCTTCGGCCGCCTCGACATACTCGTCAGCAACGCGGGTAAATCGGCCGCCGACCACGTCGACATGGTCGATGATGAAGTGTGGCGGGAGGACGTCGACCTAAAGCTAATGGCGGCAGTAAGGGGCTCTCGCGCGGCCGCCCCACACATGCGCAAACAGGGCGGCGGCCGCATCGTCAACATCACGACGCCATCCGGTAAGGCGCCGGGCGGTGGAACGGTGCCCACGTCCGTGTCACGGGCGGCGGGGATCGCGCTTACCAAGGCGATGTCGCTGGACTACGCCGGTGACGGCATCACCGTCAACACCGTCTGCATCGGCCTGATCAAGAGCATGCAGCACGAGCGCTGGTGGAAGAGTTCCGGCCGCGACCTAACCCTGGACGAATGGTACGAGCAGATGGGCACGAAAGTGCCCCTGGGTCGCGTCGGCGAGGCCGAGGAGGCTGCCGACCTGATCGCGTTCCTAGTGTCCGACCGCGCCGCCTACATCACCGGCACCGCCGTCAACATCGACGGAGGCATGTCGCCTGTGGTTTAGCCGAGCTAGCCCTGCACTGCTCCTTGCATTAGCCGGTGGCCGAACACCAACTAGGAATCTGAGGAGTCCTCTGCGTGCTATTCGCTCTTGATGACCTCGGCGTCCGAGTACGGGCCAACGAAGTTGAACAGCGACTTGAGGAATATCGTTGCCCCCAATGCGACCACCGCGCCTACTGGGTCGACGGTCAGATAGTCGCCAAACATTTCCGGCACGCACCAGCAGCAAACTGTGTCCTAGCCGAACCGGAGATCATGGAGCATTTGCAGGGAAAGCTCGTGATCGAGTCAGCAGTCCATCAAACTGACCTTGGGACACCGTTCATTGAACACGCAGTAGTGATCACGTAGCCGGTGTGTACGTGGTGCGATCAGACGCTCCGGATATTGCGATTGAAGTCCAAGCCACAAATTACTCTCCAGATCAATACGAAGAGAAGATCGAATCCTACAGATGCTTTGACCTAGTCGTCTTGTATCTGTTTATCCCTGGGAATTTCCACGACCTGCCTGAACGACACAGAGGCAGCGTGATGAGAACAAAAGCGATAGAAAGATCACTCATCTACAATCGCTCGTTCGGTCCTTTGATAGGCGAGGCCTATCTCGTTGAAATATCGGTGGACAACTGGCGCTTAAAGAGATCTTCGGTTGGTTCGACCCACCCGTCTTCCAACGTGCGATTGGAGACACCAATACACCTATGGAATGCAACCACAGGTACATGCGACTTATCCCAATTGGCAAGAAACTAGTTCGCTACCGAGTGGTATGTGCTTGCTGCGGACTCAATCGGAATTGGCTGCCCGACGCAGAAGAAGAAGATCGGTTATGTCTAATACTGCCTGATGACGATGAGGCGAAGGTGACTGTACTACTAGGCGCTGAAGTTTACCCTGACGGCGAAACGCTAAAAGCAGTTCGGAGGATATGCCCTTAGACGAACCTGGCTGAGGTCGTGGGCCGAAGATGAGTGTAGAACGAACGAAGTTAGCGGAGGGCCCTTTGCATCAGCAGGTGGTCGCACAGCACTAGCGCGACCATCGCCTCGACCATTGGAACGGCTCTCGGCAGGACACACGGATCGTGGCGGCCGTGGCCGGTGATGGTGGTCTCGTTGCCCTGGTCATCGACCGTGTCCTGCTGTTTCGCGATGGTCGCGGTCGGCTTGAAGACGGCACGTACGACGATGTTCTCGCCGTTGGAGATGCCGCCCTGAACGCCCCCAGACCGGTTCGTACGTGTGCGAACCTGCCCCCCCTCGGAGTAGAAGGGGTCGTTGTGGGCTGACCCGGTCATCTCTGCGCCTGCGGAGCCGGAGCCGATCTCGAAGCCCTTGCACGCGGGCAGTGACAGGAGACCGCGAGCAAGATCGGCCTCCAGCTTGTCGAAGACTGGCTCGCCCAGGCCCGGGGGTACGCCCCTAGCGACAGCCTCGATAACACCACCGAGAGAGTCGCCGTCCTTGCGTGCCTGCTTGATGCGGTTAATGATTTGATCTGCCATTGCGGGGTCCGGTACGCGGGCGACATTGGCTTCCACCGCGCCGCGCGTGACAGTGTCGGGGTCGACCTCGGCCTCCAAGGTCCAGACCTTTTTGACGTAGCCGACTATCTGCACGCCCTCGGCCACCAATAACTTGGCGGCGATGGCGCCCGCGGCCACCCGGCCGATGGTCTCCCGAGCACTTGCCCGTCCGCCCCCCTTCCAGTTGCGAATGCCGTACTTTGCCTGGTAGGTGTAGTCGGCGTGGGAAGGCCGGAAGGCGGTCCTCATGTGCTCATAGTCTTTGCCCTTAGCGTCCTCGTTTCGGACGGCAATGGAGATCGGCGTCCCCAACGTGCGGCCCTCGAAGACGCCAGAGAGTATCTCGACGCGGTCGGGTTCGCGACGCTGGGTGGTGATGTCGCTCTGGCCCGGCCGACGACGATCCAACTCCGATTGGATCTCTACGACGTCGAGCTCGAGGTTGGGAGGGCAGCCGTCGACGATCACCCCGACGGCGTCGCCGTGGGACTCGCCCCATGTGGTGATGCGAAAGAGGTTTCCGAACGTACTGCCCATCGCGCTATGGTAACATCAGATCGTCG
The DNA here is from genome assembly GCA_964637315.1 of uncultured Dehalococcoidia bacterium. Classification (GTDB taxonomy): domain Bacteria; phylum Chloroflexota; class Dehalococcoidia; order Lucifugimonadales; family UBA2962; genus CAUZIR01. The sequence continues at coordinate 86,763 of CAZWTT010000003.1, read as the reverse complement.
TCGCCCCCTTGGCAGTGCGGCGCAGAGCGGATAATGCGGGTCCGGGCCGAACACCCGCGAGGACCTTCCTGACAGGGCTCAGCCTCGTCGGGGCGAGCGTCCCTCGTGGCCCGGACCCTTTTTGCCGTACTTTAATCTCCTTGCCCCCGGCTCCTATCTGATCCTAGACTGGGTTGAATGGATCCCGATTTACCGACCGATGTCGCATCATCTGAGGAGGCGACCCCTGATCGGTCGTTAACACAGCGGAGCCGACGCCGGAGACGACCGCCCGCATGGTGGCGACACACCTTCAGCTCCCTCGGCGAACGGGACTACCGCTACATGTGGTTCGCCATGTTCGCGTTCATGGGTAGCGTGCAGATGTCGTTCGTGGCGATGGGATACCTCGCCTACGACCTGACCGGCTCCGCCACCCGCCTCGGCCTCGTCCACGGGGCCCAGGCGGTGCCGATGTTGGTGCTGGCGCTCTTCGGTGGCGTTGTTGCCGACCGCCTGGACCGTAAGCGGGTGATGCAGGCGGGCCAACTGCTGGCCGGGGCGGTAGGCCTCTTCGTTGCGTTTACGGTCTGGACGAACACGGCAACCTGGATCCACCTGCTCGCAATGGGCTTCGTCTACGGAACGGTGTTCGCAGTCACCATGCCAGCGAGGCAGGCCGCAATACCGCAGGTGGTGGACCGCCGCCACGTCGGCAACGCCGTAGCCTTGAACGGCGCACTGCTCAGTACCACGTTCCTTATCGCCCCGGGCATCGGCGGCGCGCTCTACGCCCTAGCGGGTGCGGACGTCGTTTTTTTCCTCATTGCAGGCCTCGGATTCCTGTCCGTGGCACTCACGGGTACCCTACCGAGCCTGAAGCCATCCGAGCACAAGGTCCGGGCGGTCTTTAGCGAAATCAGGGCCGGACTCGACTACGTAGGAAGGACTCCAACGATTCGCCTGCTGTTGACGTTGACCCTCATCACAGCATCACTTGCGATACCCTTCCGGTTCGTCTTGCCGGTGTTCGTGGTCGATGTATACGAACGGGGACCGGAGGCACTGGGGCTGCTGGTAAGCATCATGGGCATGGGGTCGTTGGCGGGCTCGCTCGTGCTAGCGTCGATGCGCAAAACGAGGCGGGGTGTCATCCTGATCCTCGCTGGCGGGCTGTCCAGCGTTGCCTTGCTCGTTATATCCGCCGTGCCCGTCTTTGCAGTCACCGCGTTGTTAATGGTAGTTCTCGGTGTGGCCGACACCAGTCGCCGTACCCTCACCCATACGTTGATAATGGAGCGCGGCGACCCCGAGTATAGGGGCCGGACGATGAGCCTCTACCTGATGACCTTCGGTCTCGTACCTCTGGTCGTCATGCCTATCGGGTTCGCCATCGAGCATCTCGGCGGACAGCTGGTGATCGGAGTGATGGCGGTGCTGTTGCTCCTGGCTACATCCGTGATCCTGATCACGCAAAGAACGCTAAGAGAGATTAGTTGACCCTCAAGAGCATGAGAGATAAGTCGAACGAGGCGAATCGTGGCGGAACAATCGCAGTTCTACTGGACTTCGACGGGACGCTGACGAACGTGGATGTCGGCCACATGATCATGGACGAGTTCGCAACTCCCGAGTGGATGTCAATCGAACGAGGCTGGCCGGAGAACGGTGCAGAGTTCCGGATACTGCTGGAGCGTGAGTACGAACTGCTGCCGTCGGAGCAGGAATGCGACATTGAGAGGTTCGCCCTCGAACACGCGGAGGTCCGCAAAGGCGCGGTGGAGCTAATCCGGTACTGCCTCGACTGGTCGATACCGGTCGAGATCGTCTCCGGCGGTCTCAGCAACTACATCGACCCGCTGCTGGAGCACTTCGGCATCCCGCGTATCCCCGTCACCTCATTAACCGCGGATTTCGGCCAGGGTGACCGAGCAGTCACGACCTACCCAGATGGCGTCGTGATGTGTAACGACGCTGGGGCGTGTAAGTGCGCGCGGGTGCGGGTCCACCAAGACGCCGAACGGACGGTGGTCTTCGCGGGCGACGGCGCGTCGGACTTCTGTGTCGCAAAGGAGGTGGACGTGCTGTTCGCCCGCCGCTCTCTCGCCACACACTGCCGCTCGACGGGCATTCCATTTACCCCGTTCGAATCACTCCAACCGGTGCTGGAATTCGTAAAAACCTTTGTCCGGACGGAGTGAGTGGACGGGCTGCAAAAGTGAACCGTCTATTGCCGAAGCGATGAGGCCTCGGCCGAAGAAGACCTGACGAGCGAGGCTGCACCTCGTGGAGAACCGGGCTCCGGCTCGTAGATCGCCATCTGCTGCCTGACGATCTCGTAAAACGGTCCACCCTTGTCCTCGACGCTCCGGTTGGCCGAGCACACGTTGGCGACCAGCTGGTCGAACGATGGACCGGTCCCGTTACGCCGGCTGCTATTGGAAATCCCCTCAAGCGTCCCCGTAAGCTGCTCCCGCAACAGCTGCCACAGTTCCTTGCCCTCGGAGAAGGCTTTGAATCTGGCCAGTGCCAGGGACATTGAGAGGATGGCGTTCATGCCCATGTTCGCCTTGAGCTGTCCGGTCGCGACCGGATCGCCGCAGTCCTTGCCCCGCGCCCCCGCCGTCTGAAGCTCGATGCGCAGCAGCGCCCGGTCGATATCAGCGAGGCTACCCAATTCGCGCGCCCCCTTGCCGACAAAGGCCTGACCAAGCACCTCCCGGACGTTGTCGACTGCGTTGAGGACTCCCCTGCCGCTGAAGCGCCGCGCCCTTCTCCACAACTCCGCCAGTTCAGGGTCGCCGTCGATCTGCTCACCCGAGAGGCCCTCGACAAACCGGTAGGTGCCGTCGGCCTGGACCGCGAATTTCTCTGGATATCGATCGACGATGGGTCCCGGTTCGACGACCGAATCGACGAGATGTCGCGCCTCGTCGGATCCGGCCGAAGTGCCGAGGGGCGTGGAGCCGGTGAAGACCAGCTTGCGAGGGTCTCCCGGCACTCGTGCGGTGATGGTCGCCCTGACGGTGGGCATACCGGCGTTGGTGTACTCCTCTCTCGCGGTGATCTCCGTGATGACGGCGGAGTCGAGGGCCGTCGGCACGCCGTCGAGCGGGGCTTGGAGCGGCGGCTGGTCGGGTCCGTTGAGGACATCGGCCACGGCTGCGTATTTGACCAAGCGCTCGGTGTTGGCTCCGCCGCCGGCCTTCAGCCCCAACGAACCGGCGGCCATGGCGATCTCAGCCTCCATCGTCTCATTGGGCGATTGCGAGCGGTGCGAGACGATCAGGTTCATGCCCTTCGCCAGGGCGACCACCATGGCGGCGGTCGTCTCGGTCAGTGTGCCGATCTGGTTGGCTTTGACCAGCACCGAATTGACGGCGTTCCTAGCGGACGCTCTCTCGATCGTGGAATCCTTGGTCGTGACGAGGTCGTCGGCGACGATGAGCACCCGTTCGCCCAGCCGATTCATCATGGCCTGCCAGCCCTCCCAGTCGTCCTCGCTGAAGGGGTCCTCGAAACTGACGATGGGCACATCCTGTTCGTAGATGGCCTTCTCGTATAGGGCGAGCATCTCTTCGCGGCTCATTTGCTGATTCTGGTCACGCCAGAACAGGTACGACCCGATGGCGTCGGGCTGGTCGTAGGTTTCCCGGTACGCCTGCTGAAGCTCGGATGCCGCGGCATCAACGGCGATCGCCACGTCGGTGCCCGCAGCGTAGCCGTTGTCCTCAATAGCGCGCCGCATCATCCGCCATAGGCGAAGCTCGGGCACTTCGTCGCCTGGTTCTGGCGTAATGTAGGCGGCCAGCCCACCCTCCATGCCGATTCCCATGACCCGGCAGCCGGTGGTGATGTCGATGATCTCCTTGAGGCGGCCCTGTAGCGCCACGGTCATCTCCTGGGAGTCTTCGTAGCTCGTAGCCGACAGGGGGACAAACATCGACTCTTGCAGGCTGATGTTGCTCTCCGGGTAGTCTCTCTCGGTATGCCTGCCGCCCATGCCCGAGTTCCGGAAAGTCCAGGGAGCGCGGACGACGGTGCCATCGGAGAAGTGACGCTCAGCCAAGCGGGTGGTGCGCATAGTCTCCGCGACGGAAGCTACTTTTTCATGCCAAGTCCCGGTCTTTTGGACCGTTGCCGCCGCCGCACGGGCACGAGACTCTTGCCGTTGAAACTCCCTATACCTGCCCGGGTCGGCGAGAAGACAGTCGAGCAGCGCGACGGCTCCGATGCCAAAGAACAAACGGCCGATGAAGACGGTCCAACTGGCGTCCCAGACAAGGCCAACCGCTACCAACAATCCGGCGAGCGGTAGCAACAGGAGACCGAGCCGACCGCTTGCCTCCGGCCCCTTTGCGGCGGCCGAGAGGTTGAACGGCGCCTCTACGTAGTAACCCAATCCCTGCCGCTTTATGCCCGGAAACCGTCCCACGGGTGCCAGTGCGAACAGTCGGGACTCAAAGACGAACCGTCCGACGCCACCCGACCGCATCGCGCTTTCAGCGGCGGGCAGGAGGTCTTCACGGAGTGTACGGGAGGCGACGGACTGCCAGTAGTGACCGCGCTCGTGCCACCAGATGGCGACGTGGTACGTGAGATACCAGAGGCCAACGGCAACGAGCGTCTCCCAGCTGGCGAAGAGGTGGCGCAGGACCCACCATAACTCGATGCGTGGAAGGGAAAGCAACGAGAGGATGAACGCGGCATGGAACGCCACCAAAATGTGGTTGGCGATGACCCAGCCCTTGTCCAGCCGGATTTGAGCGCCTCCTTAAGAAGCCTAGCCCACAGCGTTCCCCGAAGTGTCTCCCAAAGTTTCCGGGGAGGATATTGGACACCACCGATTGTGCCACGTCAATCGCTAAATACCATCAGTTGCGTCTTCAGCAAAGGCGTACGTAAACAAATCGGTGAGGTAGTGAGGTGACATGGTCTTGACGCGCGGGTCAAAATTCCATCGGTGCCCATGTGCTAAGATCGGGCCGCGATTCACCTGCGAAGGTGGACGGCACCGCGTAAAGGAGTAACTCCAAGCGTGAGACCAATCACTGACATCGCCAAGAAGTTGGGACTCGACCCAGGCTCTCTCATCCCCTATGGCCACAACAAGGCCAAGGTGCCTCTGGAGGCCATCAACAACGGAACCGGCCATGGGAAGCTGATCATCGTCACCGGCATCACGCCGACCCCAGCAGGCGAGGGAAAGACCACCGTTGCCGTCGGCCTGACTCAAGGTCTCGGTAGATTGGGGGTCAATGCCGTCGCCACACTACGAGAGCCCTCCCTGGGCCCCATATTCGGAATCAAGGGGGGCGGTACCGGCGGCGGCAAGTCGCTGGTAATTCCCGAAGACGAGGTGAATGTCCACTTCACCGGCGACGCCCACGCCGTCGGCTCGGCACACAACCTGCTGGCCGCTCTCACCGACAACGCGGTGCAGCGAGGCCAGATTCCCGGTTTGACTTCGGCTGGCGTCACTTTGCGACGAGTCTCCGACATGGAGGAGCGATCGCTTCGGCAGGTCGCGACCGGTTTGGGTGGTGCGAACAACGCACCGGTGAGGGAGACCGGCTTCGACATCGTCACAGCCTCGGAGGTGATGGCGATACTGGCTCTAAGCTCGGATCTGGAAGACTTGCGGGCGAGGCTGGGTAGAATGGTTGTCGGGTTTGCCGACGACGACATCCCCATTACCGCCGAAGACGTCGGTGCCGTGGGCTCTATGATGTCGCTTCTGCGGCACGCCATCCTGCCAAACCTGGTGCAGACTACCGAGGGTCAACCGGTGATCGTGCACGCCGGGCCGTTCGGCAACATCGCACACGGCTGCAGCTCGGTGATCGGCGACCGGCTCGCTCTGGGATATGCCGACTATGTGCTTACAGAGGCCGGGTTCGGCGCCGACCTGGGATTCGAAAAGTTCATGCACATCAAGGCTCGCTCATCCGGCATGCAACCTCATGGAGCGGTGATCGTTGCGACGGTCAAGGCGCTCAAGTACCACGGCGGTATGAAGATGCGCGATCTGGAGTCTCCAAACGAGGCGGCCGTGGAGACGGGTATGGCCAACCTGCGGCACCTGATCGGGGTGATCCGCTCGTTCGGACTGCCGGTGGTGGTGGCGCTCAATCGGTTCCCCACCGACACCCCTGGTGAACTGCTGATCGCCAAGAGTGGCAGCGAAGACGCCGGTGCGACAGCGGCGGTAGAAAGCAACCCGGTCACCGAAGGGGGCGCCGGGTGCACCGACCTCGCGGAGGTCCTCATCAGTGCAACGAAGGACGGTGTGCCGGCGATCAACTACGCCTACCCGCTGACCGACTCCCTGGAAGATAAGGTGCTCGGCCTAGCCCGCCGTGTGTACAACGCCAGCGACGTGGCCTGGGCCCCAGCGGCTCGCAAGCGGCTACGTCGATTCGAGGCACTTGGCTGGGGCGACTTGCCCATATGCATGGCCAAGACCCACCTCTCGATCAGCCACGAGGCTAGGAGAAAGGGCCGTCCCTCCGATTACACCTTCCGGGTGAGCGATGTGCGAGCTTCGGTTGGCGCCGGGTTCATCTACCCGATCGCGGGCAACATCGTGACGATGCCCGGGTTGCCTGGAAAACCACGCTCCTTGGACGTGGACGCCGAAGGCCGGATTATCGGCCTGTAACCAGGGCCGCTCAAGAAGTCTACGCTGGCCGAACTCTTCAACCTCTTGCCGCCCGACCAGGCGCTCGCGCTGCTCTTGGAGCGGATCGGGGATGTTCGGGTCGGCGCCGAGACGGTCTCCACCGTCGATGCCGTCGGCCGGGTCACCGCTGTCCGTTCCCTAGCCCCTACCGGCCTGCCCGCCTTTGCCCGCTCGTCGATGGACGGGTATTCGGTGCGGGCGGCGAACACGTTCGGCGCAACTGATGGACTGCCGGCGTATCTGGAAGTCACCGGCGAGGTGCCGATGGGCCGAGCGCCCGATGTCACGCTGGCGCCCGGTCAAGCGGCGACTGCCTTTACCGGAGGCATGCTGGCAGAGGGCGCGGACGCTGTCGTCATGGTCGAGCACACCCAGCTGATAGACGACGGCACCTTGGAAGTGACCCGGCCGGTCGCGCCGGGAGAGAACGTCGTCCAGCCAAACGAGGACGTGTCGCCGGGTCAGGAGGTCGTTCCCAACGGTCACACTCTGAGGCCTCAGGACATCGGGGCGCTGCTCGCGCTCGGACTGACCGAGTTAGAGGTGGCGAAGCGACCGCGGGTGACCATCGTGTCCACCGGCGACGAAGTGGTATCTCCCGGCGAGACCCCGGCACCCGGCCAAGTGAGGGACATCAATACTCACACGGTGTCGGCCCTGGTCGATCTGGCCGGTGGCGCTCCAATACCGATAGGACTATTCCCCGACGACCTAGACGGCCAGCGCAAAGCCGCAATCGAGGCGATGGGAAAGGGCGATGTCGTGGTCTTCTCGGCCGGCAGCTCGGTGGGCAGCCGGGACATGACGGCCGCTGTGCTGTCAGAGCTAGGCGAGCCTGGTGTACTGGTGCACGGCATATCGATCAAACCGGGCAAGCCCACTATCGCCGGGCTCGCGGGGCGGACGCCGGTCTTCGGCCTGCCGGGCAACCCGGTGTCGGCGATGGTGGTCTTCGACCTGCTAGTGCGGCCGGTCATCCACTCCCTGATTGGCTCGGGCTCTGCGGATATCAGACCGACCGTGACCGCGACGTTGACGAGGGACGTTCCATCCGTTTCCGGCCGCCAGGACTTCTTTCCCGTCAGATTGAAGGCCGGTACCGGGGGCACGGTGGCCGAACCCGTTTTCGGAAAGTCGAACCTCATCTTCACGCTAGTGAGAGCCGACGGTATCGCATCCGTCCCACTGGATTCCGGCGGCCTGTATGCGGGAGAACCGGTGCCGGTCACACTTTTCTGATATGGACGCCCGGTCCGACACGACAGACGGGGAGAAGGGCCATCGCCGCTACTACCTCCGGGACCTGCCCCTGAACGAGGCCGGGAGTCGGTTCGATGACGCCCTCGACCGTGCCGGCGTCGGGCTGCTGACCGCGGCAGAGCCCATCCCACTAGCCGAAGCCACAGGCCGAGTGACGGCGGGGCCGGTGTGGGCCCTTAGGTCGTCCCCTCACTACGACGCGGCCGCGATGGATGGGATCGCGGTGCGCTCCGCCGAGACCGCCGGAGCGACTGAAACTGCTCCCGTCAGCCTAGCGCCTGGAAAAACGGCGATCTGGCTGGACACCGGCGATCCGATGCCGGAAGGATTCGACGCGGTCGTGATGATCGAGCACGTGGACGGCCCCGAACAGGACCACGTGAGAATTCGCGCACCCGCTGCTCCCTACCAGCACGTAAGACCGATCGGCGAGGACATCGCGGCAACCGAATTGGTGCTGCCGGGCGGCCACCGGCTGAGGCCGCAGGACCTGGGAGCGTGCGCCGCAGCCGGGGTCGCGGAGGTTTCGGTCAGGAAGCAGCCAACGGTGGCGATCATACCTACCGGCACCGAGCTGGTGGAGCCGGGAACTGCTGCTGCGCCGGGACAGGTCGTCGAGTACAACTCGATCATGCTCGCCGCCCAGGTGGCCGAGTGGGGCGGCGCGCCGGTTCGCCTGGACCCGGTCCGTGATGACCTTGCACTGGTGGAGGCGGCCATCCGCCAGGCAGCCGGATCGCACGACGTGGTCGTTATCAACGCCGGCTCGTCGGCCGGTTCGGAGGACTTCACAGCCCGCGCCGTGGAGGCGCTGGGCGAGCTGGCCGTACATGGCGTCGCGGTCCGTCCCGGCCATCCGGTGGTACTCGGTGTGGTTGGAAAAACGCCGGTCCTAGGGATACCGGGCTACCCAGTATCGGCCCTGGTAACTTCCGAACTATTTTTAAGACGAGTCATTGACGATTGCCTTGGAACATCCGTGACAAGGACCGTGGGGACTCCGACTGCCGGGATGGAGGTCCTGCGCTCACGCTCTGAGGGCGAAACGGTCGAGGCGGTCGCGACCCGCAAGATCGTCTCGCCAGCCGGGGAGGACGAGTTTCTCCGGGTAAGGCTCGGCCGAGTGGACGGCAGGTTGATAGCGACTCCGATACGCCGGGGCGCGGGAGTGATCATGTCGCTGGTCGAGGCCGATGGAATCACGCTGCTGCCTCGATTCTCGGAGGGAGTCGAGGCCGGCTCCACCCTGCGCATTGACCTGTTGCGGCCGCTGGTCGTGATAGATCGCACAGTGGTCGTAACCGGCAGCCACGACATGACCCTGGACGTGCTGGCGAACCTGCTGGATGAACGGGGAGGCCCCAGACTTGCGTCGGCAAGCGTCGGCTCGCTGGGCGGGCTCGTCGCCATCGAGCGCGGTGAGGCACACATCGCCGGCACTCATCTACTCGATCCTGAGACCGGCGAATACAACCTGTCGTACGTAGACCGCCACATTTCCAAGCCGGTGGTCGTCACGACGCTAGTCCACCGGATTCAGGGCCTGATCGTCACACAGGGAAATCCTCTCGGAGTGACCTCCTTCGAAGATCTTGCTGAGACTTCTGCTACGTTCGTCAACCGGCAACGGGGCTCGGGCACACGGCTCCTGCTCGACCACGAACTCTCGCGTCTCGGGATCGAGCCGGATAGCGTCAGCGGCTACGGCCATGAGGAGTACACGCACCTGGCGGTCGCCGCGGCGGTGAGCGCCGGCCGAGCCAACGTCAGCCTAGGCATCCAGTCGTCCGCGCGAGCGTTCGGTCTCGACTTCGTGCCCTTGTTGAAAGAGCGATATGACCTGGTCATCTCAGCGAACGAGATTGAAACGGATTCAGTTGCCGCCGTGCTACAGGCGATCCGTTCGCCAGATTTTAAAGCGAGAGTAGAAAGTCTGGGCGGCTACGACACGACTGAGACAGGCGAGGTCGTCGACCAGCTACCGGCGAAACCACTGACACGCCGCAAGCAAGACTAAGACTCACCCCACCACCTCACCGTGTTAGTCTTTGACGATGGCAGCGGAGCGCGGTGGCACCGAGGGGAAGGTCTCCGTGGACGTCTCGCCCATCACCGGTGTGGTGCTGGCCGGCGGCCGGAGCACGAGGCTGGGCCGGAACAAGGCGCTCGAACTGGTTGGCAGCGTCCCGCTGGTCTCCCTCGCGATTTCCGTTCTGGAATCTGTCACTTCCGATTTGGTGGTGGTGGTCGCCGACGAGGCCCAGGCGAACACCCTCCCCGTACCCGACAGGGGACGGACCGTTCAGGACTTATTCCCGGACTCGGGAGCGCTGGGCGGCATTTTCACAGGCCTCACCGAGGCACACTCAAATTGGGTCGTGGTCGTCGCCTGCGACATGCCCTTCCTCAGCAAACCGCTACTCTCTCACATGGCGAACGCAAGGACGGGATTTGATATCGTCATACCGGTGCTGGACGGCTGGCCCGAGCCCACTCACGCCCTCTACTCAAAGAAGTGCTTGGCGCCGATGGAAGAGAGTATTCGCGCCGGTCGCCTAAAAATTACCGGCTTCTTCGGGTCGGTCGCGGTAAAGTATGTCCCACAGAAGACGGTGGAAGAGATAGACCCGGGTCGCTGGAGTTTCTTCAACGTAAACACGCAGAGAAACTTGGAATTTGCGAGGGCTAGGGCCGCAGAGATCGCTTCCGAATCGCTCGCATGAAGCTATTCAACACACAAAACTCGGCTGGTTCAGACCTTGGGAAGACGAATGTCTCCGCCGTGGTTGAACTGTTTGGCAACGCCAGGCTGTTGGCCGGGCGCAGCACTGTCCATCTGGAGCTTCCCACAAACGTATCGGCGACCGACGTGGCCGGGCGACTGGCAAGAGAGGTACCCGAACTGGTCGGCGAAGTCGTGGATCCTGAGGGGAGCTTGATGACAAGCTACATCCTCAACCTGAACGGAACCTCGTTCATGTCCGACTCGGGAAGACGGATAACAACGGGCGACCGGATGCTGCTCTTCTCCAGCCAGGCGGGCGGATGACCGTATCGACCGGTTCCGCTGCGCTGAAAGGGACTTCCGCAAACGCCGACAGACCCTTGTTCGGCTACCTAGGGCGTGCCCTAGTAGTGGACCTGGACACCGGCGAGGCGGGTTTCGAGCCCATCCCCGAAGCGGTCCTGCGCGCATTCATCGGCGGCACCGGACTGGGGGCCTGGCTGCTCTACCGCCATTGTCCGTCGAGAGCCGATCCCCTCGGGCCCAGGAACCCGCTCATCTTCGTCACCAGTCCCCTGGTTGGAAGTCGTCTGACGACATCAAGCAAGTTCGCGGTGGTCGCCAAGTCGCCCCTGACAGGCTTCATCGGCGACTCGCTCTCGTCCAGTTTCATGGCGACCGAACTAAAGCGCTGCGGCTTCGATGCTCTGGTAATCAAAGGCGCTCGCGACCGTCCGACCCTGCTCAAGATCGAAGACGGCGAAGTCGAGTTGCTGGACGCCGCCGACCTGTCCGGGAAATCCACATCGGCGACCGAGGAAGCCGTCAAAGCACGATTGGACCGCCGATTCAGGGTCGCATGCATCGGCCCGGCGGGAGAGTCGCTTGTCCGCTTCGCCAGCATCCGGAGCGACGGCGGGAGGCAGGCCGGTCGCACCGGCGTCGGCGCAGTCATGGGGTCCAAGGGCATTAAAGCCATCGCCGTTCGCGGCGCCGCACCGGTGCCCGTTGCCAACCCGGAAGCCCTCAACCGCCTCGGGCGGGAACTGAGCCATCGTAGCCTGGGACCGGCGACGGAGAAATACCGAACACTGGGCACAATGGCCAACGTCGAGGTCTTCAGCCGCCTGGGAAGCCTGCCGACTCGCAATTTCCAGAGTTCGACCTTCGAAGGTGCCGCGGCCATCGGAGGCGAGCGGTTCCATTCCCATCACCGGGTGAAGAACGCCCACTGTGTGAACTGCACGATCGGTTGCGAGCACGTTATGACAACCGGTGATAGCGGCAATCGTGCGACCGGACGCATGGAGTACGAGTCGGCCTTCGCGCTGGGCTCGTTGCTCGGCGTGTCCGATCCCAACGCGGTGCTCCGGGCGTCCGTGATGTGCGACGAGTTGGGCATGGACACGATCAGCGCCGGCGCCACCCTCGCCTGGTGCGCCGAAAGCGCTTCAAAAGGGTTATTCGATGGTGAATCTACACCACGGTTTGGCAATGGCGAGACCGTCCTCAAGGCGCTGGAAGCCATCGCCCATAGGCGAGGCCTCGGCGACCTGCTGGCGGAGGGCAGCCGCCGGGCAGCCGAGCGCGTCGGCCAGGGCTCAGAGGCCTGGGCAATGCACGTCAAGGGCTTGGAGATGCCCGGCTACGAGCCCCGGTCCCTCAAGACGATGGCGCTGGCGCTGGCCGTCAGCACACGCGGTGCCTGCCACAACCGTTCCTCGGCCTATGAGGCCGATTTTTCCGACCGGGTGGACAGACTGGCCGTCGACTGGGAGAGGGGCGAAATCACGGCCGAAGGCGAGGATTACTCGGCCGTGATTGACTCGCTGGCGTGGTGCAAGTTCCTGCGCAAGGTGTTCGACGACTTCTACGCCGAGTCCGCCATCGTCCTGTCCCACGTCACCGGCTGGAACGTCACGCCCGACGAGTTGCGCCTCGCCGGCGAGCGTATCAACAACCTCAAGAAGCTATTCAACATCCGCGAGGGCTGGCAGCGCTCCGAAGATGCACTGCCCCAGCGAATCCTGACCGACGATCTGCCCGATGGGCCCGGAGTGGGTGTCGGTCTGCCCGAAGACGACCTGAAGCTGATGATCGACTCCTATTACGAGGCTCGCGGCTGGAACCCCGACGGCACCATACCCACATCCAAGCTGGTCAGCCTAGGTCTAGGCCGGTTATCGACCGTTGCGGCCGGTGCTTAAAGCGGCAAGATGGAAGACGAACCCATCTATCAGGACGAGGTTGTAACGGTGACTCGAACCCGGTTCGTAGTACGTTCTCAGACCTACGTGATCAACGGGATCACATCGGTTTCCAACCGCAAGAGGGAGGCGAACCGAGTGTGGCCGACCGTCATGGTCGCTGCAGGGGCAATCATCCTGTTCGGCGGTCTAAACGGAGGCGACATCCCCACCATTGTGGCCGGAGCGATTGTCGGCGGACTCGGAATCTTTTGGTACCGGAGCCTTTCAGTCCAGTACGAAGTCGTCCTCACGACGGAGGCCGGAGAAACGGCGGCCCTAACATCCGATGATGAGGATTGGATCAGCAGGGTGACCGTGGCCCTTAACAAAGCAATCGTCGCCCGTGGGTAGTGTGATCGGATAACAGTGAACGACTTATCGAAATCGTCTCGAAACCAGTTGCGTGCAGACCTGCGCGAGAGGTTCCCACGCGAGCACGGACAGCTTCTTCCCGCACTCCATCATTTGCAACACGAGTTCGGCCACCTGCCCGACTGGGGCATGGAGGTCGTTTCCTGGCACCTGGGTATCCCGACCAGCGAGGTCTACGGGGCGGTGACCAGCTACCCAGAATTACGAGTCGAAAGGCCGGGCGAGCACGTTGTCCGTGTTTGTACAGGTCTTTCCTGTCGTATGGTCGGTGGCGATGGCGTCTTGGACGCAATCAAGGCCCTACTCAGCGTTGATACGGGAGAAACGGCGAATACAAGCGACACAACGGTGACGCTGGAGCGAACCGCCTGCGGCTTCCTCTGCGGGGTCGCCCCGGCGGTGCAGATAGACGGGCGCTGGCACGGCCGCACCACCCTTGAGAGGACGACGGCGATCATCGAACGGCTATCGACCGGAGCGACATCGTGACGGCGCGGACGGCATTCGAGCGGCTCCGTAGCACCGCTGAAGTTCGTCTGTCGGCTCATGCCAAGAAATTACGGGTCGCTGTCCAGGTTGGCCATTGCTCCGCCTCTGTGGGAGCCGAGGATATCGTAAAGGCGTTCCGAGAGGACCTACTGGACAATTCCCACCTCGTTGTGGCCGGTTGCGACGGGGCCTGTTTCGACGCTCCGACAGTGGTGGTTACGGACCAGGGCGGGGTTGCGGTACGGCTACCCCGAGTCGACATCGACACTGCGATACGTATCTCCACGACGCTTGAGGGCGGAGCGGCGCCCCTACGCTACGTAGACGACTCGACTTTCCTGTCGGGCCAAACGCGGGTGGTTCTAAACGGCTGCGGCGAAATCGACGCCGACGGCATCGACGAGTACCTCACCGGGGGTGGTTACGCCGGCCTCGCTGCAGCCCTATCAGAGTCCCCGGAGGCCTTGATCGCCCGGGTGAAAGAGTCCGGCCTCAGGGGGCGCGGCGGAGCGTATTTTCCGGTCGCCCTCAAATGGGAGAGTGCGCGTAAGGCCGCCGCCGAGCCTCGGTACCTCATCGTCAATTCGGAAGAGGGCGAGCCAGGCCTGTTCAAGGACCGCCACCTCATGGAGGGCCTGCCTCACCGGGTGATCGAAGGGGCGCTCATTGCCGCCTACGCCGCGGGCGCCGAGGCGATCTTTATCTACATCAACGCCGAGGCCGATTTTTCGGCGGCGCGAATGGAACGATCGCTGGCCGATGCGATGGCGCTCGGCCTCGTTGGCACCGACGTACTCGGATCAGGCTGGCCCGTTCGAATGGAGATCCGCAGGGGCGCAGGCGGCTACGTGTGCGGAGAGGAGACCACGCTTCTGGACACGATGGAGGGTTACCGCCGGGAACCCCGGCTGCGCCCTCCCTTCCCTACCGAGTCGGGTTACCTAGGTAGACCGACCATCGTTAACAACGCTGAAACCCTGTCCAACCTGCCGTTCATCATCAATGACGGCCCGGATGCCTTCGCCGCTATCGGTGTCGAGGGAGCCTCGGGCACCAAGGTGCTGAGCCTTTCCGGGGCGGTCGAACGACCGGGCCTGATCGAGGTGCCATTCGGAACTCCTCTGCGTGAGGTTGTGGAGGGCGTCGGTGGCGACTTGCGAGAGGGCCGGACGCTGACGGCACTGGGGGTCGGCGGGCCGTCGAGCGGGCTTCTGCCGCCGACTTCCCTTGATATCGAGATCATGCCCGGCATGCTGCACGAGTCTGGCATAATGCTGGGCGCAGGTGGGTTGGTCGCACTGGACGAGTCCGTCGGCGTCGTCGAGGCGATGAGGGCGCTAGCCGCGTACAACGCAGACGAGTCTTGCGGCAAATGCACACCGTGCCGCGAGGGAACGCCTCGCATAGTGGAAGCCATCGACCGGCTGGCGTCGGGCAACGGCTCGCAGGCCGACCTCGATGAGTTGACCTACCTAGCTGACATAGTTGGGTCGACCTCCCTCTGCGGTCTGGGTCAGGCGGCAGGGGCCCCCATAACCAGTTTTCTGCACTTCTTTCCCGGGATATTGCACGCTTGAACAGACGCCTAGTACCGTCGATTGCGAAGCGATGAGCGCTTGCGCGAAGAAGTCTTGACGAGCGAACGGAGTGAGCGGAGAACTTGAGCAGCAACGGCCGCATGGGTGGCGGGATCGCCGTTGGTATAGGCATCGGTGTGGCGATAGGTGCGGCGCTGGACTCGGTGGCTATTGGAGTCGCAATTGGAGTCGGCATCGGCGCCGCACTGGGTGTCGTCTGGTCTCAGCCTAAGCGGCCAAACGGTGATGGAAACTCGGCTCACACCCGATCTGCCGTCGATTCCCAAAGCGATGAGCGCTTGCCCGAAGAAGCCGTGATGAGCGAGGCGAAGTCTCGCGAAGACCGCAGAGAGGCTAGGCCATGACCGTCACTCTAACCGTCGACGGGCGCGAGGTGACCGTCAGCGACGGGGCGTCGGTGCTGGACGCGGTCAACGCCTCCGAGACCTACGTCTCCCAGCTCTGCAAGGATCCGGATATGAAGCCGATCGGCTCCTGCCGCACCTGCCTGGTGCAGGTGGACGGGATGCGTGGTTACCCAGCTTCGTGTTCGGTGCCGGCGGCCGAGGGGCTCACGGTACGAACCGACACCCCCGAGGTCCGACACATCCGCGCCGGCGTCATCGAACTGAC
Source organism: uncultured Dehalococcoidia bacterium (assembly GCA_964637315.1). Lineage (GTDB taxonomy): Bacteria > Chloroflexota > Dehalococcoidia > Lucifugimonadales > UBA2962 > CAUZIR01. Next base: position 70,797 of record CAZWTT010000003.1, on the reverse strand, counting down.
TCTCGCTATGGTCGAGCCCAGCGAAGAGGTGGGCCCGAAAGGCTCTTTTCATAAACGCTCATCGCTTTCGCAATCGACGGACGGCACGGAGGACCACCGCGAACTGACCATCGCCGCGGAGCACCACGGAATCGCCTCGACAAGGTGGACAGGTCGGCGACGGGAGGCTACCGACGTATCCAACCCAGTCTTCGACATCGCGATGCAGGACTGCATCCTGTGCGGCCGGTGCACCCAGGCCTGCCAGGATGGCCATCAACTCATCGGCGCCATCGACTTCCTCGGGACCGGGAGCGCGACCAGCCGCATCGGCACATTCATGGACCAGCCCCTGATGGACTCATCATGCACCACCTGTGGGCAGTGCCTTTCGGTTTGCCCCACCGGCGCGATCCGCACGAAAGAAGCGGTCACGAACATCGCCAAGACCGTCGCCAGCACCTGTCCCTACTGCGGCGTGGGCTGTGGCATTAAAGTTCGTGTCGATGGCAGCGACACCATCGTCGAGATGCTCGACGACCCGGACAATCGATCAAGCCTGGGCATGCTCTGCGTCAAGGGACGGTTCGGGTACACGTTCGTGCATCACAAGGATCGACTCACCACGCCACTCGTCCGCAAGGAAGGAAGCCTGCAACCAGCGTCTTGGGACGAGGCGCTGGATTTGATCGCCGAGAAGCTTTCCGGGTACGACGGCGGCGAGTTCGTCACCCTGTGCTCTGCCAAGGCCACGAACGAGGACGGCTACATCCAGCAGAAGTTCGCCCGACTGGTGATGGGTTCCAATAACATCGACCATTGTACGCGCCTATGTCACTCACCTTCGTTAGAAGCGATGCTCGTGGCCCTGGGTAGTGGCGCTACCTCCAACTCTTACATCGACTACGACGAGGCCGGCTGCCTGGTGATCGTCGGGTCGGATGCTGACTCCAACCATCCTGTCGCCGCCGCTCGTATGCGGCGGGCCGTGGTCGAGCGTGGCGCCAAGCTGATCGTCATCAACCCCAGACGTATCGATATGTGCGACTACGCCGATATCTGGATACGTCCCAGACCTGGCACGGACGTGGCCCTCCTGAATGCGATCGCGAAAGTCATACTGGACGAGGGCTTGGCCGACGAGGAGTTCGTCAAAAATCGCACAGACGGCTACGAAAACTGGCGCAGCGTGGTGGAGTGCTACAACCTGACCCAGGCCGAGAAGATAACAGGTGTCCCGGCGAAGGATATACAAGCCGCGGCCCGCATCTACGCCAGCCCGCCGTTCTCCGGCTCCTGTCTGATCTGGGGCATGGGCATCACGCAACACACCAACGGCACGGCTAACGCTCACGGGCTGATAAACCTCGCTCTAGTATCCGGTCAATTGGGAAAGCCGGGGGCAGGCATCTCGCCACTGCGGGGCCAAAACAACGTGCAGGGCTGCGGAGACGCGGGCTGTATTCCCGACAACCTCCCCGGTTATCAGAACGTCGCTTCGGAGGCGCTCGCCAAATTCGAAAGCGCCTGGGGCGACAACGCCCTTCCCGTTGAAAAGGGCCTTGTCATCACTGAGATGGTTGAGGCGATGGACAACGGCCGCATCAAGGCCATGTACATCACCGGCGAAAACCCGCTGCTGTCCGAGCCCGACCTCACTCATGCCAAGCAGTCGTTCAAGAGCCTCGAATTCCTCGTCGTGCAGGACATTTTCCTGCACGAGACGGCGGAGATCGCAGACGTCGTCCTGCCCGCCAGTTCCTTCGCCGAAAAAGATGGCACCTTCACCAACAGCGAGCGCCGTGTCCAGCGGGTGCGCCAAGCCATCAAGCCGGTGGGCAACAGCCGCCCAGATTGGGAGATCGTCTGCGACGTGGCGCGCCGGATCTCAGAAAAGCGCAATTCGGGAATAGGGAATCATTTCTCCTTCTCTGAGCCCTCGCAGATATGGAACGAGATGGCGTCCCTAACCCCCATCGTCGCAGGCATTAGTTATGAGCGGCTCGACCGCGAGGGTGGCATCCAGTGGCCCTGCCCGACCCCGGACCATCCCGGCACCCGCTATCTGTACGAAAGCGACTTCCCGCGGGGGCCCAGGGCTCGATTCGTCGCCCATGATCAGGGTCCTGCCGCCGAGGAACTGCCGACCAAGAGGTTTCCACTGATCCTCAATACCGGCCGCATCCTCTACCACTGGCACGGCGGGACCCTCACGCGGCGGGTACCGACTCTGCTGGCTCGCGCAAGCGAGATACCGCTGTCGATGAACGAGGAAGACGGCAAGCGATACGGGATCGCAGAGGGCGACAGGGTGGAGCTCAAGTCGCGCCGCGGGACGCTGGAGGCTAGGGTGTATTTCGACCAGAAGACGGATGCAGGGCAGGTGTTTGTGCCGTTCGTGAAACTGAAGGAGTCAGCCGCGAACTTTCTCACCAACCCGGCGTTCGACCCGGTGTCTAAGATCCCCGAGTACAAGGTCTGCGCGGTGCGCATAGAGGTCATTGCATGACGGCAAATACCGAGGCTGTGAATCCCCAAAGCGATGAGCGCTCGCGCAAAGAAGCCATGACGAGCGAGCCGCAAGCGAGCGGAGAGCCACTAGGCGAGATTACCAGGCCGGAGGCCGAGGGCTTCCGGGAGGGGCGCAAGCTCTATCTGGTACCGACCTTTTTCGTCATGGCCGACATACCGGACGATTTCAGGGAGAGAGTCGAACGATACTGGACCGACGTCCGCGGCCAGGTAGAGAACCTGGAGAGGACCCTGACCAGTGTGACCCACGTGTACCACGAATCAGTATTCGATGGCGGCGACGGGGGCTTGGAGGAGATCGAACAGGTCAACGTCCACGGTCATTCGTTCATCAACGTACTGTGTCGCTCAACGGCCAAACTCGAGGCCACGGACCATCGCCAAGCGCTTGAGGAGGCCGTCGATTGGCAGCGTTGCAGTGGGGTGGGATTAATCAGTGATACCGTCCGCGACACGGTGAGAGAGTCCCTCGATCGGGCCACCAAAACACGGTACGCACACATAGCCGACGTGATCGACAAAACGCTAGGGGCGGACGAGGCGGGCCTGTTCGTGGTCAACGAAGACCATCAGGTACAGTTCCCGACTGACATCCAGGTGTTCTACATCTCGCCGCCGTCACTGGACGAGATAAAACGCTGGGTGGGAGAGCAGATGCGCCGGATGATCGCCGAACAGGAACAAGCCATCCGCCGGCAAGAGGCGGCGGCGGCCGACCTGACCGAGTTGTATGTTGACGAGCCAGAGCACGAGGCCGAAGCCGATTCCAACCCCGACGAATCCGAGTCCGCGGAAGATGAGGGGGCTACGGAGGTGCCAGAGTACCCCTACTGACGGCGACGCCGGGCCGTAGGGCCCGACTCTCAGTTGCCCTACCGGTGCGCGAGCAGTATCGTTGACCAGTCAGGATCAATGGCGGCGATCTTGCACTCGACCATGCGCACCGCGAGACCGACTTCTCTGACGACGTTCTCGTCCAGATCGGTCTGAAGGACGGAGGGCACACTCGGCCAAGCGACCCATATTCCGCACCCCCCCCTCCTCCGACCGCAGGTCGGCACGGGAGGTGGCGAACCAGATCATGCGATCAAACCGACCGCCTGTCTCCGAGAGCATCTCTGAGAACTCCTCCGCGTTCGCCTGTAGATCGAGACGCGATGCGGTGAACCAAACGATCCGGTCGAATCGCCCGTCAATCTGTCTGGTAATCGAGGCCCTCGTAGGAAGGTCGCCGAGCCAAGTCTCAAAATCGTCGAGGGCTCCCACCAGTCCAACCCTGAAACCGGGATCGACGTCAATACAGATGTGCAACGGGAAGTCTGGAGACAAGTCGAGCAGGGGAGGCGCGACCACCGTGACGACTACAGCGCCTATGGTTCCAGCGAGGACCTAGCCGACATTCTCCCAGGATGAGTAGGCGGCGTCCAGGAGAATCCGCCTACGAACACGAGTGGCACGCTTGGCGTCGTCCTTTGAAGTCTCAAGAATAGGCCTACCTGTCGGCTTAGCGCCGGCAAACTGTTCAGATCGATGACGAAGGCATCCGGAATTTCGGAGAGCAAAACTCGCATTGCGTCGTTCTTAGAGAGCACGTCATACATCACTGTGTAACCGGAACTCTCCAGTCGAGCGATGCGATCGGACGAGCCTTCTGCATCCCAGTGAATGAGTCGGACGGATATTTCGCCAGTGCTGGTCGGCCACGGTGCAGACCCACCGTCGATGGAGGAGTCAAGATAAGCATCCAGAGCCGGGTCGATATTTCCCGAGGGGGTGTAGGTGGCGCCTGGGAGGAGGCGCCTTATCTACTCGATTCTCTTACTAAGCCCGGTCGCGAATATGAGTGGCACGTGACGCGAGGCCCTCTGTTAATGCAGAAACATGCCCATCCCCCGGTCGAGGCTCGGAAGTTGGCTCAGGTCTATTACGTAGGCGTCAGGCATGTTCGACAGCAGAACTTTGGGTGCGTCATTCGTCGCTAGGACGTCGTAGAGAACTTCGAACCCGGCCGACTCCAGCAGAGCAACCCGGCCGGACGCCTCCTCAACGCTCCAATATATGAGACGGACTAGGGAGCCTGAAGTGGGAGGCTACGCGGTGAGGATTTGGATCTTGATGGCGCCCGTCTTCTTGTCGAAAGATGTGTCGAAACCCATCTGGATGTCATCTAGAGTCACGCGGTGGGTGACCAGCGGCTTGAGGTCCATCCTGCCCGATCCCATCTCATCGATCGCGATCCGAAACTCGTTGCGACCCTTTTGCGTTGCATAGGTCGCGGACCAGATTATCGATATCTCATTCAGGATGGACTGGAACCAGTCAATCTTCACGGGCCTGTGGAAGTTGCCGGTGGTGACGATTCGGCCTTGCTTGCGGGTCACGTCGACAGCTTGGTTCATGACCGCGTCGGAACGGCCACCGACAGTCTCAACAACCAGGTCGGCTCCCACGCCGTCGCTGATATCGACGAGCGCGCCCTTTAATTCATCGTCGTCGGATCCAACGACGATGTCCGCGCCCATCTGTGTCGCCATATCAACCTGCTGTGGGTAGCGAGCGGTCGCCACAATGGTGCCGGCACCCATTGCACGGGCCGCGGCGGTGGCGCAAAGACCAATGGTGCCGGACCCGAGCACGGCGACCGTCTCGCCACCGCGCAGTCCACCTCGACGCATCGCGTGCAGCGCGACGGCGAGGGGTTCGACCAGCGCACCCTCTTCCCACGTCATTTCGTCATTAAGCCGATACAGACCAACGGCCTTACGAGAGACGAACTCAGCGTAGCCACCACCGGTGTCGGGCGCGATATTTTCGCAAAGGAAGTACTGCCCCCCGTTGCAGTGGTAGCAGTTGAGGCAGGCCTTGCCGTGGCCGATGCCTTCAATCGCCACTCGATCGCCGATATGGGCCGGGTCGACGTTGCCACCAACTTCGACTATCTCGCCCGCGATCTCATGCCCGGCAGGGATGGTCTCCCGATCGGTCTTCTCGGCGTAGATGAGCAGATCGGAGCCGCATATGCCCTCGGCGCGCACTCGTACCAGGGCATCGTCGGAACCTACAGGAGGCCGGTCGACTTCGGTAAGTTCCATCGCTCCATTGCCGTTCCACAGGGCAGCTTTCATTGTTTCGGGCATTCGGACGGTCTCCTATACCTGATGTACTTGGACCTTGATGGAGCCTGTGGATTTGTCATATGCAGTGTCGATGGCCTTCTGAACCTGCTCAAGTGGAAACTTGTGGGTGACCATCGGCTTCAGATTCACCCTGCCCGATCCCATCATGTCGATGGCGATCTCGAAATCGTGGCGTCCGTCCAAGACCGAATAACAGGACGAAAAGATCACAGACTGCTCCTTGAGTAACGGTGTCATCCAGTCGACCTCAATGGGCACCCAGAAGCCGCCGAGAATGACGATGCGTCCCTGGGGCCGCGTAAACTGGATGGACTGCTGGATGGTGGCGTCGGTGCGTCCTCCGACCGATTCGAGCGTGACGTCGGCGCCCCGTCCATCGGTCTCTTCAGCGATGGCGTCGGTAAGCTCGTCCCCCGTGTCCGGAAGGACGACGTCCGCGCCAAGAGTTTTCGCCAATTCACCCTGGTGACCGTGCCGGGCGGTGATCATGATCTTGCCCGCGCCCATCGCCCTCGCCGCAGCGACCGCCGTTTGACCGATATTGCCGGCCCCCAACACGAGAACGGTCTCGCCACCTTCGAGGTTGCCCCTGCGACAACCGTGTACGGATACCGCGAGTGGCTCGACGAGAGCCGCTTCCTCCCAATTCATGCTGTCATGAATGGGAAAGCAGCCGGCCGTGTTGCGCTTGATGTACTGTGCGTAGCCGCCGCCGGTGTCGGACTCATTGTCGCGACATTGGATGGGTTGACCCTGGCGACAATAGAAACAAATACCGCAGTTGAGGCCGAAACCGAGGGTATCGATGGCGACGCGGTCGCCAATACGGTCAAGGTCAACGCCTTCGCCGACCTCGACGATCTCACCTGCTACCTCATGGCCACCCGGTATCTCCTCCGGCTCGGTTTTGTCCCACCACAGGAGCAAGTCGGAGCCGCACACGCCCTCGGCGCGCACTCGTGAGAGGACCTCGCCTGGTCCGACTTCGGGCACAGGAATATCCTTAACCTCAAGCTTTCGGTCGCCTTGGTAAAGAGCTGCTTTCATTGTTCGCATTGTTCTCCGCTCACTTCGTTCGCTCTTGGGTCATCTTCAGACACGGGCCACTCTTTGCCTCGCTCGCCAGGGCTTCTTCGCGCAAGCTCGTATCGCTTCACCACCGGCATTAATGTTATCCGGCTTTGGCGACGAAGGCCCTGCCCGCCTCGAGCAGCAGGCCGTGGGCATACGTCATGGACATGTCGTCCGACATCATCTTACGGCCGGCGGCGTGGATGCGCTTAATCGCCTGCGCCATCGCCGATTTGACTGCGGGATCGTCAGGTCGGCCGGGCATGCCCATGGACTGGGCCAGGTCGTTGGGACCGAACGCGAAGTAGTCAATTCCAGGCACGGCCATCAGGTCGTCAATCTCTTCCAACGCCGCTCTCGTCTCGAGCTGGGCGATCAGCACCATCTCGGCATTGGATGCCGTCATCATATCTACACGGGTGCCGTCATCACTCTGGACTGAGGCCGGGTCGTTAAAGTGCAGGGCCCGGCCACCGCCCCAGCTCCTCTCGCCCTCTGGCCCGAATCGGCATGCCTTCACGAACGCCATCGCCTCTCCTGGGGTTTCAACGTGTGGGCCCATGATGCCCCGTACTCCCCGGTCGATGTAAGTGACGAGCACACTTGGATCGAGCGATGGCGGCCTGGCGGTGACAGTGAGGCCGACAGCCTGGGCGGCCAAGCAGGTCTGTTCGATATCGTCGGGGCCAAAAGGGCCGTGCTCACCGTCGATCTGCACGAAATGGAAGCCGGCAAGGGCAACCAGTTCGACAACCTGGGTGGAGGGAAAGGTCAGCCAGCAGCCCAGCGACCTCTCGCCACGTGCCGACCTTTCGATTATCGCATTCCGTGCTGTCAAGTCTCCTCCAGCCGAGATGGTACGCGGGCGACTCTGCTGCGACAAGTGGTGCATAGCATGCCGGCCAAAACGACGTGACCGGTGCTTAGCCGAAGCGATGAGCGCTTGCGCAAAGAAGCCACAAGAGCGAACGAAGTGAACGGACAGCGGCAGTTGAACCGAGAAGAGCTTACGAGAGAGATGTAGCCTCGAAAAGAACTCTTATTCTCCGTGAGAGGCGGGGGCGAAAGGGGCCATGATTTTTTGAATCCAAGCGGTGAGGTCAGAGATGACCTCCAGTGATATTTCGTGTCCCATAGAGTACTCGTTATACTCATGGTCGTACCCCTTCGACCGGAGGAACTCGATTCCTTGCCGGGCCTCGGTCACAGTGATCATCGTGTCACCCGTCCCATGCGAGGCGAACAGGGCCTGGCTGCGGGACTCGGGTAACCTATCTTCGATATCGCGCTTACTCGCAATCAGGGCACTGAGAGCCGCTATGCCGGCGAACCGGGACGGGTGTGGCAGCCCGTTGCGGTAGGCCATCATCCCGCCCTGGGAGAAGCCGCCGAGGATCACCTTCCCTTCTGGATGCGAGTACATGGCCAAGACCTCCTCCAGGAAGCCCTCGAGCAGCCGGTCGGCGTGATCCAGAGCCTCCTTGACCCCATCTCCACCGAGGGGGGCCCATGCGAAGTTTTCGCCAACGGGTCCCATGCTCATCGAGATGGGGGCGTTGGGAAATGCGTAGACGTAGGCCCTAGAATCGATGATTGAGGCCAGACCCGCGAGGTCACCCATGTGGGCGCCGAATCCATGCAAAAGGATCACCAGCGGGTACGAGCGCTCGGGGTCGAAGCCGTTGGGTTCGACGATGATGAACTTGAGGTGGTCGCCTTCGTGCTGAACGTACTTCATACGCTTAGGCCTCGGCCTGAGAATCCACCGGCAATCTTGCCGCAGGCGTTCGCCGATTTTCAAGCGGACTGGAGACCTTGCTCAGCGGTCGCACAGCCGCGATTCACAAAACGTTGAGGACCTCTAGACGCCTGCGTGTGGGAGCTCTATGGTGCGATGTTGGACCAGAAGATACACTCGATTCGTAGTCGACCGGCACCCGGTGACGATCGCCGTGACAGCGCTGGCGATACAGCTATGAAGATATGAAGAAAGGGGCTTGGACCAAGCCGCATGACGAAACTTACCGAGTTGCTGAGCAAGGCCGGCAGACGAGAGACGGAGCCCTTGGGCTTTGGACGGGGCGGAAAGCGAACCGAGAGGACGCCAGACATCCTGCTGATCGGACGGATCAACGAGGGTGACCTGTCGACGCTGGATACGGAAAGAACTCCCGTGGATGCCTTCCTACTTGAGATGGGCGAGGTGGACGCAAAAGTCCTAGCCTCGGCGACAAAAGCATTGCAAGACGATCTCTGGGGGGTCAGTGTAAAGACGGTCACCGTCGACGGAGTGAGGAGCCTGAAGGAGTCCGGGGCCGACTTCATCCTCTTCGCGGCGTCAAACACGCCAGCCTCTGTGCTAAGCGAGGAGGATACGGGGGCCTTTCTGATCGTGGCTCCAGACCTAGACGACGAGGAGGCACAGGCCGTTCACGGGCTACCGATCGACGGCGTGGCGGTCGAAGTGGATGCGAACTCGTTTCCGCTCACCGTCGAGACCCTGATGCGATTGCACCGGCCTCTGACAACGGGAGCCCACGCGATCGTGATCAGCAATTTCGACCCAACGTCGCTTTCCACACGGGACCTAGATGCCATGCGCGGTGCCGCAATATCGGCACTTGCCCTCCCGGCAGCCGGAGAGGCGGGTCTGCAAGCGCTCAGCGAGGCCATAGCCGATCTGCCGGAGCCGAAGTCCGCACACGACGATAGGCTAGCTTTGATCCCGCATGCGAGCCTGGCAGGTGGGGGTGAGGACTACGACGACGAGGACGGCGACTACTAGGGGCGACAGACCGTTTCAGACCGGCCTTTTGCTGCTTCGGTCGACCTATTTTGACTAACGCCCGTAGGTGAGACGCTCGATGAGGTATTTGGGGAGGCCGCGCTCCTCCATCTTGGTCTGGGTGGTGGCTATGTCGTACTCCGCTCTCCGGTGGACAATCGTCCCATCCGAGTCGTCGTAGACGGCATAGCTGGCTCGCGGATCCCCGTCGCGGGGCTGGCCCACCCCTCCAGGGTTGATGATGATCCTATCGCCGTTGAGGCCGACGGGCGTGTCGAGGGGGAATTCCAGAAACGCCGCTCCATCCTCCTTCGGCCTGCACAAAAACGGTATGTGTGAGTGTCCTACCAGACACCGATCCGTTTCGAAGTGCAGGAAGCTGGCAACAGCAGCTGGGACGGAAATCACATACTCCCAGACCGGATCCCTCGGGCTGCCGTGGACGATGGTGAACTCGCGTTCCTCAATCCTGAGAGGCAGCCCTCGGATGTACTCGGCCTGCTCGTCATAGATCTGGGTCGAGGTCCACCTGTTGGCGGCCATGGCGTTCTCGTTGAAGGCCTCAAGACTGAGGCGACCGACCGACGCCAGGTCGTGATTGCCGGCGACCGAGCGCGCGTCATGGCTACGCAGGAGATCAATGCACAGCCCCGGGTCGGGTCCGTAGCCAATGAGGTCTCCAAGAGACCAGATTTGGTCGAAGCCGCCTCTACGCTCGCAGTCTTCGATGACTGATTGAAACGCCTCCAGATTGGAGTGAACGTCCGACACTATGAGGGCTTTCAAGAAGGTTTCACCTAGAGGTTCGGGGGCGCCAGCGGTAGCTGGCAGATCCATTGAAACCTCCTGGCGCCACAGCGGGAATCCCTTTGTGGCCTAGTGGAGGCCCGAATATAATACACGGCCAGACACGAAACTAAACACGCGGTTGTCTCAGCGCAGTGACTATCAGAACTCAGACTTGGACCCTCAAACTCCAAATTCGTCGTCCGACGGTGTCATGATTCTGCAATCAAGTGGTCCCCGACGGACACAGGCGATCGGAGCCGCGATCGGAGCCCAGGCCAAGCCCGGGGATATTGTCCTCCTGAACGGCGAATTGGGTGCCGGCAAGACCTGTCTCACTCAGGGGGTGCTTCGCGGTCTGGGGTCTAGGGACCACGTTCGCAGCCCCACATTTGTTTTGATAATGGAACACGCTGCCAGAATTCCCTTGTATCACGCGGACCTCTATCGCCTGGGAAGGGGTCCGGATCTGGACACGGTGGGACTGGAGGAGTATCTACTCGGAGAAGGTCTCTGCGTGGTCGAATGGGCCAACCGGGCGCCGGGAGCATTCCCAGAGGAGCGCCTTGAGGTGTGTATTGAACCGGGCGTAGGGAAAGACGCGCGGTCGTTGACACTGACCGCCGTGGGAAAGCGGCATACCGAGCTTTTGGAGGCTGTAAGAAGTCATTGCAAGTCAGCAAATTTGGCATGAATGGTTAGTTACCGGAACGATGAGGCCTCGGCCAAAGAAGCCCTGACGAACGAGGCTTTGCCTCGCGGAGAAACTATTTGGAACTCTCGATAGACTCGTCCACCCGCTATGCGTCGGTCGCCGTCTCACGACGGGGAGTTGTTGTGACAGAGCGGACCTGGCGGGCCGAGCGAAACCATTCGGTGGAACTGACGCCAGCGATCAGGAGCATCATGGAGGAAGCCACAGTTGCTCCGCCCGATCTTAACGCCGTGTTCGTAGCTAGGGGACCTGGAGGATTCAGTTCCCTCCGGGTAGGAATGGCGACGGCCAAGGCGATGGCGATGGGTCTGGACGTACCATTGGTGGCGGTGGGAACGCTGGACATCGAGATGGCCCCCTATCTGCCCTCCGAACCGCCGGTGTGCGCGATCGTAGAGGGCGGCAGGGGTCGACTGTATGCCAGGTGGTCAAAGTCCGATACGAAAGACCTCGCCGTCCTGACGGTGGATGAGCTGACAGAGCGGACAGTGGAGCACACGGTGTTCTGCGGCGAGGCGACCATTGCCATGGCCAAGATTCTCGTCGCGCAACTGGGTGATTTGGCCGACGTTCGGGCGGTCGCACCGCCGACGAGGCGGGCAGGGACGCTGGCGGCGTTGGGTTTCGTTAGACTGGAGGCGGGGGAGGTGGATGACCCCGATGTCCTTGAGCCGTTGTATATGCGTAGCGCTCAGTATGAGGTTGCCCGTAAAACCCATGTGGGGTGACTATAAGTTCGGACGATAAATATGAGGCGGACCATTAGGTTGGCTCTCGAAAGGGATTGGGAAAATGCAATGCACGCTGGTTCTGGTAAAGCCGGACGCGGTCCAGAGAGGACTCGCCGGTGAGGTGATTTCCCGCCTAGAACGCAAAGGGCTCAAAATCGTCGGCGCCAAGATGATGAGGGTCGACGAGGCGCTGGCCAGGCGCCACTACGAGGCTCACGTCGAAAGACCGTTCTTCCCCAGTCTGTTGGCGTTCATCACGTCGAGTCCGATCGTGGCGCTGGCGGTCGAAGGACCGAACGCGATCGACATAACCAGGGCGGTGATGGGGGCCACCAATCCTCTCGAAGCGGCTCCCGGTTCGATCAGGGGCGACATGGCGCTGTCCGTTGGCCCTAACCTGATCCACGGATCCGACTCGGAGGAGGCCGCGGTACGGGAATTGTCCCTGTTTTTCGGAGACGGCGAACTGTTCGACTACGCCAGGGACATTGACCGCTGGATTATTGAATCCTGACGACCTCATTGGCACCGGGCCAGGCGCCCGCTAGGTTGTAGTAGTCACGCTCCTCGGCACCGAAGAGGTGGATGACTAGGTCTGCGAAGTCGACGACGACCCACCCGCTCTGAGAGCCGCCCTCGCGCCTTAGCTTTTGGGTACCGGTCTCTTCCAGCGCCGCTTCCAGATCTTCCGCCAGGGCGTCCAACTGGCGGGCCGAGTGGACGGTGACGATGACGAAAAAGTCGGCGAAGCCGCTGACCTCCTTGATGTCCAGCATCTGGATGTCGGACGCCAGCTTGTCGGAGGCCACGTCCACTGCGAGGCGCGCGAGGGCCTCGGGGGTTGGCCCTTCCCGGTGGTTCGGGTCATCTGCGTTGTTCGGGTTGTTCGCCGTCCCGGTTGTCATCACCTAAATTATAGGCGCACGCTAGAGCGTCACCAACCCTATTTGACACAGCATGTCGAGGTCGTCGCAATAGCCCTGCTCCTCGATGATCTTGCCGTCGACGAGGCGGCTGATCAGCAATCCCCGCAGTTCGTATCGTTTTCTGGTCGCCGGGATGCCCAGCATGAACACCAGTGCGTAAGGATTCACCTGCTATTCGTACCACTCCCATCGGTCAACTGACGAGACGGGTGGGATAGAGCGCCCTGTGCTAGCCTTCGTCTTATGGCCAGTCGCAAGGAAAAGGTGGTCGTGGCAATGAGCGGGGGCGTGGACTCCTCGGTGGCGGCGCTGCTCCTGCGTGACGCGGGATACGACGTAATCGGCGTCACCATGCGACTGTGGTCGCTGTCCGATGACACCGCCCCGTCCCATTCAAAGAGATGCTGCTCGGTAAAGGACGTCGACGACGCCCGACGCGTCTGCCAGATGATCGGGGTTCCTCACTACGTGCAGAATTTCGAGCGCGAGTTCCAGACTCACGTGGTCGACTATTTCGTCGATGAGTACGGCCGCGGCCGTACTCCCCACCCCTGCCTGGCCTGCAACGATCGAATCAAGTTCGACTTCCTGCTACGGCGGGCGATGTTCCTGGACGCCGACTACATAGCCACCGGGCACTACGCTCGCATCCGTAAGGACGAAGGCGGCATGCGGTTGCTGAAGGGCGTGGATGGCAAAGACCAGTCTTACGTGCTGTTTACGTTGCAGCAGGCCGAGCTGGGAAGGCTGCTGCTGCCGGTGGGAGAGATGCCGAAGGCCGATATCCGTAAACTGGCGTCTCAGGCCAAGCTGCCGGTGGCAGACAAGCCGGACAGTCAGGAGATTTGCTTCATCCCGAGCGATGGCTACCGCCAGTTCATCTCGGATCGGCTCACGCCCAAGCCCGGCGCTTTCGTAAACGGGCTAGGAGAGGTGCTGGGCGAACATCCAGGGATCCAGTTCTTCACGGTGGGCCAGCGACGCAGGCTCGGTCTGCCGGGCAACACCGGCGAACCGCTGTACGTGATCGGCATCGACGCCGAGGCAGCCACGGTCGTGCTGGGACGGTGGGAGGAGCTTTTCACCGTCGACCTGTGGGCGTCCCGGGTCAACTGGGTGAGCGGCGAATCCCCGGACGGACCGGTCGAAGTGACGGCCAAGATCCGGTACAAGGCTGCCGAAGCACCGGCGACGGTCACGTCACACAACGGCTGGGCGAATGTCAATTTTGGAGAACCTCAGCGCGCCGTCACTCCGGGGCAGGCGGTCGTCTTTTACCAAGGTGACGAGGTGCTCGGCGGCGGCTACATCGAGGCCCCTCGGGACCTTCCAAATGCCGCGGCGACGGACCGGATTGGAGCTCGGAAGCCGCCGTATAACGCACAGGAGACGCGGGCTGTCGCCTCCGGTGTCAACACGGGTGAAGTCGCATAAGGTTCCAGAAAGTGGTCAGGATGGGACTAGAGGAGTACTACGACGAGCTCAAGCGGGCCGTTGATGGCCTCTCGTATGAAGAGAGGCGGTTTATGCCGGGGCCCGACTCCCACCACATCGACTTCGCCGTCTGGCACATCGCCAGGGTGGAGGACGTCTGGATCAATAGATTCGCCAAGCAAGCGGTGGACCAGGTCTGGGGCCGGGGCGACTGGGCGGAGCGGTTGAATCTGCCGGTGAAGCAGATCCCGGGCTTCGGCCCGGAGTCGGGCTGGGGCTGGTCCGGTGAGCAGGTTCGGGACATGCCGGCCTCTGAAATGAGCGACCTGTGGGCATACCTGAACGCCGTCCGGGCCGACACCCTGCTGTACCTAGACTCGATCACCGAGGATGACCTAGATCGCTGCCCTGACGCCAAGCAGACTACCTACTCGATAGGACGGATGTGGAGCCACCTTCTTGTAGAGGAGAGTCAGCACGTGGGCCAGGCCTCCTACCTGCGGGGCCTGCAACGCGGCCTGAACAGCCAGTAACCCGGGTCGGCCGACGACGACATCGAAAAGAGGTTGGCGTGAGCCGCACGAAGTCTGCCATCACACTCCCCACCATGCGGGAGGAGGAGAGTCTCCGGGCCTCTGGCTATTCGGCGATCGCCGGCCTCGACGAGGCCGGTAGGGGTCCCATCGCCGGACCGGTGTTCGCAGGCGCGGCGATCCTACCCAGGGAAATCGAGGACGACTGGCTGCACCTAGTGCGGGACTCCAAGCAACTCTCGGCACGTCAGCGCGAGACTGTGCTGCCCTTGCTCACCGACGTCGCCATCGCCATCGCGACAGGGTCGGCATCGCCAGAAGAGATCGACCGGCTGGGCATTGTGCCGGCCGTGAGTCTGGCCATGTCCCGCGCGGTGGAGAGTCTATCGGTGACCCCCGACTACCTGCTGTTGGACGCCTTCCCCCTGCCCGACTCGCGCCTGCCACAAAAGACGATCAGCAAAGGGGACGCACTGTGCACGTCGATTGCGGCGGCTTCTATCGCAGCCAAGGTTGGAAGAGATAACGTCATGCGCGAGCTGGACGGCGAATTCCCCGGGTACGGGTTCGCCAGCCACAAGGGCTACTGCTCGTCTGGTCACATGGCGGCGCTCATCGAACTTGGGCCGTCTGAGGTGCATCGAATCACGTTCGCGCCGGTGCGAACACAGGCTGAAACAAGGGGAGTTTTCGCGGACAGGCTGAGCCGATTGAAGGAACCTGAAGGGTCCGAAGTAGAAATGGAAGCAAACGAAACGGTCGTGCT
This sequence comes from uncultured Dehalococcoidia bacterium, assembly GCA_964637315.1. GTDB lineage: Bacteria > Chloroflexota > Dehalococcoidia > Lucifugimonadales > UBA2962 > CAUZIR01. The sequence continues at coordinate 55,402 of CAZWTT010000003.1, read as the reverse complement.
CGATGTCCAGCCGGGCCTTCCGGGGCTGGAGCCGTCGATTTGCCAAAGAGAAGAGGCCATGAGCCGAAGAAGCCCTGACGGGCGAGGCAAGGCCGAGCGGAGAAGCGATGAGCGCCCACGCGAAGAGCAATTAAAGCGAACGAAGTGAACGCAGAGCCCAGGCAGAGTCTCGGCAGGCAGATGGAGAAGATCGCCCACCGCCATCTGGAAGGGCTCGATTACAAGGCGCTGGAGGCCAACTACCGCTCGAAGGTCGGGGAAAAGACCTAGTAACAGAGGGCAAAGGCACGCTGGTTTTCGTGGAGGTGCGGGCGAAGTCTGGCCCGGACTTCGGATCTGTCGCCGAGTCGGTGGATTCTCGAAAACGAAGCAAGTTGATTACGGTGGCCCAGACGTACTTGGCAAAGCACGGGGCCGAGAACCGGGACTGGCGCATCGACGTGGTCGCGGTCGAGGTGGACGGGCGTGGCATGGCGACGGTCGAAGTGGTCAGGAACACCGTGGAGTCATAGACAGGCCAGATCTCGGCACGTGTTAATATTTCGCCTGCTGCGCACGCCCATGCATGCCCACCCGGCCTTCGTACACCACCTGTCCACCGAGTAAACCCGAGGAAACACGCGAGACCTAATAATTTGCTACCCTTCGTTGAATCGCACCTGAAGGCACTGGTGGAGGACCTGCGCCTTCTCGAGGTGCTGATAACCGGCCCCCTGGGCCTCCACTCGGACCTCAAAATGCTGCGCCAGTCGATGCCCGTTCCCGGCGTCGAGGACCTCGACCGCGACGCACTCAGAGAACGCCGGACTTCGATCGTCGACGCCGTCACCGATGTTCCGGGGCTGGCACTGGCCACAATCGCCTCGACTGGCAACACCCTCGACACCCTAGCGAACCTGAACGAGTTCGCAGGGTCTCCACTGGCGGACGACTGGGTGGATCGGGCCCGCCGCGTGCTTGAGCGCGCTACCGAGAAGGTCGTCGGCGACGTTCGGGCCGAGACCGCGAAGAGACTTGTGGGTGTCTACGTTATCGTCGACCCAGAAGTCACGGTCGGCAGGTCCGTGGTGGACGTTGCAGGGGCCGCGCTGAAGGGCGGCGCGTCGGCCATCCAGCTGCGCGACAAACGCTCCGACAAGGGCGTCGTTCTGGAAACGGCACTGGCGATCAGCTCGCTCTGTGATTTCCACGACACGCTGTTTATCGTCAACGACGATGCCGACATTGCCGTGCTCAGCTCGGCAACCGGCCTGCATGTGGGCCAGACGGACCTTCCTATCACGCAGGCCCGCATGGTGGTCGGAGCACGCCAGTTGGTCGGGCAGTCCAACACCAACATCGACCAGGCCCTTCGGTCGCAGGCGGATGGCATCGACTACGTCGCTATCGGCCCGGTGTTCGCCACCGCGTCCATGGGTAAGAGCGGCAAGGCTGCCATCGGACCAGAGACGGTTCGGGATGTGAAGGACAGGGTCACGCCACCTGTTGTGGCTATTGGAGGCATAGATTCCTCCAATGCAGGGGATGTGTTTGCGGCCGGGGCCGATGCGGTCTGCGTCGCCAGCGCCGTGACCCTCGCCGACGACCCCGAGGCCGCGACCAATGCCCTGTCGGAGGTCGCCGAGAGGGCGGGGTGAAGAAGCCCTGGTGAAGGAGCCCGTTCCCGGCCTTCAACGTGAGGCGGAGCTTGCCCGTGAACGGTTGGCCGGCTCGCACGTGGCCCGTGAGGTCGGACTGCGGCTGTCCCGCGACCTGATCCGTAGGTCCGGGGAGTCGATCAGGGCGACCCATCGCAACGAGTTCGACCGAGCCGATGCCATGCTGGAGGAAGCTCAGGGGTTGGCCGTCGAAATGACCGGGGTGCTGGACGGCTTCCCGTCGGTCATGTACGCCGGATTCGCCGAGGACGGCCTTAAGGAGTACGTGGAGGCGTCGGCCACGCTCGCGTTCGTGCGCGGCGGTCCCCTGCCGAGCGCCGAGGACCTGGGGGTCGGCCCGGCCGCCTACCTCAACGGTCTTGCGGAGGCGGCCAGCGAGGTCCGCCGTTATATCCTCGACCAGCTGCGGCGCGACGAGATCGAGCGCTGCGAGGATCTCTTGGGGTTGATGGATGATGTCTACTCCGTGCTCGTGACGATGGATTTCCCCGACGGGCTCACCCGGGGACTGCGCCGCACGACGGACGCGCTGCGAGCCGTGCTGGAACGTACGCGAGGCGACCTGACGGTTGCCCTGCGTCAGCGCCGCCTGGAAAGCCGTATGGCGTCGCTCGAGGAAACTATTGGCGAGGACCGCTAACAGCCCACCGCGCTCGTTATCCAAAGCGATGAGCACTCACGCGAAGAAGCCCTGTCGAGCCTGGCGGAGAGCAGGCCCTTAACCAGCTTGTACCGGGGCCGCGGGGTGTGTTAATTTTCGGCCCGGTATATAGAGATGTAGTTAACGAAGCTTCCCCTTGCCTGCCGCTTTAGGGGGAGCTTTTTTGCGGAGGTCGCATGGAAATCATCGTACTGGCCATAATCGCCGGGGCATTCGCCCTGACGTTCGGTGGCATTCTGACTCTCAACCTGCTCAAGCAAGACGAGGGGAACAAAACCGTCCGGTTCATCGGTAAGGCCATCCGGGAGGGAGCGATGGCGTTCCTCTCTCGCGAATATACGTTCCTGTCGATTTTCGTGTTGGTAATGTTTGTCATCCTCCTGCTGTTCGTCGACTACGACGTGCTGGACAGGCTCGACGTGAGCCGTAGTGTCCCATCGACGGCCATCTCCTATCTTGTAGGTGCGATCGGTTCTGCGATGGCCGGTTTCATAGGCATGAGCATCGCGGTCAGGGCGAATACTCGTACCACGGTGAAGGCGCAGGAGGGGCTCAACCCTGCCCTGAGAGTGGCATTCAGCTCCGGAGCGGTCATGGGCATCTCCGTGGTCGGCATCGGGCTCATCGGTGTGACGATCCTGTACTGGATATTTAAGGACTTCAACATAGTCGCCGGATTCGGATTCGGCGCGTCGTCGATAGCTCTGTTCGCCAGGGTTGGTGGTGGCATCTATACCAAGGCGGCAGACGTGGGCGCCGACCTGGTGGGCAAGATCGAGCAGGGCATCCCGGAGGACGACCCGCGCAACCCGGCGACGATCGCTGACAACGTGGGTGACAACGTGGGCGACGTGGCAGGCATGGGCGCCGACCTGTTCGAGTCCTACGTCGGCTCCATCATCGCCACTATTGCGCTGGCCGCGGCCGGTGCCGTGGCGCTGGGCATGGCCGACATCTCTGACACCAAGGCGAATTTCGACGCCGACCTGTTCATGCTGCCGCTGCTGGTAGCAGGTTCGGGCATTTTCGCCTCGGTCATCGGCACGTTCCTAGTGCGCACCAAGGATGGGGCGTCGATGAGCAGCCTACTGTGGTCGCTCAGGTACGGAATTTTCGGCGCCGGTGCTCTTGTGCTTGTCGCAACGGGTGTGGCGATAGAGGTAATGGACCTCAGCTTCAGACTGTTCTGGGTGGTTTTGGTCGGACTGCTGGCCGGGCAAATTATCGGTACGTCCTCTGAGTACTACACTTCCTACGAGTTCGGTCCCACCCGTGACCTCGCGAAACAGGCTGAGACGGGACCCGCGACTATTATCATCGGCGGGCTTGGATTGGGCATGATCAGCACACTCATCCCCGGCGTAATCGTCGTCACGGCGATGTGGCTGTCCAACTGGCTCGCCGGCACCTACGGCGTCGCACTGGCGGCGGTGGGCATGCTTTCGACGCTGGGTATAACGCTTGCGACCGACGCCTACGGACCGGTTGCCGACAACGCGGGCGGCATTGCTGAGCAGGCCGGACTCGACCCAGAGGTTAGGGAACGCACGGACGCACTGGATTCTCTCGGTAACACTACGGCGGCCACAGGCAAAGGTTTCGCCATCGGCTCGGCCGTGCTCACCGCCCTTGCGCTGCTCGCGGCCTACGCGGCCGTGACCGACCTGCGGCCCGCGGACTTCAACCTGCTCAACACCGACGTGCTTATGGGCATTATCATCGGCGCTATGCTGCCATTCCTGTTCGCAGCGCTCACCATGCAGGCGGTCGGCAGGGCGGCCAACGAGATGGTGCAGGAGGTGCGGCGCCAGTTCCGCGAGATAACCGGACTGATTGAGGGGACGGCAGACGCCGACTACGCCCGCGCCGTGGACATCAGCACCCGCAGCGCCATGCGCGAGATGGTGCTGCCCGGCCTGCTGGCTGTGGTGGCGCCAATCATAATCGGCGCAGTGCTTGGAGCCGCCGCCCTAGGGGCGATGCTTATCGGCGCCATCGCCGCCGGGTTCCTTTTCGCTGTGATGATGGCGAACGCTGGCGGTGCCTGGGACAACGCCAAAAAGTACATCGAGGCGGGCGCCATGGGCGGCAAGGGCTCATCCGACCACGACGCGGCGGTGGTGGGCGACACGGTAGGCGACCCATTCAAGGATACGTCCGGACCGTCGTTGAACATCCTGATCAAGCTGATGTCTATGGTGGCGCTGGTCTTCGGGCCGCTGTTCCTCTAAGAAGAGCATCGATCGACTTGACCGAGACTAAACCGAAAATCGACATCGACGCGCTCGCCTCGCTGACCAAACGGCGCGGCTTCGTCTTCCAGAGCTCCGAAATTTACGGAGGCCTGGGCTCGACCTGGGACTACGGTCCGCTGGGGGTGGAACTGAAGCGCAACGTGAAGGAGCTGTGGTGGCGCAGCTTCGTGCTCGGGCGCGACGACATGGTCGGCCTGGATTCGGCAGTTCTCATGCACCCGAAAGTGTGGGAGGCGAGCGGACACGTCTCCAGCTTCAGCGACCCGCTAGTGGAGTGCCGCGATTGCCATCACCGCTTTCGCGAGGACCACCTGGATGGTCACACATGCCCCGACTGCGGCGGGGAATTGATGGAGGCGCGGCAATTCAACCTGATGTTCAAGACGTTCCTTGGACCGGTTGAGGAGACGGCGGCAGCGACCTACCTGCGGCCGGAGACGGCGCAGGGCATTTTCGTCAATTTCGAGAACGTGCTTACCACGACACGGCGCAGACCGCCGTTCGGCATCGCGCAGGTGGGCAAGGCGTTCCGCAACGAGATCACCACGGGCAACTTCATCTTCCGGACGCGGGAGTTCGAGATGATGGAGATCGAGTTCTTCGTTCCCCCGGGCACCGACGACGAGTGGCACGCGAAGTGGGTGGAGGAAACGCGGAGTTGGTACACAAGCCTGGGGATCGCCGAGTCGGCCCTGCGCATACGAGAGCACGAGGGCAAGGAGCTGGCTCACTACTCAAAGGCCACTCACGACTTGGAGTACAAGTTCCCCTGGGGCTGGGGGGAGCTTGCCGGGGTGGCAAACCGAACCGACTTCGACCTCAAGGCGCATACGGAGGCCACGGGGCGCGAGCTTTCCTATTTCGAGAAAGAGGGCAAATGCCACATAGTCCCCTACGTGATCGAGCCGTCGTTCGGCGTGGACCGGGCGGTAATGGCGCTGCTCGTCGATGCCTACACCGAGGACGAGGTGGTAGACGCCAAGGGCAAGCCGGAGACCCGGGTGGTACTCAAGCTCCACCCCTCGGTAGCGCCCGTAAAAGTGGCCGTGCTGCCGCTGAGCAAGAAGGAGCCGGTGTCCACGCTCGCACGCGAGGTGGTCGATCAGATACGTGGCTCGGACGCGATTGATGGGGTTATCCAGTACGATGACACCCAGAGCATCGGCCGTCGCTATCGACGCCAGGACGAGGTGGGCACGCCGCTGTGCGTGACGGTCGACTTCGACTCACTGGACGACGAGAATGTGACGATCCGAGCGCGCGACACCATGGAGCAGGTGCGGGTGCCGATCGCCGGGCTCGAGGCGGAACTGGCTACACGGTTTTCGGGTTGATGCCCGATCACAACCCCGAACACGACGGCGGTCCGGGCGTAGCAGTGGTTACCATGAACAGGTCAACGGTTAGGCATAGCCGGTTTGAAAATAGTTCACTTTAGTGACGTTCATATCGGCGTCGAGAATTTTTCTCGCACCGACCCCGAGACCGGACTTCCCTCGCGGTTGCTGGACTTTCTCAGTACGCTGGACGAGGTGGTCGATTACTGCGTCGACAACGAGGCGGATTTGGCGCTGTTTTGCGGGGACGCCTACAAGAGCCGTAACCCTTCGCAGACGCACCAGCGGGAGTTCGCCAAGCGCATCGCCCGGCTGTCCGGCGCGGGGGTGCCGGCGTTCCTGGTGGAGGGCAACCACGACATCCCGGCCGTGACCGGGCGGGCGACGGCTCTCGATATTTTCCAGACACTGGATGTCCCAGGGGTGACGGTCGGCAACCGCTTGGAGACGTACCTGGTGGAGACGCGGTCGGGGCCGGTCCAGATCATCGCCCTGCCCTGGATACGCCGCGGCGGGTTCCTCACCCGCGACGAAACCAGAGATCTCGCACCGGAACAGGTGAATGAACTCATCCAGATCAGGCTGACGGACATCGTCGCGGATAGAGTGGCATCGCTCGATCCGACATTGCCCGCACTGCTGGCCGGGCACCTGACGGTGAGTGAGGCGAAATCGAGCTCGGAGCAGTCGATGATGCTGGGCAGGGACTACGTGCTGCTCAAGAGCAGCCTAGCGGTGCCTCAACTCGATTACGTTGCGCTCGGTCACATTCACAGGCACCAGGTACTCGCCGAACGACCCCACATGGCTTACTCCGGTGCGCTGCAACGGGTGGACTTCGGCGAAGAGGGGGACGAAAAGGGGTTCTGCGTCGTCGATCTGGATACCGTCGCCCCACAAGGCCAGCGGATGACCGGGTTCGAGTTCGTCGGGGTGAATGCGAGACGGCTGCTGACGATCTCCGTGGACGTCAAGGACGGGGATCCGGACCCGACCGGGACGGTTGTGGCGGAGATCGGCAAGCACGGAGTGGACGGCGCGGTCGTCAGGGTGCAGGTCTCGATTGGGGCGGGCGACGAAGCAGGGCTGGCGGACGCGCCGTTGAGGGCCGCGCTGGAGGACGCACACTTTGTGGCGTCGATTTCCCGCGACATCAAAAGGGAGGTCCGGTCGCGATTGGGCGGAGAGTACGATGCGTCTACCGCCCCGCGAGAGGCGCTCGAGTTGTATTTAAAGGTCGCCGAGGTGCCAGAGAAGCGGGCGGCCGTCTTGCTGGAATACGCCGCCTCAATCATCGAAGGGGACGACCCCGAATGCTAGCCGTCAAATCGTCGTGCAGCGAGACAGCACCTGAAGGTTCAAGGGACTCAGGACAGTCAGACATCGACCAGCCTCGGGGTTGCGTAGTAGATGCTGTGGGTCTCTCTCTTAAAGGTCCTGAGAACGATCTAGGACAGGACAAATGACAGCAGCCTCACGGCTCACGAACCGACCGATCTGGAGACGATCCGGCGTCCTCCTCCCCGTCCTGTTGCTCATGCTGGTGGTGGGCGTCGCTTGCACGACAGCCGCCACTCCGAATGAGGATGACGAGGACCTCGAACCCTTAGACGATTTTCAGATAACGCTGTTCGGCAACGAGAATCACCAGGCGGGCTCGACGTTGAACCTCTCCGACTACACAGGCAAGCCGGTGGTGCTCAACTTCTGGTATCCGAGCTGTCCGCCCTGTCGGCTGGAGATGCCTGACCTGGAGGCGGCCTCCCGCAAGCACGCGGAAAACGGCGTCGAGTTCATCGGCATTATGAGCCTGGTTCTGGATACGGTGGCAGATGGGCAAGAGTTCATCGACGAGTTCGGGGTCACTTTCGCCGTGGGGCCGGACACCGATGGCAACATCCTCATCGACAGTAAGGTGATCGGCTTCCCCACCACCGTCTTTCTGGACGAGAACCACGAAGTGGTGCGGAAGTGGCATGGTCCACTCAACGCCGAGAAGCTGGATGAGCTTGTCGCGGAGGCGATCAACTAGGGCAAGGAACCTTCCAGCAGGACCGCAGCGGTCTTCTCACGGGCGGAACGCTCCTTGCCACCCGTGGGGGGGGGGGCGTGTGTGTGAAAATTCGCGTCCTCCGTGAGCGCTACCGCTGCATTTACCCTGGTTGTCCGGTGGCTCCACCTAGCCATAGCGGCCGTGTGGATCGGCGGCGGCATTTTCTTTCTCTTTGTACTGCGCCCGGCCACGCGCTCGGACCTCGACCGCGGCCGTCCGTTCGCCAGGGCGGTTGCCGGTCGGTTTCGCACACTCGTCGAACTGAGCATCGTGGTGCTTGTCGCCAGCGGCGCCGTCATCACCTTCAGCTGGCTGACCGCCGGCACGGTAGGCGTCTCTTACGTAACGGTGCTGGCGGTGAAGGTCGCTTTATCCGCCTAGATGTTCATGCTGGTGCAGATGGAGCGCAGGACGACCGAGGTGATGACCGCCTACCGGACCTCCTCTGATGGAGCCGCGAGTGATCAAGGGCCCTTCCAGTTCCTGCGGACCGCTCTGCCCGGCTACAACGGCATAACGGTGATCGGCATCGTCGTGTTTTTACTTTCTGACGCGCTCAAGGTCATGTTCGAAGTCGCCCTTGGCTCTGACTGAGGGCACGTGGTCGGAATTACGGGCATATAATGGCGCCTGCCGTCGATTCGCCGGCCGAGTAGTGAGGCGATTTGGAGACTCGACGCGAGAGAGGGTCGGGATTGAATGAAGAGGGAACTTACTGATCTACTAGTCTGCCCCGTCTGCAAGGGGGAGTTGTCCCTGTCGGTGGACTCGGAGGAGGACGGCGAGATCGTGACCGGCACTCTCCGCTGCATCGAGTCCAGCGTCGACTACCCTATTGAGGACGGCATCCCCAACATGCTGCCACGCGAGCACACAGCCACCACGTAGTCACGCCTACCAACCCGCAACGCGGTTCGGTGTGTCAGCGCCGGAGCCGTATGGGCGCTACCACACCCTGCGGCTCGGGCAGTCGTCCGAGCATCTCCCGCGCCGTCATGCCCGAGACCGGGTGCACCAATTCCGGTGCGATCTCGGCTAGCGGCACCAGCACGAAGGCCCGCTCGTCCATGCGCGGGTGCGGCACCTGCAGCCCGGGCTCATCCATCACCCGGCCGTCGTACATCAGCAAGTCTAGGTCCAGGGTTCGGGGACCGTCTTTGACCGTCCGCACACGTCCCCGTTCGACCTCGATCTCAAGCATCGCATTCAACAGCGCGCGCGGCCCCAGACCCGTGTCCAGGCGGCAGACGGCGTTGAGAAAGCGGGGCTGGTCGGTCACGCCGACCGGTTCGGTCTCGTAGGCGGAGGATACGGCTGTTAGACAGCCAACGCGCCCCTCGATGGCGTCAAGAGCCCAGCTCAGGTGATCCAAGCGGTCGTCCAGGTTCGAGCCCAAACCGACGTAGGCGAAGTGACGCGCTTCGGGTCCGGTATTCACAAGGTGGCCATCGATTCAGCCCTACTAATGTTCCCTCTGCACCCGGATGATGGCATCGCTCATGCGCGCCACCCGCACCATCTCCCGCACGTCGTGGACACGGACGATATCGGCGCCCCCGGCTATCGAAAGGGCGACCGTCGCGGCCGTCCCCTCCACTCGCTGGTCGGACGGCAGGTCGAGCACCTTGCCGATGGTCGATTTACGAGAGGTGCCGACCAGTATGGGCGCGTCCAGGACCTGGAGTTCATCGAGACGGCCCAGCAGTTCGAGGTTGTGCTCAGCGGTCTTTCCGAACCCGATACCGGGGTCCAGGATGATCTTGTCCGGAGGGATTCGAGCGGCTATCGCTCCGTCGCGCAGTCCGACCAGCCGGGCGATGACGTCGGGGACGACGTCTCCGTAACGAGTGTGGTCCTGATTGTGCATCAGCACCACCGGCACCCCGGCCTCGGCGACGACGCCCGCCATTTCGGGGTCTCTTTGCAGGGCCCAGACGTCGTTTACAAGCGAGGCTCCGACCTCGAGGGCGGCCCTTGCTACCGGGACTTTGTATGTGTCGATGGACACCGGGAGGTCGACGGCCTCGACGATCGCCCGTATAACGGGGATTACACGGTGAAGCTCGTCGGCCTCGGACGTGGGCGCGGCGTCGGCGTAGGTGAAGGCGGGTCTTGTCGACTCACCGCCGACGTCGATGATGTCGCAGCCCCACTCCGCGAATTGCCTAGCCATCCCCACGACCCTCTCCACGTCCACGCCGGCACCGTCGCTCGATATTGCGACACCGTCGCCGGAGAAGGAATCGGGGGTGACATTGATGACGCCCATCACGAACGTCTTCGCTCCCCAATCGAATGTGCGTCCGCCGATCCTTGTCGGCGGTTTGGATTGTATGTCAGGAACGATCGTCATGATCTCAAAGGCGCCTGGCGCATGGGGTGATCCGTAACCCTTCCAGGCGTCTGTAAACTTGCGGAACGGTCGGATATTTGCTAGCTTTTGAGAGATTATTCCAGAGTAACAGGACTCGTTCAACATGGTCGTCCGCCGACACCGAGATCGGAAGCTGGACGAGCTCCAGGACCTGCGTAAGAAGGCGCAAGAAGGCGGGGGGCCTGCGAGGATCGATGCCCAGCATAAGCGGGGCAAGCTCACCGCCAGGGAGCGCATCGACCTCTTCCTCGACGCCGGGTCCTTTCAGGAGCTCGACTCCTTCGTAACGCACAGGTCCACCGACTTCGGTCTGGCCGACAAGCGCTACCTAGGCGACGCCGTTGTCACTGGCTACGGCAAGGTCGACGGCAGACTGGTCTTCCTCTACTCTCAGGATTTCACCGTTCTCGGGGGGTCACTTTCGGAAGCCGTGGCCCAAAAGATATGCAAGGTGATGGACCTAGCACTGAACAGCGGTGCTCCGGTCGTCGGGCTCATCGACTCGGGAGGAGCCCGCATTCAGGAGGGCGTGGACAGCCTGTCCGGCTACGGCGAGATCTTCCTGCGCAACACCCGAGCCTCCGGCGTGATACCCCAGATATCGGTGATTCTCGGTCCCGCCGCCGGTGGCGCGACGTACTCCCCTGCCCTGACGGACTTCATTTTCATGGTCTCCGGGGTCGGGCAGATGTATATCACCGGGCCCGACGTGATCAAGGCGGTGACCGGCGAGAGCGTGACGCACGAGGAGCTGGGCGGGGCGATCAGCCACTCGTCCAAGAGCGGGGTGGCCCACTTCAGTATTGATACCGAGCAGGAGTGTCTGGAACAGGTGCGACGGCTGATCGGCTTTCTGCCGCCCAACAATACCGAGGAGCCGCCCACCGGTACACCGGACAACGAGCCGGAAGAGACCGACTCGGAGATGGAGCGGATCATCCCCGATGACCCCAACATGCCGTATAACGTGCTGGAGGTCATCGGCAGGGTCGTCGATCACGGCGACTTTATGGAGGTCCAGCACCTGTGGGCCCGCAACATCGTCGTCGGCTTCGCCAGACTGGACGGGCGATCGGTCGGCATTGTGGCACAACAGCCGGAAAACTTGGCCGGAGTGTTGGACATCAACGCCTCTTCCAAAGCGGCCAGATTCATACGCTTCTGTGACGCCTTCAACATTCCGGTGGTCACGTTTATCGACGTACCGGGTTTCATGCCTGGCACGTCGCAGGAGCACGGCGGAATCATCCGGCACGGGGCCAAGCTGATCTACGCCTACGCCGAAGCAACCGTGCCGAAAGTCAGCGTTCTGCTACGCAAGGCCTACGGGGGAGCCTACATCGTCATGAGCTCGAAGATGCTCAGTGGTGATGTCAACTACGCCTGGCCCACCGGCGAGATCGCCGTGATGGGTGCGGAGGGCGCGGTGAACCTAGTGTACCGCTCGGAGATAAAGGCGGCCGAGGACCCGGACGCCGTGCGCGCCCAGCGCATTTCAGAGTACCGCGAGCGGCTGATGAACCCCTACGTGGCCGCCGGACGTGGCCTGATAGACGACGTGATCCAGCCAGGTGAGACCCGTACGAAATTGATCCACGCACTGGAGATGCTCGCCAACAAGCGCGAGGTGCTGCCACCGAAGAAGCACGGAAGTATACCCCTTTGAGTTCAGTGGACTCGGCCAAGGCCGCCCGCAGGAGGGCCGCCATCATGGCCGCGGTCGCTCTATACCTCCAGGAGACCTCCGAAGAGAGCATCGCGCCCGAGGAGCCGAGCATGACCTCCAAGGTCACAGTAGCGGAACCCTCTGAAGGTGCTCGCAACACCCTGAGCGCCTGGAAGATGGCGGCATGGACCCATATGCGAAGCGAACCTGGGCGAAGCGAGCGAAGGAGGCGGGTATGGCGAGCCCTGTAGGCATCACCGACACCACCTTCCGGGACGCGCACCAGAGCCTGCTGGCCACGCGGCTTCGTACCGATGACCTGACTCCTCTGGCGACCGACATGGACGCGATGGGCTTCCACTCCATGGAGGTCTGGGGGGGCGCGACATTTGACGTGGCGACCAGGTTCTTGGCTGAGGATCCCTGGGAACGGCTCAGGACGTTCAAGGAACTGATTCCCAACACGCCGCTACAGATGTTGCTGCGCGGCCAGTCTCTCGTCGGCTATCGAAGCTACGCCGACGACGTCGTGAACGCCTTCGTAGACCGTGCCGTGGCCAACGGCATCGACGTTTTCCGAGTGTTTGACGCCCTCAACGACGAGTGGAACCTGACAGCCGCCGCCGAGGCGGTGCTTCGCACCAATAAGCATCTGCAGATGACGATCTGCTACTCGGTCACCGAAACCCGGCTGGGAGGGTCCATCTACAACCTCGACTACTTCTTGGGCAAAGCGAAGCGGCTCGAGGAGCTGGGCGCCCACAGCATTGCGCTGAAGGACATGGCCGGGCTGCTGGCCCCCTACGACGCCTTCGAGCTGATCAGCGCGCTCAAGTCCGAACTCAAGATCCCAGTGCAACTTCACACCCACTACACCTCTGGCATGGCGTCCATGACGGTTCTAAAGGCCATAGAGGCGGGCGTGGACGTCGTCGACACCTGTCTATCCCCGTTGGCCCTGCGCACGTCGCAGCCTGCCATCGAACCGCTACTGGTGTCCCTGCAAGGGTCGGAGCGGGATCCAAAGCTCGATCTCAACCCGCTATTAGAACTGGGAGATCGGCTGGAAAAGACGCTGCCCAAGTACGCGGACCTGATGAAGACGCCAAGGGCAGCGGTGATCGACGCCAAGGTGCTGAGTCACCAGATACCGGGCGGGATGACGTCCAACCTCATATCCCAGCTACGCGAGGCCGATGCCCTCGACCGACTGGATGAGGTGCTAGCCGACATTACCAAAACTAGGACCGAATTGGGATATCCGCCGCTGGTGACTCCCATGAGCCAGATAGTGGGGTCACAGGCCGTAAGCAACGTGCTGTTCGGCCGCTACAAGATGGTCTCCCAGACGGTGAGTGACTACGCCCTCGGCCTGTACGGCAGGTCGCCCAGCCCTATCGACCCCGACGTGAAGTCGCAGATCCTAGCGAACCGAGACGATGGGGCCACGACGCCGGTCGGTCGACCCGCGGACGACATCGAGCCGGAGTTGGACGGGGCCAGAGAGGCCGTCGCCGAGATCACCGATGACGTCGACGACGCGCTCATCTACGCCCTGTACCCAACGACGGGGATGAAGTTCCTGCGCATAAAACATGGGCTGGAAGATATCCCCGACGATATGAAGCCCCGAACAACCGCCGTGGCCCCCGCCCCATCGCCAGGCGCAGGAGACGATGGGACTCGGGGCCCGGATGCGCGCGCGTTCGACGTCTACGTGGACGGTGAGTTGTTCGTGGTAGAGGTGGACCCGAGGGGTGACATCAGCGCTCCTCAATGCGTCGGGTCTGGAGCAGGACAACGGGCAGACGACGGACTGCACGAGGGCGAAGCGGCGCTATTGGCCCCCATGCCAGGACTGGTGCTGAGACATCTGGTGGCTGAAGGGCAAACGGTGGACGAGGGTGAGCAGGTACTGGTGATGGAGGCGATGAAAATGGAGAATTCGCTGCCGTCACCGATCGCCGGTACGATCAGAACATTCCCCGTACCCGATGGAACGAGAGTGGAAAAGGGCGCAACGCTGGCTATCATCACGCCGGACTAGAAATCAACAATAGGAAAAGGAGCGCCGAATTTGGCTGACGAACAAGCGATAGGGACCGCCAAGGCCCACTTTGGAACGATTCTTGAGGAGCAACTCGCCCGTATCGAGCGCATGAAGCATGAGGCCGACTGGACGGACTATTCAAAGGTCTCCCCGATAGTGGTCGGCATGCTGGGGGGTGACGGTATCGGCCCGACCATCAGCAACGAGACGAGGCGGGTACTTGAATACCTGCTGCGCGACGCAGTGGTCTACGGAAAGATCGACTTCAGGAATATCGACGGCCTGACCATCGAGAACAGGGCCGCCCAGATGAAGGCCATACCGGACGACGTGCTGACCGAGATCAAAAAGTGCCACGTCACCCTCAAGGGCCCAACGCACACCCCCGAGAAGGGCGACGGCTGGCCCAACATCGAATCCGCCAATGTAGCCATGCGTAAAGAGCTGGACCTGTTCGCCAACGTCCGGCCGGTGCGCATACCGCGGCTGGGTATCGACTGGATGTTCTTCCGCGAGAACACGGAAGACCTTTACGCGGTCGGCAGCCAGGGCATCAACGTCACGGACGACCTGGCCGTTGACTTCCGAGTTATAACGTCACAGGGGTCCGAAAGAATCATCGAGGCCGCCTTCTCCCATGCCAAGCGGGCGGGCAAGACCAACGTTACGATCGTCACCAAGGCGAACGTGGTCAAGACGACGGACGGCAAGTTCCTCGACATCGCCGCCAAGGTCTCCAAGCGCTACCCGGGCATCGACTGGGAGGGCTGGTACATCGACATCATGACGGCCAAGCTTATCGACGAGAAGCGCCGGACCAGCTTCCAAGTATTGGCCCTGCCGAATCTATATGGCGACATCCTCACCGACGAGGCGGCCGAGATACAGGGTGGCGTGGGCACGGCGGGTTCCGCAAACCTGGGTAAACGCTATTCCATGTTTGAAGCTATTCACGGCAGCGCGCCGCGCATGGTCAAGGAGGGCCGCGCAAAGTACGCCGACCCCAGCTCGCTGCTGCGGGCCGGGGCGATGCTGCTCGAGCACATCGGCTATACGGACCTAGGTGGCAAGCTTCACAAGGCGCTGGACATCTGCATCCAATATGAGCGCAAGATCGTCATGACCGGCCGCGACACGGGCGCCACCAGCGCCGAACTCGGAGATTACGTTATGGCCACCGTGGAGGACCCTGATGTGGAGTCTCGGTGGCAACGGTACGTAGAGTCGGAGGGATCATGAGGTCCAAGATAACGGTGGTCGGCGCCGGCCATGTCGGCGCCACAACTGCCCAGCGCATATTCGACGCCGGCTATGCCGACGTTGTGTTGGTGGATATCATCGAGGGGTTACCCCAGGGCAAAGCACTAGACATTTTAGAGTCGGGGCCGGTAGTCGGCTCCGACGCCAGCATAATCGGCACCAACGGCTACGATGAGACGGCCGGCTCGGAAGTCATTATCGTCACGTCAGGCATCGCCCGCAAGCCGGGCATGAGCCGGGATGACCTGCTGTTGACGAACATGAAGATAGTTTCCTCCGTGGTGTCAGAGGTGACCCAGCGCTCTACCAATGCCGTTTTAATAGTTGTCACCAACCCTCTCGACGCCATGGCGCAGCAGGCCTTCAAGATCAGCGACTTCCCGGCCGAAAGAGTCGTCGGCATGGCCGGCATTCTGGACACGGCGCGATACCGGTCGTTTCTCGCAGAGGAACTGAACGTCTCTGTCGATGTGGTCCAAGCCTACGTCCTGGGGGGCCACGGCGACACGATGGTGCCCACGGTGGAACCGACCACGGTCGGCGGAGTGCCGGTGGCGGAACTGGTACCGGAACCCAGGCTGAGCGAGATCGTGCAGCGCGCGCGCGGCGGCGGTGCAGAGATCGTCGGTCTGCTCAAGACTGGCAGCGCCTACTACGCGCCGTCGGCCGCGGTTGTGCAGATGGTGGAGTCGATCGTCTTCGACCAAAAACAGATACTCCCCTGCACCGCCTACCTCACCGGTCAGTATGGCATCGACGGCCTGTTCGTCGGGGTGCCGGTCAAGCTGGGCGCCGACGGCGTGGAGGAGATCATCGAGTTCAACCTCGCCTCTGACGAGTTGGCGGCGTTGCGCAAGTCGGCCGACGCCGTCCGCGAGTTGATCGACGTGATGGAGAACGCTTCGTAGATCGACCCGCCGAAGAGGAAACGAAAGAGGGGCACGGCCAAGGCCGCGCCCCTCTTTTTGGTTGCGGCGTTGGTTGCGGCGCTTGACGGCGAAGACGAAGTGAGCCGTCATTTGCCAAAGTGATGAGACCTTGACCGACGAAACCCTGACGAGCTAAGCGAAGCCTCGCGGAGTGCTAGGTGGGAGTCGTCGTGTTCCCGGTCAATTCCGTGTCCACCTAGCTGGAGGTGTTGACCAAGATTAATCCGGTCACCTACCCGGTGGCCGGAGTCAGAGAAGTCATGCTCAGTCGAACCGATCCCAACCAAGCCACTGAGATCATAGAGCCGTTCGCCATGCATATCTTCGGCTACCGCATGGGTCCCTGGGAAGATGTGCTCGTTACCGCCTGGTTCGGCGCAGTCCTTCTGGTCGCTGCAACGTGGTCCGTCTCCCACCAGGAGTAGCCCTCAGGGAGTTAGCACCATCGCCGAGAGGACCTTATCGGTCTCGATGATGTGCTTGTTAAGTCGCAGCACTTCGGGCTCGATGCCGAGCGCCAGACCCAACAACTGGGGCAGGTGCAGGACGGGCAGGTCGATGGGCCGACCGACCTGCTTGCCAGCCGTCGGCTGGTACCCGTCGAGGTTGAGGTGGCACAGCGGACACGGCGTGACCATCGCCACGGCCCCTTCCCGCTTGGCCGAGAGCGTGTGGTTGGACACCATCTTCATGGAGTTGGTCTGATTGATGGTGAGGATCGGAAATCCACAGCAAGCGGTCTTGCCAGGGAAGTCGGCCACTTCCGCGCCGACGGCTTCGATGACGATTTCCAGCGAGTTCTTGCGATCGGGTTTGTCTTCGAAGGCCAGCGCATCCTCCGGCCGAACTAGGTAGCAGCCGTAGAAAGGGGCGATCTTCAGGCCGCTCAGGGGCCGAACGATCTGAGCCTTGAACTTATCTATTCCATAGTCTTCCAGGAGGATCCACAGCAGGTGGCGGGGTCCAGGGTTGCCGGTGTACTCGATGCCTTCCTCGGCGATGTCCGCATTCACGGATGCCCGGTAGTCTGCGTCCTGAAGGCGTTTTTCCGCCTGGCCCATGACGCCCTGGCAGGTGCTGCAGATGGTCATGATTTGCAGCCCGGCCCGCTCTCCCAGGGCGAAGTTGCGGGCGTTCAGAGTGTCGCCGAGGCGCTGGTTTTTCTCTTGCAGGACACCGGAGCCGGTACACGAAGCAGCCTCCAGCGACGGTGTATCTAGCTCGATACCGAGCCTGTCGCACACGACGATGGTGGAGGTATACAGTTCGGGGGTGGCGCCCCGTGCCACGCAGCCGGGGTAAAAAGCGTACTTCACTTACGATCCTCGACCTTTTCGAATATCAGGGTGACCAAACCGGGATCGGGGATCTTGTCGTAGGTTATTGGTGGCATCTTGCCCCGGAAAAACGCCTTGATTCCTATTGGGGCTAATTTCAACATTTCCGGGAAGTTGAACATGCCGAATGTCTTTACGGTGAGCCAGAACTCGTTCAGCAGCCCGTTACGCCTGACAATGTCGTAGAAGACGGTGGCGTGGCTGGCGCCGTTGTTGTCGGTGTAGCCCGCCTCCATCGCGAGGTCGCGCATGGCCATGATGCGGCCCATCGGGTCGACATTCTTGGGGCATACCTGCACGCACTTCATGCAGCGGGTGCAGTCCCATATGCCACCGTACTGGTTAAGCTGGCCGAGACGGTCGACGTCAGCGTGGTCCCTCGGATCGGCGACGAACCGGTAGGCTTTGGCTAAGGCCGCCGGGCCGAGGAAGTTCTCGTCGATCTCCAGCACCGTGCAATCCGACGTGCAGACGCCGCTCTGGATGCAACCCATCACACCCGCGAGGTGGAGCATGTCTTCATCTGGGGCCAAGTACTCTGCCTGGGGGACCGGACCGCTGGGCTTGAGCCAGGGTTCGACGGCCTTGATCTTATCCCAGTGCCTGTCGAACTCGACGATCAGATCCTTGATCAGGCCCATGTTGCCCACCGGTTCTACAGTGATGGCTTCATTGTCTGGACCGGTGACGTCGGTGACCTTGGTGATACACGCTAGCACCCCGCGGCCGTTCACCCGGAGGGCGCACGAACCGCAGATCGCGCTGCGGCAGGAGCAGCGAACGGCGAGGGTGCCGTCGATCTCTTCCCGCACCTTGAGCAGGCCATCGAGGACGGTGGCGGTCTCGTCCATTTCCACGCTGAATTCCTGATAGTAGGACTCTGGGTTTTCGGCTTCCGGGGCGTATCTCTTAACGTTTAGCGCTACTTCCACTAATATTTTCGCTCCTGTGGCTTCCACTGGGTGATGGTTACCGGGACGTACTCGATGTTCGGAGTACCCTGGTCGTCGGTTCCCTTGGTTAAGACGATGTGCTTGAGCCACTCGGCGTCGTCGCGATCCGTGATGTCCGTTCGCGTATGTGCTCCCCTGCTCTCCTTGCGCTCCATCGCCCCGGTGATGATGGTCTCGGCACAGTCGAGCATGAAGCCCAGCTCAAGCGTGAAGATGAGATTCGTATTGAAAACGCGACCCTTGTCGTGGACCACGACTCCCTCGTATCGCTTTCGCAGTTCGACCAGTGCGGTCCGCGCTTTTTCCATGCCGGCCTGGTCCCGGTAGACCGCCAGGTGCCTGTCCATGGTGCGGCCCAGCTCCGTGCGGACGGGGCCGAACAACTCGCCGTCTTTGCGGTCGAGTATGGCCTGCAACCTTGCGTTTTCGGATTCCTCGACCGAGCCGTCAATCGAGGGCGTCGTTTGCCCTTTGACCCACTCGGCGGCGTGGGCGCCCGACCTGCGGCCGAACACTAGGGTGTCGAGCAGGGAGTTGGCGCCGAGCCTGTTGCCGCCGTGTACGCTGACACAGGCGGTCTCTCCCGCGGCGTAAAGACCCGGGATGTTGGTGAGGCCGTCGACGTCCGTCTTGATGCCTCCCATGATGTAGTGCATGCCGGGGCGGATGGGCACGGTGTCGTGCACCATGTCCCGGCCGGCGAAGTCGATGCCCAGCTGGCGGATCTGCCGCAGGCGTTCGTTGATGAGCTTTTCGCCGAGGTGGCGGGCGTCAAGCATGACGCAGCCGTCAATGCCCCGACCCTCGTTGATCTC
Source organism: uncultured Dehalococcoidia bacterium (assembly GCA_964637315.1). Classification (GTDB taxonomy): domain Bacteria; phylum Chloroflexota; class Dehalococcoidia; order Lucifugimonadales; family UBA2962; genus CAUZIR01. The sequence goes on along the minus strand of CAZWTT010000003.1, from coordinate 36,054 downwards.
GGTCTGCTCGGCGCGGGAGACGACGTCGCGGGAGGCCAGTTCCATCATGTTGGGGGCGTAGCGCTCCATGAAGCGCTCACCGGCGGCGTTGAGCAGGTAGGCGCCTTCTCCCCGTGCCGCTTCCGACATTAACGCGCCGTTGTTCTTCAGCGTTGTTGGATGGTACTGGACCATCTCCATATCCATGACGCCAGCGCCTACTGAGTATGCCTGGGCGATGCCGTCGCCGGTGCAGATGAGGGCGTTGGTGCTGGGCTCGAAGACGCGACCCAGTCCGCCGGACGCCATGATCACCGATTTGGCGCGCAGGTGGTGCAGCTCGCCGGTGCGCATGTCCATGGCCACTGCCCCCGCGCAGCGCCCATCGTCCATGGCCAAGGTCGTGACGAACCACTCTTCGTAGACCTGGACGCCGGACTTCAGGACCTGTTCATGCAGCACGTGCAGCAGGGCCTGGCCGGTGAAGTCGGCGACGAAGAAGGTGCGGGCCGCGCGCTGGCCGCCGAAGGCCCTGACACCGAGGCGGCCCTCTTCGTCGCGGTTGAAGGCGGCGCCCATGTGCTCCATGCCGATAACCTCGGCACCGGCTTCCTGGGCCATCACCTCTACGGCGTCCTGATCGGCCAGATAGTCGGAGCCCTTGATGGTGTCGAAGGCGTGGTCTTCCCAATTGTCCCCGCGGTCGGTGAGGGCTGCATTGATGCCTCCCTGGGCAGCGTTGGAGTGGCTGCGGACGGGGTAAACCTTGGTAACTACCGCGGCGTTCACACCGTATTGGGCAGCGGCCAGTGCGGCGCGCATACCCGCGAGGCCGGCTCCTATGACGAGTACGTCGTGGTCAAACATTCGATAAATGTTATCAGACGATTATGACCCGAACAAGACGCTTGTGCCTGTATTCACAACCTCACGAACACCGGTGGGACCCCGGCCACGTGATACCTTCATAGTTCAGATACAATGATCCGCGCAGGCCCCGGGTCAGGGGTGACAGGGGGGACAAATGCCGCATCCGAACAACAACAATTGGTTCTCACTGCTGGTCGGCATGGAGGTCGATCCACCACCTCCACTCGCTCCGGAGGAGTTGCCGTCCATCAGGGATGCGTTGGACTTCAGCGGCCTGAACGTCGACATGCCAAACGTGGCCGAGACGCACGAGCGGATCGTTTTGCGCGAGCGGGACGGCTGGGAGCTTACGGCCGAGGTTTACGTGCCCGAGGGCGAGGGCCCGTTCCCGGTCATCCTCTACATGCATGGCGGCGGCTGGTGCGTCGGTTCGCCGGTGGGAGTGCGGCGAAAGACGATGAGGTTGGCGGAGCAGGGGTTCGTGGTGGTGAATCTGGACTACTCGCTGGCACCGGAGCGTCCCTTCCCTAATGCGCCCGAGGACGCGGTCTACGCCGCGCGCTGGATCACTCAGAATATCGCCGAGTACCAGGGGGACGCCAGACACCTGGTGATCAGCGGCGACTCGGCCGGGGCCAACCTGTCGGCGGCGGCGATTCACACGCTGCACGGTGAACCCGACGCGGTGGATGGCGGGGACCTTGCCCATGTGCCGGTGCGATTTGCGGGCGCGTTGTTCTACTACGGCGTTTTCGACTTCCCACTCATGCTGGAGGAGCCTCTGTCCAACTCCGGGTGGGTGGAGGTGGCCTTCCACCAAGCGTATCTGGGACCGAACTTCCTCGCGCGCAACAGCGGCCCGATCGTCAGCCCGATCTACTCGGACTACCTCGACGAGTTCCCGCCCTGCTACCTCGTATGCGGGGACGAGGACTCGCTCCTCGGTAACACACTGTCGATGACCAAGGCACTTGCGGACGTAAACGTCCCCACGACGCTCTCAGTGGTGGCCGGTTTCGACCACACCTTCGACTACGTAGAGCACAAGCTGGACGGGGTAACGCCGGAGATCGAGCGCATCATCAACTGGCTCAAGCGCGTTATGGCCTAGAGCGAATCGTAATCACCACTGCGGTCTTTCCCGAGTCGGGTCAGGCCGTGCGAGCCGATGTTGGCTAGGGAGGCGACGCCTCTTCCTCTGACTCGTTTCGTATCGGGCCGCTGGCGCCGGCGATCCAGATGTCCCCGGCGGGGTCGTAGATCTCGACGGTGTCGGACCTCTCCCCGTCAACGCCGCCCTCTATGCCGCCAACCACCATGAGGGTGCCGTCGGGCAGTAGCGCGGACGAGTGCAGATATCGTGCGCGGTTGAGGCCGGCCCTCGCTGTCCAGACGCCTGTCGCGGGGTCGTAGGCTTCGGCGACGACGAACTCGCCCAACCCGCCGACCACGAGCACTGTGCCATCCGGCATCAGCGTAGCGGTGTGGTCCGCTCGGGCCTTTTGTAGCGCGCCCGCTTCCGACCAGCTGTCGACTGTTGGATCGTAGATTTCCGCAGTCGCAACCGGCTCCTTATCAGCGCCATAGCCCCCCACGATGAGAACCCGGCCGTCGGGGAGCAGGGTGGCGCTGTGAGAGCGGCGCGCCGTCGACATCGGGGCTGCTCCCGACCAGTTATGGTCGGACGGGTCGAACACGTCGACCTCGGTCAGGGCCTGGAAGCCGGCTCGCTTGCCGCCCGTGACGAGGACGCGGCCGTCGTCTAGCAGGGTCGCGCTATGCCAGGCCCGACGACCGGACATCTGGCCGGCGGCCGCCCACGTGTCGGATGCGGGATCGTACAGTTCGGCACCGTTAGTATAGGCGGCGCGCGTTTTTCCGCCGGTCACCAATACAAGCCCGTCGCTCATCACCGTGGCCTGGTGGTTGCCGCGACCCTCGCTCATGTCTGCGACGACGCTCCACTCGCCGGTGGCAGGGTCGTAGAGGGCGCCGGAGACGGGGAACGAGGTGGATCCGCGACCCCCGGTGATCAGCACGCGACCGTCGTCGAGCGTGACCGAGACGTGGAACTCGCGCGCTAGCGGCATTGCCGTGATCAACACCCAGTCGCCTATCTCCGGGTCGAAGAACTCGGCGGTATCGGTGAGCGAGCCGCGCGGGTACTTGACTATGCCCTTGCCGCCGGTGACGAGAACCCTGCCGTCGTCGAGGACGGTGGTGGCATGGTCGATGCGGGCCTCGGTGAGGTGGCCGACCGCCCTGGCCACGAGTCGCGCCTGCTCGTCGGCCTCGGACTTCGTACCCGGTGCCTGGACGATGACGATCTCGTCCTCGTCGCCGCTGCTCGCCGCGCCGCTGCTGCACGCAGCGGCCAGCAAGGCCATCAGCATCATGACCACGAAGGCCATCAGCGATCTTCGGGTCATGACCACCCTCCCAAACTGTACGGACCTAGACCGTTGAGGGTCCTACTCTACTCCTCTTCGATCCAGTCGCGCAGGTAGTCCGCCAGCACCGACTGGATGTTGGTGTCCTCCTGCACACACTTGATCTTGACTGACTTCCACAGGTCGGTCGGGACACGGACGGTCAGTGCCTTGGAGTCGTGGTCCCCGGGCTGTAGCGGGGACGACCTGCCTTCGTGGCGTGCAGTCGTCATGACGCGTTGCATTTTACACGTGTTGACAGCTTAATGGCAACGCCTTTATACTGCTTGACGTCAAATCATCAAGACGATTTTGCGATCCCGCGCCGTGGCGACTATGTGCCGATGCGCCAGGTCGCAATGGCGACACCAAGTCACGGCGACACGTCTTCCGAATCGTCTCAAAGGAGGGCCGGGTGACGGAAGCGGCGATGCTGGTGGACCTGCTCAAAGCCGAACTCGAGGTGCTGAAGGCCTCCGACCCGACCCTCGACCGGGTGGTGCTTGACCGACTGCACGCTGCGGTCGCGGCAGACGTCTATATGGACGAGATGTACGGCCCCCGCATCGACGAGCAACACAAGGACATGCACGCCCTGCTGGACGAGGCGTCAACCATGGGGCGCGAGGTACGGGCGTTCATGGCGGCCGGGGTACGCGCCTTCCGAGCGTTGGAGGCTAGGCAGCCCGCCCGCTAGAATCTTGTCGGCATCCCCAACCGAGGTCCCTCAATTCCTGATCAGCATCCCCGGTTGGCATAACCAGCAGTAAGTGGTGATACGCCGGTTCGCCGTCATCTTGGTGTTCTTGCTCCCGCAGACGGTGCACTGTCCCCAACTCTTTCGATGGATCACGAGAAAGTCGCGAATCTTGCGATGAACCTGGTCCCCGGTACGCCCGCGTACCATCTCCGTCACCCCACCCTTGTTACTCCGGGCATGCTGGCTCTTAACCGGTCGAGGTCGTCGTCGGTGAAGCCTTTCTTCCTCTTGAACGGGCAGATCCTAGCGTCGAAGAGAATCTCGTCGGCGTAGGCGTTACCGATGCCGGCGACCATCTGGCCACGAGTCAGGATGCCTTTGATCTCCCCTCTAAACGGACGCAGCCGTTCCTTCAGTTCCGGCAACGACATTTCGTCCAGCACGCCTGGGACGTCTTTTGTCAGCCTGGTGATGTCGACCAGTTGCGCCTCGGTGGCGTAGTAGGCCATGCCTATCTGCTTTTCGTCCAAGTAGCCCAACTCATGGCTGGAAGAGAGGCCGAGCACAAAGCACGTCTTTTTCAATAGTCGATCACCCGGGGTCGCGTACTAGAGGAGGCCGGTCAGCATCATGTGCAGGGCGAGAAACTGGTCGCCGGACAGATTGAACAGCATCATCTTGCCCTTGCGTTCCAAAGACTCGAAGGTTCATCGGTCTCGAAGTCACCGGCGAGGGGACGGATGACGCTGGGTCGCACGACGCGGGTGGCCGTCGCGTCCTCACCGATGATGCGGGGGACGAGGAATTCCCTTGCCCCCTCTAGGTCCGGAGCCTCCAGTATTGCTGTTAACCTCCCCTTCCTGTGTCATGGGCCCAGTTCCTGAGACAGGGGTCTGGGGACATGGTACACTCGCCCGCGTTCGACCGCCCGTAGACCGGCGCGCGGACTTTTTGAGGTGCCGGGGCAGCTACTCGGAAGGGGCAAAGGCGAGTGTCTGAAGCAAGTGGCAAAGTGCAGACGGTGACCGGGCTCATCGGCCCGGATGAACTGGGCATGACGAGTATGCACGAACACGTGCTTATCGACCTGCGCTGCTATTTCGAGATGCCCGGGGAGGCCTCCGAGCGCTGGTACGTCGACGCCCCGTTCACCATGGACATCCGTGGCAACATCGGCAAGCGCTGGTGGTACAACTCTGACGTAAACCTGCTCCTCGATGAAATCACTCAACGGGAAGAGTTGCGCAAATGGTACCTGGCGGGCGGTGGCTCGGTGGTCGACACCACCAGCATCGGCATCGCACGTGATCCCCTCGCCTTGGCTCGCATATCTCGAGCTACCGGTGTGAACATCGTCATGGGGGCGTCGTACTACGTGCCGCCTTCTTACCCCCCGGACATGGATGACCGGTCGGAACAGGAGATCGCGGAGTCGATCGTGCGTGACCTGACTGTGGGCGTCAAAGACACCGGAATAAAAGCCGGGATCATAGGCGAGGTGGGCAACTTCTGGCCGACGAACGAGACCTCTCGCAAGATCCTGAGGGCCTCGGCGCAGGCGTCGAAGGAGACCGGCGCCGCCATCACCATCCACCCCGGCTTCCACGACGACGCCCTTATGCACCACCTAAACGACCTGATGGAGGGCGGCGCCGACCCATCGCGCATCGTCATGGGACACCTCGACACGCTCGGCATGGACGCGATCAGAGAAGCAGCGGAGACAGGCGCATACCTCCAGTACGACACGTTCGCGTTCGAGGACACGATCTGGGGCGAGGTCGCAGGACAGTGGACGCCCGTCCCCACCGACGTGCAGCGCATGGAGCGCATCGAGCAGCTCATCGAGTGGGGCTACGAGGACCGGGTCTTGATCGCCCACGACGTGTGCTTCAAGTACATGCTCACCCGCTACGGCGGCAAGGGCTACAGTCACATTATCGACAGCATCGTGCCCCGTATGAGGCGGCGCGGTTTTTCCCAGGACAGTATCGACAACATTCTTATCGAGAACCCCGCGCGGGTCCTGACATTTGCCTAGCGCCCGTCGAGTAGCATCAGGAGGAGAGATTGGCTAAGTCGGAGAGAAGCGGGAAGATCCAGACCGTTCTCGGGCTCATCGAGCCCGGTGACCTAGGCGTCACCACCACCCACGAGCACGCGCTGCTCGACATGTCTTGCTTCTTCGTGATGCCGGAGGAGGCGTCGGAGCGCTGGTACGTCGACGCCCCCTTCACCATGGATATCCGCGGCAACATCGGCAAGCGCTGGGCGCACAACAAGGACGTTCAGTTGATGCTCGACGAGAAGATCCAGACCGAGGAGGTCTACAAGTACTACCTCGCCGGCGGCCAGAGCATGGTCGACACCACGAGTCTGGGTATCGGTCGGGACCCGCTCGCGCTGGCGCGCATGTCGAGGGCGACGGGGCTGAACCTGGTCCTCGGGGGGTCGTACTACGTGCCCGTCGCCTACCCCCCGGACATGGACGACCGCTCGGAGCAGGACCTGACCGACTCGATCATTCGCGACGTAACCGTCGGCGTGAAAGACACGGGGATAAAGACCGGCATCATCGGTGAGGTGGGAAACTTCTGGCCCACCTCCGAGACTTCGCGGAAGATACTACGCGCGTCGGCGCACGCCTCTGTGGAGACGGGCGCGCCGATTCTAGTCCACCCGGGCTTCCACACGGATGCGCTTCTGCACCACATAAACGATCTTGTCGAGGCCGGGGCTCGTCCCGAGCGCACCATACTCGGCCACCTAGACGCCTTCCCGAACATGGACCTGATCAGGTCGGTCGCCGAGACCGGCGTGAACATGGAGTACGACACGTTCGGCTTCGAGGACACGGTATGGGGCGCGGTGGCCGGCCAGGAGATCTTCATCCCCACCGACGTGCAGCGGATGGAGCGGCTGGAGCAGCTGATGGCCCTCGGCTACGAGAGCCAGATAGTCATCGCGCAGGACATATTCGTAAAGTTCTGCATGACGCGCTATGGCGGCAAGGGCTACGCGCACATCCTGGAATCGATCGTGCCCCGCATGCGGCGGCGCGGGTTCTCGCAGAGCAACATCGACAACCTGCTGGTGGAAAACCCGAAGCGCATTCTCACCTTCGAGTAGGCAGCGCACCGGCGCTACCCCCGGGACTTCTCCCCCGGCCTCACCGCGACCTCGTAGATGTGGTGCTCGGACCGGTGCATCCCCAGCGATTCGTACGTGCTCTGGGCGCTCTCGTTGCCGTAGAAGACGTAGAGCTTTATCCCGCGGACGTTGCCGTCTTCGCGGGCCATCTCGAGCACGCGCCCGTGCAGTGCGGTGTAGACGCCCTGTCGGCGCTGCTCGGGCACCACGTAGACGCTCTGGATCCACCAGTACATGGCGTTGCTCCAGTCGCTCCACTCGTAGGTGATCATGAGTGACCCGGCGATTTCGCCGTCCACTTCCGTCACCAGGTAGAAGCCCAGCGACGGGTCGTCGAGCACGGTGGCGGCGCCAGGCAGCGCGTTCTCGTCCGGCAGGACGATGTCCTCGGTCTCTATCGACATCGCCGAGTTGAAGGCGGCGATGGTCTCGGCGTCCGCCGGGACGGCCCCCCGTATGTGGAACGGGCCGTTCACGTCAGCGTCTCCCGAACCGTCTAGTCCTCAAAGGGCCGGGTGCGGTTCTGGGTGATGGTGAAGGGGTTGGCCTTCTGCACCTCGTCCTGCACCAACTCTATCCAGTTGCCGTCGGGGTCCTGCAGGTAGCAGGCAAACAGGTTGTCGTAGGCCTCCACGACGGGGTTTAGCCGGGTGCCGCCGAGGGTCAGGCAGCGCTGCAAGGTCGCCTCGGCGTCGGGGACCATGAACCCCAGGTGGGCCGCTCCCACGAGGTAACGAGGGTACTGCTGGGACTCCTCGCGCTTGACGGCCTTGGGGGCGAGGTATTGCAGCAGTTCGAGTATGTGGCCGTCGTTGGCCTTGAGCATGACGGCGTGGATATGGGCGTCATCGTAGCCCACGACTTGCTGGAGGCCGTAGCCCTGCAGGTCCATGTCGACGTCGACCGTGAGGCCGACACCCTCGGTGTAGAACTTGACCGACCGGTCCATGTCTTCCACGGAAAAGCCGGTGTGGTACATCGTCAGCGCCATTTTCGCGTTCTCCTTAAGCTCTTGTTTTCTCGTTTTGGCCGCCCTTGCTAGCTAATCCGGAAGGGCCTGGATCTGCCTTATGACGAACTGCTGTTGGTTGTGGCTTTCGTCGGAGGTGATCTCTATCCAGTTGCCGTCCGGGTCCTGCATGTAGCACTCCCACATGCCCGGCAGCACCTCGACGGGATCGTTGAGGGCGGTGCCGCCCATGCTGCAGAGCCGCTTCCAGGTCGCCACGGAGTCTTCTACGAAGAAGGCCAGGTGGGTGCCACCGATGCGCCGCCGTTCGTAAAGAATGGGGTCACCGGTGTCGAGCGTGGGCGGGTCCACGTACTGGATGATCTCCAGCATGTGCCCGTCCGCACCGGCGAGCATGGAGGCGTAGATGCGGGCGTTGTCGTAGCCCACGACCTGCCCGAGCTCGTGGCTCTGGATGTCGAACTTGCGAAGCTCCTCCAGGCCCAGGCCGTCGATGTAAAACTTTCTGGAAATCTCCAGGTCTTTGACCACGAAGCCGGTGTGGTTCATTACTACTCTGGCCATGTGCTACTCCTCTGCGACAGGTATTCCAAGGTTCTGGCGGATGGTGAATGGCTGGCGTTTGTTGGGCTCGGACTCGATCAGCTCTATCCAGTTTCCGTCGGGGTCCTGCAGGTAGCACGCGTTCACGCCGTCGAACACGGTCACGGGTGCGTTGAGCTTCGTTCCGCCGAGGTCGAGCAGCGAGGCGAAGGTGGCCTCGATGTCGCGCACCATAAAGCACAGGTGGGCCGCACCGTAGCGGGCACGCTTGTGCTGCGAGCCAGTGTCGGATGGCTCGCCGGCCGGGTTGACGTACTGGATGAGCTCCAGTGTGTGGCCGTCCACGCCGACGAGCATGGATATGTCTAGGACAGCGTCTTCGTAGCCGACGACGCTGGAAAGGCCGGGGGCGTCGGCGAGGACCCGGAGGCTTTGCTCCAACCCCAGGCCCTCGGTGTAGAAGCGCACCGAGCGTTCCAAGTCTTCCACTGCGAATCCGGTGTGGTTAAGGAGGGTCAAGACGTGCTCTTCAACAGGAATGCGGCAATTGTATGGCCCGGCGGTCCGCTGTCAACGAATCCTCCGTTCGGTCCTATTGAAAAGCCGGAGCGCCGGGATTACCTTAATGCCGGCAAGGCTGGCAAGGCCGGCCAACAATTTGGCCGGCCTCAAGCGCCGCCGGTCTCGCCGAGACGCCCCCGCCCGGCGCAAGGGCCACACACGGCAAAGGGACCTGGAGGAACAAAATAATGGCAACGATGATCGACCTCAAGACCAGCCCAGTTTTCGACGTTCACTGCTTCGCCTATAAAAACGAGGCGATGTCCGCCGACGACCTCGCCGGGCAGTACGCCATGGTGGGGACGTCACTCCCGAATATGAGCGAGGCGGAGCGCGTCGCAACCGCGACCCGACAGGGCCTGAGTACAGGAGCGCTCAGCAAGCGCATCAAGGACCTGGCCCGGTATCTCGGCACGGAGGCGACAATAGATGCGGTGATCGCCGAGCGAGAGAGGCGTCGCGAGGCCGACTTCTCTGGGTACGTCGCCGGGATGTTGGACGACCAGGCGATAAAGGGCCTCGGCGTAGACATGGCCCTGGGCACGCTGGAGGACCTAGACACGTTCGACGAGAGCTACCCGGGCTTCATACGCAAGGTGTTCCGGCTGACGACGCTCGTGCGTGACCTTTTGGAAAGCTCCACGAACTTTGATTCGTTGGTCGCCGACTACGACGCCGCGATGACCACCGCGGCGAGAGATCAAGGCGCAATCGCGTTCAAGTCGATCATCGCCTACCGCACCGGCCTCGACATCAAGAAGGTGTCGGAGGGCGACGCCGCCGCTGCCTTCGCGCGCCGCAAGGACGAGCCGGTCTGGTTCGGCTACCGGGTCAAAGAACTCAGGGACTTCCTCATACGGCGGGCGGTGTTGAACGCGGTCGAGCTTGACGCGATGGTGATGATCCACACGGGCCTGGGAGACAGCGAGATCGTGGCGAAAGCGTGCAGCCCGATCAACCTCTGGGACCTCCTCAGGGACGACGAGACGATGGCCTGCAAGACGATGCTCATCCATGGCGGCTTCCCCTACACGGAGGAGGCGGTATACATGACGAGCGTCCTGCCGAACCTCTATTTCGATCTCTCGGCCGGGACGGGCCCGGCCTTCCTGGAGAAGGCGGTGGGGCCGGAGCGGTTCCGCGACATCCTGCGCTCCGCCCCGAACGAGAAGATCATGTACAGCTCCGACGCGGGCGAAGGAGGGCCTGAGACGATGTGGCACGACTGCCTGACGGCCAAGCACGCACTGGGCAGCGCACTGGGCCGGATGGTCGACGAGGGCTATTACACGGAGGCCGAGGCGAAGGCCGCAGGAGAGGGCGCGCTGTATAGCAACGCAGCCCGGGTGTTCGGCTTTTAATGGCCGCCTACGACCACACAGCAATCAAGGTTCGCGACGCCCGCGGGGGCGCTGGCATGGTGTCATCCGGCAGCGGTTACGCGTCCGAAGCCGGGGCTCAGGTGCTGCGGGACGGGGGCAACGCGGTGGACGCGGCCGCGGCAACGTCTCTAGCGCTATCTGTGGCCGCGACGCCGTACTCAGGAGTGGGCGGCGGCGGCTTCATGCTTGTACACATGGCCGAACGGGACATGAGCCTGATGCTCGACTACCGGGAGAACTCACCCGCCGGAGCCCCTGCCGATCTGTTCAACCTCGATGACGAGGGCAACGTCACCGGCGAGGAGAACCATCTCGGTGTAAAAGCCCCCGCCGTGCCCGGCACTTTCGCCGGGATGGCGATGGCGCTGGAGAAGTTCGGCACCATGACCCTGGCGCAGGTCGCCAGACACGCGGTTGCCTACGGCCGCGACGGCTTCGCCATAACGCCGTTCCTGGGCTGGGTACTAGGCAACGACATCGACCTAGCGGAGACCAAGTTCAACCGCAGCGAGGAGGCGGCGAAGACCTGGCTCAAGAGCGACGGAAGCGGCTACACGACCGGTGAGATGTTCTATAACCGCGAGCTGGCGGACACCGTCGAGGCCGTCGCCACCAAGGGGATTGGCGAGTTTTATGAAGGGCCGGTGGCCGACAGCGCCGGTCGCTACATGGAGGCCAACGGTGGCCCCATGCGGGCGTCGGACTTCGCCGCCTACCGGCCGATACTGCGGACTCCGATACAGGGAACATTCAGAGGCCTGCGCTATGTGACTTCGGCGCCACCAAGCTCGGGCGGCATCGCCATGAACCAGCTCTACCACATGTTGGAGCCATATGACTTGGCCGCCAGCGGCCACAACACGGTCGAGACCATCGACTCCATGTGCAAGGCCTACAAACAAGTCTACGCGGCACGCGACCTGATCGCCGACCCGGACTACGAGCCGATCGACATAAACAGGCTGACATCCCGTGGTTTCCTTGCCGGTCTGCGCGAGAGTGCGGGGCTGTCGGGCGGGTCGACCGGCGGCGACGGCAGCCAGACATCGCACTTTTCGGCGGTCGACAGCCAGGGCAACGCGGTGGCGAGCACAGAGTCACTGGAGGCATTCTTCGGCTCCGGGGTGGTGATTCCCGGCACCGGCGTTTTCCTCAACAACACGATGGGCGACTTCGACCCGGTGCCGGGTCGGCTCAACTCCATCGCCGTGGGTAAGCGGCCCCGCAGCGCGATGAGCCCAATCATCTTCCTGCGCGACGGCAAGCCGGTACTGGTAGTCGGCTCAGCCGCCGGACCGCGAATAATTACAGTAGTGTCACAGGTGGTGCTCAACATACTGGTGCACGGCATGGACATCCAGTCGGCGATCGAGGCGCCGCGTTTCCACTACGACGGCGGCGAACTGCATGTCGAGGGCCGAATCGGCCAGGACGTGCGCGAAGGGCTGACGGCCCTAGGTTACAAGATCGTGGTCGCCAACGATATCACCTTCGAATTCGGCGGGGTGCACGCGATCACGGTCGGCCCGGACGGAGCTCACGGGGGCGCCGACCCCCGCCGTGACGGAGTGGCGGCAGCGGAGTAGGGAGCGGTCCTAGCTTCTTCCATGGGTGGATCCATTAAAGCCCTGTATTACGCATTCGGTGAAAATGACATGTATGTCATCGTTGATGTTCCTGTTGATGCGACCTTGACGGCCTTGCCTCTAGCTGTAAAGGACTGACAGTGCCATATGTATGCGGGTTTGTCCGTTTAATCGAGACTTTTCAAGAATTGATGCCAGAGTATTTTGGACATTAGCTACAGGGAGATTCCATAAAGTTGCTCTGTGGTGGGAGAAAAAGAAAGGTATTGTAAAGCAACGTAAACCAGGGGCGTGGTGGACGCCTGCATACTAGGCATACTCATTAATGAGTCGGACGCCCAAATCACTAGACCGGAGCACTTGGCAGAACTGAAATCCACCCCTTTTTTGAGGTCCGCCGGTTTCTGCTAGCCGTACCGGCCGTTAGGTTCCGGAGCCCTGGGTGCGGTGACCTCGACTCGCGGCTCGCTTTGCAACCGCGGTGCCCTCTTGGTCTCGGGCAAACCCGCTGTCGCAATCGCTATGACAGGTCACCCTTCCGTAGAGGGAACTTCCATATGTGGATCAACTCGAAGAGACTTACTATCTCCCTCCTTTCCGGTCCGCCGGTTCCGGCCTCGCCGCCACTGGGGACCCGCCGAGCATCCCGGGCCTCGCTGGCCGACACCCGACTCTCGCGGCCTGTGAGCCTTGCTCGCCCTTAAGTGGGCTATCCTACCGCGTCTGTTCTGTCGCCGAGTTAGCGATCTCGCCGGTGTCGCTCGGCTTTTTCCCTTCCTTGGCCTTATGATGCGTCATCCATGTGTACTGTTCGTGTGTGCAGGCCGACATCACGTTCCAAAGACATCAACGGAGTTCTCCTATGCAGCTTCTACCCGATCTCTACTTGCTGAACGGATTCGCCTACGCCACGCACGCCAACTTCTACCTGCTGCGCAGCAACGAAGGGAACGTCTTGATCGACTGCGGGACGTTCCCGGCCGAGCTTGAGCGGGCCGAGCGGCAACTCGCTGTGTGGGGGCTTTCGCTGGATACGGTCGATCACCTGCTGCTCACTCACGCGCACTACGACCACGTCGCCAATGCGGCCGCTCTGCGAAAGCGCGGGGCGACAGTGGTGGCCGGACCGGGCGACGCGGAGGGGATTGCGCTGGCCGACAACCGCACCCTGCCCTACGTGGGCTACCCCGTGCCGCCATGCCAAGTGGATCGCGTGGTGACGGACGGCGAGGTGATCGAGGCGGCGGGCTTCGGCATTACAGCGATTCATGCGCCGGGGCATACGGACGGCTGCATCATCTACGAGGTGGATCACGCGGGACGCAAGATCTGGTTCGTCGGCGACGTGCTGATGGCCCCGGCCGAGGACTTCAACGCCCAGCTTGGGTGGGAGGGCTCGGAGGAGTTCGATCGCCACACATACATCGAGAGCCTTAAACGCTTGGCGGCGATGAAGCCGGACGTGGTGCTGGCCGGACACTTCATACCCTACCTGCGGGACGGCTGGAGACTGGTCGGCCGCGCCTACATGAAGGCGCTGTTGGACTGGCGTGGCGCCGGCTCTGGACCGACCTCGTCAACAGTGGACGTAGACGGACAGTTTGGTTAGCCGGTCCCACCGGCGATTGCGGCGGGCCGTCTGCCTGATGTGGGTCAGTACTTGGTGTAATGGCGTCTGAGTTCAAAATCGAGGTCGTGGGCGGCGAAGTGTCCTTCCTCGAATTTGCGCAGGGCAATGAAGGAGTCGCCTAATAGCGGCCCCATTGCATCCACCAGCATCCCATCGCACTCAAACGCCTCTATGGCCTCCGGAAGGCTCGCGGGCAGATGGGTGATGCCGCGCTCTGCCCTCTCGGCTCGCGACAGGGTGGCGGGGTCGATATCGGAGAACTGCGACGGCCTCGGCTCCAGTTCGCGGTCGATGCCGTCGAGCCCGGCTGCGATGATGCCGCCGATGGCAAGGTAAGGGTTGGCGCTGTTGTCGGCCGGCTTGATTTCCAGATTCGCGCTTCCCATTTCGTTCCCTTTGTACTGGGAGGGAATGCGTATGGGCGACTCGCGGTTGTCGGAGCCGTAAGTGAGGAATTCTCCGCCGCTCCACGAACCCGGGTGGAAGCGCCGGTAGCTGTTGACGCTGGGGGCGATGAGGGCCATGAGACCGGACAGGTGCTCGATGACACCTGCCAAAAAGTGGCCGCCTAAGGTGCTGAGGGAGTACGGTCCCTCTTCACCATAAAAGAGATTGGTCTTACCGGACGAGTCCACGGCGCTGACGTGGATGTGGCCGCCCGCACCCGGCTGGTCGGGGAACGGCTTGGGCATGAACGTGGCATGCAACTCATGCTTATAGGCCGTGTTTCGAACGGCCTCTCTGTAGAAGACGTGGTTGTCCGCCGCCCTCAACGCGGCCTCGGGGCGGACGGTCACCTCGACGTGGCCCGGGCCCGACTCGGGGTAGTAGGTCTCTACGTCCATCCCCAGTGTTTCAAGATTGGCCAGCAGTTCGTCAATAAAGTCTACGTATGGCGTGTAGCCGCTCAGGTGGAACGACTGGCTGTCCTCAATGGGCACGTAGTAGCTGGTCTCCGGGTCGTATCGGCCCACGTACCACTCGGGCTCCAGGCCGACCCGCATGTCCATACCGCGCGCCTCGGCCCGAGCAACCTGTTGTTTGAGGAACGTGCGGGGGCACGACCAGGGGGTCATGTCGAGCCGGAGAAGGTCTCCCATGATCATGGCCCGACTCGGAGCCCATGGGAGCGGCACAAGCGTGTCCAACGACGCGATGTCGGGGAAGATGCGAGCCTCGCCCGCCGGGCCCATACCCTCGATTTCGGCCAGGATGTCGAGGTCGGTGGCCGCCTGCTGGCCTACGGTCAGGCCGATACCTGAATCGAGCCTGCGGTCGAGATGGCGGACGTGTGTTGCTTTCCCACGGATCAGGTTGGCGTTGTCGCAGTAGGCGAAGACGACCAGCTTGACGCCGGACTCCTTCGCTATGCGGACGACATCTTCTTTCTTCATTCGGCCGACACCCCTACACGAACCGGGCGGAGACCATAGTGCCTACGCCGACGATTGTAAGCACCCCGGTGGAACAGCTGAGCATGGTCAACCGCTCGCCCAGTGCCTGCATTCGGGCCATGACCTCGGGTGGAGGCGGACTGTCCCCACCTGCATCCCGGCGGTCGCCTTGGACATCGCCGCAACTGCCGCCCCGGTCATGCCACCCGTGACGGCGACCAGCACTGAAACGATGAAACCGAAGACGATGTGGTGCAGGCGAAGGACGATGAACTCTTCGTTAGGCAATACGTGATCCCCAGAAATGCAATTGAGGCGCTAGTTTACCATCGCGTTCCGAAGGGTCATACCAGTCCCAGGGACCCGGTCGACGCTCTGTTAAAGGACCCGTGGTCCTCAACCTCCGGAGGCTGCTAGCTCGGCGTCGATGGCCTGCCTGAAGACGTCGATGGGATGGGCTCCGACCAGCCGTTTACCGTTGATGAAGAAGGTCGGCGTGCCGGAGACGCCGTATCGCTGACCGTCCTGAAGGTCCCTGACAACGAGATCGCGCTTGGATTCCGTCACCATGCATTCGGTGAACGCGGGCATATCCAGGCCCAGTCCGGCCGCGATGGCGACAAGCGTGTCGGGCGACAATGGCTCGGTGGCGGCGAACAAGGCGTCGTTATAGTCCCAGAATCGGCCCTGATCGTGTGCGCACTCTGCGGCCTGCGCCGCGCCGAATGCTAGCGGGTGAATGGACGTGATGGGGAAGTTGATGGCCACGTAACGGATGCGATCACCATACTCGGCCAGTAGAGCAGTAAGCACCTGCTGGTGGTGGTGGCGGCAGAACGGGCACTCGTAGTCGGTCAACTCGATTACGGTGACCGGCGAATCCGGGTCACCGAGGAAAGGGCGTCCTTCAATGTTGATGTCGAAGGCCGGTGCCTGTTGCGACTGGACAGCGTCGACCTGGGCCGTCGCAGTCGCTATGGGCGCTGTATCGTCACCTCCGCCGAGGAAGGTGAGGGTATATCCGACACCACCCGCGAAGCCGACGACCAGCGCAACGACCACGAACAACGCGGTTCGTGAGGATAGAGCCTCGGCGGCTTTGGCGACGCGCCCGTTTGATTTCTGCTCCACTCAGATTCAGATGCGGACGGCGGTCGTCCGTTGCGTCGGGTTCACGTCGAATACGCCCGACTGGGAGGCGTCCTCAGGTCGTAGGCTCTCCAGAGATGAAGCGATGCCGTTAGACAGGCCGTTGCACATCGAGGCACCAGGTCACCCAAGACTGACCCAGTCGTCGTCGAGATCGTCCCAACGCCTGTACAGCTCATGAAGGGCACTGTCGGGTATGGACACTCCGCGCTCCATGAGCGCGATGTTGGAACGCATGTGGTCTGGGTTGCGTGTGCCGACCAGTGCGATGTCCACCTCAGGGTGGGCGAAGACGAATCCCAGGGACACGGCGACGCCGTCATCCGGCAACCCCGCAATGGGCCCCGGCGCCGCCAACGCCTGTGCGCGGCGCCAGTACTCGTCACCGTAGTCGGCTCCCCACTTGTAGCCCGCCGTCGGGCTGGCGGCCGCACCCCAGACGGCGTTGGCCAGCGACCGCTTGATGATCGTTCCCACGCCTTGCTTTTTCGCCGACGCAAGCAGGCCCAGTCTTGGCCTCTGGTCGGCCAGGTTGAACGACAACTGCAGGGTATCGAACATCCCGCTGTCCACAGCCCACCTAGCCGCCTCGTTGTCTCCCGAGTAGCCGATGAAGCGGGTCTTGCCCGATTCCTTCGCACGCTGGACGGCCTCGATGGCTTCGCCTCTCTCCAGCACGTCCAGACCGCAGGTGTGTAGCTGGAGCAGGTCGACGTGGTCGGTACGCATGAGCCGCAGGCTCTCTTCGACGGAGGCGGCGATTTCTCCGACGCTCCAGGCATCCTGCTCGGCGCCCCGGGTGTGGCCGCACTTGGTGGCCAGGAAGAACTCGTCGCGGCGATGGGAGATCGCCCGGCCCAGCATCTCCTCGCTGTCGAGGTAGCACTCGGCGGTGTCGAGGAAATTGATGCCCGAATCCAGCGCCGCCGACAGCGTTCGCTCTACCGCCGTCAGGTCGTCTAGCGACTCCTGTGCGAGGGCGGCCAGTCCGCCACCGATGGCGCTGACCTTGAGTCCGGTGCTCCCCAGTAGCCGGGTTTCCAAGTTAGTTTTCCGGTCCTTTCATTTCTGTGCGGTCATGGAGTGATCCCATGGTGATATCCACTCTTCTGCGATCTCCATACCGAAGCCGGGAGCGTCGGAGGCGGTGACGTAGCCGTCCCTAGGCATCGGCATTCCCGGTATGGGGCAGACCTCTTCGAGTGGAATACCAGGGTCCGAGCCCATCCAGAACTCGGCCATTGGCGACTCAGGCATGGCCATCGCGAAATGCTGACCCCAGGGGGTTCCGGCGCCGGTGTGGGGGATGGTAATGAGCCCAGCGGCTTCTCCGAGCCCGTAGATCTTGATCGTCTCGGACAGGCCGCCGCACCACTTTATGTCGGGCTGAAGCACGTCCACCGCTCGGCGTTCTACTAGTTGACGGAAGGTCCAGCGGCCGTGGTGGTCCTCCCCAGTGGCCAAGGGCATCCAGTCGATTCGCTTGCGCAGCTCAATGTGGCCTTCCAGGTCGGTCGGCACGAGCGGTTCCTCGAGCCAGCGCAGCCCATAGGGCCGCAGCCGCTCGGCCATGCGAACGGCGAACTCGACATTGAACGACATGACGGGGTTGTACATCAATTCCGCACCGGGGCCGACGGTCTCGCGGGCGGCGGAGATCTTCTCTTCGACCCGGTTGAGGCCTTCAATACCGGAGTCGTAGTGGGCGGGATTGGAGACCTTGAAGTGCTTGAAGCCCAGCTCCATCGACCAGTCGAGGTCGTCCGAGGTGGCATAGCAAAGGATCCTGCTCCTGCAGGGACCGCCCAGGAGCCGGTAGATGGGCTGGTCGAGCAATTTGCCCTTCAGGTCCCACAACGCCAGGTCGATACCAGATTGGGCGACGGATGCCAGGCCGCCGGACCCGAAGCGCTGGGTGGAGCGCCACATCAGGTCGTTGAGGTGCTCCAATGCCATGCAGTCACGCCCAACGAGCAAGGGCGCGAAGTGGCGGTCGATCACGGTGGCGGTGATCTCACCGAAGCTGGTCTGGCCCAGGCCCCAGCTCCCATCCTCTGCTATCACCTGCACCCAGGTGTCTTCCAACGTGTTTGCGCCGGGCATGGCGCCATGGGTGGTCGGAAACTCGGGGTACTTGTTGATCGGCAGCGCCCTGGGGGCGTGCGTGTTCCAGTTGGGCCGGCGCGACTTCGAGCTTGGTGGAGTCGCGGGTATGGCGACGTTTACGGCCCGGACTTGCTTGATCTTCAGAGGTGACACGTCCCTTTGGTGGCTAAGAAATCAGTCGATTCTTCAGACCACCGTCGCTGCAGCCCGATGATCCTGCGAGCCGGTCAGCGCGGGCGGCGCCATTCGACGATGGCCAAGGTGGCGATGGGCTCGGTCGAGCCACCGGCGGGCACGGGATCGAGGGCGACGAAGGCTACCGAGAATTTACCTATCTTCTTCACCGACGGTAGGGTCTGGTCACCGCGGAGGATCAGTGTGGTATCGCCGAATTCGAAGTCGAGCTGACGCATGAGAACGCGTATCTCAGCCTGACCTGGGTCATCGCAGGTGGCACCCGGGGCGCAGCGGGTGTCGGAGATGACCTCGATAAACTCGGCGCCGAGCCCGGTTGAAAGGCTCGGACTTATGACTAGGCCTCCGATACGCAGCCTGACCGGTTGGCCGGTTGGAACCTGAGTGGCATCTCCACTGGCATCGGCGTCTATGGGAGCCTCCAGCGGGCCTTCGAAAACGTCGATCACGACCGCGTCGGGATCGGGCGTGGGCTCGACAGTGGGCACGACCTCGGCCACCGGTGTGGGCAACTGGGGGTCGGCGGTACCGGTACGGACGACTGTTTCGACCGCCGTGCCGAGGTCGATGGAGAAGATTTCGGACTTGGCCAGTATCCCCTCGGCGCCGTTTCCGCCCATGATAATGATGCGGCCGTCCTGCAGCAGCTCCCCTAGATGCCGGTAGCGGCCGATCTGCAGGTCACCGACCAAGGACCAGGTGTTTGTTGCCGGGTCCCAAGCCTCGATGCTGGCCCGGCTGCCCGTGCCTCCGGCGACCAGCACCCTGCCGTCTGGCATGAGCAGCGCAGCGTGCTCCGACCTGGGCTCGATCATATCGGCCACCTCACCCCAGGTGTTCGAGGTCGGGTCGTAGATCTCCGAGGTCTGGCGCTTGCCCCGACCGCCGACGACGAGGATCCGGCCATCTTTCAGCAGCGTGGCGGTGTGCTGGGTTCGGCCAATGGTCATGTCTCCCGCCGAAAACCAGATGCCTTCGACCGGGTCGTAGATTTCGGTGTTTTTGATGTAGGGGCCGTCCGGGTCTCCGCCGCCGACGATCAGCACACGTCCGTCACTGAGCAGGGTGCCTGTATGCCAGATGCGGTCGACGGACATGTCGCCGATAAGGGTCCAGGTGTTCGCCTCGGGATCGTAGATCTCAGCGATGGCGGTCGGATCGTAGTCGCGGTTCGACCCACCCGTCACGATCACCCGACCGTCGTCCATGGTCACCATGGAGAAGGACTCGTGGGCGTCGTTCATGTTCTCCACGGCGGTCCAATTACCGGTCTCCGGGTTCCAGATTTCGGCGTGGTCGGTGCCGGTGTTCTTGATGTCCCGTCCCCCTGCCGCAAGCACCCGGCCGTCCTTGAGCACGGTCATGGCATGGGAGAAACGCTCGTCCACCATGTCGTCGGTGAACTCCCAGACCTCCGGTCCCGGCGTCCAGAACTCGGCCGTCTTTACGGCGCCCGCCGCGAAGCTGGGCTGGTTGCCGCCGGTCACCAGCACGCGCCCGTCGAGCAGCGCGACGGAGGCGGATCGCATGCGCTGCGCCCGCAGGTCGTCTATAAGCACGGAGATGCCGCTGTCGGAGGCGACGCCACTCGACCTGGGGTCGGCACTCGTCAAGCCGTCCGTGGTTTCGGTCGAGGTTTCCGACGCCGGGGAACCGCCGCAGGCCGGGGCCAACAGGCTGACTAGGATCATTCCGACGAACAGGAGCCTCTTCAACTGTGCACCTCCACCGACCCAGTTTGAATCGCCACTAGGCATCTTACCCGCAAGCAACTAATCTCCACAGCCCCCAGTCACCACGAACCGCAGTGCGATTCTCAGGCCGAAAAGATCGGGTCTTGAGGATTTTGCAACCCGGATGAGCCGGCCGAACGTGGTACGGCTTCGACCGGCGGTCTAAAATCGCCCGAGCACTGCTTCCCAAATATCAATATGGTGGGGTCGATCTTGATCTGTATGATGTCCAAGTATCCCGTCACGGAGGGCGGGTATTTTGACCACGAGTACTATGACACGGTCTACCTGAAGATGAACCTCGACCTTTGTGGCCCGTGTGGCCTTAAACGAGTCTAGGTATGGAAGGGGGTTTCGCCCCCCGATTTCGGAAAGCTAGAGGGTTACGTGAAAGCCGTCGCCACGCACGGTGAGGATCTGGCCGCCGACATCCCTGCCTACACGCCTACACGAACATAACGCCGATTTTCCAAGTCAACGAACTGGTGGCCGACGAGAGCCGGTAGGCCGCTCGTAAGCGGCCGATCGAAGAGAGGTTAGGCATGGGAATTGGCCTGTTGCGATCCATACCGGTGGTACTGATCGCGCTGCCCATGGTCGTACTGCTGGTAATCGGCTGCTCGGGGCAGTCGCCAGCGTCCGATGCCGCCACGGCCCCCGAACCGACGGCCTCATCGATCCCCCGCCGGGAGACGGAGGCCGCAACGGCCGAGGCGCGCCGCAAGTCGTCGGCCGGAGACTGCGAGATAGGACCGGGCGCCCAGTGCGAAGGCGCAGACTTCGAGGGCAAAGACTTGGCGGCAACTTCACCCATCAACATGGGCCTGGGCGAGGGTGTAGACCTGAGCGGGGCGAATCTTCGGTTCGCCAACCTGCGCGGCGTCAACCTGCTGCTGGCCGACCTGAGCGACGCCGACCTCACAGGCGCGGACATGACCGGCGCCAACCTCAATAACGTGAACTTCAAGAACGCCACTCTGAGAGATGCCAACCTGACGGATGCGAACCTGTCCTGGGCGAACCTCAAGGACGCCGACATGGAAGGAGCGATCTTTTGTAACACCCTATTGCCGGACGGCGGGACCGCCAAAGACGACTGCTGAACGGCCGGGACGTCCGGCTAGGACGAGAAGATCTCGGTGGTGGGGGTTATGTGGTCTTCGCTGAGGCCACCTATGACTATGACCCTTTCGCCGGGGAGGTTGAGCGCGGTGAAGCGGTAGCGCGTCTCCGCCATGGTGTCGGCGAACGACCAGGTATTGGTCTCTGGGTCGTAAAGTTCGACAGTGGCGATGCGACCGATTCCACCGGCCACCAGCACGCGGCCGTCGGACAGCAGAACTGCCTGGTGCTCGGAGCGCGGATCGGTCGTGTCACCTGCGGATGACCACGTTCCAGCCTCCGGGTCATATACCTCGGTGGATGTCTTCTTGCCCTTGCCTCCCACCACCAGCACACGTCCGTCCGGTAGAAGGGTCGCCGAATGGAACGCCCTGCTCACGGTCATCGAGCCCGTCGCCGTAAATGTCCCGGTCGAGGGATCGTAAAGCTCGGCGGTCTTGAGGTGAGGTCCGTCCAACTTCCCACCTCCAATCACGAGGACTTGGCCATCGTCTAGCAGGGTGGCGGTGTGGTTGGTCCGCACCTCGGTCATCTCTCCAGCCTCCTCCCACAAACGTCTGCCACCGGGTCGTAGGTCTCGGACATGGCGAGCTGGCGCAGCAGAACGTTCCTTCCTCCCACCACAAGCACGCGACCGTCCTGGAGCAGCACGGCCCGCTGGCCCCCCCTGGTTTCCACCGGATCGCTGGTGGGAGTCCAGACGCCGGTTGCCAGATCGAACAGGTCGGGTCCGCCGGACAGGTCCTTGAGACGGTTTATGCCGCCAATGGCGAGTACACGCCCGTCGTCGAGGAGAGTGGCTGTAGGGGCCTCGCGCTCGATGGTCATGTTGCCGGCAGAGGTCCACTTGCCTGTCGCGGGATCGTAGATCTCGGCGTTGTCGTGGACGGTGGCGTACCGACCCACGCCCTTGCCCCTTCCTCCAAGCACCAGTATCCGCCCGTCGCTGAGGACCACACCGGCCAGGGAAACGCGTCTACGGCCATCTCCGAGCCCAATTCGAACAGGCCCGGTCCCGCCGGCGCGACCTCCACGACCGCCTCGGAGGCCATGTCTGAAACACTGTCCGACACCTCGTCCGGCTCGCCGTTGGAGGCGGGGGTGGAGTCGGCTCCGCAGGCCGCGGCCAGCAACGCCAGCACCAGCGATACCGCCAGCACGGCAGTCAACTTCGACACGGGGATCACTGTGGACGGACGGCGGAGCATCGTGATCTCCTTGTTCGCTCGAGGGCCGAACCTGCGCATCCTGCCTGAGGGCCCGAGCCGCGCCAATACAAGCTGCGACGGCGAATAAGTGCGGATACTATCAGATTGTCGAGGCTATATGTCTCACGGCTCAGGACGCGGTGCAGAGACGGTACATTCCGTCGCGAGGGGTTACGATGCACCGACTTTGCGTAACTGCTTGCGATTGGTCGGGTTGGTCGTGTTCCTGGGGTTGTTCGCCGCGTGCGGGGTTGGGCGACGACCGTGGACGTGAACGCCACGGTCGAGGCGGAGGTCAGCCGAGCCCTAACGGCGACGATCACGGCAAGTCCAACACCGGCCCCGGTGGTGTCGCCGACTCCCAGGCCGATCGCGACGGCCACTCCCTAGCCGAGCCCTCAACCCGAAACAGCGGTCCAGGTGACGTCCCGCGTCAGCTCGGCCGTGTACGAGGTCAGAACGCCGTTTGGCGCCAGGTCGGGTGTGGCGATCAGTGCGAACGGTCGCATCCTGACCAACTACCAAGCCATCGCCGATGGGACGGTCACCGCCCTGTTGGCAGCCAGCTCGATCGAACCGGCTACCGTTGTCGGGTACAACCAGTTGCTGGACCTCGTCGCCATTGAGATTGATCCGGCGACGCCGGTCTTCATTCCGGTCAAGTTGGGCGGCAGGCTTTCGCTCGGCGATGAGGTGCTGGCCATCGGTTTTCCGCTTGGGGGTGATCTGTCGGTAATCGGAGGGATCGTATCCGGCATCGGAGCTTTCGAGGACACAGGCGTCAGCTACATTCAGAAGGATGCCACAGTAAATCCCGGAAATATATGTAAACCCTACTCTGCGATCGGTCCGTGAGACGAGACTCATAATCGGACAGGACACCACTCGTTACGAATATGACGTGGAATACTAGACCGACGTCCCATATACAGTGGAAAGTCAAGGCGTTTGGAAGAGCACCTGGCTCGTCGTAACAACTCAATCGCGAACGTACGCACTTGAGGCAGTCTTTTTCGATGGCGTATTCGGTGATTTACTCATCGAACAGATGGAGCAGGTGATGGCCTCGTTCAAGGTGACGAACTAGGTCTCGCGCACCGTTGCGGCTTCGAACCCGCACACCGCATGGACAGTAGATCCCCCGACCAAAGGAGCCAATGATGACCAACGACCCCATCGCGAGCGTAACGACCCTCGCGTTCGACATATTCGGCACGGTGCTTGACCTAGCCGGGAGCCTGGCACCCCCGGCCGGCCGATTTCTCGCCGATCACGGGGCCGCCATCGAAGGCGAAGCGTTCTGGGGGCAGTGGCGGGCCAGGCAGCGGATCGAGCAGTACCAAGACAACCTGCTGATGCTCGGTCACAGCGGTTACCTGGAGACTTGCCGGCGGGCGTTCATCTACTGCCTCAGGGCCAACCACGTCGAATTCAAAAACGACGAGGTCCGGGATTTCATGCCTGTATACCAGGACCTGGCGCCGTATGAAGACGCCGTCGAAGGGCTCAATCGGCTGGCGACTCGGTATAGACTGGTGGCGCTCTCAAACGGCGAGCAACCATATCTCGAACACCTGGTGGAACAACAAATCGAGGTCGATTTCGACGCCGTCATCTCGGTACAGCACGCAGGAGTATTCAAGCCGCACCCGGCCGTCTACCGGACCGCGGCACGGATGCTCGACTCGGAGCCTGGGGAGATCGCGATGGTGGCCGCACACTCGTTCGACATTTTGGGCGCCCGTGCATGTGGATATCGCGGAGCCTACGTCAACCGGTACGGCCTGCCAACGGAAGAGTCGTCGTACCGGCCGGATTTCAAGGTTCAGGACTTCATCGAGTTGTCGGAAAGGCTGCTCGCCTGAGGGGTCGGTTGACTGAATAGGCCGATGAGAAGGCAAACGCTAGACTTACGCCCGGCGCTGACAGCACCGACCGTCGGATTCGCTGCCCTCCTCCTGGCTCTGGCGGTCTCGTGCACTTCTACCCCGGTGTCGCCGGTGGCCGTCTCGTCACCCACCGGCATCCCGGAGAGCGAAAGCGTGTTCGCCACCGCCGAGGCCCAGCGCAAGTTATCGGCGGGCGATTGCACCGTCGAGCCACAGGCCAGGTGCGAGGGCGCCGACTTCGAGGGAATGGACCTGGCCGCCGAGCAGCTGGGCAACCATCTGCAAAAGGACGGCGTGGACCTAACCGGGGCCAATCTACGGTTCGCCAACATGAAGGGTGTCAATCTGCACCTGGCAGACCTCACGGACGCCGATTTGACCGGGGCGGACCTGACCGACGCCAACCTCAATAACGTGAACTTTAAGAACGCCACACTCAGGGGCACGAACATGACAAACGCCAACCTGTCGTGGGCGAACCTCCGGGGCGCGGACATGGAAGGGGCCGTCTACTGCAACACGCTGATGCCGGACGGCGGCACCAAGAACGACGACTGCTGAAGGAGGGAAGTCAACAGAGATGGGTGAAAACTCTCGGCAACACGTCATGGAGAAGGTGTAGTCGGGAGACGAGGATCACAAAGCAGCTGTTGAGGAAATGGTGGAACTGGATAGGGAAAAACAGGAAGAGTGGCAAGCACCTGCTCCCGTAGGACCGGTGCTAAGTCGGTCGGCTCGCCAATCGACGCCTGATGTAGAGGGGGCCGAGCGGGGCGAGGACCAGGCCCATCACCACCAGACCCAAGGTGCCAATGCCGGGAATCGGCGCGGCGGAAGGCAACTCCAACTAGATGGTACACGTTAACCCCTGAATCGTGGGGTCACGTCCCCCGGCCGGGGCGTCCAAAATAGCGTGTCGGCCGAGCGGCTTTGGCGATAGGAAGGGCTGGCCGACGGGCTGACTCGAACCGGGTCTCTATGTTGTCCGGACCCGTTCTTCCGACTCGCGCCTCGCCTGTTTCTCTCGTCGCTCCCTGCCCTTGCGACGGAGTTCACCCAGGTTGGACTCATCGACGCGCATGTAGTTTGCCCGCCAATCCGCACCGCTGGGCCAGACGAAGGGGGTCTGAACCGTGGTTCGCGGGGCCACCGCCGCGTTCAGCAGATCGAGCGCCATTGCAAGCGTGGCGCGCTGCATTGCGTCATCGTAGGGTACACCACAAGGATTGCCCAGCGGAAAGTCCTGGAAAAGGAAGCGGGCCACTCCACATTGCTCGACGATGTCCCGGGCGGAGCCGATGACGACCGTTGGGATGCCATTTTCTTCGAGATGCCGGGCCGTCAGACCGACGGACTGGTGACAGACCGGTCAGATGGGTACCAGAATAGCCACGTCGATCCGGTCTTCGCGACAGAGCCGGAGCAACTCGGGAGCATCTACATCTTCGGTACGGCGCCGGCTGTATTCGGTCGGCACCCCGTAAAAGCGATCCGCGATGCTGTCGATCCGCCCTTCAGACGCGAGCCCTTGCAACGCCTGGATGGGTAGAAACGACTCGACATCCCGGGTGTGCGTCGCTTCCTTGTCCCAAGAGAGGTCCCGCGTGTACATGGCGCCGGGCACCGGGTCGGTCGGTGCAGCATAAACAGCTTTGGGGATGCGTAGATCGGGGTCTGTTTCTGTCGTCTCGCCGGGATCGAGCGGAGTCGTCGTCGTGATCAGTCCCACACGGCAATGACTCAGCGACTTCGGAAGCGTCGCGAACGGCACATCGTCGTTGTCGGCCCAACGATAGGGCTCGGGGTAGCCTTGAACTGCGTAATACTCGCGCGATTTATCGATATAGCTGACAGAGCGGGGACTCATGTGGACACCATTTTGAGCATGGCAGGAGCCGGGAGTGAAAATCGCACGGCTTCATTCCAGACGCCGGGGTTCGCTAGAGCCTCGTGCGGGGAGTTACATTGGGCCGCCCCTGCCTCAACCGCGCTCACTCGCCTCTGTAGGTAGCGTGAAATAGCAACCCTGGTCGCACAGCAAGTGCTCGTGGGTTTGGGTGATACCCAGCGACCCGGGGTCTATCGTTCCCAGCACCATCTGCACTTTCCCGACAAACTCAACTAAGTACTAGGAACTTCCAGGCGCGTCGGGGTCCGGCTCCGGGCAGTTGGTGCACCTGCGGAAGTCTGGATATCGACTCTCCATGTAGGCCTTGGCTTCCTTGTACTTCTCAAAAGGCATCCAGGATTTCATACGGTCTTCGAAATCGAATGTATACATGTAGTACGCAGCCGCTTCTTCGCCATCTACGTCTCCCCGTTTCTCGGCCCATGTCACGGTTTTACCCAGCGAGCGCGAGCGAGTATCCATCTTCTCCAGCATGGCGACGAGTTCAGGGTACGACTCGACGAATGAGGGTATAGCGCTTTTTTGCACGGCGAAATCGTTCTCTGTTTCATACGTCGTTCCGAGATTGACCAGCGTACCCTCGGTCACAGCTGCATCGATCCAGTCCGCCGTTTCAGGGGTTCGCGCCTCCAGGTGGATATCGACGTCTCCTGACATGAAAGCTTGCTCGAGATCGTCTGGTGCGACCGGAACTATCTCGACTACTAGGTCGAAGGCCCCCTCGGCAATCAGCTTGAACAACTCGTTGTTGATCCACTGGAAACCCGTTCCGGTATCGGCCATTCGGATGATCCCGTCCGTTGCGAGGGTTCTTTCCTCGTCGGAAGTGGCTTCAGGAGACGTGCCGGACGGAGAGGCAATCGCGGTCTCCGACTCTTCAGTGTCGGAGCAGGACATTCCCACCAAAATAGCTATCAGAATCAAACTGAGCGCGCAGATGGTTTTCACTTTTCTCACCACGACATCCTAGCTCGGTTGTTGTTCATCCGCCAGAAGCCGTTGGTTCGAGGCCCAGCGCTTCCTCCAGTTGGGATGTGTCAAGGCCAAGACTGGCCAGGGTACGTAAGTCCTGCCTCGCGAGTTCAAGCTGGCCGGCCAGCGCATATGCACGCGCCCGCTTAGCAAACGGTTCTGGTTCGCCCGGGTTAAGTCGAATCACTGCGGTGAGATCGTCGACGGCAGCGAAGGGGTCACCGGTCGCCAGGTGAACTGCGGCCCGGTTCGAGAGAGCCAGCGCGTTCTTCGGGTCGAGCACGATTGACCGGTCAAAATCTGCTCGTGCACCTTCAGTATTTCCCAGTTCCAAAAGGAAAGCACCCCGGTCGTTGTAGGCATCAGAGGACTCGGGATCCAGCCGTATGGAGATATTCAAGTCGGATATCGCACCACGCACGTCTCCAAGCTGGTATCTGGCGGTTCCGCGGCTTCGGTAAGCAGCAGCGTGGCCGTGATCGAGTTCGATAACGATGTTCAAGTCGGATATCGCAGCCTCGAATTCACCCAGGTTACCCACGGTGCCGGCACGGCGGAAGTACGCCTCTGCGAAGCCGGGGTCGAGTCGAATCGCCGTTCCGAAGTCTCGAACGGCGTCCTCCGTCCTCTCCATTTGCTCGAGAGTCAGCGCCCGATTGAAGAAGATGACGGCGTTTTTCGGATCGAGTTGGATCGCCAGATCGTAGTCGGCCATCGCGTCCACGTAACGCTCGAGGCCACGAAATGCGTTGCCCCGGTTGTTGTAGTTGGCCGCAAAGTCCGAGTTTAGCCGAATCGCCTGATCGAAGTCATCGACAGCCCATTGGAAGTTGGTCAGCGCCTGGTAGGCTGTTCCTCGGTTGACGTAGGCGGAGGTCATTGTCGGCTCAAGTTCGATTGCCCTAGTGTATTCGTCAATCGCCTGTAGGAAGTCGCCCAACTGAACGTAGGCAAGGCCCTTGTCGTTGTATGCCGCCGCCATGGATGGGTCCAATGCGATGGCGGCGTCCAGGTCGGAAATTGCCTGGTCGGTCCGGCCCAGTTGGTAGAGGATCAGCGCTCGATTGCGGAAGAGGTCGGCACCATCAGGGTCTAGTTCGATAGCAGCGGAGAAATCCAGAGCCGCGCTGCCAAATTCTCCGAGGCTCCCCAAGCTTGCGCCGCGCCGGATAAAGGCCTCTAGGTAGGTTGGGTCGAGGTCGATTGTCGCCGTATAGTCCTCGACGGCCGCCGATAGATCCCCGAGGGCACGATGAGCATTGGCGCGGAAGTAATAGCCGTTCGGATTTTCCGGGTCAAGGCGAATGGCCTCGGAGAGCATGCGAATCGTCGGATCGAAGTCACGTTCGACGTGCAGTTTCTTGGCGCTGGCAATCAGCCTGCCAGCTTCCCGCACCGGCGAGTCGAAATCCGCGGTAGCCGTGTCTCGTTCCGCCTCAAACTCAGGAAGCTGATCGCCCGTGCTTACGGCGGGTACTTTGTCCGTTCCACATGCTGTAACGATTACAGCGACAAGCAACGTCGCGAATAAGCCTGTGGACGGGGCGAAACTCAAGCCTTCACCGCGCCCTTGAGGGAACGACTGCCCCGTGGTGAATCGGTTCACCACGGGGCAGCTATCAGTTCCGGAGATTAGGCGAAATGTCGTTGTAACGCCTGCCCTCTCCTTACCTCTCAAGCCAGGCGTTGGTGTAGAACGGCAGCGCGTTAATCTCGAAGTTTTTAAGGGCGGAGGTTGTTGCCACCATGGGGAAGAATTGGCCGAGGGCCACCGACGGCACCTTGTCGTAGTACTGGGTCTGAATCTCCTTGACGATCGCCATTTGGGCCGCGTCATTTGGAGCCCTGACGTATTCGAGCTGAAGGTCGGTGAGCTCCTCGTCACGAATCATCCAGTCGATCGTACCGGAGATGTTGATATCCATTATCGGGTGGCCCGTATCGAAGTGAGCGGACCAAGCCGTGAACATGCTGTAAGTTCCGGTGTTACCGATGTTGGATGTGACAGCTGCCCAATCCAGCGCCGGCATATCGGTGTTGAATCCGATCGCGTCCATCAATGGCTGGGCCACTAGCCCTAGCGGCGTGATGGTTGCATAGTCGGTCGGGTTGAGGATGACGACTGTTTCACCCGCATAGGACGACTCGGCCAGCAACGTCTTGGCTCTAGCCAGGTCATCTTGGTCGTAGAACTCAAGTCCATCCTCTACCTCGAGCGGTGTGCCACAGAAGTAAACTGCGCCGCACTTTATCCACAGGTCATCTGGACCAAGGGAGAACATGAAGTCTTCCGCGTTGATGCCTGCCAGCAACGCTTGCCGCGCCTTCTTGTCATTGAACGGACTGATTTGCGGGTTGAGTGCCAGCCAGGCGTGGTTGCCTGGCTTGTACTGGGATACGGCGATATTGGGGTCGTCTGTGAAGCGCTTGAAAAAGTCGAAGCCAGCCCCGTCGATGGCATCCCACTCACCCGTCTCCAGTCCCGCCACCGCGGTTTCGGGGTCGGGAACCTCCAGCCACGAAATCTCATCAATGTAAGCGATGCTGCGGCCTGTGTAGTTACTGTCTGGCTCGGTTCTCGGTATGTAAGCGTCATGGCGCTCGATGGTTAGCTTGTTACCAAAATCCCAATCCTTGAACTTGTAGGCACCCGTTCCGATTCGCGTGGTTACCTCGGTAGTTGCCGGGGTCGCAGCCAGATCGGCAGGCTGGATGTACGGAGTGCCGTGGGCCATTCCAAGCAGGTACAGGAGAGAGCCCATCTGCTCGGTCAAAGTGATCGTAAAGGTGTCGTTGTCCACCGCGACAACCGCGTCTTCCTCGATGAAGTTACGTGCGATCGACGTGGCAGCAAACGGCGAATCTCGCCAGCGCAAAATCGATGGAACTACGTCATTCGACGTCATGGCCTCTCCGTTATGGAAAGTTACGCCGGGCCTTAGATTAAACGTGTAAGTCAGGCTGTCGTCACTGAGTGTCCAGTCACCAACCAGTCGCTCCCTGGTCTCCAGCCTGTTATTCCAACCAAACGGAGTCTCGTAAATGTGGGATGCCACCGCATTGGTCACGTAAAAGACCGACCACACCGGGTCGATGGAGGCGATGCTGCCTTGGGCGACGATTCGAAGCGCCCCGCCGAATCTGGGAACTCCGGCCGCAACCGGGGTGGGGGTAGCAATCAGAACCTTCTCACGCTCGACCTCTACCTCTACCTCTATCTCGACGATCTTCTCTACCTCGACCGTTTTTGTTTCGCCCGCGACCTCAACCTCGACGATCTTCTCTACGACCTTTTCGACTTCGACGATTCTCTCTTCGATGATGACCTCTGGATCGCTACTACAGGCGGCGAACACTACGCTAGCTACGATGGCCAAAACGAAGATCAAGGAAAGCTTGTGCCTCATGGGCGGACCCCCAGTGCGTTCAGAACGTTGATACAGATTTTTACCAACAGAACTCAGTGATAATAATCCATCAACTATGCTGATGGTCAACTGCAAGAGAGAGGATATCGCTGATAGATGACTGATCATTCGGTCTAAACCGCCACAAAGGGAGGCTCTGGGATGATGGGATGAGTGGTACGAGCGAGAGAACGCCTTCATGCGATTGGAGCGGCCAACCCGCAAGTCGTCTCAACGCCCGGCGAAACGCGAACCCGTATTCACATAATCCTGGAATCGTTCCCTACCTTCGCCCGCCGGTTTGCGCTATCGTCGACCGGAAGAAGCCGGAAAGGAGCATGATATGGGCATTATCCAGGGCATGATGGGCATGGCCACCAGTTCCGATATCAACGAGGCACGCCAAGAGTTCGACGCGATGCTGGTTCGCGACGAAGAAATCTTGCACGCCTATAAGTGGGTCAGGGACAAGGCGATCTTTACCACCCACCGGATAATTCATGTGGACGTGCAGGGACTGACCGGTAAAAAAAGAGCTTTATGACCATCCCGTACGGCTCCATCCACAAATTCTCCAAAGAGAGTGCCGGTTGGATGGACCTGGACGCCGAGCTCCGCATCTGGATCAGAGGAGAGTCGGAACCGCTGAAATGGGAGTTCAGAAAGAACGAGGCGGTCAACGACATCTTCAACCTGATGAGCGAAGGAGTGCTGTCCGGGAACTGACGGTCCTCCGAGGGACAACCTGAAATCCTTTTTCCTGCTCGGGGGTGACTACGACTAAGCCAAACCGTCAGGCAAAGGAAGGGACGCCATCACCACTGCTGATGCGCCCGATGGTGCTTTGCGTGCAAGGGCACCATCGGGAGGCCTAGCAGGCTTCGAACTACTCTGACTCTACCATCGTGTTCCTTGGCAGTGAAGGAGCCGCATTGGGAGGCTGGCCCGCCATGCCAGCTACGTGAAAGCCTGCCGGTTGAGCCAGGGCGGGCGTTCAGTTAGACGGCTGCCTTGGTACAAAAACCCGATTCGAACTCGATCTACGACCCTCTTTGGGCTGGGGAGGATTGGGGGTAACCGCTTGTGATATCGGTGTTCTCGTCGTGTCTGTCACGGGAGCCCAACATCTTGGTCGTTAGAAGGACTGCGAGAACGCCGAGTACGGCTCCTACGAAATTGACTACCCCGTCGGTCCAAGAGGCCGATCGTTCGGGTAGGTGAGCTTGGTAAAGCTCAAGTCCTCCCCCGTAAGCTGCGGCGACAAGCACGACGATAAGCGCGGTAACGTATGCATGGCGAGTCAGCAGCGTAGCGGTGAGGACCGGGACGAAAAGGAGTACCGACAGGCCGGCGAACAGCCCGAAGTGGCCCAGTGTCGGGAACACCCATGTTGGCAGCCAAGAGGCGTCAGCCTCCGATCCAGGCGGGTGGGGCGTTGTCAGGAGGTAGTAGGTGACGACTGCCCAGCCGATAGCTAATACGGCGAAGGCCAACACTCCTGCCTTTCTTCCCAATCGCCAGGTCATTCGCGAACTTCTAAGTTGTTGAGTACGGTCCACGTGCCTGTAAAGATTTAAAGCGTTCCTTGAAAGCAATTACCTGATCGTGCTCCGAAAAGCCATGTGCCTCGCCGGTTGAGCCAGGGCGGCTATTTTGGGGGATGGGTGGCCCTGCACAAAGGGCCGTGGCGATTAGGATCCAACCCAAGGGCCAAGGAAACTGAGACCACACACTCCTGCGACACCGAGTCTAAAGAGCATTGCCCCCGCGATCAACCACTGACCCTGGCTTTCTAACGCGCCTCTACGAGGTTCTGCCCGACCCTGCTGCTGAGGATATTGACCCGCCCCCAATTGTTGTACCACTCGCTATGTTAGTCCGACGAGCACCTTGGCAGGGCCCGCAGGCAGGATTGTCTGAGGTGCTGGAGGCCTGTAGCCCAGGGCGGAGTGCGGCCTGATCTGGTTGTAGACCTGCCTGTATTGCTCGACTAGCACCTGCACCTCGGTCAGGGTGTAGAAGATCTCCCTATCCAGCAGTTCGTCTCTCAGCTTTCCGTTGAAGCTCTCGACGTATCCGTTCTCCCACGGTGACTCGGGCTGTATGTAAAGGGTCCTTGCTCCCACCTTCCCCAGCCAGTTCCGTATGGCCTGAGCGGTAAACTCCGGCCCGTTGTCCGAGCGGATGTGCTCGGGTACTCCCCTGGCCACCATCAGCTCAGCTAGAGTCTCGATCACGTCCACCGACCTGATGTGTCTGTCCGCCCTGATAGCCAGGCACTCCCGGGTGTACTCGTCGATCACGGTAAGCCGCCTGACGGCCCTGCCGTCCTCTGTCCTTACCGCCACGAAGTCGTACGCCCAAACGTGGTTTGGCCACTGTGGCCTGAGCCTGATACACGACTCGTCGTTGAGCCATAGCCTCGCTCTCCTTGGCTGCTTACCGGGCACCTTCAGTCCTTCCCGTCGCCAGATCCTCTCCACACGCTTGTGGTTCACGCTCCAGCCCCGGGTACGCAGCAGAGCTGTGATCCTGCGATAGCCGTACCTGCCGAACAGGCTGGCCAGTTCCACGATGTCTTGTGTCAACGCCTGCTCGTTTTCATCCGGCATCGGCTCGTAGCGCTGTGTGGACCGCGGCTGATCGAGCACCTTGCAGGCTCGGCGCTCCGAGACGCCAAATACCTCGGTGACGTGCTCTGTGCATCTGCGACGACGGGTCGGGCTCAGAAGTTCCCCTCCGCTGCCTCCCGCAGGATCTGGTTGTCCAGCGTCAGGTCGGCTACCGCTCTCTTGAGACGACCGTTATCCGTTTCGAGCTGCTTGAGTCGCTTGACCTGGTCGATCCTCAGACCACCGTAGGTGTTGCGCCAGCGATAGAAGGTCTGTTCAGTTACACCGATCTGTCGGCATGCCTCGGCCACCGTGCCGCCCGATGATATGGCCACCTCGGCCTCCCTGAGCTTGTTGATGACCTGCTCCGGTGTGTGTCTCTTCCTCGGCATTTCGCCCCCTTTCTCTCCAACCCAGCACTAACTTTAGTTCTGGACCAGTTTCTGGGGGGCAGGTCACTACCTCTGGGCCGCCCTGGCTCAACCGGCTGTGCCTTTATGGGCGGGCCCACTGTGATCCCCGGTCCGGCCGACCGCTCCCTCTCTCTTTGTTGACCCGTTTGGCTTTGTTGACCCGTCTGGCATCGTTGACAGGGCCGCCACAATAGACGCTGGGGGTGACGTTTTTGATTAGATTAGGGGCCTTGTCCGCTATCGCGCTGCTGCTGGCCGTCGGATGCGGCGGCGCGCCCGCCGCTCCCGCCGATGCGCCTGCCAACGGCGACTCGGTATCAACCGACGAGATGAAGGCGGCCCGCCAGCTCCACCCCATGGTCGTGCTGTCGGACGGCCGTGTGCTCGCGGTAGGAGGCCGTGGCGTCGGCGTCAAAAACGTCACTCCCATCGTCAATGCCGAGGTCGATCTTTACGACCCGGCCACCGGTGTCTGGACTGCCACGGGACCATTGAGTAAAGAACGGCAGGACCCGATCCTGTTCGAGTTGCCCGATGGCACCGTCATCGCCGCCGGGGGCATGGCCGCCAATCTCGAGTTCCCCGCCACCACCGAGATCTGGGACCCGGCGACAGGCCTATGGTCGCCCGGTCCCGAAATGAACTCCCCTCGTGAAACTCCTGCTTCGGTGCAACTGGCCGATGGGCGCATCTTCGTGTCCGGCGGGCAGCACGACCGGGACCTGGTGACCGTCGCCACATCCGAAATCTACGATCCAGCGCTCGGCGTTTGGACGGAGACCGCGCCGATGGCCGAAGCCCGCCAGAAGCACGTCGCCACCCTGCTGGCGGACGGGCGCGTTCTGATCACCGGGGGCGGCTTGCCCGACGGCCCTTACACCAAGAGCACGGAGATATATGACCCGGCCACCGACTCGTGGTCCTCGGCCGGGGAGATGAAGCTCGGTCGCACGCTTCACACCGCCGTTCTACTCGACGACGGGCGGGTGCTGGTGATCGGGGGCAAAGGCAAGCGCAAGCTGGCCGAGCTATACGACCCGGCCACCGGGCTGTGGAGCGAAGCGGGCGAAACCCGCGACCCCAGGGCTGAGTCGGTCACCATCAAGCTACTGGACGGCACGGTGATGGTGGCCGGCGGCATCGGCCGGGTGGGCTCGGTCGAGGTGTGGAACCCGGCCACCGGGCAGTGGACCTATGTGGGCGACCTGGTCGAGACGCGATATCGGCATGCCGCCGCCCTGCTGCCCGACGGGCGGGTGCTCATCACCGGCGGCGTCGGCCTTGTCAGCGTCCTCACCGAGAGCGAACTGTACGTGCCCTAGGCGAAGGCTACGGCCTAGCACCCGTCTCCATCGGCCCGCAGAGGCACTCGCGCCTGCGCACGCGAGGAAACTAGGTTTTTTTTCGGCAGCCCGGCTCCACCGGTCCGAGGGGGCGGCGCGCGCGCGTGTGCACGAGGCAGCGGGGCTCGGGTAGCGGGCTCGGGAGTTAGGGGGCTCAGAGGTATGAGGTATAGGGATGGAGCCCAGCCGTTGTTACATCTTCAGGTGCGATTAAGGCCCCAGGTCCTGGGCCGCCTCACCGCCATCCTCGTCTCTGCCCAGGCTTAAACAACAAATAAAAAAAGAAAAGGAGGTTAACAATCGGCACGAGGGCTGCCAAGAATAACCACCCAGAATGCCCCAAATCGTGGAGACGCCGCACGACATTGACGACGGACATCCAAACTAATGGGATAAGCAATAGACTCAAATAGGGGATCACCAGCAGCAGGCCCCAGACGATGAATAAAAGCGCGGTTATTCCCAGCCAAACCACGAAGAAAGTTGTTCGATTCGAACTGCCCCTCAACGAAATCAACGGATCACTCTAGTTTTGATTCAAACCGGCGCAAAATTTGCTCTCGCCCACGTTTCTGGAGCCGCATTTTTCACACAGCATTACCACCCTCGTCAGTCAGTTACCTACGCTGATTGACCCGTTCCAAGTGTTGTCCCATTTCTTTCCCCCATGGGACTCCCAGCCGTTAGGCTCCACCCCGCATGAGCCTGCCTCTGGGGGCAGTTTAACCTGGGGGCAAGGGTGGTTTTGTGTCTAGGTGAGGCTAAATGGTGGATAGGAATCGGCCCATCCGTTCATCCAGGC
>CAZWTT010000002.1:0-212404 GCA_964637315.1 uncultured Dehalococcoidia bacterium | reverse complement strand
TGTCGCGGAGGCTGAAGGCAACGGCCGCTAGGGCCAGACCTCCGACGGCGAATGCGGCGAGGACGCCGAGGTGCAGGACGGGGACAGAGGCGGTGCCGACCACACCAACCGGGTCGTAGTAGTGGAACGGGGATACGGGACCGATGGCCTCCACCGCCGACCAGGTGCCGGCCAAGAAGTCGACGAAAAACAGCACGACGAGAAGGCCAGCGGATAACGCGATGGCGCGGCCGCCGTCACTGCTTACCGCCGAGATGGGGAACGTGACTCCCGCCACCGCCATGCCTAGGAAGAAGCCGTTCACCATGATCAGCAAGATGGCACGGTAGTCCATTCCCGCTAGGTCGTAGACCGTCGCCCCGATCCACGTTCCGAGGAGAATAAAGACCTGAAAAACCACCAACCCTACCATCATCGAGCCCAGCTTGGCCGCCATCATGTGCAGCCTGGGCACCGGTCGCGATAGGAGCAGGAATATGCTGCCCCGCTCGATCTCTCTCGCCATGGCACCGGACGAAGCGGCCACGACGAATGCGGTGGTGATGATCATCGGCACGGGGTGGCGGTAGCCGATGGCCATGTAGTTCATCGACATAGAGCCGACGCCCGTGGTCGCCTTGACGAGAGACTGGAAGCCCTGTGGCATGGACTCCATCAATTCGAGCGTGATCTCTCCAAAGGCTTCGAATGTGGCGGCCATGAGGAACGCGAACAGCAGCAGGCCGACCGACATGAAGGCGATGGAGATGCGCTGGCCGCGCAGTGTAGCCCTGAATACGAGAACCGTAGCCTTCATGAAGGGGCACCGTCGTCAGTCGGAGCCTCGGCGTAGTATTCGAGAAAGATGTCCTCGAGGCCGGGTCGTTCCAAGGTCAGGTTGGCAAGGTCGTGGCGAGCCAACTCCTTCAGCAGCGGGCCCAGTTCCGCACCCACCGTAAGTTCCCAATCAACGCCATCTTGAGAGACGACTTGAACGCCTTCCACCGTCAGGTCGGACGGCGGCTTTCCTCGGAATTCCAAGTACGCGCGCCGCCGCCTGCGCGTGCGCAGATCCTGAACCCGTTCCACCGCCACGAGGCGACCCTGTCGGATGATACCCACCCGTTCGCACAGTTCCTCTACCTCGGACAGGACGTGTGATGAGAAAAAGATGGTCGTGCCGCGCGCACGGGCGGCTCTCAGCACCGCGAAGAACGACTGCTGGATGAGCGGGTCCAGCCCCTGCGTGGGCTCGTCCATGACGAGCAGATCGGGATCGTGCTGCAGGGCCTGGACGATGGACAGCTTCCTCTTCATGCCGTGCGAATAGCCTTTGATACGGCGGTCCAGGTCGGCCCGGGCGAGTTCCAGCGCATCGCACAACTCGGCCCGCCGCCGCGTGACATCACGGCCATGCAGAGCACCGAGATATGAGAGCAGTTCGTCACCTGTGAGGTTGGAGTAGAGGGACGACAGGTCGGGCAAAAAGCCCAGCCGGCGCTTAATGGCCACCGAGTCCCGCCACGAATCGAGGCCGAAGACGGACAGGCGACCGGCGGTCGGACGCAGGAAGCCCGTCATGACGAGAATTGTCGTGGTCTTACCGGCGCCGTTGGGACCGAGGAAGCCGAATAGCTCGCCCGCGCCGACCGTCAGGTCGAGGCTGTCCACGGCCGTCTGATCGCCGAACGACTTGGTCAGAGCAACTGCGTCTATGGCGGGGGTGGTGCTACTCAACGATCGGCTGGGAGATTATCCACAGGCTGACGGCGGTGTAGAAGACCATCAGAACCAGCATAGGGTACTGGCTGCGCATGGCCCCTGCGTGGTTGGCGATCTTGCGCAGCGAGACGACGTGGGAGATGAACACCGCCGCCACATGGCCGACCACGATGACGGCGATGGAAAAGAACCACGCGGCCTTGGCATTGATGACGCCGATGTCGGTCGCATAGTCGGCGGAGCCGAACAGGTCCCAGCCGCGCCCGAAGGGGTCTGAGACCAACGGCACGATGGCCTGGCCCTGTATCAGGAGCAGTGCGAGGAAGTGGGCGAAGTGATACGCAAGTGCGATGGGTATGAGCGAAAGCACGAATGCCCTCGCCATATCGCCGGTGCTCAAAGCGTCGTCGGACAATCGCCGCATTGCCCAAGCGAACCCGAGGAAGATCGCCAGGAACACCAGGGGGATTCCGAAGAGTCCGATGGTGTCGACCCACGAGGCGCCCAGGACCTCCAGCCACCGGTGGACCTCGTTCCACCACGGCGTCTCCTTCAGGCCGTCGAACGTGACCGTCGAGAGAGCCATGATGACGAACACCATCAGCGCGGTGGAGACTCGCTCCGGCCTGATCAGGCCGGCGGCGAAGGGCCGAAGCAGCACGCGTCGCTCCTGCTCTCCGGCGCGCTCGAAGCACGGGTAACACTCGGCGCAGTCCTCACCCTCGTCCCCGGCGCAGTCGATCTCGCAGCGCCGACACAGCTCCCGGCCGGTCACCCGAACCTCGGTCACGGAGAACCGGGCAAACAGGCCGAACAGGACCGCGAGCGGGTCTCCGTGGCGGAGCCAAGCGTTCTTGCCGAAGTAGAACATTCCCAGCCACTGGATGACCGAGAACACGATGATGATTGTGCCGAGCTTGTCCGGCAGGGCGGCACCAGAGTAGACGTTCTCGATCCAGGCGAAGAAGCCGAAGAGCACCACTGCCGGCCACACCGACCACGACACCGGGTAGCGCTGGAGCGGAGTGAAGCCGTTGCGCCCGCCCAGCAGGCGCTCGACCCACTCGAAGACGATCTTCCACGGGTTGACGACCGCCCACACGTTGCCGACGGTGGCCGAGACGAAACCGGTGCCGACCCACCAGATGATCCAGATGAGGGTGGGAGAGAGGTTCTCAATGGGCTTTTCCGAGCCCGCGAACGATGTGACGATGACCAGCCCGAAGACGAAGACGGACGCCAGCTTGACCGGCCACAACAGCGCAGGTGATCCCAGCCTAAGTCTGAACCAGCGGCGCACGGAAAGATTGTAGGTGGGGTACCCGGCGCCAGCACCGACGCCCTGTATGAAGATGCCGACGACGACGAAGGAGAACGCGACGGCGGCAGCCGCACCCCCGACGAAGTACCATAGCGGCACCGGGAGGTCGTAGCGAGCCCCAAAGCCGTGGGCGTGGACCGGCCCTGCCGCCGCCAGCGCGGTTGCGGCGCCGGCGGCAACGAGGACCAGGGCCATGGCGGCCCTGCGACCGTCGATCACGATGGGCTCCCGGGAGGGCAGCTAATGGCCCTCAACGGGGGAAGACCTGAAGCGAGCCTAGATGCAACTCGGTCTCACCTCCCATTTCATGCTCTCCCGCATCATGGTCGTCGGCCATCTCGCCATCGGCCATGTCCTCCCCCATCTCCGGCTCATCAGAAGCCATGGTGAACTTGTGGAACTGTATCTCGAAGTTGCCGGTGGCATCGGCGGTGAACTCGAACGTCATGGGCTCGCCCGGCGCAACCTCGTTGTAGAGGTCGTACCCGTGGAGGTGGAAGCCTCCCTGTTCGTCGGACTCCACGTTGATCGTGACGTGGTCTCCCTGTTTGACCTTGATTATGTCGTCGGAGACGTCCCAGGCGTCGTGCTCGATGGTCACATCGAAGGTGAGGTCCTCGGGGTCGCCACCTCCACACGCCGCGGCGAAGACGAGCACCGCCATCGCCACGATCGCTAAAGCCGGGATGATTATCACTTTAATCTTCATTGTGTTTCCTTTGATTTGATTGGCCCCATCCGACGAGTGTGTCAGCGGATGCGGGCGAGTATGTCTGTCGAGCTGGGCCGATCGGAGACGTTCTTACCGATATAACTCCAGCGAATTGTGCGGTCGGGGTTGACGATGAAGACCGTCGGGGCGGCCACACCGTCGCCGAGAAGATCGAAGACGCCATAGGCGACGGTGACCTCGTGTGTCGGATCGGCAAGAATCGGGTAGCCGGCCTTTACAACGGCGGCCATTTGCTGTGCACCCGCCATGTCGTCGATGCTGATGCCGACCAGCGAAACGTTTAGCTTCTCTAATTTGTCCGAGTTCTCCTGCAGCTCACCGAGCTGGCTACGGCAGATGCCTCAGAAAAAGCCCCGGTAAAAGACGATGACGGTCGCCTCTCTGCCGTCGAGCAGGTCGGCCAGCGAGACCGATTGCCCGGTCGCCGACGTCAGTGCGAAGTCTGGCGCCAGCGGGCCATCCGGAACGGAGGCCTCGACGGTCGGCGTGAACCCCTCCGCGGTGGGGAAAGAGGACGCGTCGGCGAGCGGTGCCGCCGGGGAGGAGCTGCATGCGGCAGCTGCAACGGCGGCCAGCAGAGCGACCGCTGCCAGCATCAAGGTCAGAGTGTTTTTCTTTTTCAATAGACCCTCTTCGTCTTTCTTGCGCCGAAATAGGTGCGCATGGCCAGGGCTACCACAGACAGAAACGCCACCAGCACGATCACGGTGATGATGCCGGTGACGGGACTGGACTCCTGCACGCGAACATCGAAGTCGGCTTCGCCCGCGCCCTCTTCGCCCTCGACGCTTATCGAAAATACCCAATCGCCAACCGTGACGACGGCTAGATCGATGTCCCAGAAGACGGGGTCTTCTTCGAACGGGGTGGCCGGTACGTCCTGGAAGGACTCCAGTACAGAGCCGTCCTCATTTAACACCCGGCCCGACATCGCAACCGCCGCTCCTGGAACGGCGACCCCAGTGGCCGAGTCGACGATTCGGAGGGAAACGTGCACCGCTCCGGGAGACGGAGACCTGGGGCTGGTGCCGAACGCAACTTCGTACGGCCCGGCCCGCTCCTTGCGGAACTCGGTGACGCCGCCGTGCGCCTCCGCGACGGCCGGCCACAGGGCGACGGCCGCCAGCGCCGTCACGAATGCGGCGAGCGCGGCGATATTACGTGTCATCGAGTGAATGAGCGTTCCCTCCACTGGCCCCGTCCAATAAGGGGCGTGTCCTGTCCTGCGTCGCTGGGCGACGAGATGGATTCAGGCGGAGAGTCGGGGCGGTCTGAGCGGTGGCGGCGGGCCGGCCATGTCGGATCGACTCAGGTAAGCGGCGGGCAGGTCCAGACCTACCGGCGGTTCAAGCGTCGACCTCAGGGCAAGCTCGTCGCCATGACCGGCGCCGAGCGGTACAGACGTCAGGCCGTCTTCGCCGGGGATTGCCGTGGCCAGGTCGGGTGCGTCTGGCGATGGCTTCGGGTGGGCATGGATGTCGAGATAGGCGTGAAGGTGGGGGCCGGAGTTGGCCAGGTGGGTATGGAACAGAAGTCGCTCGGCGTAGTGGTGGTCGATGACGGGCCCATAGGCGGGCGCCATGATCGTCGCGGCAAAGAAGAATCCCACCACGGCCGGCGTCCAAACTCTCCACCACACGTCTTTACCGCGCCTCATCGCCGGGAATTATACCAAGGAGCCGTTACCTGGCGACGGGCGGCGAGACCGGGTGATCGGGTTTCAATCGTCGTCTTGTTCTCGCTCGTCTCCCTCGTTTCCGTTCGTTTCGCCACTGCCCGGGAACGTGACCTTCAGGCCGCGGAGAAGCTTGTCCATCTTCGTGTCTGAAAGCCTGTCCCAGGGGCGGTAGGACCAGAACGGCATCTCCCCCTCGACGACCGACTCGTAGACATCGTCGCCGTCCTCACCGCCGGTCCAAGTGGAAAAATTGAACTCCTCTCTGCCCTCGTCGACGAGGTCTTGGATCCACCAGGAGATGGGCGCGATGTGTGAATGCTAGGGCGAGCAGGCCAAGGGCAAGTTTTCTGAGGAGCCGTATCCACATCTCTCCATATCACGATCTCACCGGCGCTATCGAGCGAGTCCGGACGCCGGACGATAACCTCCGGTCACTCTACCGGGCGCGGTGGGCAGGGGCATGAGAAGGGCACATGGCCACCGTGACAATCCTGTGAGGGTCGCCGGAATTGGGACGATTCACTGGGACAATCCAACGGTCGTCCGTCACCCAGACCGCACGAAGGTCAGTTAGGATTGCTCCAACATCGACGATCGACGGAGAGAGTTGAATCCGACTGGAGGTTCCGATGTTTCGCAGGTCGTTCGTTCTCAGCGTTTTCCTCATAGTCGCGGGGTTGATGGCTGCGATCTCAGCCTGCTGGAGCGACGGCGACTCGTCCGGGCCCGCCACCGGGGCGACCGAAGAGGTGGTGGCACTACAGGGGGAGTGCACCACGGCCTTCCGCGACCAAGCGGGTGAGCCCCTCAGCACGGAGGTGGTGGCGCTATCCACCGCTGTGCCCAACGTGGAGATCAAACTGGGCACTTTGGAGTTCGGCGGAATCTATTTCAACTGAAAGCACTCGGGCGAAGGCCGGTTCCTGAAGGTGTCGCTGACGACCCCGGACGGCGAACCGCTGAGCAAGCACCTCTGCTAGATGCTCAAGACCGAGCCGCCGCGCAACGAGTTCCACGGCAGCCACGGTTTCACGAGTCTGGCCTAGGTCTACGATCCGTCATCACAGACGAAGGTCCAGTACTGGTGCAACGCCAGCTAGGAACGAAGGCCGACTCGTCGATTGCCAAAGCGACAAGGCACAAGCCAAAGAAGCCCTGACGCGCGACGCTTACGTCGCGGAGAGACGCTCCAAGACGGTCTCGATGTCCTTGTCGCCCCGGCCGCTCAGACCGAGCAGGACGATGGAGTCGTCGGGGAGACTGGGCATCCACCCGGCGAGGTAGGCGACCGCGTGTGAGGGCTCCAGCGCGGGGATGATCCCCTCGGTGCTACAGAGCAACTGGAAGCCCTCGATGGCCTGCTCGTCCGGCACGCTGACATAGCGCGCCCGGCCCGTGTCATGGAGGTAGCTGTGCTCGGGGCCAACGCCGGGGTAGTCTAGGCCCGCTGAGACGCTATGAGTCTCGATGACTTGGCCGTCCTCGCTCTGGAGCAGGTAGGACATGCTGCCGTGCAGCACCCCCACCTCACCGGCCACGAGTGTGGCGGCGTTCTCGCCGAGGGCGTCGCCGGTGCCGCCCGCCTCGACTCCGATCAGCTCGACCTCCTCGTCTGGTATGAAGGGGTGGAACAGGCCGATGGCGTTGCTGCCTCCACCCACACACGCGACGACGTGATCCGGAAGGCGTCCCTCGATTTCCAGAATCTGCTCGCGGGCCTCGGCGCCGATCACCGACTGGAGGTTCCTCACCATCACCGGGTAGGGATGGGGGCCGACTGCACTGCCGATGAGGTAGTGGGTGTTTTCGACGTTTGTCACCCAGTCCCGGATGCACTCGTTGATGGCATCCTTGAGGGTGCGGCTGCCGGATGAGACTGGCCGCACCTTGGCTCCGAGCAATTCCATGCGAAAGACGTTGAGGCTCTGGCGGGCCATGTCCTCCTCGCCCATGTAGATAACGCACTCGGCGTCCATCATGGCACAGGCGGTAGCGGTGGCCACGCCATGCTGACCAGCGCCTGTTTCGGCGATGATCCTGGCCTTGCCCATGCGCTTGGCGAGCAGTGCCTGTCCTAGGGCGTTGTTGATCTTGTGG
Organism: uncultured Dehalococcoidia bacterium; assembly: GCA_964637315.1. Classification (GTDB taxonomy): domain Bacteria; phylum Chloroflexota; class Dehalococcoidia; order Lucifugimonadales; family UBA2962; genus CAUZIR01. The sequence continues at coordinate 204,874 of CAZWTT010000002.1, read as the reverse complement.
GCGCCGGTGTGAGCGAGGTCCTCGCGCTTGATATAGATGCGTGCGGCTCCAAGTCGCTTGCTCAGGTTCTCTGCGAAGTACAGAGGGGTGGGCCTGCCGACGTATTGGCTCCCCAGCCAGTCAAGGGTCCGGGCGAATTCGGGGTCCTCCACAGCTTTCCGGTACTCGGCGGTTAGCTCATCAAGGGCTTGCATGAGGGTCTCGGGAACGTACTGTCCTCCAAAGTCCCCAAATCGGCCACGCTCGTCTGGTTGTGTGTACGGTTCGCTCATGCCGGTGATCAGGTTCCTTAATACGTGCCGGAAGCCATTATATGGGTGGCGAGTCCGGGCCGAATGTAGCTGTCAACGGTGTTAGAATCGGACATCACATGCCAGCGAGTCCCAACCTGTGATGCCGCTGCCGACGGAGCAGCCACGGGCCGGACAATTAAATGACATGAACCTTTTTCCGACACTCGGGAATGTCAGCGCGGTGGTGTTCTCGACCGCAATCCTGGTGGCCGTTCTGGCAATCACCGCCACGGCGTGCACGGAGTCGGACGTCAACCTGGACGAGTCCTTCGACGGCTCCACAGTAGAAGCCAAGAGGGGAGATTTCGTGACCATCGCCCTCCCCTCGAATCCGACCACCGGCTTTAGCTGGCACCTCGGCGCGATTGACGAGCTGATCCTGGAGCTACGGGATGGGCCCGATTTCACGCCTCGCTCGGACCTGGTCGGGGCGCCAGGGGTCGAGTTGTTCCACTTCCGAGCGATGGCCGGTGGGGAGACGACGATCGAGATGGAGTACCGGCGCCCATGGGAGAGAGGCCCATCGGACAAGACCTACTCCGTGACGATAGTGGTCGACGGCTCGACCACTCGCTAACCGGCAGTCGTTTTTTATTGGGGCGTGGCCCCACGCTCCACCGGAGATTCGATGCTCTTGAGTCCTCGTGTCCAGCGGGCGATGGGGTAGGTGGACAGGAGCAAGGCCTCCACGAGCGTTGATCCGACTATCCATAGGGTTGCGTCCAGGAAGAATCCCTGGGGGAACATCATCAGCAATAGGTCTCGCCGTGGGTCCAGTTGCCACAGGTCGTTGGAGAACGAGACCAGGTGGAACGCCAGGAACAGGCGGTCGAAGCCGATGGCCGCCCCAATTCCCACCAACACCACCAGGCCGAGAGTCAGCAGACCGCCCCAACCGGCGAACCGGGCGGCCATGCCTAACCAGCGCCGCCCGTATAGAATCGCACCGGCGAGCAGAAAGAAACCTATGAAGCCGCCGGTGGCGATCTGCAGGCCCCACACACCCTTGACAAGGCCTTTCACGTCGGTCATGTGCGCTATCTCGCGGGCGTTGTATATCCTGCGCAGGACTCCGTCCTGTACCACCCGGACGTCGAGCACGTTATCGTCGTTATTGAAGTACTCTCGGAACGCCGCTCCGGCCTTGATAAGCTCTTCCCTCTCAATGCCGGTGGTCTCGGCCACGTCGTACTTGTCGAAACCGTAGCTGTAAAGGAACGGTGCGTTGATCACCCAACGGACGTTGGACGCAACCAGGAACACCGGTATACAGGCGACGAAGACGGCAACGAGCAGGAATTTAAAGGGGCGCACGATTCGATGTTAGCACAGGTTATTTCGCTTGCCTGATATGGCATCCGGGAAAGATTCCCCGCCTGTAAACGGGGACGTAGGGCCCACAACCGTCGACACTTTTGACCCGTCTTTCGAGGGCCTTATGGCCCTAGTCGGCCACCTGCGGGGTCCGGACGGATGCCCCTGGGACCGGGAGCAGACGCGGGAGTCTTTCCGCGACCAGTTCCTTGAAGAGGCCTACGAGTTGATCGAGGCCGTAGATGACGGGGGGCCGGGAGCGATCGCCGAAGAGATCGGCGACGTGCTGCTGCACGCGGCCTTCCAAATACAGTTGGGTAAGGAGGCCAGCCTCTTCACCGGTAGGGACGTGCTGGGGAAGCTGATCGAAAAACTGGTGCGAAGGCACCCGCACGTGTTCGAGCCCACTGGCGGCGACTTGGACGCAGACCGGGTGCTGGCGAGATGGGACGACATCAAACGGGCCGAAAAGCCCGGAAACGACCATCGATCCGCTGTAGACGGAGTGCCGGCCTCGATGCCGTCCCTCGCCAGTGCTCAGCGTCTACAGTGCAAGGCCGCACGCACGGGATTCGACTGGGACGACCCGGCCGGCGTCCTGGACAAGGTGGGTGAGGAGATCGGCGAGCTACAGGGAGCCGCGACAAAGGAGCAGACCGAGTCCGAACTGGGGGACCTGCTGTTCTCGCTGGTGAACATCGCCCGCTGGCTCGACGTGGACGCAGAGACGGCGCTCAGGAAAGCAAATCAGCGATTCGCGTTCCGCTTCAGAGTGATGGAGGAGATGGCGCAGGGCCGATGCACCGACTTCAAGGCGCTGTCCCTGGACGAGAAAGAGGCTCTCTGGCAAGCCGCCAAGTCATTGCATGACAGCAAAGACGACGCTAACCGTGAATTGCCAAGCTATGAGGCGTAAGCCAAAGAAGCCATGATGAGCGAGGCTCTGCCTCGTGGGGAGCGCCTTTAGCGCAGGTTCTCCACCCACAGACGGCGCTCGATCTCGGTGGAGACCGACTCTACGAGGGTCTCGGCGAAGGGGCCGAGCAGGCGCTGCCTGAAACTCCGGCGCGGGCCCATCCGGACCACTCGCTTGCTGCACCCAGCGGCTGAAGCCGCCCGGTCCACGGCCGAGTCGAGGTCACCCAGCTCGTCAATCAGGCCGACCTCCAGGGCCTTCGGCGCCCAGAACACCTCGCCGGTGGCCAGTTCTTTGACCGCGGCCCCGTCTATCTTCCGGGCTCGGGAGACAACTCCGACGAAACGCTCGTACGACTCGTCGATCAGTTCCTGTAGTCTTGCCTCTTCCTCAGGTGTGGAGGGGCGCCAGAAGGCGCCCATGTCCTTGAGTGAGCCACTCTTAGTGACGTTGACGCCGATCCCCAGCTTCTCCAAGGCAGCCTGCAACATCGGACGGACGGAGATGACGCCGATAGAGCCAATGAGGGCGCCAGGGGTGGCGACGATGTGCCGGGAAGCGCAGGCGATCATGTATGAGCCGGACGCCCCCACACCACGGACGGAGGCGATCACCGGCATTTGCTCGGCCACTTTAACCACGCTGTGGTAGATGTACTCGGACGCCGGAACGGCGCCGCCCGGTGAGTCGATGTCCAAGACGAGTGCTTTCACGGCCTTGCTTCGCCGCACCCGCTCGAACACCCGCTCGTAGGGAGCAGAGCGCACACCGCCGCCGATGGTGCCGAACATCTCGACCACCGCCACCCTATCGCGTCCGGGCATGAGTCGCATTGGCGCATTTTATCCCAGACGCGGGCAGGGCGACCCGTTCGTTGACCGGTTGCTTGGCCGGTACATACACTTGCCCCGTCCCCTTTTCAGGCCGATGACTACTGACGCAACCGACAGCCATACCGAAGTCGAACCGATCCTCGTCGCGGTGGAACGTGAGGCGACCGCCATGGCGGCCGAGGCCGGGCAGATGCTGATGGGCTACTTCGGCGGACCACTAGCGGTTGAGTACAAAGACAAGCGGCAGTCTGACCCTGTCACCGATGCCGACCGCGAGACACAGGCGTTTTTGGTGAGACGCATCAAAGATCGTTTCCCGGATCACGCCGTTGTCGGGGAAGAGGACACCGAGCCGTCCAAGGAACCGCTGTCGGAGTTCGTCTGGGCGCTAGATCCGCTCGACGGCACCAGGAATTTCTCTCAGGGCCTTCCGGTGTTCGCCTGCTCGATAGGTGTGCTCAGGCGAGGGGTTCCGATGGTGGGCGCCATCTTCATCCCCTGGCCCGGCGGCGATGGGACGGTGCTCCACGCTCGAACCGGAGGCGGCGCGTTCCGTGACGGGCAGCCACTCGACAGACTGGAGGCGTCGGTGCCGAAGGCACGCCGGCTTACCGGGCTGCCGGGTGGGTTCGGCTACCGCTTCCGGTTTGACGACTCGATGCGTGGGCGCAGCGGTGAGGCACGGCAGATAGGCAGCATCGCCTATGAGTTGGCGATGACGGCCTCGGGCGTATACCAGTACAGCGCTCTGACCGGTTCCCTATCGTTATGGGACGTGGTCGCGGGCTCGCTGATCGTCACGGAAGCGGGCGGACGGGTGTTCGTCGGGGATGGCAAGGGTTCGGCAATCTCCTGGCGGCCACTTACGACCTTCGCCTCCAACTGGGCGGATAACCCGCCGAGCGCGGCCGAGCTGCGCAAGTGGTACATGCCTATGCTCTTCGGAGCGCCTGACGTGGTGGAAGCGGTGGCCGCGGGCGTCAGTCCACGGGGCCGTCTAAGCAGGCAGCTTAGGCGATTGCTGCGATAACGACGTTAGATTGCCGAAGCGATGAGGCCTTGGCCGAAGAGGCCCATAGAACGAACGGAGTGGGCGGATAGCCTAGCCCCTACACCAGGGGCCAGGGGACGTTTCGATACGAGTCCAGCACGGGATGGACCGGTGACTCCAGGATCGCGTCCAGTCGGGCACGCAAGCCGTCCAGTTCCGACTGGCTGATCAGGTCGTCGAGGTCCGACGAAAGCGTCCCGCCTTCTTCGAGTTCAGGTACCAAGGCTCGAAGGTCGATCACGAGAGCTTCGGGGATGGGCTCACCCCAGAACTCCAGCATCACCGTTCGCAGTTTGAAGTCGGTATGGAAGGTGAGGCCGTGGTCTACGCTCCAGACGGCGTCGTCCCCGTCCAACAAAAAGTGTCCTCCCTTGCGATCGCCGTTGTTGACGAGCAGGTCAAAGGTGGCGAAAGTGGCTAGCTCGTCCAATCGGTCTTCTCGAAGAGTGAAGTAGGTGACGTCGGGGTCGAACTCCACAAAGCGCTGCATGGAGCCGTGGCCGAACGGCCCGTCCCTGATGACCGTGATCGGGACCTTTGGCCAGCCAAGTGCCTGAGAAACAATGTACGACGCGTACTCCCTGAGGTACAAGGTGCCGTCCGGGTAGTCCGTGAGCGGACGCTCACCGTCCCTGGGCTTGTAGATGGCCCTCATGACGCTACCAGCACTCGCGTCCCCCTTACCCGCATCCCCATTGGCCACATCGAGGTGAACGAGGAACGCGTGATTCGACGCCAGCTGCACCTGCGCACCGCCGACTACCTCGCCACGCTCAAGCACGGCCTGCGCGACCTCGGGCGAGGGATCAACGATGCGATGACCGGAATCGCCCTCCGGCCTTGTCGGAGGATCGGCGGTCGTCACGCTATCGAAGATCCCGGGTCTAAGCTGTGGGACAGCATCGGGCTGGGACCCAGCTTACAGGTCGCCAGCGGAGGAGATCGCCTGGTTGCCATTCACCCTTGGACACTTGTGGCCTCCCTGTTCCTCTGGGTTCATGGGTGCTCCGCACAAGGGGCACAGGAGTCGACCAGCGGCGCATATCTTGAGGGCCACGTCCGCGAACTGCTCGACCATCGATCGGCCCGTCCACAGGGCGACGTCCGGCGGGGAGTTTTCGTCGAGGACGTCCGGTGCCTCCACGTCGTGGGCCTCGATGATGAACATGCCGTGAGAATCCTCGTGTCGTAAGGCGAGGCGACCTGCCTTGAAGTCGAGCCTAGTCATGGGGTCGGCCTCACGCTCAACTGGCGCGGCGGCCGAGGCGGCGGCGTCTTCCCCCTCACGAACGGTCGCGAGCAGCTGGTGGACGGCCAGGGCCAGCTGGAAGAGTTGCTCTTTTTCCAGCCACACGCCCGCGGTGCTCGTCTCGCTCTCGGCGATGATGCGGAAGGTGCGCTTACCCGGCTCGCCTACGGCCTCGGGCTCGAGGCGGGAAATACGTGTGAAATTAACCTTAGCGTCGGCCATCACACCCCATGTTAGCAGCGGACTCCCGCGAGGCGGGGCCTCGCTCGTCATGGCTTCGGCGGCTCGTGGCCGCTCTCCATTCGCTTCGTTCGCTCTTGTGGCCTCTTCGGCTTATCGCCTCGTCGTTTTGGCTAATCGACGCTAGTAGACGTACGCCGGACCCGGGACGAACGGATAGCGCTCGGCTAGGCCTTCTCGGAGGGTGAAACCGAGACCGGGACGATCGACGGCGGTCACACTGCCGTTCTTGATGTCAAAGGGTTCCTCGAACAGCTCCCAGATGAGTGGGGAGGCGCTCTGGGAAACCTCGAAAATGTGGCAGGCGGGCGCGTGCATGGCCAGGTGTATGGAGGCGGCGACGATGACGCCGCTCGACCACACGTGCGGCGCGATCCTGACGCCGTGGGCGTGGGCGAGGGTGGCGATGCGGCGGCTCTCGGTCAGGCCACCGGCGATGGCGACGTCGGGCTGGAGTATATCGACCGCGTTCAGCCTGAGCAGGTCCAGCACTTCGAATCGGGTCGACTCGCTCTCGCCGCTCGATATGGGAACGGTGGTGGACGCCCGCACATCGGCCTGGCCGGTGTGGTTATCGTAGGAGACGGGCTCCTCGAACCAGGCGACGTCGTACTCCTCCAGCACCCTCGCCAGCCGCTTGGCGGTGGAAACGTCGAGCGAGCCGTGGGCGTCGACCATGATGTCGATCTCGGACCCCACCGCTCGCCTAGCTGCGGCGACACGGGCGGCCGTCTTTGCGATGGAGAACCCATCGCGACCCTCGGCGCGCATCTTTACGGCGGAAAAACCTTTCGACGCGTAGCCGGCCATCTCGTCGCCGGCCGACTCTCCCGGCGCCCATCCGCCGGAGGCGTAACCACGGACCGAAGTCCGAGAGGCGCCAAGCAGCTTGTAGATCGGCGTATCCAGCGATTTACCGAGGATGTCCCACAGGGCGATGTCCACGCCCGCCATGGCGCACAGCGTGTCGCCCCGTCGGGAGGAGCCGGGCTGGGGATGGCCCCGATCGAGGGCCGGCTGACCGCGAGAGCCGCTGTACATTCGCTCCCAGTGACCCTCGATATGGGTCGGGTCCTGGCCGATGAGCTGCGGTCGCAACTGGGTCTCTACTATCGCTTTGACGACCGTCGGGTTGCCCTGGCCGGCACCGACGCCGGTGATCCCTCCGTCGGTCTCGACCTCGACGATGCAGTTGTCCATCTTGACGGCGACGCCAAGGTCGGTGCGCCAGCGCTTTTCTTCGGGCACGACTGATGACAGGAGCGTTGCGCGTATGTCGGTGATCTTCATGTGGTTCTTCGCGAGGCTAAGCCTCGCTCGTCATCCAGTAGCGACCTTATTCTCGTTAGGAAATCTTCAACCAAGTATGGCTTCAACAAGTATGACCTGCCCTCGGTCTTTGTACCACTCGCTATGTTAGTCCGACGAGCACCGGCGTGAGAATGGCAGGCAGGGTTGCCTGGGGTGATAGAAGACGCAACAACGTCGACTATGCCGTCGACTCGCAAGACTACTGCATTGACACAGATAAGCCGTACCAGGGCAACTACCTGGATTCGGTACCCGCTTCGGCGAGTTTGGACAACAAGCCGTCTGGGGCCGACGGCGACTACGAGGGCTCCCACAGATGGCACATGGATAACTCCGGGAGGATGAGAAGCCTTTACCACTACTTCCCCACCAACAGCAACACCGGCTGCCTAGATGCGTTCCCCTAAACGATCTCCCACAGTAGCTCGGCTACGAAGAGACACCTCCCCTGGATCGTAGGGAGGAGTCTCTCTTTGCTATCTCAGCCGCCATGTATCCGGCGCCGAAGCCGTTGTCGATGTTGACAACGGCCACGCCGGGGGCACAGGCGTTGAGCATGGTCAAGAGCGGACCTAATCCGTCGAAGCTAGCACCGTAACCAACACTGGTGGGAACGGCGATCACCGGAACGCTCACCAGCCCGGCGAGCACCGAGGGCAGCACGCCGTCCATGCCCGCCACCGCGACTATGGCGTCGGCCTGCCTGAGATCTTCGATCTGATCGAGCAGGCGGTGAAGACCGGCCACGCCGATGTCGAAGTGGCGCTCGACGCGACGGTCCATCAGCTCGGCGGTTATCACCGCCTCCATCGCCACCGGCAGATCCGCCGTCCCCGCGCTGATCACCGACACCCTGCCCGACTGTTTTGCCCCGGTCCTCCGGTCTACTGATATGGTGCGAGCGGTGGCCTCGAAAACGGCGTCGGGGGCTACCGTTCCGACCGCAGTGTACATCTCCAGCGAGGCCCTCGTAACGAGGAGTCGATCGCCATGTGACAGCAATTCGCGCGCAAGTTCACCGACCTGCTCCGGCGTCTTGCCCTCACCAAACACCACTTCCGGAAAGCCGGTACGCATCTCCCGTTGGTGGTCGACCCGGGCGAACCCGAGATCCCTATACGGCATGTGAGCGAGTTCGGCCGCCAGGGAATCGGAGTCCAATTCACCTGCCGAGTGGCGTTCCAACAACTCCCTTATCCCGGCCTCGTCTATGATCACCCTCCCCCAACCGAGTATAGAGAATTCCCGGCTCCCGGTGACGGGAACAGTTGGAACAATTGAGCGGTCGGCGGCCTCTTGCTAACATGCCTTGGACTGGCGGTCCACGGGCCACCGTAATTCATATCCCATGACGAGATTCAGGGCAACGATCGAGAGCTACCGGGCATGACATCCAATGTGAACACCTCGCCGCCGGTCGCTTCAGTGCATGCTTCATCACCGGCCGACAAGATGAACATGCTGCGACGCGACCTGCTGGACCGTGGATCAGTGATCGTCGCCTACTCCGGCGGCGTGGACAGCGCCCTGGTGGCGGCCGTGGCACACGAGGTGCTCGGCGACCGAGCCCTGGCGGTGACGGCCGATTCGCCCAGCCTGGCCCGCAGCGAACTGGCGGACGCGATATCACTTGCCGGGCGGATCGGCATCACTCACCGGACCGTCCGGACCAACGAGATGGAGCGCGACGGCTACCGGACCAACAGGCCCGACCGCTGCTACTTCTGCAAGGACACGCTGTACCTCGAACTAGATAGGATCTCTGTTGCTGATGGCTACGCCACGGTGGTAAACGGGACGAACACCGATGACCTGGGTGATTACCGGCCGGGGCTCTCCGCAGCTGCCAAGCACGGAGTACGCAGTCCTCTCGTCGTCGCTGGAATGACGAAGTCCGATGTGCGCGAGGCGGCCAAACGACTTGGCCTGCCCATTTGGGACAAACCCGCCCAGGCCTGCCTGTCCTCCCGTATCCCCTACGGAACGCCCGTTTCAGTGAAAGTGCTGGAGCGCATTGGGGCCGCCGAGGCCGCGCTGCGCGAACTGGGATTCGGTCAACTGAGGGTGCGCCACCACGGACGGGTCGCCCGCATCGAGGTGCCGCCAGAGCAGATCGCCGACCTAGTCGGGCGAGAAAACCGGGTGAAGATCGCCGCCGCGGTCCACGCCGCTGGCTACACCTACGTGACCGTGGATCTGGACGGCTTCCGCTCCGGCTCCCTCAACGAGTCATTGCATGACGGCGAAGACGACGTGAACGGACAATTGCCAAAGTGATGAGGCCTTAGCCGAAGAAGCCTCAGGAGCGAATGGAGTGAGCGAAGAGCATGCCGTGAGGCTTTCCGGAAAGGCTGCACTGATCACCGGCGGAGCCGGTGGTTTTGGCACGACCCAGGCCCGGCTGTTCGCGGCCGAGGGAGCCGCCGTCGCCATCGCCGACCTGCAGGAAGACGCTGGGAGACGGCTCACGGCCGAGATCAAGAGCAACGGCGGCAAGGCGATCTTCGTACACTTGGACGTCACCGACGAACGCTCATGGGTGTCGGCCATCGACGAGATGATCCGCGACCTCGGTCGTCCTACCGTGTTGGTCCAAAACGCGGGCATCTACGTGCGCGAATCGATCAGCGATACCACGATCGCCCAGTGGGACACCGTGATGGCGGTGAACGCCAGAGGCGTGTTTCTCGGCACCAAAGCCGTCATCGGCCCGATGGTCGAAGCCGGCGGCGGGTCCATCGTCAACGTGTCATCCACATCCGGCCTAGTAGGCAGCCGGGTTTCGGCCGCCTACAACCCGTCGAAGGCAGCGGTGCGCGTATTCACCAAATCCACCGCGCTCCAGTACGCGACGAGGGGCATCCGGGCCAACTCGCTCCATCCTGGGCCGACCGAAACCGAGATGCTCGCGCTCGTCTACCCGAGCCCGGAGTTGATGGCGTCGCGCGGGTCCGAGTTGCCGCTAGGCAGGTTTGGCACAGCCATGGACGTGGCCTACGCGACGCTGTTCCTAGCGTCGGACGACTCATCCTACATGACCGGCGCGGAGTTGGTCGTGGACGGCGGTATGACGGCCCAGTAAGTTACGACGAGAGAACCGTAAGCAGGAGCAACGCTGATGAAACTCGGACTCAACGGCAAAGTGGCCTTCGTAGGCGGGTCTTCACGGGGTATCGGTAAGGCCGTTGCACGCTCGTTCCTGTCGGAGGGCGCCAACGTCGTCATCACGGGGCGCGGTCCCGAGGCGCTCGCGCAGACGGCCGCCGAATTCAGGACCGAGTTCGGTGGCGACAGGCTGCTCGCGTTCGAGGGAGACCTCACACGCGCCGGTCCCGTAGACGAGGCGCTCAAGCAGACCGGCGATCTCTTCGGGACCATCGACTGCCTGGTCGCCAACATCGGCAACGCGCTGACCGAGGAGAGTGGATGGAATATCCCGTTGGAGAGCTGGGACGCCGACATGGCTTTTAACTTCTGGTCCGGGGTGCTGCTGGTGCAAAAGGCATTGCCGGCGATGCTGGAGGCCGGGCGCGGCTCGATCGTATTCACCAACTCCATCGTCGGGTTGGAGAGCCATCCGACTCCCATTCCATACAACGTGGCCAAGGCGGCGTTGGCGAACTACGCCAAGAACCTGTCGGTAAGGCTCGGGACAACCGGCATCCGGGTCAACTCGGTGGCTCCAGGCAACGTCATCTTTCCCGGTGGCTATTGGCAGAGCGAGGTCGATGCGGACCCCGAGGCCATGCGGACAATGCTGGAGCGTGACGTGCCGATAAGGCGATTCGGCAAACCGAAGGAAATCGGCGACCTAGTGGTGTTCATCTCATCTGAGCGGTGCGACTTCCTGACCGGCGCGATGATCGTCGACGACGGTGGCCAATCCCGGCGCATCTAGCCATTGGGGCGACCTTGGCTCGCGCGTATAATCCCCCCTACTGTCGAAGAAGCTGATCTCTATGGACTAGAGTCGAATGGGAGTCCCATGGGACCCTGAGGGACGGAGCAGAGATGACTGACGCGATTAGCCGCGAGGCGGCAACCTATACCACCAACCACCCAGTATCCAAGGAGCTGCAGGCGGAGGCCCGTAAATACCTCCCAGGAGGGAGTTCCAGGGGCACGGCCTACTTCGACCCCTACCCGTTTTTCGTCGACCGGGCCGAAGGTCATTACGTCTACGACGTGGACGGCAACCGCTACCTGGATTTCATGATCAACGCCACCACCTACATCGTCGGACATTCCAACCCGGCCGTCGTACAAGCTGTAAAAGACCAAGCCGACAAGGGCCTCAGCTATTCCGCCCCTACGGAGGCACAGGTGCGACTAGCGAAGATGATCGTGGACCGGGTCCCGTCGGTGGACAAGGTGCGCTTCACTAACTCCGGCACCGAGGGGACGCTGAACGCCATCCGCATGGCACGCACATATACGGGCAAGACCAAGTTCGCCAAGTTCGAGGGCGGCTACCACGGCAACCACGAGTTCGTCTCGGTCAGCGTATACACGCCGCTGGACAAACTAGCCCCGGACGGGACAACGGCGGTGCCCGAGTGGCCCAGCCAGCCCCAGTCCGTGATCGACGACGTGATCGTCCTGCCCTTCAACGACATGGACCGCTGCGAGCAGATGGTGCGCAAGCACGCCCATGAACTAGCGGCGGTGATCATGGAGCCGGTGGCATCGAACTTCGGCTACATCGCGGCCACGCCCGAGTTCCTTCAGGGTATGAGGACCCTGACAGAAGAACTCGGGATAGTGTTAATTTTTGACGAGGTGCAGAGCTTTAGATTGGCCACCGGCGGGGCGCAGGAGATGTACGGGGTGATCCCGGACGTGACCACCTTCGGCAAGATCATCGGCGGCGGCCTGCCCATCGGCGCCTGGGGTGGCAAGGACGAGTTGATGGCACTGTACGACAACGAGCACAACCCGACCATCACCCACGCCGGCACCTTCAACGCCAACCCGCCAACGATGGTCGCGGGCGAGGAGACGCTCAAGCAACTCACTCCCGAGGCCTTCGAGCGCATGAACGGCTTGGGGGATCAGCTACGGGACAAGATCAACGCAGTCTTTGGGGAACTGGAGATGCCCGGCCAGGCGACAGGCGTCGGGTCGCTGTTTGGCATCCATTTCACCGACAGCGAGATCGTCAATTACCGGGATATGATGCATGGCGATCAGGACCTCAAGACGGCCTTCTACACCGGCATGATGAACGAGGGCGTGCTAATGTTCGCCCGCGCCCAGGGCGCCATGTGCACGCTGACGACCGAGCGCGAAGTCGACGACTTCGTCGACGCCTCCAGCAAGGTGCTTCAGCGCTTAAGAGCTTAGGCAGCTTAGCTGCACCGAAGGCTCGACGACCCCGGCGCGCTCGACGATGGTGGCCGCCGTCGGGCATCTACGAGTTTGTCAGGGACTCCACGAGGCCCGATCTGGCAGTGGCCAGGGCTATGCCGATAGCTTCGTGTTTGGCGCGATGAAGCTCGCCGGTCCACTCGTCCATGAAGAACTTCTTCAGTTCGATGGCCAGGCAGCAGCCGCTGTCCGGGTAGTTGGAGAGCACCCACCGGGATAGAAAGCCTCCCTGGAAGCGGACGTTCTCTCGCACGTCGAGTGTTCGACCGAGAAAGTCGAAACCCGCAATGTCGGCCATGAACCGGTCGACGAGCGGGCCCCATCGTTCACGGTCGAACGAACCGGTGCCGACGTTCACTTCCGGATTGGCGGCGGGATCATCAGGCGGTGCATCCGGCCCCTCTCTGCGGTGGTTGTAGGTGTGCAGATCGAGCACGACGAAGCGGCCGTGACGCCGTTTCTTTTCGTCCAGAATCCGGTGCATCTCCGAGTAGAAGCGATCGTACTGGGCCAGCGAGGCCGCAGTCATCTTGTCGCTGGACGGCCGGGTCCACAGATCCAGACCCCAAGCGTCGTCGGGGGTGCGGTAGACGGCCCCGTCACGTGTCCGGTTCAAGTCCATCTCGAAGCGGGAGCGATCGGAGACTAGCCGGGTGTCGAACGCCTCTGTCCAATATGCCGAGTGTGGATCTTCTTCACGAAGCCGGTCGGCGTCGGGCAGGGTGATCTGGTCGGCCACATCGGGCCGCAACCCGTGGCCGTCGTGGATAGCGGTGGCGACGATGGGCCCGGGGCCCTCGATTATGTGCAACCACTCGGCCAAGAAGAATGGCTCCACCAAAGATTGCTACTCTCCGCAGTCTCCCGTTCCCTGGTGAAGCTAGGCTTCGTCGGAGCCGGGGTCGTCGCGTTCGGCGATGCGGGCGCGGTATTTCGCGAGGGCGGAGTCGAGCGCCGTCTCCAGGTCGACGCCGGTCTCGTTGGCTAAAGCGATGATCGAGTAGATCACATCACCCATCTCGGAGGACCACTCGCTGGTTGGCAGCATCGCAACGCTGCCGTAGTCCGAGCCCTTCAGGCCCTCTTTCGCCAGCTCGCCTACCTCGGACATCAGGTCGAGCAGTCGCGTCTCCACACCGGCGCTCAGGTCGTGGACGTGCACGAACTCGGCGACCCGACGCTGCGCCTCCTTCATGCGCGCGCTCCCACCGCCCCCGATTCTCGCATGGCGGCAATCTCTTCGTTCGAAAATCCCATCTGCGTTAGTACGGAGTCGGTGTGTTGACCGAGGTCCGGGGGAGGGCGGCGCAATACGACCGGTGTCGCGGACAGCTTGGTCGCCGGACCGACGTTCTTGATTGGGCCGAGGGTCGGGTGGTCGATGTCCATCTCCATGCCGCGAGCCTTGACATGCTCGTCTCCGTAGACCTGAGCGAGATTGTAGATGGGGCCGGACGGCACATCCTTGTACGTGAAAACTTCACACCACTCGGCCGTGGACTTATTACCCAGCGTGCGCTCGATCTCGGTCCTGAGCAACCGGAGGTTGCGCACACGGTCGGCGTTGTTGGAAAAGCGCGGGTCATCACGCATGTCCGGCCGAGCAATCGCATCACAAAACCGCGCCCAGGTATTCTGGTTGGCCACGCCCACGTTCACATGACCGTCGGCGGTACTGTATGCCTGGTAGGGGGCGGTCATGCGGTGACGCGAGCCCACGGGGCCGGGCACGTCGCCGTCCACCCATAGTCCGGCGGACTCCCACACGGTGTAGGCAATGCCGCTCTCGATGAGGGAGGTGTCGATGTACTGACCCTCCCCTGTGCGTAGGGCGTGGATGTAAGCACTGAGGATGCCGTAGACGGCGAACATTCCGGCATTCAGGTCGGTGATCGGCGCACTCACCTTCACCGGAGCCGAGTCGGGGTGGCCCGTAAAACTCATGTGACCGCTCATGCCCTGGGCGACCAGGTCGAAACCCGCCCGGTCTTTGTACGGGCCGGTGGCACCGAAACCGGAGATGCTGCAATACACGAGCTTGGGATTGTTGCCCTTCAAGTCGTCGTAGCCGAGACCGAGCTTGGTCATGGCACTGGGCCTGAGGTTCTCGACAAGAACGTCGGCCCATTCGACCAGCCGGCGAAAGACGGCGATGCCATCGGGGGACTTGAGGTTGAGGGCGATGGAGCGCTTGTTGCGGTTGACCATGAGGAACGCCGCGGCGGTATCGTCGACGAATGGCGGCCCCATGCGGCGAGTGTCGTCTCCACCGGACGGCTTTTCGATCTTGACCACGTCGGCGCCCATGTCGCCGAGCAGCATGGTGCAAAACGGACCCGCCAGTATCTGCGTGCAGTCGAGGATATTTACCCCATCCAACGCACCGGCGTTCATCTTCCTCGGAACTCCGGCTTGCGCTTTTGAAGGAAGGCCGCTCGCCCTTCTCGGAAATCCTCGGAGTCGAAGTTCTGGAAGGGCAACTGCAACTGTTCAGGGCTCAAATCACGCAGGCCCGGGTTTTGCAGAACCGTTCGCATGATGCGCTTGTGGCGAACCTGTGACAGGGGCGCGAGCGGCACCATCGCCATGGCCAACTCGTGCACAAAGTCGTCGATGTAATCGAGAGGGTAAACCTCGTTGACCAGTCCCATACGTAGGGCTTCGTCCGGGCCAAACGTGCGGCCAGTGTACAGGATATTGGCGGCGTTGCCGGGACCGACAAGGCGTAGGAGCCGGGACATCTCCGCGTAGCCGATGAGGATACCCAAATGGGCCACGGGGATGCCGAAGCTGGAATTATCGGCGGCGAAGCGCAGGTCAGCGGACATCGACAGCTCGCAGCCCCCACCGATGCAAAAGCCCTTGATGAGGCAGATGGTTGGCTTGATTATCGCCTCAATGGCGTCCATCGCGCCCTCGAACGCCGCTGCGTAGACCTTGGCCTTATTGCTGTCGCTGCGGTACTCGTCGAAGTCGGCAATATTGGCCCCGGCCGAAAAGGCCCTGTCCCCGGCGCCGGTAATGACAACCACGCGCACGTCTTGATCGCGCTCCAGGTCCTCAGCGATGCGTCGGAGCTCGAGCCAGCCAAGGTAGTCGATGGCGTTGCGCTTGTCCGGCCGGTTCAGGGTCACGGTGGCGACCCCGTCGGCGACGTTGACCAGAATGTCCTGGCTCATTGGGCTCTGTCAGGGACGATTACGAGACTTCTTGAGGTAGGAATCCCCAGGGATGGGGGCCCCAATCAGGGATGATGGCCTCTCCGGCCCGAACGGTGAGGGCCGGTCTGAGGGCGACGTCGGTGCGCAGGGACTTGCCCTTTACGTCGGTCACGGTCCAGTCGCCCGAGACCGCCTCCAACACGCTGACGTCCGCTTCGCGTCCCGGCTCCAAACTACCGAGAGTGTCCTGCAAGTCCAAGGCGCGAGCGGAATTGACGGTGGTCATGGCGATCACGTCGTCCAGGGAGAAGCCCAAGGCGAGGAAACGGGTCAGCATCTCCGTCATGCTGAAAACCGACTCCAGCCTTCCGGGCATGGTGATGTCGGTGGCGATGGTGTCCGGCCTGACGCTCTGGTCCAGCGCCCGACGGGCGACGTCGAAGCCAAAATTGAAGCGTCCGAACGCAGTGTCCAGCGTCACGCCGCGCTCCTGTGCGTCCAAGAGCTCGGGCAACACTGTGCCGCCTTCGTCAAGAACGCGACCAGGGTTCGGAGTGAACGAGTGGGTGAGGATGTCGCCGGGCTCGAGAATGGGAAGCAGCTCGCGTGTCAGCGTGGGGCCGTCGTGGTACAACTCGCCGATGTGGACCATGAGGCGACTCCGGGATTCGGCTGCCGCTCGCCTCGCCAGCCTGACGATCTCGATGCCGTCGGATAGGACAGCGGGCCCGATGGCCCGTATCTTGACACCCTGCGTCAGCGGCCTGTTATCGCGCACGGTCGCGGCGGTCGCCTCCACGTCAATATCGGCAGCCGAGCAAATCTCGGGCATGGTGGAGAGGCCGTTTTGGCCCACATTAACCATGCATAGCACCCTAGTCTTCGATGCAGGCACCACGTACGCGGGAAAGCCACCGAAATTGGCCGGGCCTCCGCTACCGCCGTCCACCACCGTTGTTACGCCGGAGCCGACACCGGCCACGTCGGGATGGACGCCGGTGGGGTTGAAACCATGGTAGACGTGAGCGTGCAAGTCGATCAGGCCGGGGGCGATTATCTTTCCCGGGACATCGACAACCGTTTCGAAGAGCGACGGGTCGATTCCCGCCGCCACTTCAGAGATGCGGTCTCCCGAGACGGCGACGTCGAGGGCCCCGTTGGAGATGCCTCGGGCCGGGTCGTATACCCGCCCGCCCCTAAGAAGGAGATCGGTCAAAAGATGTGTGCTCCGCCCTCATGTTTCAGGGATTTGGCCCCATGGTTCGGGGCGTTTCGGGACGGATAATATATCAGCTCGGGGTACCCGGCAAACCGCTAGATCCAGCGACTGTGAGTGGGAAAGACGGCATTAACCACGCGTTGGAAAAGCGATGAGCGCTTGCACCAAGAGCCTGAAGAGAACGAAGTGAGCGGAGAACGCAGCTAGCGCAGGGGCCCTTTGGGCCTGACCCGGTCCAACAGGAGCCCGGCCTCGGTCGAAACACGGTCGCCCGCCTCGCGACGGGTAGCCAGAAGGTCGAGGGCCATATCGGAGACGGCGGGGGTGGCCCGCATCTCCTGCGGCATGTAGCGCATGCAGCGTCGCAGGAGCACCTTGGACTGCCGCTCCGACTTTTGGTCACAGGCGTACGCATACGTGCACATGTACGCGTAACAAACCGTGACCTCGCGATGAAGAGCGCGGACGGTAGAACGCGACGGGGAGAGTCGGTCTCCGAGGAAGCTCGACAGGCGAGCCTGGGTGGTGCCAGGAATGGAGTTTGCCATAGAGTTTCGGAACAAATATTCCGAACAAATGTTAGGGGTCGTTCGGAAATCTCGCAAGGTAGCCGACGACCGTTTTGGGAGGAAACGGGAGTTACTGAGCCGGTGGTGGTGGCATAGACCGGACGTGACTGAAAGAAATTCTAAAGGGCCGAGGCCCCTAGTCGCGGAAGCGCCGGCCGTAGGTTGCCTGCTCTTCCAGCCGGCCGTCGTGCAGGCGAACCACCTGATCGGCCATGGCCAGGAGGGTGGAGTCGTGGGTGGCGGCGACAACGCTGATGCCCTGGTCCCGCACCATCTCCTTGAACAGTCCGAAGATGGCCCTTGCGTTTACCGAGTCAAGCTCGCCGGTAGGCTCGTCCGCCAGTATCAGCGCCGGCTCGTGCACGATGGCACGGGCGATTGCCACGCGTTGCTGCTCTCCGCCAGACAGCTCGTAGGGGCGATGGTGGGAGCGGTTCACCAAGCCGACGATCTCCAGTACCTCTTCGGTGCGCCGGTTACGCCGGCCGCCGCCGACACCGGCGATACGGAGCGGAAGCTCGACGTTCTCGAACGCAGACAGGAGAGGCAGGAGGCCGAATGACTGGAATACGAAGCCGAGCTTGCTTCTTCGCAACTCGGTGAGCTGTCGGTCTCCAAGCTCGGCCATATCCCGCTCTTCAAAAAGCACCTGACCGGAAGAAGGCCTGTCCAGGCCGGCGAGCAGGTTGAGCAGCGTCGTCTTCCCAGAACCGGACCGGCCGATGACGGCGATAAACTGGCCCGGTAGCACGTTGAGCGAGACCCCGCGCAGAGCGTGCACGTCCTCTCCCGCCATGCGGAACGAGCGGTTGAGGTCCACGGTGGCCACCACCCTCTGGACGCGGGCCACGGTTAGGAGTGTCTCATTTCTGCGCCGGCGCGTACCGCTCCGCTATGCATCGCCCGGGTCCAGCCTCACGCTCTCGTCGTCAGCCGTGACCTTCGCGCGCTCGCCGATCTTGAGCCGGTCGAGTACCTCGCGGGGAATCTGGACGCGGCCACTGCTGTCGACCAGCACGAACTCTTCAAGCTCAACCGGAGCTTTAAAGTCGCCGTCGGCGCCGGGCGCGTCAGGAGCGTAAGAAACCCTGCGCCGTATCTCGGTCGAGAGCTTTCCGTCCCGTATCAGCACCACCCGCCCCACCTTGTAGGCGATGTCGGGATCGTGGGTGACGATCATGACCGTCGTTTGCAACTCACGGTTAATGGCACCGAACACGTCCAGCACATCGGCCGCCGTGGCGTCGTCTAGCTCGCCCGTGGGCTCGTCCGCCAGCAGCAGCGGCGGGTAGTTGGCGAGCGAGACCGCTATCGCCACGCGCTGCTGCTCACCGCCGGAGAGGCGGTCCTGGGTGTGTCCCATGCGGTCGGCCAGGCCGACCAACTCCAGCAGTTCGGTTGCACGCTTTCGACGGCCCTCGGACGTGGTCCCGGTGAGCATCATCGGCAACTCGACGTTCTCCAGGGCCGTGAGGTAAGGGAAGAGATTGCGGCCGGTCTGCTGCCAGATGAAGCCGACCTCACACCGGCGATACTCCTCCACCTCCCAGGCGCTCATCCGGAGCAGGTCCCGTCCGGACACGGTAACCCGACCGGCGGACGGCATGTCGTAGCCGGCCAGTATGTTCAGTAATGTCGACTTGCCCGACCCGCTGGCACCGACTATCGCCACGACCTCTCCACGCTCAACTCGTAGGTCTAGGCCACGCAGAGCCACCACTTCAAGGTCGGCCACCTTATAGATCTTGAAGAGATCCTCGCACAGGACGTATGGGGGAGTGTCTGAGTAAGTCAATGGATCAGTTTTCGCCGAGGCGCAGGGTACGGACGACCGAGATGTGCTGGACGAACCATACTAGAGCGGCCGTTATCACCGCGAATACCACCACCATGGCGGCGTAGGTTATCGCCAGGACGGGCCAGTTCACCTCTACAACGAACGGGGGCAGTACCTGTGTGCCAAGCTCGTCGTTGGAGAGGAACGGCATGATGATAGCACCAAGGCGGCCGCCCATCCACGCGCCCAGCGTCATACCGGCGGCGATGACGATGGCCTGTTCCAACACCACGACGGTGGCCAGCTGGAACCGGGACAGGCCGATGGTGCGCAGCAAAGCGAACTGCACCCGGCGAGCGGTAAACGAGACGTGAGCGTGAACCACGAAGCCGAGGCAACTGAGGATGAACACGGCTCCGAAGGCGATGAACAGGAGGGCCCGCCATCCCGCCTTCGTCAGGGGATCGACCTGGCCGAGGCCCAGGGACAACTCACTGTCCTCTACCCGGGTGCCCCCGAACGGATCGATCAGCAACCTGTCGCGCAACTCGTCACGCTCGTCTCCAGTGGTGTCGGTCGCCAGCCACGCCTCGTTGGGTTTGAGTTCGGATGAGGACGGATCGACGTTGGCGTAGGAAACGAGCGAGGCCAGGTCCGCCACGAGGAAAGTTTCGTTCTCGGTATCCAGCGTCGGAAAGTACTCGAATGTATCGACGATGCGCACCTGCAACCGGTGGCCGGCAAGCGAGAGCCAAAACTCATCTCCCCTGGAGTGGCCTGAGGAGTCCACGAACGACTCGCTGGCCACTACCGGCAGGGAAGTCACCCGGGGCCCATAGAAGACGCCGCGGGCCGCCAGGGCGGGGCCCTCGGACCAGGTGAATCGCAGGGAGTTACCGACGCCCCCCTCGAACCCCAGCTGGGACGAACTGGCGGTGTCGGACTCGGAGTCCGGGGTGGTGTTCAGGGCGCTCCACCCCAACAGGTCTTCGAAGTCCTCTATGACAAGGACGGTACCGTCCCCGGTGCGCGCCCGCACCTCGTCGACCACCAGGGAGCCGGCGAAGGTGCCCCGCTGGGTATCGGTCTCCTCAACGCCGATCGACATGAGCCTCAGGGGCCAGACCGGCTCCAGCCTGCGCAGGCGGGTTCGGAAGCGGCTGGATCGGGACAGGGGGACTTCATAAAACTGCCAATCCGCCGACGTGAGCTTGCCGAGTTCGTAGGTGAAGTAACGGTCGTTGGCGTCCACCACCCGGGCCGACAGTCGCATGCTGGGCTGGGGCCGGTCGACCCTGCCAATCACCCCTATGGTGCGGGCGCCCTCCGGTAGCGGAATGCCGACGGGGCCGACCTCCGGCTTCAGTGACTCGAGCAGCGCAAGTACCGGCTCGTCGGAAAAGTCGTCCCTGAACCAGGCGACGTCTCCGAAGACGTTTGACGAGACGGCGAGCACACCCACCTCCTCCGAGACGAGGCTGGTCAGGTCGAAGGCACGGCCTCGGAAGGCCGGTGAGGCGGAGTCCACTCCATCGACCTCCTCGTAGCTTGCGGCCACCGGCCTGGTGGTTCCGGCGGCGTCTATTACCAGGCCCTCGATCCTGATGTCGCTGCCGATTGCGTAAAGGACACGCTCTTCGAAGCTGCGGTCCAGGGTGCCGCCGAAGCTCGCCGCGAATATTCCGAGACCGGCGGTGAGGATGAGCAGCAAGGAAAGACGAGCGTAGTAGGTCGGGTTGCGTGCCATCTGCCACAGGCCCAGCGCGAGACCCGCCGGTAGCCAGGAGGAAAATATTTTGCTGGCTAGCCGCATTACGAGCGGGAAGACGCGGAGCAGCACCATGGATGCCGCGAGCAGGGTGACGGCCGGGACCGCGAGTATCAGCTGATTGACGGCGACGTCACCGAACAGCCTGGTGGCGACGACCGAGCCCTGCTGGGTGAGCTGCCGGAACAGGACGATGCTCACGACCAAGAGCAGCACGTCCAGGTAGTACCGCTGGTACAGCGGCGTGCCCTCGGGACGGGCGCTCGCCCGGCGATGGCCGGTGACGGACATGCGGGCGGCATGCACCGCAGGTATCATGAGCGCCCCGAACGAAAAGAGGCCTCCCAAAGCACTGAGCCCATAAGCGGCTGCCGATATATGCACGTCGAGCCCGCGGGTGGCCGAGAGACCGGAGAAGGCCGGCGTCAGACCAGCACCGCTGATGGCGGCCGCGGCCAAAAGCGGACCCACGACGGTCGCCAGGACGGAGACCGTGAAGCCCTCCAGCGCGAATATCGAGACCAGGTGACCGGTGCCCGCCCCCCTGCTGCGGAGG
This sequence comes from uncultured Dehalococcoidia bacterium, assembly GCA_964637315.1. Lineage (GTDB taxonomy): Bacteria > Chloroflexota > Dehalococcoidia > Lucifugimonadales > UBA2962 > CAUZIR01. Next base: position 183,250 of record CAZWTT010000002.1, on the reverse strand, counting down.
AGGGCGATCTCGCCGCGCTGGCGCTCTATGAGCAGGGCCGAGAGCGTGACAACGTAGTAGAGAATGACCACCGCCACCAAGATCATTACCACGAACATCGGCAACTTGGAGAAAAAGAGCCTCTGGTCGTACTCGCCCAGCACGTTATCGAGGGTGGTGAACTGGCGGTAGGCGAAGAGCGTGGAGTTGAGGCGGTCGCCCATCAACTGAATGCTTAGCTGACCTGTTCGAGCGGTATCAGCGCTTATTCGGTCCGGCTGAACCTCCAGCAACCAACCGTAGGTCGAGTCCATGTCGGCGAAGGCCCGACCCAGCACGTCGAAAAAGGCGGTCTCCGAGATGAAGAGGGGCACGGTGCTGAAGCTGTCCCCGGTGGCCGCCCCAAGAACTCGTTCATCAAGGTTCCAGAAGCGGACCGACGGGTCCAGCGGCCGCAGGAGCCCAGTCACCTCTACGTGGGCGTAGGGAATGTGGTCGTCCCAGAAGGGGACCACGGCGATGGTGTCACCGACATCGACTCCGGCGGCAAGGGCGGCGGACTCAGGCACCATCGCTCCTATTGCGAGGGGCCGACCCGGTTCGTTGGTGGCGGCGTCTTTCGGAACCGTGCCGCCCTCCACCAACGCTGCAAACTCGCTGAGACGCGGCACGAACGTGAAGTAGGCGCGGGCGTTATCGTTGCCGGCCTGGTCTTCGCCACCGACTTCGGACCGGAAGAAGGTGGAAGATGCTCCCGCGGCGATGCGGTCGCCGACGAACCACCCCACGTGTGAGTTCACGACCGCGGTGACGGTGGACTCCACCCTCCCGTATTCCTTGGGTGTGGTCGGCCCGCGAACGGCTTTGACCACGATGTCCAGGTCGTCCCTGGGCACCGAATCGAGGGTCTCGTCCAGCGCCAGTTCTTTGAGGGAGTCGAAGTAGATGACCGTGCCAGACATGATGGCCGACGCCAGGACGACGCCCACGACGACGGCCGACAGCAGTCGCCAGTGGGCCATGCTGCGCTTGAGCACGAAACGCCAGGTCGTGAGCAGGTCGGTCAGCACCGAGAGACTCCTAGCACTGGATAGAACACGGGGGTTGGACCGACGGGAGCGTGGTCACGGCTAAAGGACACTCTCACGTGCGACCGTATGCAGGCTGAGGCCCGTCACGTCACGGTACAGGGCCAGGATGGATACGACGAAAATGCCCGTCAGGGCGACGTAGACCGGCCCCATGATGGTCCAGTCGGTCAACAGCCTGAAGGGGGGCAGTACCGCGGCCCCGTCTTCCGTGACGGATACGGCGGAGACCATGAGTGTGCTCATCTGGAAGCCCGCCCAGGTGCCCAGGCCGATTCCCATACCGGCGATGGCTAGGTGCTCCATCGACAGCAGGCCCAACATTTGCCGGCGGGACACTCCGACCGACCGTAGAGCCGCCATCTCCCCTCTGTTTCGGCTGGCGAAGGCCAGCAGATATGTAACGTACCCAAGGGTCGCGGCGAAGATAATGACGACTATCGACACCACCACCATCGCCTTCCACCCGGTCGAAATCAACGGGTCCAGGCTGATCGCCTCCAGGTTCGCCGTCCGGTCGTATATCCGCACGGGTGCCGCACGTCCCACGATCTCGACCAGAGAGTCGGCCACCACGTCGCCGGCGCCGGGGGAGTGAGTGAGTAACAGCTCGTTGGGGGTCAGATTGACGGTCGGACTGACCATCCGAAGGTGCTGCAACAGGATCTCCAGGTCGGCCAACATGAAGCCGCCTCGTTCGGGATTGGCCGTGGGGAAGTAGCGGGCGACGTCGACGATCCTAACCGGCACCAGCCGGGCGTCGATATCGATGATCAGGGTCTCTCCGATTCCTCTCCCCGTGGCCACAGAAAGGGTCTCGCTCACGATCACCGGGACGGGACCGCCGGTGGGGCTGTAGTAGAAACCGCGAATGCCTCGATCGGTGTCTTTGCCGAACTCGAATCTGCCGCTGCGATCACCGTTGAACACGTCGGTGCCCGAGGCGCTGAGTTTGTTGGTGGCGAGTGCGGACGCCGCCAGCGGCGTCCAGGCCAGGGTGCTCTCGAAATCCTCCAGCACTATCATCCCCTCTCCGTCGTTCAGCAGGCTCGTCTCATCTGTCGGTCCACCGATGACGGCGTGCACGTCGTCGAAGAAGATGGAGCCGGAAGTTCCGGCCGGTCCGAATGCGGGCTCGTAAATCTGGATGGAGACCAATTGCACTGGCCTGCGAGCCCGCTGGGGTATCGCGGCCCGCATGATGTGCCACTGGGACGGGCCGATCCTGCCCATGGTCATGGTTGTAAGCAGCCCGTCCGCATCCTCAACGATCAGCCAGACGAAGATGTTGGGGAACTCGTCGTTCGGTTTTACGTAGAGCCCCAGGGAGGTGGCGTCCTCCGGGACCGCGATGGACTGGAACAGTTTCCCTCCTTGCAGGGACTGCATCATGGTCCCCAGGCTCGTGTCCGAGAAGTCGTCACGGTACCAGGACATGAAGGGGAATCCTCGGGATTCCACGGCCAGCATCTCGAAGGAGCGTCCCCGACCTGAGGTGCCGACCGTCCCCCGCTCCCTGAGCATCATTGTGACCCCGGTGACCCCGGCGATCTCGGTGTACCTCTCTTTGAGCGCCTCGGTGCCCCGCGCTAGGTCACCCGGCACGCCGGTGACACGTATATCGGCCGCAGTCTCGTACATGACCCTCTCGCGATGGGAGGTGTCGAGAGTCCCACCAACGGTAGTCGATAGGATGGCCAGACCGGTGACGAGTATGAGCAAAAGGACCAGCCAACTGTACTAGAGCGGGTTGCGAGCCATGTGCCAGAGGCTCACCGATAGCCACACCGGCGCCCTGCGAGCGCCCGCCCTGAAAGCAAGGTAGAGCGCCTGAGCGGGCACGGTCGCGACGGCGGCGGCCCTGGCCACGTTGAACGGGTCACCGCCCCGGAACGGATCCTGCCAGATATACAGAACCACCAGAGCCACCTGGACGGCCATGCCGGCGATCAGATGCAGCGGCGCGCGCCGGAGCCCGGCCTCGATACCGGATTGGGTCCACCAGTAGGCGGCACCAAATCCCAGACCCAGCAACAACTGTGGTATCCATCGTGACTGCTGGTCGTCCAACAACGCGTCTATGGCGATCGCCGGGCCCAAGGTCACCGCTGTGGCGATCACGACGAGGTGAAGCAAGGTCGGCGACTCTCCACCGAGGTATTTGACCACCAGGGGGAAAAAGCGCATGAAGATGAGCGCGATGGCGATGAGGAACAGCACCGGGGCGAACAGCAGAGCCTCGTTGATCTCGGCCTCTCGAAACAGGCCTCCGGCCACCAGGTTGCCGCGCGACTGCAGCTCCCAGAAGACCAGCCCCCCAACCGCCATGAAGGCTAGGTCGATGTAGTAGCGCTGGAAGAACGGGACAGTGGCCGGACGTGATACTCGCAGCCTGTGGGCGACCAGCCCGAACCCAGCGCCGAGAAGGGCCGGGATGACGTAGATGGCCAGGCACACCGCACCCACCCCGGCGGCGGTGGCGAACGACTCCCAGGACAACGCGACCGGGAGGGCCGCGCCACCAGTAATGGGTCCAAAGTACGGGAGCTTGCCGGCGAGTGCGATCACCCCCATGGCGATGAACGGGGCGGCGACGACGGCGATCAAGGTGAGTATGGAGCTCTCGAGCCCATAGAGCCGGAGCAACCGACCGGTGCCCGTTCCGCGTGTCCTGAGAAGAGCGATATCACCCTCCCGGCTCTGGACCAGATAGGAGACTATCATCGACAGGTAGCAGAGGACGGTGACCACCATCAGCGTCAGCAGCAGCAGCAGCGGGATGGTGGAAAAGAAGCTGCGTCGCTCGAAGTCATCGAACAGGTTTGGCACGCCCGACAGCACCGCCGAGCCGGGCAGTGACCGCGAGACCTCGCTTTTGAATTCGGCGAACCGGGCCCTGCCATCTTCCACTGTGTAGCTCTTGAGCCCGTCCTTGTCCAGGAACAGAAGCCAGGTAGAGTCGACGAGGCTGCCGGGATAGGCGCCGGCAACGGCGGCGACCATGGCGCTCTTAGTGGTAAACAAGGGCAGGGGCGGCTCGTCCGGGACTACGGTGATGCCCGCCTCGGGCACCTCTTGTGGGGACTGCGGTCTGAGGAACACGTTGGCGTTGCGCCGCCAGTAGTCGGAGAACTGGTCGATGGGCTCGAAAATGCCGACGATGCGGGCGTAGATGCGGGCATCGTGCGCGACGAACGGGGTCATCTCGATGACGTCCCCCACCACTAGACGAAAGTTCTCCAGGGAGGAGGCGCCTAGGATGACCTCCACGATTGGCCCTCGCTCACCGGCCTCGATCACATCGGTGGCCATGCGACCGTCCAGGAACGCCACGTGGTCGTCGATATCGCTCATGTGCTGGATGTAACCGCGTGAGGCTATCCCTGCCGCCACATCAGCGAGCGGCTGGTAGGGGAGGCCGGCGAGATATGTGGCGCTGCGCAAGAATCGCCGCTCGCCCTCGTAAGACTCCGGTAGGTGACGATCGACGGCGTTGTCTATGACGCGTTGGCTTCCGGCCAGGCCGACGTCGGACAGGGTGACGTTGGGAGAGAAGACGTGGATATTGAGGATGAGGTTCGACGTACGGTCGATCTCGGTATCGACACCCAGCCGTTCGAGGGACCGGAGATAGATCGGGGTGCCGGCCACCAGACTGGTGGCAACGACCACCCCGGCGAATATGGACACCATCAGGCGCCAGTTCTCTTTCAGACGGTGAAGAATGAGCCGGGGTGTGGTCAAAGGTTCTGGCATGGTGGCGTGGCGTGCCGGCGGGCTGCTGTTGTGTACGAGTGATGACCGCAGTCGAGGTGCATCGATGTCCTCCCCCTCCGCAACCGCCTCGCCTACCGGCCCGCCGACTGGATCGCGCAATTATAGTCGAGGCGTCCGAACTCAGGCAGGCGGGCTCCTGGCGGCACTGGCTATCGGTTCTGCGGCTCAAGAAGCATGGTGTTGACAGTGGCCCGCCCAACCTCGTCGGCCGACCAGGGGATGGGTACCCCTTCGCCCCGAAGCCAGAGCGGGTACATGTCACGGTAGTGCGGAGAGAACGGGTTCCCGGACTGGCCGCCGGGCAAAACGAAGGTCGAGCGGTCGAAGTCACCGACGTCCATAACGCAACGAAGCGAGGGGATAACCATGGGGTTGGCCAGCGGGTCCAGCGGGTCCACGGCGGCCTGGGCGACGGTGTTGGTGTCGCCTCCGAACGGCGCGGGGCCAATGTTAAAGACCTTGTGCAGAGGCCATTTCCGTCCCACGGGGTGCTCGAGCACGAGCAGTCTCAACCGTCCCCAGCGCCAGCCGTCCGGGTCGGCCCCGGCCAGCGCCGACAGCCTTGCCACGACAGCCTGCAACGCATCGCTGAGGAGGTTCGCCCAGTCGTCGAGCGCCCTATCCGAGGGCCCTTCCCTCAGGAGGCGGCTCATGCGCCCGGCCCGGCGGAAGGCCAGCAGGTTGGGCTGTCCCAGGCCTCCGATGTCGGCGCCCAGAACAGAGTGACCTGCTTTCGGCGCCCGAGCCGCCACGTCTCGCCGGTCGATCTCGGCCAGCAGTAGCTCGAATACCGCGGCGGCCGCTGAGTCAGCGTCCAGCATCCCGTCCCAGTCAGCGAGCAGCGCGAGGGCGTCTCGCGAGACGGCGTCTCGTGGTCGGATTGAGAGCACGGCGTCCCGCACCTCCTCCCACTGGACGGCAAGCAAATCCGTCTGGAGACGGCCCGTTTCGGTGACGTCCCACCGGCCGTATTCCGACAACCGCTGTTCGATTCTGGCCGCCCTGAGACCGTCGGCCCAGTCCACGCCCAAGAATGGGCCGGTCTCTTCTCGTCCTTTCGTCTCGGATAGGGGTCGGTGGTTCGCCGAAACCAGGAAACCGGTGTCGGGATCGCTCGCGCCGGGCATGTCTCCAAACGGCACGTGTTTTTCGAGCCACTCGCCTTCGCCGGTCCAGGCCGCCGATGGGACGATGCCATGGCTAGAGCGCCTCACCGGGGTCTCGCCCACGAGCTGCCAACCTATGGCACCGGCTGCGTCGGCGAACACGAGGTTGAGCGACATTAGCGGCCACGCTTCGAACATCATCCGGAACTCGGCTGCGGTGCGTGTACGGCCGATCTTGAGAAAGCCTGCTATTGGCCGCGCTTGCATCCACATCGCCCGGATCGATATCGAGTAGCCGGCCCCGTCGATCAGCGGGGTCAGCAACGGGCCGCGCGGGGTGACCACTACGTCCTCGACCTCGGTGGATCGCCCTTTAACACGAATCTCCTCCCGAACCACTACCGGCGTCTCGACCGTCTCGGGCGTGCCGCCGCCGTCACCGAAAGGGCCCTCAATGTAGAGGTCCGTGGTATCGGCCAGACCCAAGGTAGTGCCCCAGGCGACCCGGCCGTTGTGGCCGGTGGGGAATATGGGTACGCCGACGAAGCTGGCTCCGGCCATGCTCCATTCCCCGGCGTCTAGGTGGGCGAGGTACCACGGGGATGGAAGGCGCGGCGTGAGATGGGGGTCGTTGGCCAGGATGGGCCGTCCGGTGACGGTCCTGGACGGGGCGACGGCCCAGGCGTTGGAGCCTCCCGACATCCCCAGCGCCTTGGTCAATGCAGTCAGGTCCTCCGACAGTCGGTCAAGCTGTTCGCCGGCGATGTCACCGGGGACCGCGGCGACCGGGTGCCAGGCCGCGTACTCGGGGTCGATCTGGGACAGGGCGTCGGGTCCGTCTTCGACGAGCACGCGGAACCGGGCCAGCTCCGCGTCCCAGTTTCCCGACATCGCGAACGAGAGCAGCTTGGCCACGGCCAGCACGTCCACCGGATGCCAGCCGGACGGCTTCATGCGCAGCAGCGCAAACTCGTGGGCCTTGCGCTTGCTGCCCAATGCCAAGCCAGCGTTCACGCCATTTGTATAAACCTCCAAGGTCTGGAGAACGTCTTCGTCGAGCACATCCAGTTGCGGTCGGGCGTAACGGAGGAAACCCAATCGCCTCGCGAGCCTGTCGACGGTCAGCCCCTCGGCTCCGACCACCTCCGCGAGTGTTCCATGGGCGACCCGCCTAACCGATTCGAGTTGAAAGGCCCGGTCCTGGGCGTGGCAAAAACCCAGGCCGAACCAGACGTCTCTGTCTGTGGAGCCAGTGATGTGTGGTATCCCCCAGCGGTCCCTGCGCACGATGACCTCACCGTCCATCCCCTCGACCTGGAGAGACCCGGATGTGACCGGCAGACGCCTTCCCAGGGCCGACCGGAGCAGGATGCGTACGAGGTTCACCGGGAGTGAGCTATAGGGAGGGAGATACCGGCCTCGGGAGGTCAGCGGGCTCGACCCACACCACCGGTCGACTCAACGCCGTACCCAGAGCATCGACCACAAGGGACGCCATGTCACGAACCGTGGCGTCGACTCCCTCGCGCGCCCCATTTCTTCGCGCTGTCTCGCGTTCCACGGACGTCACGTCGACGTCGGGCATGCCGCACGGGACGATGCGGTCAAAATACGAAAGGTCCGGCGCCACGTTAACGGCGAAACCGTGGCTGGAGATACCGCGGCTGACGCGCAGACCGATGGCCCCGATCTTGGCCTCACCGACCCAGATGCCGGTGGGTTTGTCGGCGCAGGACGCGGGGATCTCGCAGGCAGCCAGGGCCGTGACGATCGCCTCCTGCAGAGCGCAGACGAACTTGAGCGGCCCCCCGAGGGGACGCAGGTCGACTATGGGGTAGCCAACCAGTTGACCGGGGCCGTGGTATGTGACCTCTCCGCCTCGGTCGGTCTCATGAATCTCGACATCCAGTGCGGCCAGTTCGTCAGTGTCGGCGAGGATATCTGCGTGTTTGCCCCTGCGGCCCAGGGTGTATACATGTGGATGCTCCAGAAACAGGATGGTCTCGGGTCCCGAACCCTCCGTCACCATCCGCACAAGCTCGCGCTGGAGAGCGAGGGTTTCCGCGTAGTCAGACCGCTCAAGCCATACTGATCGCAACGGCTTCGATTCGAGTGACATGTGCCGGCTAGCCACCCGTCACGGGACTGTCTAGCAGACTCTCGGGGCCGATAGCTTCCAAGTTGGCTTTTACCGTTTGAAGGAAGGCGCCGGCGCCAGCGCCGTCCAGCAGGCGGTGGTCGAAGCTCATGCACAGGTTCATCATCGAGCGCACGGCGATCTCGTCGTCTCCTGTCACCATCGGCCGCCTTACGACGGCCTCGGTCGTGAGAATGGCCGCCTGCCCCGGCACGATGAGCGGACCTGAAGACACCGACCCTAGTGCACCGGTGTTGTTCACGGTGAAGGTGCCGCCCTGTACGTCGCCGGGCGTCAGGCGATTGGCGCGGGCTGCGATGGTGAGCCGGTCGATCTCGCCCGCCAGCTCGGCGACGGTGCAGCGGTCCGTGTCCCGTATTACCGGGACGATCAGCGCTTCCGGTGTGGCGATGGCGATGCCGATGTTCACGCGGCCCCGGACAGTGATCACGTCGCCGTCCCAGCGGGCGTTGAGCAACGGGTGCTCGCGCAGCGCACCGGCCGCGGTCGAGATGGCGAAGGCGAGGTAGGTGATTGGGTGGCCATTGATTGCCCGAAACTGCTCTTTGACCGCGTCTCGTAACGCCACCAGTCCGGTGACATCCACCTCCACCGTGGACCACACGTGAGGAATCTCAGAGGCGCTCCGTACCATGTTGGTGGCGATCATCTTACGCACGGGTGTGACGGGAACGCGCCGGTCCCCAGAGCCATCGCCGACGGGCGAGAGGTTACGGGCTTCGATATAGCTCTCCACGTCCTTACGCGTCACGCGGCCACTGATACCGGTTCCCCGAACCGACATCAGGTCGACACCGTGCTGTTGGGCAAGTCGCCTGACGGCGGGGGAGTGGCGAGCCGTCGAGGCCTCGGATCGACGTCCACCAGGCGGCCCGGCCTGACCGGGCTCACCTACAGGCGAAGTCGGGACTCCCGAAGGCCGCCGGGTGGTTTGCTGGGGTACGTTGGCGGCGCCGGTGGGACCGACCGCAACGCCCTGGATGAGCGAGCCGAGGGTGTCGGCCGGGCGAGTCCGGTCCGACTGGACGGCGGCGATCTCACCCTCGTCGGCATCTATTTCGGCTATCACCGCTCCCATGGGCAGCGTATCTCCCTCCGCCGCGACGAGCCTTGCGATCACGCCGGTGACGGGGGACGGCATCTCCATGTTCACCTTGTCGGTGATTATCTCGACGAGCGGGTCGTACCTGCGCACCCGGTCACCCTCGGACACCAGCCACCTACCGATTACCCCCTCGGTGACTGACTCGCCGACCTGTGGGAGTTCAACCCGAAACACCATCAGTAGGCCGCCATTTCGCGAATCGCGGCGGCGATCTGCTCGGACGAGATCATGAACTCCGCTTCCAGCGGTGGGCTGAAAGGCATCGGCGGAACCTCCGGGCCGGCCAATCTACGAACGGGAGCGTCGAGGTGGTCGAAGGCGTGCTCAGCAACGATTGCTGAAACTTCTCCGCCTATTCCAAGTGCTGCTGTGTCTTCGTGCACGACCAGCAGGCGGCCGGTCTTGCGCGCCGAGGCCAGGACCGTCTCCCGGTCGAGGGGCCGAAGGGTGCGCAAATCGACGAGTTCGACGCCGATACCCTCGTCAGCCACGACCCGGGCGGCCTCGGCACAATGGTGCAGCATGAGGCCATAGGTGACGATGGTGACGTCGTCGCCGGCCATCTTCACGTCGGCCCTGCCAAGGGGGAGCGTGTAGTCCCCGTCCGGCACCTCGCCCTTGACCAGCCGGTAGGTGCGTTTGTGCTCTAGAAACACGACCGGGTCATCATCCCTTATGGCGGACTTCAATAGGCCCTTGGCGTCGTATGGCGTTGCCGGGGCGACCACCTTCAGGCCCGGGGTGTGGGCGAAGTAGGCCTCCGGGCTCTGGGAGTGGAACAGACCGCCTCGCACGCCACCGCCGTAGGGGGCACGCAGGACCATCGGCACGTGCATCTTACCCTCGGTGCCGTAGCGGGCCCGCGCCGCTTCGCCGACGATCTGGTTGAAGGCCGGCCAAATGAAGTCGGCGAACTCGACCTCTGCGATGGGCCTCATACCGTGCATCGCGGCGCCCATCGCCACCCCTGCAATGGCGGACTCGGCCAGAGGGGTATCGATTACGCGCTCTTCACCGAACTCCTCGAGGAAGCCGTCGGTGGCGAGGAAGACGCCGCCCCGCACACCGATGTCCTCGCCCAGCACGAAGACGGTGTCATCGCGGGCCAACTCCTCGCGCATGGCCTCCCGGACGGCCTCAATAACGGTTTTTTCTGGCATTTTTCCGACCTGCGGTGCCCAAACGGCCGACCTCAGTCTCCGTACGTCATCAGTCCCCGTACACGTGATCGTGAAAGGTGGACGGGTCCGGTAGGGGCGCCGCCTCAGCGAAGTCGGTGGCCTCGTCGACCTCACGCCTAGCTGCCTCCACGATCTCCGCGTCCTCGGTCTCGCTCAGTACGCCGGTCGACACTAACTGGGACCGGAGGATACTGACCGGGTCGCGTGCCTGCATCGCCTCCAACTCATCGTCACTCCGGTAGCGAGTGTGGTCGTCGTCGCCGGTATGGGGCTTGAAGCGCTCGACCATCGCCTCGATGAGGGTGGGCCCCTCGCCTGAGCGTGCCCGCTCGGCCGCTGCAGCCGTGACCTCGCAAACGGCAGCGGCGTCGGTGCCATCGACGGTCACACCAAGCATGCCATAGCCGGCTGCGCGGGAGGCGACGCCGTCGACGGCCATCTGCTTTCTCACCGGAACGGAGATGGCGTAGCCGTTGTTTTCGCACACGAATATTACGGGCAGACTGTGCACGGCGGCGAAGTTCATAGCCTCGTGGCAGTCCCCCGTGCTGGACGCACCATCGCCGAAATAGATGGCCGCCAGCGCATCGCTGCCCTGCATTCGCATCGCGAGGGCGGCGCCCACGCCCTGCGACAGGTGGGTCGCGACCACGTTCGAAAGGTTGACCAGTCCGAGATCCGGCATCGCACCCTGGCTGGGGAACTGGCGGGCGCCGCTCATGGGCTCGCCCTCCCGCGCCATATACGCGAGCATGATCTGAGCGGGGGTTACTCCGACCGAGATCATGACTCCCAAATCACGGTAGTAGGTGTAGAAGAGGTCGGTGCCGGGCCTGAGTGCCGCGACGGAGGCGACCTGCGCCCCCTCGTGCCCTTGGGAGGAGGCGACGAGCGCCGCCCTGCCCTGCCTGTTGAGCTGCCAGACACGCTCGTCCAGAGTGCGGGTGAGGACCATCTTGCGGTAGACGTCGACCAGGGCCTCCGGCGTGATACCGGGCGCGCCTTCGGTGTCCGTGGCGTGCGAGTCAGCCGCCGTGGACCGTGTCCTCCCCGCAGTCCTCATAGAGCCGATTATACAGACGGGCAGGGGCCGCCCGCAGGGGCTCGCGAGCCGTCGCTTATGGCCGGCAGGGAGCCTCCTAAGTGAGGGCGGTATCAGTCAACCCGGCGTAGGCGGTGCCCAAGCGGCGCAGGCCTTCGGCGATCTCGTCTGACTCGGAGAGCGCGAAGCAGAGCCGCACACAGTTGGTGAAGAGGCCCTCACCGGAGAAGGCCGGGCCGGGACGCAGGGTGACGCCGGCTTCCAGTGCTTGGCGCTCCAGCGCCGTCGCGTCGATGCCATCGGGCAGGGTCAGCCAGAAATAGTAGCCACCGCCGGGTACCTGGAATCGGGCTCCGGGTAGCGCACTCGTGAGGCCGCTCGCCATCACGCCGACACGGTGGCGGTAGGTGTCTCGCAGGTTCGCCATGTGGTCGGCGAGCAGACCGTCGCGGATGGCCACGTCGATAATGGATGCGGCAAAGTTGTTGTTGCCGCCACTGAAGTTGGAGCCCGAGTAAGTGTAGCGGTCGACCAGCTTGGGGTTGGCCTGCACCCAGCCGAGCTTGATGCCGGGCGCCAGTATCTTCGAGAACGAGCCCAGGGACACGGCCCGGCCGTCATCGGACCGGTCGACCGCCGCCAGCGGCGGCGGCGGCGGGTCGCCGTAGTGCAGCAGGTGATAGGCCTCGTCGGACGCGATCAGGAAGTCGTGTTTTGATGCCAATTCGACGAGCGCTTCTCGGCGATCACCGGGCATCACCGTTCCCATCGGATTGTGGTAGGTGGGGATGACGTAGACGAGAGCCGGTTTCGGGACCTCTCTCCGTTCCAACATCCGGGCCGCGGCGGCCACGGCCATACCCCGTTCGTCAGTCGGCACGCCGACGATGTTGAGGCCGTGGTCGATGAGAACCTGGCGGACGAGGTAGTAGCTGGGCTCTTCCACCCACACCGTGTCCCCCGCTTTGGTGAACAGGGTGCAGGCCATGTCGAGGCCGTGAGAGGCACCATAGCCGATATACAGGTCCTCCGGGCTTATGGGGTCAGTGTAGCACGGCTGGTCCGAGAGAAAATCGGCCAGCGACTCGATGAGTGGCCCATAACCCTGGTAGCCGCTGTACTGGAGCGCGGCGATCTCGCCTCTGGCAAAGACCTCATCCACTGCGGGTTTGAGGGCACCGAGGGGATGCAGCCGGTCCGAGGGATGACCCCAGGCCAGATCAATAACCCCCTCCGACCGGGAGAGCATGATCTTAGGTCGAATTGTACTCACGCCCCGGTTGAAGTTTGCTAAGGGGGACCGGAGTGGGACCTAGAGGTGCGCGAGGTACTGCCCGGCGATGTCCATGCCTACGAGGCCGGAGTAGGCGTCCATCAGCCGTCCGGTGACGGGACCGGGGATGCCTGCGTTGGCTGGCACGCTGCCGTTTACCGACGCCACCGGGCAGATGCAGTAGCTCGTCGACGTGACGAATATCTCGTCGGCGGTGTAGGCGTCGTAGAGGTCGAGGTCGGCCTCGTGCAGTGGGACGGCCAACTCGTGTGCCATCTCAATCGCCACGCTGCGAGAAATGCCCGCCAGAATGTACTGCTCGCGTGGCGTGTAGATCTCTCCGTCCCGGACGAGAAAGATGTTGGCGCCCATGCCTTCACAGAGGTTGCCGTTGACGTCCAGCAGCAGGGCCGACGCGACAGGATTTTGAGCCTTCACCTCCAGGTCGGCCTGGATGATGTTGACGTAGTTGTGTACTTTTGCCCTGGGGCTCTGGGACTCAGGGGGCGTGCGCCGAATCGACGCGGTCACCAGTTGCAGGCCGTCCCTGTACAGGGGTGCGCGCTCCTTGAGCGGCAGGGGGAAACACTCAATCACCACGGTTGGTTTGGACAGACCGTCGGGGGTGCGCGTGCCACGGCTTACACGCTGGGAGACCCAGTAGTCCTCGTTCTCGCCCCGCAGGGTGAGGTTGTGCTCTAGCACCTGCATGGTGACGTCGGCCATCTCCTGTTTGGTCATGCCGGGGTCGACGCGCATGTACTTGAGGGAACGGTAGAAGCGGTCGAGGTGCTCGGTGAGCCGGAATATCTCGCCGTTGAAGGTGCGGGTGGTGTCGAACACGGCGTCGCCGTAGAGGAAGCCGACGTCGTTGATGGAGACCCGTGCCTCGCTCTCGGGAACAATCTCGCCGTTGACGTATGCGATGCGTTCGGTGGCCACTTTGGGTTGGTCCTCCCCCCTAGGTTGCATTTGGGGACTTAGGAGGATTATGGAGGAGGCTCGGCGGCCCTTCAAGCAGGGCCGGTTCACCGATGCCCCTGCACCGCTAGAATGGCGTCATGGCGACGGTCGAATACGACGTAAGTTCTCACGTAACCCGGTTCTGCCGTGCACTACGCGATCACGGGTTGATGGCGGGGCCGCCCGAGAGCGCGGACGCGTTGCGAGCGATGGCGCTGGTGGACCTGCTGGCTCCTGGCAGCGTGTACTGGGCGCTGAGGTCGGTTCTGGTGTCGGCCAGACACGAGGTGCCGACGTTCGACTCGCTGTTCCAGCGCTTTTGGGACTTCGATCCCCCGCTGGTGCGTGAGCCCCGAGACACGGGCCGGGACATGCCCGGCAAGGCGCGAGTACGGGCCCCCGGCGGCATCGCGGCCGCAGTGCAGCACAATCCCGCCTCGGAAGACGTTCTGCTCCAGTTCGTACGGACCGGGGCCAGCAGCAATAAGAGCAGACGACATTCCGACCTGACGGTGCCGGACTCGGACCGAGCGGAGCAGGTCTCGCGCGTCGCGGCCCGTATCGTCGCCTCGCTGCCCGCCCGCCCGAGCCGCAGGCTGAGGCGCCACCGCAGGCGCGGTTCGATCGATATGCGCGGTGTGCTGCGCAAGAGCCTCGGCTCCGGAGGAGACCCACTGTACCTGCCGCACCGTACCCGCATGGAGAGGACGCCGCGGCTACTGCTGCTGCTCGATGCGAGCGGCTCAATGGACCGCCACGCCGGGCTGATGCTGGAGCTGGCTTACGGCATCGCCCAGCAAACGTCACGAGCCGAGACCTTCGTGTTCAGCACGTCGGTTACCCGTGTCACCGGGCTTCTACAGGCTCCGACATTTGTGGACGCGCTGACCAGAGTCGGAGACGCGGTCGACCACTGGTCGGGCGGCACGAAAATCGGCGAGTCCCTATCATATGTCAACAGCCGACACCCGGCCCTGCAGAACCGACACACGACGGTGTTCCTCGTCAGCGACGGGTGGGACACGGGCGAGCCAGACCTGCTGGGGCGCGAGCTTCGCCGCATGCGTCGCCGGGTGCGGCGGCTGTACTGGCTGAACCCACTGCTGGGGAGCGAGGGCTACGAGCAGGCGACACGCTCCCTCGTTGCAGCGGGAGACCACGTCGATCGGTTCGTCTCCATCCGAGACATTGAACAGCTTAAAAAGATGCCTGCATTGCTGGGGCGCTGAGAGCCTCGGCTAGCAGGTTCGAAACCGCCCACGGAGAAGACAATTAGAGTCGTATTCATGGGGACGCCCGCCTGCGCCGTGCCGGTGCTGGAGCGGCTGCTCGACGCCGGTCACGAGGTAGTCGGCGTCTACACGCAGCCGGACAAGCCGACCGGACGGGGCAGGCGAACGCAGCCGACGCCGGTGAAGGCGTTCGCCGAAAAACGTGGCCTCTCGGCCTTTCAGCCACCGTCGCTCAAGTGCACCGAGGCGCAGGCACAGTTCGTAGGGCTGAAGCCCGACGCGGCGGTCGTATCCGCTTATGGCAAACTGCTGCCGAAGGCGGTGCTGGAGGCGCCCCGGCTGGGGTGCCTGAACATCCACCCTTCGCTGCTGCCGAGGCACCGGGGTGCGTCCCCAGTCGCTGCGGCGATCCTCGGTGGCGACGAGACCACCGGAGTCACGGTGATGCTGCTGGACGAGGGCCTGGACACCGGGCCGCTACTGGCGCAAAGCACGACGCTCATCGGTCCGCAGGAGACCATGCCGGCGCTGACCAAGCGCCTGTTCGGTTTGGGCGCCGACACTCTGGTCGAGGTGCTAACAGAGCTAGACGCCGGGCGAATCGAGCCGCAGGCCCAAGACGAATCGAAAGCCACACTGTCCAAACGGCTGTCCCGCGAAGAAGGACGCATCGACTGGACTCAGTCGGCCGCATCCATCGCCCGCATGGTGAGGGCCTACCACCCCTGGCCGGGAACTTTTACGAGTTGGAAGGACCGGACCGTCAAGGTATTGGAGGCCACCACAGCGACCGGAGGCGGCGAAGCGCCGGGCACTGTCACGGTCGCGGACGGGGGCATTGCGGTGACGACCGGCGCGGGCGTGCTTGCCATAACGCGGCTGCAATTGGAGGGTCGAAAGGCGATCTCGACGACGGAACTCCTGGCCGGGCACCCCGACTTCGCGGAGGCCGTGCTGGGTTAGCTCTCCAAGATCTCGGAATAACGGAAGCAGTCGACAACGTGGTCGTTGGCCATGCCGCAGGCCTGCATGAGCGCGTAGCAGATGGTCGGACCGACGAAACGGAAGCCGCGGTGTTTTAGAGCGTTGCTCATGGCCGCAGCCTCGGGCGTGACGGCCGGGATGTCCGACATCGCTCGCCAACGGTTTGCTATCGGCGTGCCGTCCACAAAACCCCACAGGTAGTCGGAAAGGCTGACACCTGCGTCCCTTAACTCGACGATCACGGCGGCGTTGTTGACGGTCGATCGCACTTTGAGGCGATTGCGGACGATGCCGGGGTCGGCCAACAACCCGGTGATCTTGACCTCATCGTATTCGGCCACTACGGAAGCCTCGAAACCGTCGAACGCTCGGCGGTAGCCCTCGCGCTTGTGCAGGATGGTGCGCCAGCTAAGGCCGGCCTGGGCACCCTCCAGCGTGAGGAACTCGAAAAGTGAACGGTCATCGTGGTTCGGTTGGCCCCACTCACGATCGTGGTAGGCGACCATCAGGGGATCATTGGTGGACCAGTCGCAGCGGGTGAGGTCTGCCAGTTCGTGCTCGCTTCGGCCCCGGCAGGGCCTCCTCCGCTGCGGTTATGCCGCAACTCTATTCCCCGGGCAAATCCCCAGGGGATTTTCCTCGTTCAGTTATCTACTCAGGTCGAAAGGCTGCACACCGTGCTTGAAGCAACCCTCACGGTGGTCGTTGACCAGGCCCATCGACCCGATGTAAGCGTAGACGATGGTCGGGCCGCAGAATTTGAACCCTCGCTTCTTCATGTCGGCGCTCAGTTCCTCTGCCGGGGGAGCGACGGCGGGCACGGATTCGTTGCGGGGCCACCGGTTGATCCTCGGACTACCGCCCAGAAAGGACCACAGATAATCCGCCAGACCGTCAAACTCGGGCGCCAGCGCCCGGATGGCGCGGGCGTTGCCAACGATGCCGTTGATCTTGGTACGGTTGCGAATAATGCCCTCGTCGTCGAGAAGCGCAGCGATCTTGGCGTCATCGTAGTCCGCCACCAGGGAGGGCTGGAAGTCGTCGAACGCCGCCCGGAACGCCTCCCTGCGACTCCAGATGGTCCACCAACTAAGACCGGCCTGCATGCCGCTGAGCGAGAGGAACTCGAACAGACGCCGCTCGTTGCGCGTGGGTGTGCCCCAGTAGCGGTCGTGGTACTGGAGCCGCTCAAAGGTGTCGTAGACCTCGTCGTGGCAGCGAACGAGGCCGTCTGGCTCTGGCCTTGAAAGAGGATCGGCGGTCATGGCTCCGGATAGTAACAACACGTCGCCCGTGCTGCCAACAATTCCGCGCCGACGTCAGATCAGACCGGCAAGCCGCGGCTGTAACGGGTTCTCCCCTTCGGCATCCTCACCCGACTCGAAGCCCGACACGCCCACCCCGACGAGCCTGAATCGTCGGTCAGGCGCCAACTCGCGACGCAGCATATCCGTCGTTGCCCGGCCCACGTCGTCGGGCGAGGAGACGGGACCGTCCAGGGTGACCTGGCGGGTGAAGGTAGTGAAGTCCTCCAGGCGCAGCTTCAGTTTCACCGTTCGCCCCTCCAACCCTCGCCGTTGGAGCTGGCTTCCCACTCGTTGGCTGAGCCTTTCGACCACCTCGGTGAGATACTCGGCGTCACCGGAGTCGACCGCGAGGGTGGTCTCGGCACTCAGGGATTTTCGCCGGCGTTCCACAACGACGGGCCGCTCGTCGATGCCGTTGGCCAGATCGCGGAGGAACGGGCCCGACTTGCCGAACCGGGCGGCAAACCACTCGGCCGGTCGCTCGACTAACTGGCCGATTGTGGTTATCTTATCCAGCGCCAGGCGCTCCTGGGTTTTCGGCCCGATCCCCCACAGGCGACTGACCGGCAACGGCGCCAGGAACTCTCGCTCGGAGCCGGGTGCGACCACGGTGAGTCCGTCGGGCTTGTCCATGTCCGAGGCGATCTTCGCCACCGACTTACTGGATGCAACGCCGATCGAGATGGTGAGCGCCGTGCGTTTCTTTATGCGTCCCTTGAGGCCGCGGGCGATCTTGACGGGGGTCCAGACGTCGTCGACCCGATTGGTGACGTCGAGGAACGCTTCGTCGAGCGACAACGGCTCCACCAGCGGGGTTACCACGCGAAAGATCTCCAAGACCTGTCGGGAGATGTCGCGGTAGACATCGAACCTGGGTGGCACCCTAACCGCGTGTGGACACAGCCTCATCGCCGTCTTCATGGGCATGGCTGAGCGCACGCCGAACCCCCTAACTTCGTAAGAAGCCGCAGCAACCACCCCGCGAAAATTGGGGTCGCCTCCTACTACTACTGGCTTGCCGCGTAGAGCCGGGTCGTCGCGCTGCTCGACAGAGGCGTAAAAGGCGTCGAAGTCGGCGTGAAGGATGGCGGCCATGAGGGCGACGCCGCTGGGTTGAACGCCCTAGGCGCCCAGTCCCTCTGGCAACACCGCATCGGGGTCCCGGAACATCACACGCTCGGGCCGCAGCGTGATCAGGACGCGGTTCTGGGTGCGCAACTCCCGCCTCCAGGGATCGACCTCGTCTGCTGTCATATAGCGCTTGCAGATCTCACGGGTCGGCTCCCATATGGAGTCGTCGTCGGCCAGCTCCGTCCGACCCGTCATGGTCGCGTACACCTTCGCCAGCGGCGGGTCGTACACGCACACGGACAGTCGAGAATACCGGGCCAGGTTCTTGTACTTGAGGCGCTCTTTGGTAACGGAGATGAGCGTGGCCCCATCCCGGTAGTCGTACCGGACTGGGATCAACTGGGACATGCCACCGGCGCCGATGGTGGCCGTCATCTCGATCAGCGACGGTTTTAAGGAGGCTTCAAGACGCTCGAACTCGGCCTGGGTCTGGTTCCGTATCGGTCTGTCCCCGGCTTTACAGCGCCCCGTCAATGACTATGTCGAGAACGGCGGGTTTGCCCGAGGCGAGAGCCTTCTTGATCTCAGGTCCGATCTGCGACGGGTCCTCGATACGCACCCCGTAAACGCCCATGGCGCGAGCCATTCCCGCGAGGTCGAGCCTCTGGGGAAAGTCCATCGCCATGTACTTGCTCCGGGGCGGGTCCTGACCGATGACAAGGCTCTTGTAGACGTCCATATTGACCTTGAGAATCCTGTACGCCTCATTGTTGCAGATCACGTAGACGATGGGGATGTTCTCGATAGCGGCGGTATAGAAACCCTGCACCGTCATCATCGCGGTGCCGTCGCCAACAATCGCGACCACGGGCTTGTCGGGATGGGCTAGCTTGGCGCCCATGCCGCCGCCGATGCCCCAACCGATTGCCCCGCCGCGCTCGCCGAAGATCTGACCCGGCTGATTGAACTCGATGGCTCCGTGAACCGCCGCACGGGTGGTGACTGAGTCGTCCACTATCACCGTGTCGCTCGGGATGGCGGCCGCCACCTCGGCCATCATGCGCTCCGGGGACATGGGCGAGCTGTCCCAACGCTCTTTTATGCGGGCTTCCCAGGCGGACCGCGCTGCGGATGTCTCGCCAGCGACGGTCTCAGCCCGGCCCTTGGCCGCCTCTTTTGCCGAGCCGCTCATCCGCGCATCCAGTGCGTACGCCAACCGAGCGAGGCCGACCTTCGGGTCGGCGATTATGCCCACTTCGGTGGGCTCACTTTTGCCCACCTCCGTGGCGGATGCATCCAAATGAACCACCTTGGTCTCGGACGCACAAGAGCTGGCGCCCTCGTCTGTGAAAAAAAAGTAGCCGGAGAACGTGTTCCCCACCGCCAGCACGGCGTCGGCTCCCGCCAACGCCTCTTTGCCATCGGGAAAGCCCCAGCGCAGGCCGCCCTTGTAGAGGGGGTGGCGCGACGGGAAGTTCATCTCTGAGTAGAGAGTTGAATACACCGGTGCGCCCAACGCTTCGGCCACGCGCACGGCCTCCTCGGCCGCGCTAGATTGGGCGACTCTATCCGCCACCAGCATGATCGGGTTCTTGGCGTTCGCCAGAATATCGGCGGCTTCCTCAATGGCGCTTTCGTCTGGGCCAAGCCGAAAATATCCGGGGGAGTTGGACGCTATCTCCATGTCGGCTTCCTCGTCCAGGGAGTTGGCAGAAAACGAGATGAAGGTGGGACCGGTGGGTGGGGTGCGAGCTTCGTTAAACGCTCTTCTTATGGCTGCTGGGATTTGTTCCGGGTGGGTCAGCTCCGCACTCCACTTGGTGAAGGTCTTGACCATATCGACGAGCGGTGTCCGGCCCTCGATCAGCTTGCGCATGTCCTTGTTGCCGGCGGTCAGGACCAGCGGCGTACCGCCCGCGGCCGCATTATGCAGCAGGCTGATACCGTTGGCCAGGCCGGTCTCGATATGCAGGTTGACGAACGAGGGCTTGCCGGTGGCACGGGCGTAGGCATCGGCCGCACCCATGGCCGCGCCCTCCTGCGTGGCGAGGACGTAGTGGATGTCGGGATAATCTTCGAGGGCGTCCATTATGGCGCCCTCGGAGGTGCCGGGGTTGCCGAAGATGTACTTCACGCCCTCTGCCCTAAGCATCTCCAACAATGCCTTTTTGCCGGTCATCCTTGCCATTAGTTGCGTCTCCTCGCCTATACCTTTGCCAGTAGCTCGTCTAGGGCCTTTGCCCGGAACTCCGCCAAGTCGTCCGCGTCTTTGATGAGCGCCCCCAAGGTGCTCTCGACCGCCCCGCGGTCGATTTTCGCATAGTTCATGATGATCATTGTCCGGGCCCAGTCCAGGGTCTCTGACACGCCCGGTAACTTATCGAGGTCGAGGCCACGCACGTCCTCGACGAACCGCACCACCTGGCTCGCCAGCTTCTCCTCGATGCCGGGCACCTTGGCCCGCACGATGCGCAGTTCTTTCTCGAAGTCAGGGTAATCGATCCACAGGTAGAGGCACCTGCGCCGCAGAGCGTCCGACAGCTCTCTGGTCCTGTTGGAGGTCAGTATCACCAGCGGCGGATGGGTCGCTTCGATGGTGCCCAGTTCGGGGATGGTTACTTGATAATCGGCCAATATCTCCAGAAGGAACGCTTCGAATTCCTCGTCCGCCCGGTCGATCTCGTCGATCAGCAGCACGGGCGCTTTTTCCGGCTCGGTGAGAGCGGCCAGCAGGGGTCGCTCGAGCAGGAATTCGCGGCTGAATATCTCACGCTCCCGATCCGAGGTGGACCGCACGCTGCCCTCGTCCAGCTTTATGTGTAGGAGTTGGCGAGGGTAGTTCCACTCGTAGAGAGCGGTGTTGACATCCAGGCCCTCGTAACACTGGAGCCGAATCAGGCGCGTGTCCAGAAGCCCGGCCATAACCCGGGCGATCTCGGTCTTGCCCACACCGGCCCTGCCCTCGATGAGCAGCGGGCGCTCCAACTCACGCGCCATGTGGATGGCGGTGCCGATGGATGGGTCGGCGATGTAGTCAGCCGACTCAAGCCGGTCGAGGATTTCCCCGACCGGGTCCGGACCCCGCCGCGTACCGTTGCTCACGGGGTCTCGGCGGAGACCGGCGCGCTCAGGCCTGTGCGTCCCGCATGACGCGCCACACGTTCTCGGGCTTCGCCGGCATGTCCAGGTGGGTGACGCCCAGGTGCGCCAACGCGTCGACGACGGCGTTGATGACTGCGGGTGAACCGGCGATCGTGGCCGTCTCACCGGCTCCCTTGACGCCCATCGGGTTGACCGGCGACGGGGTAACGGTCTGGTCCACCTCGTAGTTAGGCAGGTCTTCGGCCGACGGCACAGCGTAGTCCATCATGCTGCCGGTAAGGGGCTGGCCGTCGTCGTCGTATACGGCCTCTTCCTGTAGCGCCTGGCCCAGTCCCTGGGCCGCGCCGCCGTGGACCATGCCGTCGACGATCATCGGGTTGATGATATTACCCACGTCATCCACCGCGATGTACCTGAGCGGAGTGACCGCGCCGGTGTCGGCGTCCACCTCGACCACGGCGATATGAGTGCCAAAGGGCCAGGTGAAGTTGCCGGGGTCGAAGAAGCTGGTCTCTTCCAGTCCGGGCTCCATGCCCTCGGGCAACTCACCGGCATAGACATGGGCGGCGAGTGCGATGTCCCCGAAGGTTTTGGCCTCGGATGGGGCGCCCTTGACAAACAGCTTGCCGTCCTCGTAGACGATGTCTTCCGGCGCGGCTTCGAGGAGATGGGCCGCAAGCTTTTTGGCCTTGTCTTTGATCTTGGTGACGGCCGCGTTGATGGCGCCGCCACCAACTGCGGCGCTCCGGCTGCCGAAGGTGCCGGTACCGAACTGGACTTGGTCGGTGTCTCCATGGACGATTTCCACGTTCTCGATGGGGATGCCCAGGTCGCCCGCCACCAGTTGTGCGAAGGCGGTCTCGTGACCCTGACCGTGACTGGAAGCCCCAGTAAACACCCGGATAGTCCCGGTCGGGTTCACGCGCACGGTGGCGCTTTCCCATAGGCCCGCCCTCGCGCCTAGCGTCACGGCGACGTGTGAGGGCGCTCCTCCGCTGATCTCGACGTAGGTGGAGAGCCCCAACCCCAGCAAGCGACCTTTTGCACGAGCCGCCGCTTGTTCTTTGCGGAAGTCTTCGTAGCCGACTATCTCCATCGCCCGATCAAACGGCAGATGGTAGTTACCGCTGTCATAACTGACGCCCGTGGCGACGGTATGACCGTCGGTGAAGGGGGCAATGAAGTTCTTGCGCCGCAGCTTCCCCGGGTCCATGCCGATCTTGGCGGCGAACATGTCCACCAGCCGCTCGACGATGTAGACCGCCTCGGGTCTGCCGGCGCCCCTGTAGGCGTCGACCGGGGTGGTGTTGGTGTAGACGGCGGTGACGCGGCACCGGAGGTTGGCAAGATCGTATGGGCCTCCCATCATCAGCCCATAGAGGAGCGTCGGTACAAGTGGAGCGAATGTGGATAGGTAGGCGCCCATGTTGGCAGTGGTGTCGACGTTCAGGGCGGTGATGATACCGTCGCGATTGCCCGCGATGGTGCCCGTGCTCACGTGGTCTCGCCCGTGAGTGGTGGCCATGTAGGCTTCTTGCCGGGACTCGATCCACTTCACCGGACGCCTGACCCGCTTGGCCACGACGGCGGCGATGACCTCCTCAGCGTACATGTAGAGTTTGCTGCCGAAAGCGCCGCCCACGTCCGGGGCGATGACCCTTATCAGGTGCTCGGGGTGGCCGATAGTGAGGGCCAGCAGCAAGCGCACGAGGTGGGGGATCTGGGTGGACGTCCACATCGTCAACTGATTGGACCCATGGTTGTAGTCGCAAACGATGCCGCGCGTCTCCATTGCGTTGGGGACCAGTCTCTGGTTGATCATCGCCTGCTCGACGACGACCTCAGCGTCCTTGATGGCGGCGTCGACGTCGCCGCCACCGACCTCCCAATTGAACGCGACGTTGTCGGGGGCGTCGTGGTGCAGTTGCGGAGCACCGGCACTGGTCGCTTCACCGGTCTTTACCACCACGGGAAGGGTTTCGTAATCGACGTCTATAAGACGGACGGCGTCCGCCGCCGCTTCCGGAGTCCTGGCCACGACCGCGGCGACAATGTCGCCGACAAACCGCACCGTGTCGATGGCTATCGGGGGGTGTACGACCTCCTTGGTGTCGGGAACCACCCAGCCGCAGGGCACGGAGCCCTGCTCGTCCTTGAGTTGCTCGCCGGTGTATACAGCCACCACGCCGTCCGCCACATCGGCGGCAGAGGCGTCGATGTTGGTGATCTTGGCATGGGCGTGGGGGCTGCGCAGGAGTTGCATGGACAGCATTCCGGCCAGCTTTACGTCGTCCACATACTTGCCAGTCCCCCGCAACAGGCGCGCGTCTTCGCGTCTCTTTACGCGGGATCCGAGTAGGGAAGTAGTCATCGAGTTCTCCTCCAGTGACCGCCTCGGACGGTGAGCGTCTTGGGCTCCGCCAAAAGCCCGGTCGCGACCCCGTTTAGGCGGGGCCGTTTCGCGCAGGTACTCTACCCCACCATACGGGGACAAAACAAGGAGCGGCTAAGCGGCTGAGTGCCCGTCCGGGGAGCGTCTGAAACTTCATGGTCATCTCCGTTACCTGACTGGACTCGATGCCGGACCGCCGGATATCACCGGCCACGGAGGCGATGGACGGAGCGGGAACCTACACTAGGTTGAGAGCGATGATTCGCCTCCTGCTTGAGCAGGATCGGGTTCATATCTACCGAGGGCAGGACGCCCGCCGTCTCGGCCTGGAACAGCGTCGACCGGCCGATTTCGTGTCCTGCGGGGGTGACGTCGGAGTTCAGGGACATATTCTGCACCTTGAAGGGCGCGACCGAGCGGCCGTCCTGACGGAATATCCGGCACAGGGCCGCCACCAGCAGGCTCTTGCCCACCGACGACCCAGTGCCCTGCGCTATTAGGACGGGAATGTGTGTTCCCCGTTTGCTTTGGGCAGCACTACCGGGACGCCGCTCTGCGGGTGGTGCACGATCACCACCTCGGTCCCGTAAACGGCGGCTACGGTTTGTCCCGTCAGCACCTGATCGGGCGAGCCTTCCATGACAACCCTCCCGACGTCCATGAGGACCAGTCGGTCGCACCACTGGGCCGCCAACGTCAGGTCGTGCATGGCCACCAGCACCGTATCTCTCCGCTCTCGACATAACCGCCGCACTAGGGCCATGACCGTCGCTTGAGCGGAGAGGTCGAGGTTGGAAGTAGGTTCGTCGAGCAACAGCACCGGCGTCCGCTGCACCAGGGCCATGGCCACGAACACCCGTTGGCGCTCACCGCCGGACAGGCTGGTGATGGGTCGATGCGCCAGTTGCAGGATATCCGTGCTCTCCATCGCCGTAATGGCGATCGCCCGGTCTTCGTCACTCTCAGACTCCAACAAAGAAAGGTGTGGATTACGCCCCATCATCACAAGGTCGGCCGCCGTGAAGCCGACCGGGGCCACCGGGTCCTGCGGCACCGCGGCGACCCGCCGGGCCCGCTCTCCCGCACCGAGGCTCAAGAGATCCACGCCGTCGACGCCGATGCGACCGGCGGCGGGCTTGAGAGAGCCGATTATGAGCCTGAACAGCGTCGTCTTGCCGCAACCGTTCGGCCCCAACACTCCAACCAGCTCTCCAGGCTCGGCCCCGAGCGACACTCCCCTGAGCACCGGCGCGTCGCCGTAATCGAAGTGCACCTCGTCCACCTTGAGCCTCGGGGTGGTCGATGCGTCTTGATTGGTCACCTGGAGCGCCTCGTTAACAAAAAGAGAAAGAACGGCGCGCCGGCGAACGCCGTGATTATCCCAACCGGCAACTCCGCCGGGTTCGCCAGAGTCCTGGCCCCCAGATCGGCCAGTATCAGGAAACCGGCGCCGACCAGGGCCGACATGGGAATCAGGAACCGGTGATCCGCTCCCCACAGACGTCTCACCACGTGAGGGGCAACGAGGCCCACGAAGCCGATTACGCCGCTGAAGGCGACTGCGGCAGCAGTGAGGAGAGAAGCGGTGCCCAGCAGCACTATTTTGGTGCGCTCGACGTTCACACCCGCCGAGCGGGCGTGGTCGTCGCCGAGTTGCATGACGTTCAGAACTCTTGCGTAGGCGATCAAGACAATAACGCCGGGCACTATATAGGGCAGGATGAGCCAGGCGTGGTTCCACCTCGATCCCGAAAAGCCACCCAGGAGCCAGGCCAGAAGCGGCCGCAGGCTGGGGTCGCTGCGGATCATCAGCAGACTGGTGACTGCCCCCGCCAGCGCCGTGACGGCGACTCCAGCCAGTATTAGTGTCGTCAACGGGAGGCCGTCCGAGCGCCGAGCGACCAGATACGCCAGGGTGACGGCGGCGAGAGCCCCGGCGAACGCCGCAATGGGCAGGAGTCCGCCACCCACCGCGAAGAGGGAGAACCCGGTGAGGAAGACGACGGCCGCCCCCAGACCCGCACCGGAAGCCACACCGACCAGATACGGGTCTGCCAGAGGGTTTCGGAACAGGCCCTGATAGGCCGAACCGCTCACCGCCAGCACGCCGCCGACGATGCCCGCCATGACGATGCGCGGGAACCTGAGTTTCCACAGGATCGTCTCCCAGTTTGCCGGCCAGTCGCCGTCCACGGAAACGCCCGGCAGACGGTCGATTGCGATCGACACGGTGGTATCCAGGGGTATTTGGACCGCTCCCACGGCCGCAGCCAGGACGGCGATCACGACCACCGCGACCGCGCCTACGGACAGACGGACCACAACCCGTCGCCGCGCGTACCCGTAGACGGCTTCGTCCGCAGTCACGTCGATGCTCTGCGCCCGGGACGGGAGGAACTGCACTGAACCGAGTCGGTCGGGCAGTCTCAAGAGTCGTCTACTCGCGGTTGCGTGGGTCTCATTGCGTCAAGAACAGTCAGGGGAACAGGTCCGGGTAAATCTGGCGGGCCAGGTCCTCGACGCCCTGAATGAAACGGGTGCCCGGGACGCTGAGAGGCTCGCCTTCCATACGGATCACGCGACCCTCTTTTATCGCGGTTACGCCTGAGAAGGCCGCGTCGGCGTCGATGGTGGAGAAGTCCGTGGCGATGATGATCTCCGGGTCGCGGTCGATGATTACCTCGGGGCTTATCTGCTCGAAGCCGCTGACTTCACCGGCGATGTTGTCGAGCTTGAGGAGTTCAAGCACCTCGCCTATCAGTGTGTCGGGGCCGGGCGTCCACAGCCCGCCCTCGTCTCTGAAGGCCCTCGGGCCGCTATCGACTTCCTTGAGCGCACTCTTGATCGTCGCCAGTCGCGTCTCGAAGTCGATGGCCAGCACCTCCGCTGCCTCCGGGTTTCCCGCGATGCGGCCCCAGAGCCGGATGTCGTCGGCCGTGTCCTCGAAGCCGCTGGAGCGCGAGGGTAGAAACAGAACCCTGAGGCCGGCGCCCTGCAGGTCGTCCATGAAGCCGGGCGAGAACAGGAAGACCAAGTCCGGTTCCAACGCGAGGATCGACTCCACATTTATCTCGAACGCACTGCCGACCCGGGTGACTTCAGACGCCTCCGACGGGTACTCCACGAAGTCGTGGGTGCCGACGATGCGGTGCCCTTCGCCGATAGCGAAGAGTATCTCCACGACCGCCGAGTCGTAGGCCACGATCCTCTCAGGCGGCTCGGTAACCAGGAACTCCTGGCCCGTCCCGTCTACAAGCGTGACCGGCTCGTAGGTGGGCTCGGGTGTCGCCGTGGGCACCGCAGCCACGGTCGCCGTGGGATCGGGGGTCGCCGTGCGCACTGGTTCGGGGACGGCAGCCTGTGTGCAGGCGGCCGCGACCGCCAGCACGACGAAAACAGTTAGCAAGCGAATCTCCATACCGCTAAATCTCCTACCACCCCGGCCGCCATGGCGGCGGTGTCCATAGGTACAAAAAACCCCCGGACCTTCGTACTGGGGTCGTCTTTATTTGGCTCCGGCAACAAAAAAGGCCCTGCCACGAGTGGTGGGCAGGGCCTGGGATCGATTTCCGGGGTCGACGTGCCTGTACCTTTACCTCGAAGGTCATTAACACGGGACGGGGCAGTCGATCGGACTCGTCTCGATGTCAATCGAGACCTACCGCTGCGGGACAGTGCCGGATTCAGACCGGCTTCCTCAATTAAGCCCTGGCTCCATTCGGAGCTTACGGGCACCCTCATCCCAACGTTTTCGATTGTTAACCTAGCCAAAAAGGCCATCTGGCCGGCCATTAGACCAACGGGACGGATAATAATTTGGGCAACGGGTCGTGTCAACGAGCACCGAGGTGGGCCGGACGGTTTCCACCCGATGGCATCCACCTAAACCGTTTGAATTATTTCTCAGAAATTGGTAAAATTCAGCTATAACTAACGTTCTTAACTCTGGAGTACTGCATGACCAAAAAGAACAACCGTAGAAACGGCGGGTCCAGAGACGAGTATTCGGCCAGGGACATTCAGGTCCTCGAGGGCATGGAGGCGGTCCGCAAACGGCCGGGCATGTACATCGGCAGCACGGACCAGCGTGGCCTGCACCACCTCGTTTACGAGATCGTGGACAACTCGGTGGACGAGTTCATGGCCGGGTTCTCCACTCAGGTCGACGTCCACATAGACCGGGACGGCCGAGTCACCGTCGGCGACGATGGGCGGGGCATACCGGCGGACATCCACCCCGTGACCGGACTCTCGGCCGTCGAGACGGTGATGACCACCCTTCACGCCGGGGGCAAGTTCGGAGGTAAAGCCTACACCGTGTCGGGAGGCCTGCACGGAGTGGGGGCCTCGGTCGTAAACGCCCTCTCCGTCGAACTGCTGGTGACAGTCAGGCGTGACGGCAAGGTGTACAGGCAGGAGTTCTCCAGGGGCAAGCGGGTAACCGAGTTGGAGACCACCAACGGCGTTTCGGAGGACGAGCACGGCACGACCGTATCGTTTACGCCCGATCCAGAAATATTCGGAGACTTCTTATACGAGTTTGAGACTATTTCCCAGCGGTTCAAGGAGATGGCCTACCTCAATCGCAGACTGCACATCCGGTTCTCCTCCGAGATGCACGCGAACCTGCTGGACGGCCCTATGGTCGCCGATTTCTTCTACGAGGGCGGCATCTCCCAATTCGTCGTCGATCTCGGTCACGGCCGCGCCACCCTGCACGCGGAACCGATCTACCTGGAAAAGCGCATGGACTCGACCATAGTCGAGGTCGCGCTGCTCTACAACGAGAGCTTCAGCGAGACGGTGTTGTCATTCGCCAACTGCATCAACACCATCGACGGCGGATCGCACCTGACGGGTCTCAGGTCGGCGTTGACCAGGGTCATGAACGACTACGGGCGCAAACAGAAGATCATCAAGGAAAACGAGCCCAACCTGTCAGGAGACGACACGAGAGAGGGCCTGACGGCCGTGGTCAGCGTCAAACTCACCGATCCCCAGTTCGAGGGTCAGACCAAGGCCAAGCTGGGCAACCCCGAGATCCGATCCCAGGTGGAGGGGGCGGTAGTGGAGGAGTTGACCACGTATCTGGAAGAGCACCCCAGGGAGGGCCGCCGAATCATCGAGAAGGCGATAACCGCCCAGAGGGCTCGCGAGGCTGCACGCAAGGCGCGGGACCTGATCATCCGCAAGAACGCCATGGACGGCGGCGCGCTGCCCGGCAAGCTGGCCGACTGCTCGGACAAGAACCCAGAGAACTGCGAACTGTACCTGGTTGAGGGCGACTCCGCCGGTGGCACCGCCAAGATGGGCCGGGACCGCAACACCCAGGCGATTCTGCCGCTTAGGGGCAAGATTCTGAACGTGGAAAAGGCCCGCGTGGACAAGATGCTGGCCCACGAGGAGATCCGGGCCATGATCTTGGCAATCGGAGCGGGTATGGACGAGGACCTAGATGTCGCTAGGCTCCGCTACCACCGCATCATCATCATGACCGACGCCGACGTGGACGGGTCCCATATCCGCACGCTGCTGCTGACGTTCTTCTTCAGGCATATGCCCAAGCTCATCGAGTACGGCCACCTCTACATAGCGCAGCCTCCCCTGTATCGCCTATCGTCGGGCAAGACGGTCGCCTACGCGTACTCGGAGGGCGAACGCGAGGGGGTAATGCTCCAGCTCAAAAACAAGCGCAACGTCGGGTTACAGCGCTACAAGGGTCTCGGCGAAATGAACGCCGAACAACTATGGGAGACCACCATGAACCCGGAAACCCGGACGCTTCTGCAGGTGTCGGTGGACGATGCAGCCGAGGCGGACCGTGTCTTCACGCTGCTGATGGGTGATCTCGTGCAGCCTAGGCGCGAGTTCATCGAAACCAATGCGCTCAAAGTCAGGAACCTGGACGTCTGATCGCCGCACCAGACACCGGTTGACCCGGGGTCTGGAACGAACTCGATGGAGGGCCGGGCCGATGCCCGGTCCTCGCTTTTAACCCTCACTGGTCCCGCGGACATCTCAACTGGTGAATGGGGCGAGCAGGCGCTATGGCTTCAATTGCACGGATGCCGTGGTGAGCGATATCCTGCCCTGTAGACGTGGGCGCCCGGCCCGCAGTGCGCCCACATACCAACGACATCCTCCACCAAAAGAAGGCAGTCGAGATTGACGGATAACGGCCGATACGACGGGTTCATAGCTAGGTACCCACTGCTGGGCACCATCGGCAACACCCACATGGTCAGGGTGGACCTGCCCGTGCACGTCGACTCGAATGGGTCCGAGCGTGAGCTACAGATACACGCCAAGCTCGAGAACCTCAACCCGGGCGGGTCCATCAAGGACAGGCCGGTCCTGCGCATGATGGTCGAGGCGGTACTCGCGGGAGACCTGCCAGAAGGCAAGACGGTCATCGACTCCACCTCCGGCAACGCCGGCATCGCCTACGCGATGATCGGGACCGCCATCGGTCGCAAGGTCGAGCTTGTGATGCCGGGCAATGCATCGGAGGAGCGCAAAAAGCGAATACTCGCCCACGGTGCGACGATCGCGGAGACCGACCCGCTGCTCGGCTACGACGAGGCTATGCGCGAGGTGAAACGCAAATACCAGTCAGACCCCGACCGGTACTTTTTCTGTGACCAATATGCCAACGACTACAACTGGATTTCTCACTACGAGACGACCGCCATCGAGATTCTGCGGCAGATGCCCGACGTTACACACTTCGTCGCGGGAGTTGGCACCGGCGGGACGATAACGGGAGTCGGCCGGCGACTGAAACAGCACGATCCTAGGATCAAGGTGATCAGCATCGAGCCCGGAGACTGGCGGGGGATCGAGGGCCTCAAGCCACAGGGAGAGGGCAGCCTCGTCCCGGAGATTCTGGATGAGAGCGTGATCGACAAGCGGGTTCCCGTCGGCCTGGACGAAGCGTTCGAAATGGCCAAGGTGCTGGCGTCGCGCGGCGTTTTCGTGGGCCAGTCGTCGGGCGCGTATCTCGTGGCGGCGGTCGAGGCGGCAAAGGCGGACCGGGATGCCAGGGTTGTGACGATCTTCAACGACTTGGGCGAGCGATACTTCAGCACCGGCATGTGGGACTAAGGCCCGACGGGCCCCAGACATGGTCGACGACGCCGGGGTAGTGTCGGAGGTCAGCGAGCGCGTCGCACAGCTTCGCGCAGAGATTCAGCGCCACAACGTCCTGTACTATCGGCAGGATTCCCCCGAAATCAGCGATGCAGAGTACGACGCGCTGTTGCGAGAGCTTCGGGCGTTGGAGGCCGACCACCCGGAGCTGGCCAGCCAAGATTCGCCGACTCAGACGGTCGGGTCCACGCCTTCGAGGGGATTTTCAGAGGTAGCCCACCCGGTTCCCCTGCTTAGTCTGAGGAACGCCTTCGACCCCGATGGCCTGCTCGCCTGGCGCCAGCGGATCGCCGGTCTGATCGGCGACGACTTCGAGATGGTGTGCGAGCTCAAGTACGACGGGCTCGCCGTCGCCCTGACTTATGAGGGTGGCCGATTCGTCCAGGGCGCGACCCGGGGCAACGGTCGCGTGGGCGAGGACGTGACCGCCAACCTGCGCACCATCGAGCGAGTGCCAAAGAGCGTGTCGGGCGACTTTCCGTCCACGTTCGAAGTGCGTGGAGAGGTCCTGTTTCCGATCTCGGAGTTCGAAGAATTCAACCGCAAACGCGAGGCCGACAGCCTGCCCCTTTACGCCAATCCACGCAACACGGCCGCGGGCTCGCTGCGGCAGATAGACCCGAATACCACGGCCAAGCGGCCGCTGGACATCTACATCTACAGCCTCGGCTACCCAGAGGACCAGATCGCACCGGACACCCACTACGCGACCCTCCAGTACCTGTCGGATCTGGGCTTCAACGTCAACCCCCACAACCGGCTCGTCTCCACAGCGGACGGAGCCATCGATTACTACCGGCAGTGGCTGGAAGGCAAACGTGACCTGGACTACGCCTGCGACGGGGTGGTCGTGAAGGTGAACCGGTTCGACTACCAGCACCACCTGGGGCACGTCGGCAGAGAGCCCCGATGGGCTATCGCTTACAAGTTCCCAGCGGAGCAGCGCGAAACCACGCTGCTCGACATTCGCGTAAACGTGGGTCGCACGGGCACCATCAACCCATATGCGGTGCTGGAGCCGGTGGTAATAACCGGGGCGACGGTCAGCCGGGCGACTCTGCACAACGATGACTACATACGGTCGAAGGACCTGCGTAAAGGTGACCGCGTGATCGTCGAGCGGGCGGGCGAGGTGATACCGCAGGTCGTCAGGTCGCTACCGGACAAGCGCACCGGTCGCCCTCGGAAGTTCACGATGCCGAAATCCTGTCCCGTTTGCCACCACGAAGTGGTTCGGCCCAAGGGCGAAGCGAGTTCGTATTGCGTCAACGCCAGATGCCCCGCCCAACTGACCAAGCTGATCGAGCACTTCGTGTCCGATAGGGCGATGGACATCGACGGGCTCGGCGACAAGCAGGTGGCGCTGTTCCTGGATAACGGCTTCATAGAGGACGCAGCCGACATCTTCTCCCTACGCGAGCGGCGGGATGATCTCTTAGTCATTGATCGCATGGGGGAGACGTCCGTCGCCAGCCTGCTCGCCGCTATTGAGACGAGCAAGGCTCAGCCGCTGGCGCGAGTGCTGGTCGCCCTGGGGATCAGGTTCGTGGGCACCGAGGTGGCCGAACTGCTAGCACGGCGTTTCGGGCACGTCGACGGTGTGATCGAAGCCGCACAGGAGGACATCGAGGCGGTGCCGGGCATCGGCCCGAAGATAACGGCCAGCGTGGTGAGCTACTTCTCCGACGAGTCCAACCGGGCATTGATCGAGAAGCTGCGCGACGCCGGCGTGAATCTTAGTGATGGAGATCGTGGTGAACCAGAGTCGCATATCTTCGAGGGGATGATGTTCGTGGTCACCGGGCGCCTTGAACGCTTCAGCCGCTCCGAGGTGCAGGACCGTATCAAGAACCTTGGTGGAGCCGTGAGCGGAAGCGTTAGCAAGAAGACCAGCTACGTTGTCGCGGGCGCCGACGCAGGTTCAAAGCTCACCGCGGCACAGGAACTGGACATCGAAGTCCTAGACGAAGACGGCTTCCTGGACCTGATGGAAACGCTCTACACAGAGGATTAGATCCCCGAGTCACCGGGGTGATTGGACCTGAAGATTCATCTTTCCCACCTCAGTCTCAAGAGGTTTCGCAGCTTCCCTGAACTGGAACTCGACCTGGGCACCGGCATAAGCCTGTTTCACGGCGCCAACGGCAACGGCAAGAGCAACCTGCTTGAGGCGTTGTACCTGCTAGCGGTGGCCAAGTCACCCAGGGTCGTGGCCGAGCACGAACTGGTGGGATTCGGCCCGGCATATGAGGACGCGGATGTGGAACAAGTTGACGGGCAGGTGCATGCCGTCGTGTCGGCGACCGTGGACCGGTCTGGAGAGCCTGTGGTGGTCCGGATCGACCTGCTCGGGCCCGCCGAACCTGCGAATTCCGCTCAACGGTCTGCACCTGAAGACTCCGGGCGTGAAAGTCCTTACGTCGATTGGACCGGCGTCTCATTCCAGAAGGTGCTCAGAGTGAACGGCGCGCCGCGGAGGGCGTGGGAACTGGTCGGGGAAGTCAACGCTGTGCTGTTCTCGGCCGCAGACCTGAATTTAATCTACGGGTCGCCATCGGTGCGCAGGCGCTACTTGGACATCCTGATATCACAGCACGACCGGGCCTATTTGAGGGCTCTTCAATTCTACCAGCGGGGGATCACGCAACGAAATCACCTGCTGCGGGCCATACGGGACGGGCGATCGAACCCTGTCGAGCTTGGTCCGTGGAATAAGCGGGTGGCACACGACGGCGGATACATCGTCGCCGCCCGGATCCGTGCGATAAAGGGGCTACGAGACCAGTCCGCAGCGGTTTATGCCGATCTTTCGATCGCGGCACAGACACTCGATATCGACTACCGGTCCAGCTTCATGATTCCCGACACGACCGGCATAGAGGAAGAAGTAGCCGACGTCATCGCTACGGCACTGGCGGCGGCGCTGATGCAGAGCAAGGGACGCGACGCCGCCCAGGGGCACACGTCGGTCGGACCGCACCGCGACGACCTGCGTATCCTGATCGACGGTGCCGACGCCGCTCGATACGCATCCAGGGGACAGGCGAGGTCCGCCGTGCTGGCGCTGAAGCTGGCCGAGGCGGAGTACCTGTCGGAGAGACGGGGCGAGACGCCCGTGATTCTGCTGGACGACGTGCTGTCAGAGATGGACCCGGTGCGCCGGGAACTGGTCCTGGACCGGGTGGCGGGCTACGACCAGTGCCTGATCACGACCGCCGAACTGGATGTGGTCGACCCCGCACGCCGAGCCAAAATGAAGGTTTACGAAGTGCGCGCCGGAACAGTGGTACCACCCGAGCCGTCTACGTAGCGAACGAATCCTGACCACAGACCACACAAAAAGTGGTGAGACCGTCCGAAAGACCCGCGAGCCAGCGGCGATGCCGTCCTATCGTCCATGCGGGACTCATTGGGCGGTTATGCCGCCATCGATGACGAATTCGGAGCCGGTCATATAGGCCGACTCGTCGCTGGCAAGGTAAAGAACGCCCCAGGCGACGTCCTCGGAAGTGCCAATCCGGCCGATGGGGGTGCGCTCGACCAGATTGGCACGCGCCACCGGGTCTTCCATGAGCGAGGCCGACTGGGGGGTTTCGATGAAGCCAGGGTGCACCGAGTTGACCCGGATGTTGTCCGGGGCCAGTTGCACAGCCGCCACCTTGGTGAAGGAACGGACGGCGCCCTTGGAGGCCGGATACGGCGCCTCTCCGGGCGCTCCCACCAGTCCGTAGACGGACGAGACGTTGATTATCGAACCGCCGACCGTGCGACGCATCGACCTGGCGCCATGCTTGGTGCCAAGGAAGACGCCAGTCGCATTTACGGCGATGACCCTATTCCAGTCCTCCACGGTGTGGTCGGACAACCGGCCCATACGGCCGCTGAAGGTGCCTGCGTTGTTGACCACAACGTCGATCCGGCCATACTCCGACTCAACCCAGGCCACGGTCTCGACCCAATCCGGCTCACTGGTCACGTCCAGGCGACGGTAGACGGCAGAGCCACCCGAGCCGGCGGTGTCAGGGGAGGCGACGATGCCGCGCGCCGTTTCCTCGCCCATCTCGTCCTGAACATCGGTGAGGATGACGGTGGCACCCTGCCGGGCGAACAGCACCGCATCGGCGGCCCCCATGCCACCAGCCGCGCCGGTGATGAGTGCGATCTTGCCCTTCAGTCGTTTCACAGGGGTCGCCTCAAAGTGTCGGGTTCACTGGGCCGTTATCCCGCCGTCGATAACGAATTCTGAGCCGGTCATATAGGACGACTCGTCACTAGCAAGGTAAAGCACACCCCAGGCGACGTCCTCGGGGGTGGCGATCCGACCCAACGGAGTGCGCTCTTCCAGGCCTTGGACGACGGCCGGATCGACCATCATCCAGTTCGTCTGAGGAGTATCTATGAAGCCTGGATGCACGGAATTGACCCGGATGTTGTCCGGGGCCAACTGCACAGCCGCCACCTTGGTGAAGGAACGGACGGCGCCCTTGGAGGCCGGATACGGCGCCTCTCCGGGCGCTCCCACCAGTCCGTAGATGGAGGAGATGTTGATTATCGAACCGCCTCCGGTGCGTCGCATTGCTCTTGCGGCGTGCCTGGTGCCGAGGAAGACTCCGGTGGCGTTGACGCCGAGTATGCGATCCCACTGCGCGACGGTGAAAGCGGTGATCTTGTCTCCTCCCTCTCCGACGCCGGCGTTGTTGACCAGCACGTCGAGACGGCCGTTCGCATCAAGCGTGT
This sequence comes from uncultured Dehalococcoidia bacterium, assembly GCA_964637315.1. Taxonomy (GTDB): domain Bacteria; phylum Chloroflexota; class Dehalococcoidia; order Lucifugimonadales; family UBA2962; genus CAUZIR01. The sequence continues at coordinate 147,604 of CAZWTT010000002.1, read as the reverse complement.
CGTCGATGGCCTGTCGCCACTGGTCGTCACTGGAGACATCGAGGGGAAGATAGCGGGCGCTCCCGCCAAACCCGGCTGTGTCCCTGGTTATGTCACGCGCAACCTCGCGCCCGAGTTCGTCCTGGACATCGGCGACAATCACAACCGCTCCCTCTTCGGCAAAAAGCCGGGCCTCGGCGGCGCCCATGCCACCAGCCGCCCCCGTCACGATAGCGACCTTTCCATAGAGCCTGTCCACGGCCGTGAGTTTATGGGCGGACTGGAAGGGGTGTCAACGCGCCTTTCGGCTGTACAAACGAACACCTGAGTGCGTGTCGGTAAGTGTCGGCGCGGCCACCAATGCGAATATAATCTGGCCCCAGTGACTGACCGAGCACCGGAACCGGGAGACCTGAGTGACGATGATCTGCTGGGCCTGATAGCCAAGCGGAGGCGCGACGCCCTCGCGGAACTGTATCGACGATATTCGACGGCCGCCCACTCGTTCGCCGTTAAGATTCTGAGGGATCCCGGTGCGGCGGAAGAGGTGACCCAGGACGCATTCTTCAACGTCTGGCGCCGGGCCGGTGGCTACAAGAAAGGCCGAGGCAAGGTTACAGCCTGGCTGTTCAGCATCGTCCACCACCGCGCGATCGACGAGATCAGGCGGCGCAGGCGCCGGGAGCAGCAGCGCTCCTCACGCGAGGTGAAAACTCTCGACGTCCCCTCGGACGACGTCAGCGATCCCGTCCGATTCTCCACCGCGCAGTTCCAACGAGGGGTGCTCGACGAGACGCTCAAGACGCTCAGACCCGAACAACGGGTGGTGGTGGAACTCGCCTACTTCGGTGGATTGACCCACACCGAGATCGCCGCGCGACTGGAGCAGCCACTGGGGACGGTGAAGACGCGGATGAGGCTCGCGCTGAAAAAGCTTAGGGAGACCGTCGGACGCAAGGTGATGGGCTAGCACCATGAGCATCGACCCGAACCGGAAAATGGAGTGTTACCCAATCTCTAGACCGGAAATCCGCTTGGCCGAGCGCTGCGTTAGCAACTAATAGAGCTATGAACTGCAAGCGAATCAACTACGACTACGAGTTCTACGTCCTAGGGGCCCTTCGCGAAGATGAACGCGTCGAGTTTGAAGCACATCTGGACGAATGCCCGGAGGTTCACCCGGAACTGGCCGAGGCGGCCGACAGTCTCGCGTCACTGGCCGCCAGAGTGGAACGGGTGCCTGTTCCCGACCGGGTGACCGGGGCGCTGTTCGCCCGGGTAGACGCTGCCATTGCGTCCGAGACCGGTCGGCAGCCGAATGCGGCCCAAATGGCACCACAAGAGCAGGGTGCAGGCGGCTCCGTCCACGGACTGGAGGCGTTACTCGCTAGCCGCTGGACCCATCCGGCGATGGGCTTTGGGGTGGTGGCGATCGCGCTGCTCGTGGTCGGTGGGGTGTGGCTGGACGGTCGACTCGGGTCGATCGAAAGCGACGCGGCCGAACTGGTCCAGACGATCGAGGCACTGGCGCTGCAGGAGACGGCGACCCGGGAAGAGTTGCAGGTTGTGGGCGACAGGGTCGAGGAGGATGCGGTCGAGCGGCAAGAGCTGGCCGCCGCGGTTGAGGAGGAATCGTCGACGATGGCACAGGTCGACGAAATGCTCGCTGAAGTGGTGGAGCAACAGACCGAATTGGCCGGTCTGGTGCAAACGGTCACCGCAAACGAGTCAGAGATGATGGACATGGTCAAGGAGCAGCGAACCCTGACCTACATGGCCGCCGTCCCGGATCGGTCGGTGAACATGCTCTGGTCGTCCCAGCGATCGGCGTCGGCACGGGGCATGATGTTCATGTCCAATGACGGCCGTATCGGCCTTCTTGCCGTGTTCGACCTGCCACCCCTGCCAGAGGATCGAGTATACCAGGCCTGGTTGGTCAAGGACGGCCTGCGCACCGGCGTCGGGACGTTCACCGTCGACGCGTCTGGGTACGGCCAAACGGTTCTCCAACTGGTAGTTCCGGTGGGTGAATTCGACGCCATTATGATCACCGTCGAGCCGGCCGGCGGCAGCAGCGATCCGACGGGCGACCATGTCCTCGTGGGCGATCTTTAGTATTTGTGCTAAAATTCCCCCGCCAAGCCTAGGCCACGCCGCGCGCTTGTGATACCTTTTTGTCGTCGGCGAGGCTTTGTAGTCGTTTTGCCAAAAACAGGGGGTTACCAGCTAAATGACCATTAAGAGACCTGGAGCCAGGGTCGCAACCCTCCTGGCTCTTTTGCTGTCCATGGCGCTTCCCACGGGCCTAGCAATGGCCCAGGAACCCGTATCGATATCGGCGGGAGCGTCCGGGACCGCCATAATTTCGGACGGTGCCAGCCTGAGTGACACCGTAACCATCGCCATGAAGGACGTGCCAGCACAGGCCGCAGGCACGGCCCTCGAAGGCTGGCTTGTCTCCGATGACGGCTCGGCTGAGTTAAGCACGGGCGTAATGGCGGTAGCCACTGACGGCACCATCGCCCACGTCTTCGTTTCCGCCGACGGTGAGGACCTCGCCGCGGGCTACAACAAGTTCGTGGTCACCGTTGAGCCTTCGCCCGACGCCGATTCCGCATCGTCTGGCGTGTCCGCGTTCAGCCACAGAATCCCGTTGGCGGGGATGGCCCACATCAGACACCTGTTGACCGCCTGGCCGCCGGGATCCGATGCCGGTGTCTTGACCAACCTCAAGACGCAGCTCCAGTTGTCTATCGACCACGCCCAGTTGGCGGTTGATTCCACCACGCTCGAAGAGGTACAGCTCCATATCCACCACGTGATCAACATCATTGAGGGTGAGGGCGGGGCCAACTTCGATAGTTCGTTCGATAACCCGGGCGACGGCTCCGGTGTGCTGCTCCATGCCGCCGACCGAGAGCATGCCTCTTTCGCGGCGACCGAGGTGGACGAGCTCATTTTCTCCGTCAACGCCGCGCTTGTCGAGGCCAACGGCGGGAACGCCGAGGAGTGGACCATCGCCGCTCGAGACCAGGCGCTGGTGTCCCTGGCGCAGAGCAGTCTCTTCGCCGCAAAGCTCAACAGCATTACGGTGGTCGGCCTTCTGAACAGCGCTCTTCATGGCATCGATTCCAACGCTGACGGCACTATAGCCTCCGGCGGCACCGAGGGCGGAGCCGACCAGGCCTATGTGGCCGCTCAGTTGATGGCCACCTACACCATGGCCGAGGGCGGCCTGAAGCCGATCGGTCCCGAACTCGGTATTGGCCTGTCCAACACCGGTGACGAGTCGGTCGCGACCATGGCGCTGTTTGCCTTGGCGGCCGCGGCACTCTTGATTCTCGGCGGTGGCGCCATGGTGCTGAGGAGTAGGCGCGTCCGAAACGACCGGTAACAGCACCGGCTATTTGAAGCAATCGAGAGGCCCCGCCGCAAACGGCGGGGCCTCTTTGCGTCTCCCCTCGCAGGTACAAATTTCAACGCGAACTGAAATTGCCCAGCATAAGGATAAGATAAGCGAGTTATGCGGCGCCTAAAGTTAATAGCCTTGGTCATTTCAACGGTGGGTCTCGCCATCGTCGCTTCGGCTTGCGGCGGGTCTGAGCCGGTCGCTACTCCGGTGCCGACGGCGGAACCTTTGACAGAGGCTGAGGTGCTCAGCCGCTCCGCCAACCTGATGGCGGGCCTTGCGACGTTCCGCTTCGAGATGACGCACGAGGTGGGCACCACCGAGTTCCTACCCGGCGTCGAAGTGGAGGAGGTGTTTGGCGACGTGCAGCCCCCCGACAGGCTCTACTGCGAGTTCTCCGGGCTGTTCGGCAACATTCCGATCAACGCCAAGCTGATCGCCATCGGGGACGCCAACTACATGACCAACCCTCTTACGGGGGAGTGGCAGGAGATCGACGCGACCGTCTCGCCGATCCAATTCTTCAATCCCAAGGAGGGGGTATCCTCCGTTTTGGACGAGGTGACGGGGGCCGCTTTCGTGGCATCCGAACCGGACCTGTACAAGCTCACCGGCAAGGTGCCGGTCGGCTCCCTGGAGGCCTTGATGGGGGCCACTGTCGAGGGCGGGATCGTGGACATAGAGGTGGAGATCGACGCGGGCAGCCTGCATCTCAAGCTGGTGCGATTCATCGGACAGGTGACCCTCAGCGACACGCCGGACACGGTGCGGGTGGTGACGCTGTCTCGCTTCGACGAGCCGGTCACCATCGAAGCCCCCAACATACCGTAAATCGACCATGTCCCACGGCCCCGGCCGTTTCCCGAAGCGATGAGCGTTAAAACGAAGAGCCCGAGAGCGTAGCGGAGAGTGCGTCAGACCTCACCGTACGTGGCGCTTATTCCCGTTTGTCTCGGAGTGTTCGCCGCCGCCGACGACCAGACGGTGATCGTCACCGTGCTCCAGGACATAATGCTGGACTTTCGCATTCCCCCCACGGAACTGGACAAGGCGTCGTGGACGATCACCGCCTACCTCCTTGGCTACGTGGCAGCGATGCCCCTGGTCGGTTCCATGTCGGACGCATTTGGGCACCGACGCATGTTCGCCGGGGCCATGGTGCTGTTCATGGGATGGTCGGTGGCAACCGCGCTCGCCCCCAACCTGTCCTCGTTCATTGTCTTCAGGGTCTTCCAGGCCATGGGAGCGGGCGCGATGCTGCCGATCGCCATCGCCATCGTCGGCGACCTGTTCCCGAGAGGTAACAGAGGGTTGGCACTGGGACTGGTCGGCGGTTCCGCGGAGGCTGGCGGAGTGATCGGCCCGTTGTGGGGTGGGCTGGTCGGGCGTTTCCTGAGCTGGCCGTGGGTGTTCTGGATGAACATCCCGCTGGGGGTAATCGTGCTCATCACCCTGTTCATGCTGCTCGGGCCGAGTCAGAGGCTCAAATCGAAGATCGATTACGTGGGAGGCGTATTCTTGGCCCTGTCACTCGCCTCGCTGACCCTCGGGCTCTCCCGCATCGACCGCCTCGACCCAGCGATGACCGGGTACTTTTTGCTGGCCTGCGCGGCGCTGGCCGCCTTCGTGTACCGTCAGCGAACCGGCCCGGTCACACTGCTACCCAATTCCATGTTCCGCAGTATTACAGTCGTCACAGCGAATTTCGGTCACCTGTTGATCGGGGTGGCCCTCATCATCGGCATGGTGTCGATTCCATACATGACCACCTACCTGATGGGTCACTCGGCACTGGAGGGAGGTCTGCGGTTGATGCGGATGACGGTGGCGATGCCCATAGGGGCGGTACTGGGAGGCATGGCCGCCCAGCGCATGGACTACCGTATTCCGACGGTGCTGGGGCTGGCGCTCGTCGCCCTGGGGTACGGTCTGATGAGCACCTGGGAACTGGACATCGGCGATCCCCAAATGACGATTCACCTAGCCACGACCGGTCTTGGATTCGGCTTGCTGATAGCCCCCATCGCGCTGGGTGCGACGGAGCCGGTGAGCCACGGCGACAGGGGCGCGGCCGCCGGACTGGTTACGGCCATGCGTCTGCTGGGAATGACCTTCGGACTGGCCGCAATCACGGCGTGGGGAGCACAGCGGTTCTCGATACTCGTCTCGGACTTGCCCCTCCCGCTGCCAACCGCCGGAGAGGCGACGGAGGTCACCAGCGCACGGTTCGCCGACTACGAGCAGGTTGTGAGCGGCATCGGGATGGGACTCTTCGTCGAGTTCTTCATAATCGCCGTGGTGGTCAGTTCCGTCGCCATCGTGCCAGCTCTGTTTATGGCCTGGAGCCGATCGCGCAGCGACGCCATGGACCGACAAGAGGCCGAAACGGGCCGGAGACTGAACCCCGGCCCAAACCGCAACACCGAATAGGGGTGGAGTCGCGGCAGTAGGATTGGGAGGCGTCGACGGCCAAGCGGGCGACGAGGTCATCATTCTGGGAATGGACGTGGGGATATTCACGGGGCTCGGCAACAGAAACACGAGCCCGGGGCGAGGCTCAGCGAGCGAGCCAGCCCCCGTCCATGACGTAGGCACAGCCGGTTACGTAGGACGCCGCGCCCGAGCACAGCCACATAATGGCGCCCGCGCACTCCTCCGGCGTGGAGATGGTGCCGCTGGGGTGCATATCGGCCACCTTCGCCAAAACCTCCGGGGTGTCTCCCCCGAATATGCGGTCCTGCATTGGCGTGGCCACGCTGGATGTGCACAGGGCGTTGATGCGCAGTCCAAGGGGAGCATACTCCAGAGCTGCGGTCTTTGTTAAACCGACCGCCGCGTGCTTGCTTGCGATATAGGGAGAGACATTTGCTCCCCCGACAAGTCCGTTCCCCGACGCGACGTTTACTATAGCCCCGTCACCACCGGCGTCACTGAGAATGTGAGGTATCTGGTACTTCATGCACAGGAAAATCCCGGTTAGGTTCACACCGCAGACCCGGTCCCACTCGTCCAGCGGGTAGTCGGCCGTCGGGGCACGGGCCCCCTCGATGCCGGCGTTGTTGACGCCATAGTCGAGGCGGCCGAATTGTTCGACGGTCCTTCCGATAAGGTTCTTGACCTGGTCTCGGTCGCTGACATCAGTGCGGACGAATATGGCGCGGCCACCGGCTGCGGTGATGCGGTCGGCCACCATCCGGCCTTCATGCTCTCGGCGGGCCGCCAATGTTACCGCGGCACCCTCGCGTGCAAAGGCCTCAGCGGTCGCCTCGCCGATGCCAGAGCTGGCCCCAGTGACCACGGCGACCCTGCCCTCGAACCGGTCCATGCGCCGCTCAGACCTTGGAATAGAGTGGGGTGGCTATGGAGGTGCCGTCGGGGAGCTGCTCGACGGTGAAGTCGCCGAACAGCAGGGGCGCCTCCTCCTCCAGCAGGGCCAGAATGCGGAGGGCGAGGCTCCTGATCTCCCAGTCAGCGTAGGACGCACCTCGCATCTCGATGAAGTGGCGCCAGGCGCGGACGTTGGCGGTGATGAATATCTTGGTCTCGGTGGCGTTGGGAAGCACGGATCGGGCCGCCTGCCTGATCGCTTTGCGGCGATCGGTCTTAAGCTCAAACAGGTCTCCGGGAAGTGTCTTTTCCAGATCGGCGACCAGTTCATCATAGCTGGAGGAGGCCACCTCCATCGCCTTCTCGAACACCCGGACGGCCGTCTCAACGTCCCCCACCTCCCGTGCCAGCGCCGGCGGCACCACGAAGGCCGCACTAGCCTCGTCGACGTAGCGCTGTGAGCGCTGGGAGTAGGCAAACCCGGCCCTGTGACGAACCAGTTCGTGGGTGAGGCTGCGCGACACGCCGGTGACCACGAAGCCATAGTTGACGTGCTCGAAAACGCTACCGTCCTTTGAAGACAGGAGGTTGTTTACAAACTCCGCGATGTCGCGGCGACCCCGGCCGTAGCTCATGTAACACATACGGGCCGCGACCTCGACGACCGCGGCCGACTCGTCGTCGCCAGCACGGATGCTCTCCGGTATCGGGGGGACTCCCTCGGCCGTGAGAAACTCGGCGATCGCGTCCCAGTTCACGGCAGTCCGTGTGGTCAGGTAGACGCTCGGCTCTTTGATCAGTTGCAAACGACTGGCCTCGGCGTCTTACACGAGTAGTTGATATGGGTTTTCCAGAATCGACTTGACCTCACCGATGAAGAGCGCACCCTCGGCCCCGTCGACGATCCTGTGATCCGCCGACAGGGTCGCGGTCATGACGTCGGCGACCTCGACCTTGTTGCCACGCACGACCGGTTTTTTGGCCACCGAGCCAACGGCCACGACGGCGGATTGGGGCGGGTGGATGATGGCCGCGAACCCGCTGACATCGAACATGCCGAGGTTACTCACGGTGAACGTGCCGCTGGTGTATTCGTCGGCGGTCAGCGCTCCGCTCCTAGACCGTTCGGCCAGGTCTCTGCTGGCGATGGCCAGCTGCTTGAGGGACATGTCGTGAGCGTCCCTGACGGCGGGCACGATGAGGCCCTCGTCCTCGGCGATGGCCATGCCAATGTTGATGTACTCGTGCATCTGGATGCCATCAAGAGTGAAAGTGGCGTTGAACTTGGGATGACTCTTCAGCGCACCTATGCACGCCTTCAGTATCAGATCGTTGACTGAGACCTTGGCCCCCTCGAAATCGGGGCTGCGGTTGACCTGTTGGCGCATCTCCATGGCCTGAGTCATGTCCACTTCCGTGGAGACGTAGAAGTGCGGCGCCTCGGTCTTGGAGCGGACGGTGACCCGGGCGATCTGCTGTCTCATGCGGCTCAGGGGGGCCATGCCACTCTCCAGCGCGCCGGACCGCTCCGACACGGGAGATGGCGCCGGATCAGATGGAGCAGACGGGGCCACCAGCGGGATCGGGGTTTCCGGCGCCGTCGGCGATGCCGCCGGATCGGGCACGTGACCCTCGACGTCCTCCCTGGTTATGCGGCCTCCGGGTCCGGTTCCGACGATCTGGATCAGGTCGACGCCGCGCTCATCGGCTATCTTGCGAGCCACCGGGGAGGCTCTCACACGACCGACGTCGGTCGTCGGGGCGCCGGGGGAATCGGCGTCGGCGGGAGCGACGCCGTCGTCCGACGGGGCCCTAGGAACCACGGGCAGCGGCACAGCGCCGGCCGGCTCGGACAGCCCTTCGGCGACGACCTCGGTTACAGAGATCTCCTCGCCCTCTTCACCCACCACAGCGATGGCCTGACCGACCGGCACGGTTCCACCCTCGGCGACAAGAATGCGCCGGAGCAGGCCGTCGGCGTAGGACTGGAACTCCACGACGGCCTTGTCGGTCTCGATCTCGGCGATTACCTCGCCCTTCTCGACCTCCGCGCCCTCCGACTTCAGCCATCGGACGACGGTGCCCTCCTGCATGTCGTAGCCCATCTGGGGCATGGTCAATTCAGTTGCCATTGCTGCGCGCTCCCAATCCCATCTGAGTGGGTCAGATGCCGAAAAGTTCAGACACTGCGGCCGCCACCCGGGCCACGTCCGGTATTGCAGCTGCCTCCAGCCGGCCATTGTAAGGGAACGGCACCTCCGCGCCACTAACTCGTCCCACTGGGCCGTCAAGGTGGTCAAAAGCCCGCTCCTGTATTCCTGCGGCCACTTCGGCGCCGAATCCTCCGGTTCTCCAGTTCTCTTCGACGACCACGGCTCTGCCGGTTTTGAGTACCGAGTCGACTACAGTATCCATATCCAAAGGCCGAAGGGTGCGGAGGTCGACCACTTCTGCGTCCACGCCACGGTCCGAAAGAATCTCGGCCGCATCAAGGGCGATATTTGCCATGCGTGAGTATCCGACCAGGGTCACGTCTTTACCCTCGCGCCGCACCGCCGCCTTCCCGAACGGCACCTCGTACCACTCCTCCGGCACCTCGCCTTTCACTCCGTACAACATCTGGTGCTCGGCGAAGACGACCGGGTCTTCGCTGCGGGCGGCGGACCGCATAAGGCCCAGCGCGTCGTAGGGCGTGGCCGGAGTGGCTACCTTCAGGCCAGGGACGTTGGCGTACCAGCCCTCGAAGCTCTGGGAATGGGTCGCACCGAGTTGGGCGCCGCCTCCGGTCACCGTGCGCAAGATCATGGGAACTCTCAACTGGCCGTTCGACATGTACCTGAGCTTCGCGGCATGGTTGACCACCTGATCCATCGCCAGAAGGGTGAAGTTGATCGTCATCACCTCGACTATCGGACGGATGCCGCCCATCGCCGCCCCCACCGAAGCGCCCACCATAACCGCCTCCGATATGGGCGTGTCACGAACGCGATCCTGCCCGTAGGAGCGCAAGAAACCCTTGGTGACGGCGTAGGCGCCACCGTACTCGCCGATGTCCTCGCCGAGCATCATGAAACGTTCGTCGGAATCCATGGCCTCCCTAAGTCCTTGCGACACCGCCTCCCTGAGCTGCAACTCAGCCATAGACGTGGCAGTACATGGATTCGATTGTTGGTTCCTCGCTCTCGATTCCGAATCGGGTGGCTTCCTCCACCACCAGCTCGACCTCTTCCTGAATTTCCGCGAGATCCTCCGGTCCGAGCAGGTTCTCCCCGACGGCGAAGTCGACGAACCGCGAGATGGGGTCCCTCCCCCTCCACTCGTCGACCTCTTTGTTATCCCGATACTGGACGGGGTCGGCCATGGAGTGGCCTTGGAAGCGGTAGGTGATGGCCTCCAGGAACACCGGTCCGTCACCGGCCCGGACGCGGTGAACAGCCTCTTGGGCGGCCTCGCGTACGGCCATCAGGTCCATCCCGTCGACCTGCATGGCCGGTATGTTGTAGGAGTCGGCGGACGTATACAGGTCCCGGCCAGCGGCGTGGGTGCGGTCGATGTGGCTGCCCATGCCGTACAGGTTGTTCTCGAGCATGAAGATGACCGGCAGGTTCCACAGGGACGCGAGGTTGAGCGATTCATGAAACTCGCCCTCGTTCACCGCCCCGTCGCCGAAGAAACAGATGACGACCCGATCCTGCCGCAAATGGCTGATAGCCAAGCCCAGACCCACGGCGATCGGGAGCTGACCGCCGACGATGGCATAGCCCCCCATAAAGCCCTTTCCCGAGTCGAACAGGTGCATGGACCCGCCCCTGCCTCCGCTGACGCCGGTGGCCTTGCCCATCAACTCAGCCATCACCGGACCCGGCTCCAGGCCGCGCGCCAAGGCGTGCCCGTGGTCTCGATAATGGCTGACGATGTAGTCATCCTCTCGAAGGGCCGAGATGGCGCCGACCCCGACCGCCTCCTCTCCGATGTACAGGTGCAGGAAGCCACGTATGCGGCCCTGCATGTACTGTGCGCTGCACTCCTCTTCGAAGCGGCGAATGAGTTGCATCTGCCTGTAAAGGTCGCGGGCGAGGGATTTGTCTATCTTGGGTGCTACTTTCATGGTGAGCAGAGCGGCATTTGAGATGCCGCGACCGGGGCGCTCAGACACTCAGACGTGGATGGCCTCTCCCTCGGCGGCCAGGGCGGCCTCTTTGAGGCCTTCCGAAATCGTGGGATGGGGATGGACCAGCCAGCCTATCTCAGTGGTTGTGCCTTCAAGCAACTTGGCGAGAGACGCCTCTCCAAGCAGCTCGGTGACCTCGGTGCCGATCATGTGGATGCCGAGGATCTCGCCGATCTCCGCATCGGAGACCACTTTGACGAAACCGTCGGTCTCGCCCATCGCCAGGGCCTTGCCGGAGGCGGACAGCGGGAATTTGCCGATCTTCAACTCGCGGCCCTCTTCCCGGGCCGCCTGCTCGGTCATGCCGAAGCTGGCCACCTGCGGCCGGCAATAGACGGCCTTCGGCATGAGGCCGTAGTCCAAGGCCGGGGGCTCCAGCCCCGCCATCGTCTCGACCGCGGTGACGCCCTGTGCGGATGCGACATGAGCTAAGAGCAGCTTTCCCGTCACGTCGCCGATAGCGTACACGCCCGGGACGTTGGTTTTCATGCTGTCGTCGACCGGGATGAAGCCACGCTCCGTCTCCACTCCGGCAGCTTCGAGGCCGATGTTCTCGATGTTACCGGTCACGCCGACGGCGACCAGGACCCGGTCGCATTCGATCACCGACTCAGTGTCCCCTTTTGACACCGTGACCTTGGCGGTGCCGGACTCGGTGGTGATGCCGAGCACCTGGGATTCGGCCATCACCTTGACGCCCATCTTCTTGAAGGAGCGGCCGAGCTGCGCCCCCACGTCGTCGTCCTCCAGCGGGACCATGCGGGGGAGCAACTCCACTATGGTCACTTCGCTGCCGTAGGAGTTATACAAATAGGCGAACTCGGCGCCGGTGGCACCGCCGCCGACGATCACCACCCGGGCCGGCACTTCGCGCATCTCCAGGGCCTGGCGGCTGGTAACGACGACGTTACCGTCGATGGGCAGATTGGGCAGGCCGCGCTGACGCGCACCGGTGGCGATCATCACGTTGCTCGTTTTCAGCGTCTGCGGCGACTCGCCATCGACGCTGACGGTGCCAGCATCGATCAAGGAACCGGTGCCCCCGACCACATCGACTTTGTTCTTGTTGAGCAGGTAGGCCACGCCCTTGGTGAGGCGATCGACGACCTCTCTACTCCGGTCAACGGCCTTGCCGAAGTCAGCAATGACGCCACTGACTTCAATGCCGAAGCGCTCGGCCTCGTTAAGCAGACTGAGTATCTCGGCGTTACGGAGAAGCGCCTTGCTGGGGATGCAGCCCCAGTTCAGGCACACGCCACCAATCTCTGCTCTTTCGACGATGGCGGCCCGCATCCCCAACTGGCCCGCACGGATGCCCGCCACGTATCCTCCGGGACCGCTGCCGAGGATCACGAGGTCGTAATTTGAGCCACTTTCTACCAAAGATCACCTCGGAGACAAGGGGTGGGTCGAAAATCATGATTGTAACACTTGCGACCAGTCCGACCGCGCCCATGAGAGTCCTGCGGACCAGTCCGTTGACCGGCCGCTGGGGGGGAGGTTGGACGCTGGACGCGCGCGTTGTTTAAGATGCACCGTGCAACCAATCCGGTTGGAACGGTGAGCATTGACCAGTATCCAAACATACACCAAACAGAATCCGGCATCCGGCTCGATAACCGACGTGGCGGGCATTGCCGTCGGACACTACACGGATGTCCACAGGGCCACCGGTTGCACGGTCATCTTGTGTGAGGGTGGCGCGGTGGCAGGTGTTGACGTTCGCGGCGCATCTCCCGGCACCCGTGAAACGGACCTGCTCCATCCCACAGCTACCGTGCCGAGAGTGCAAGGCGTGCTGCTCAGCGGCGGGAGTGCTTTTGGACTCATGGCAGCGGAAGGTGTGGTCCGCTACCTGCGCGAGAACGGCGTGGGTCACGATGCACGCGGCATCACGGTGCCTATCGTCCCGGCCGCCATCCTCTTCGACCTACATATGTCCCAGGAGGCCGTCCCCGGCCCGGACGACGCCTACCAGGCCTGCACCGTCGCCACGGGCGAGCGGCCGGGCGAGGGCACGGTGGGCGCCGGGACGGGTGCCACGGCGGCCAAGTTGCTGGGGCGAGCGGGCTTCGTTAAGGCGGGCATCGGCACCGCCGGACTGGTTCTTGGAGACGGCACGACGGTGGGGGCGATAGTCGCCAACAACGCCGTCGGAGGCGTCTCCGACGCCCGGTCCGGATGCCTGATCGCTGGTCCTCGCGCTGCCGACGGCAGCATGTCCGACGCGACGGAGACGATACTCGCGCCAGACTGGAAACCACCCCCCATGCCGGCGGGCACCAATACGACCATAGGCGTGGTCGCCACCGACGCCGCATTGTCGAAGGCCCAGGCGAGCCGGGTAGCGTCGGCCGCCCACGACGGGCTGGCGATGGCCGTGCGTCCGGCCCATACTGTGCACGACGGGGACGCCTTTTTCGCCCTCGCCACCGGCAATGCGGACGACGACTCGACCCCTCCGGATCTCGACCGCATCACGGCGGCGGCGGCCATAACCGTGGCGGCGGCGATAGTGCGGTCGATAACCGAGGCGACCGGCCTGAACGGCGTGCCGGCATTGGGGGACCTGTGAAACATGGCATTCGATAGAACTAGCAAGATCGCGTTTGTTGGGTCCGGGGCCGTGGGCAAGACCCTGGCCGTTGCACTGTCGCGCCAGGGCTACCCGGTGGTGGCCACCGCCAGCCGCACCTTCGCGTCGGCGCGGGACCTAGCGATGCGCGTAGAGGGCTGCGAAGCTTACGAGTCCATTCAGGATGCTATCGACAGGGCCGACTTCGTGTTCATTACCACGTTCGACGGGGCCATCAAACCGGTCGCCGACGGGATCACCTGGCGCGCCGGGCAGGGCGTCGCCCACTGCTCCGGCGTTACCTCCCTGGATGTGTTGGAGGGTCCGGCCGGACAGGGTGTGGCGATTGGTTCGATGCACCCGCTCCAGGCTTTTGCTTCGGTAGAAGCCGCACTGGAGGCCCTGCCGGGCTCGACCTTCGGTATAGAGGGCACCGGAAACATACAGACTTACCTGTCGGGCCTGGCTGTGGACCTGGACGGCAGGCCGATCGCGTTGCGCTCGGAGGACAAGCCCCTGTACCACGCCTCCCTTGTGACCATCGGCGGCGTCCTAATGGGCCAGGCGGCGGTGATTACCCAGATCTGGGCGGATCGTCTAGGTGTTCCCCGTAATGAGGCGATCGCATCCCTCATGCCGATCGTGCGGGGGGTGGCAAACGTAATCGAGTCGAGCGGCTTTCCCGCCGCCATCGCCGGACCCTACGTTCGCGGGGACGTGGGCACCGTGAAAAAGCATCTTGAGTCGATGAAGAGCGTGAGCACGGAGGCGCTGCAGATGTACGCCACCTCGGCCTTGGCCGGGCTCCCGTTCGCACTTGAGAAGGGCGTCGCCGACCCGGCCGACGCGAAGGAGATCGAGCGTCTCCTCAAAGAGTACATCGCCGACAACCCCCTTACATAACTGCAATCAAATAACTATGAACGGACCGGCGGGTCCGTGAGCAAAGCACCGCGCAGGCCCTCACTCGGGCAAAGGAGGAGGTACCGTATGCGCACAACCATTCACCAGCTGGCGGAGATGAAGCGTCGAGGCGAGACGATTGGGATGATCACCGCCTACGACTACACGTCGGCCCGCATCGTCGATGAGGTGGGCTTCCCAGCCATTCTCGTGGGCGACTCGATGAGCCAGGTCGTGCTGGGCTACGAAGACACGGTCCCGCTGACGATAGACGAGTCGATCCACCACACCCGCGCCGTGGTACGAGGCACAGAGCGCGCGCACGTGGTCGCCGATATGCCATTCCTCAGCTACAACGCCAATTGGCCGGAGGCTATGCACAACGCGGGCCGCTACCTCAAGGAGGCGGGGGCGCAGAGCGTCAAGGTGGAGGGTGGGAGCCACATGGTCGGCACCATAAGGCAGCTGGTCTCGACGGGCATCCCGGTAATGGGCCACATAGGGCTTACACCCCAATCAGTGAACCAGCTCGGCGGCTACAAGGTGCAGGGTAAGAGCCCGGCAGAGGCCCAACAGTTGTTGGCCGACGCTTTTGCGCTGCAAGAGGCCGGAGTCTATTCCATTGTGCTTGAGTTAGTGCCCGCAGAAGTTGCACGGGAGATTACGGCCAGGGTAACTGTCCCCACCGTCGGCATAGGAGCCGGGCCGCACTGCGACGGACAAATTCAGGTGCTGCACGACGTGCTGGGGTTGTTCGAGGTCTTCACCCCCAAGCACACCCGTCACTACGCCAACATGGCCGACGACATGCGCGCCGCACTCGGCTCGTACTTCTCCGACGTCAAGGAGGGCAGTTTCCCCGGCGACGCCGAGAGCCACCACGTGTCCGAGGACGTCGTCGCGGCCATGCAACGGGACGAGGCGACAGATTAGTCGCGTGCGGGTCGTCGAGACGGCTGAGGCGCTGAGGACCGAGCTTAAAGGTCACAACCGTCCACTGGGCATGGTCCCCACCATGGGCGCCCTTCACGCCGGTCACATCGCGCTGTTGCGCTCGGCCAAGTCCGATTGCGGCACCGTCGCGGCCTCAATCTTCGTCAACCCGGCGCAGTTCGGGTCTGCGGAGGACTTCGCCACATACCCTGGGAACAGACAGCATGACCTGACGGTACTGGAAGAAGAGGGCGTCGACGTGGTTTTCACTCCCCCGACCGGGGAGATGTACCCGACCAGCTTCGATACGACAGTCTCTGTGGGTCGGCTGGCGCAGCGGCTGGAGGGGGCATCGCGGCCGGGTCACTTCGATGGCGTCGCCACCATCGTCTGCAAGCTGCTCGCGATCGCCCGGCCGGACCGGGCGTATTTCGGATGGAAGGACGCGCAGCAGCTTCTCGTGGTCCGTCGTATGAGTCAGGACCTGAATCTTGGGGCTCAGATCGTCGCAGTTCCAACGGTTCGCGAAACAGACGGCCTGGCCTTGAGCAGCCGTAACACCGCCCTCGACGCCGACGAGCGAGCCTCGGCGCTGGGCCTGTACGCGGCACTGAATCGGGCAAAGACTCTCAGGAGCGACGGCGAGACGGACACGGACGTGCTTAAGAGCGCGATGCGTCTGGAAATGGAGATGAGCGGCATCGTCATCGACTATGCCTCTATCACCGACCCCGAAACCCTGGGCGAGGTGGCCGAGATAACCGGACCGGCGCTGGCTCTGGTGGCCGGTTTTGTCGGCGATACTCGCCTGATCGACAACCTCGCCCTCTAGCCAGTACGATGCGGCCGATGTCAGCAAACAACGAAAGAGTCGCCATCGCGGGCGTCGCAGAATCCGACGAGATCGGGAAGATACCCGGGAAATCGTCACTCCAGCACCATGCCGAGGCGGCCTACAACGCCTTGGAGGACGCCGGAATCGGCATCGGCGAGGTGGACGGGGTGCTCACCGCCGGGTACTCGTCCATGGTGCTCGCCGAGTATCTGGGCATAACCCCCACATACACCGACGGCACCGCGGTCGGCGGTTCGTCATTCATCATCCACATCGCCCACGCCATGGCGGCGATTCGAGCCGGTTACTGCGAGGTGGCACTCGTCACCCACGGGGAGGCGGGCCGCTCCCGGCTCAGTCAGCCCACGCCGGACCCGGCAGAGCCCGGCCAGCAGTTCGAGGTGCCGTACGGCATCGTAAACGCACCGGTGGCCTATGCCATGGCCGCGCGCCGTTATATGCACGTCTACGGCGAAGACAGGACACGCCAAGCACTGGCAGAGATCGCGGTCTCGACACGCAAATGGGCGCTCTTGAATCCCAAGGCCTACATGCGCGACCCGATGACCTTCGACGACTACCATGAATCGCGATGGGTTTCGTGGCCGTTTCACCTGCTTGACTGCTGCATAGTCACGGACGCGGGCGGAGCCTACGTCATCGTCTCGGCCGAGCGGGCGCGGGACCTACAGCGCAAGCCCGTCTGGGTGCTGGGCGCCGCCGAGGGCCACGACCACGCCATCCTCAGCCAGATGCCCGATCTAACATCTCCCATTTCAAGGGAGACCGGCCCTCGCGCTCTTGCGAGGGCTGGAATAACTCATGGTGATGTCGACCTGGCGATGATCTACGACTCTTTCACATACACAGTACTTGTGACGTTGGAGGCACTGGGATTCTGCGGACCGGGCGAGGGCCCCGACTTCGTGGCCGACCAGCGCACCGCTCCGGGGGGCGCGTTCCCGATGAACACCTCGGGCGGCGGGCTATCGTACACTCACTCGGGCATGTACGGCATGTTCCTCGTACTCGAGGCTGTGCGGCAGCTTCGCGGCGAGACCGGGGCCAGACAACTCGCCGACACCAAGATCGCGCTGATTAACGGCACCGGTGGGTACCTGTCGTCGACCGGCACGGCAATCCTAGCGGTGGATTGAGATGGCCGACTACCAAAAGCCGCTACCAGCGCCGCAGGGCGAGTCGCAAACGTACTGGGATAGGACCCGTAAGCATGAGCTTTGGCTGCGCCGGTGCAATGCCTGCGCCAAAGCCTACTTCTACCCACGCGATATCTCGCCGTGCTGTTTTTCCCGGGACACGGAGTGGTTCCAGGCCAGTGGCAGGGCGACGCTGCACACCTTCACCATCGTGCATCGCTCACCCGATCCCGGCTTTCAGGCCGATGCGCCGTTCGTGACGGCCATCGTGGAACTGGAGGACGGACCGATCATGGCGACCAACATCGTCGGCCTTTCCGACGAACCTAGTCCAGACGACCTGGCGATAGGGATGGCACTGGAGGTGGTGTTCGACGACGTGACCGACGAGATCACACTGCCGAAATTCAAACTCGCCTGACCCCGCGGAAACGGTTTCGGGACGCTAAATAAGCTCTGAGATGGACCGGACGACCCGGTCTGGGCGCGAGATTGCATCTTCGGGTAGACCCGTCCCGGCAAAATCCACCCAGATGCCGTAGATGCCGAGCCGCATGGGGGCCAGCACGTCGAACTCTAGGTTATCCCCAACCATCCAGGTGTCCTGTGCCGGGACCCCAAGGCTTTCCAGGGCGTGTACGTACACCTCTGGCTCGGGCTTGCCGACGCCGAACGCGCCCTCAATCTGAATGTGATCAATGAGACCGGGCAATCCCAGGCGCTCGACCTTCATGCGCTGGATTTCGTCGGCGCCGTTCGTCACGAGCCCGAGCTTTACCCCCCTATCCTTGAACGCCTGGAGCGTCTCTATGGCGCCAGGGAACGGCCTAGAGGCAGCCCAGCGCAGATCGGTCCAGGCCTCAGCCAACCATTCCACCATCTCCGGGGCGTCTACGCCGAGCATCTCCAATCCGCCGCGCACGTTCTCGCGCAGTGCCTTCCTGGGGTTCAGGCGGCCTTTCAGGTTGCGTTCCGCGTCTGACCAGAACCAGACGCGGTACTCATGAATGGCGGTGCGCAACCGCTCCGGCGTGACATCGTGGCCCATGGCGTTGAGCTTCGGGGCAAACCGATCCGCCACCGCCACCCACCCCTCGATCGAGCCTTCGGAGGTGGCGAGGATGGTATCGTCCAGATCGAACAGCACGGCCCTAGGTAGCCCAGTTGCGTCGCCCCAATAAGACGTGTCGCTCACGCTAGAGTTGCGGTAGCACTCGCGCCGCCAACAGTTCGAGCGCGGAGAAGTCGTCGTGGGCGAGGTGCTGGAGCATGACCCGGGAGACGCCCTGCTCCGATAGTCTGCCCAGTTGATCCACCAACTCGTCCGGGGTGCCGGAGAACCAGCCGCCCGGTCCCCGGTGGTCGCCCAGGTTGCGGAAGTCACCGGTCAGGGTGGGAACCCTGAGTCTCAGCTTCTCTATGCGGGAGTTGAGGTCGGCTTCATCCACGCCGACCGCGAACGGCGCGGCTATCGAACGCCGGATCGCGTCGGGATCGCGGCCGACGGCGTCGCAATGGCCGCGAAGCACGTCGAGCTTGCTGTCGTAGTTGGGGAGGTCCCTGCCGGTGACGTTCCATTCGTCCGCGAACTCGGCCACGATGCGCAGCGTGCGACGCTCTCCCGAGCCACCAACGAGGATCGGCAGGGGATCCCGCGCCGGGAGGGGCAGGCCGTGGACTCCATCAAGGCGGTAGTGCGTCCCGGTATAAGACGTCGGGCCAGGTGTCCAGGCCGCCCGACAGTAGAGGATCGTCTCGCGCAGCCTGTCCATACGCTCGCCAATGGGGGGGAAATCGACCCCGTACTCAGTGTGCTCTCCCTCGTGCCAGCCGGCACCGACACCGAGCACGAAGCGGCCACCGGAGAGGGCGTCGATGTGGGAGGCCTGTCGGGCCAGCACCGAGGGGTGCCTGAAGGTCACAGAGGCGACCATCGTTCCAAGCCCGATGCACTCGGTGGCCTCGGCAGCGATCCCAAGGCTGAGGAGAGAGTCGAGCGCGCCTCCGGGAGTCTTCCCGTACAGCGCCACGAGGTGATCGGATCGCCAGAGAGAATCGAAGCCCAGCTCGTCCGCTGATTTGGCGATGCTACGCCACAGGTCCCAATCCATGTCATCCTGGGCTTCGATGAGTAATCCTATTTTCACGTTGGCAACCGCCTTGCTATTTGTCGTGGACCGGGTCGTCACCGGTGATACTGGTCTCTTCGCAGGGCAGTAACCTGCGTATCGTTTCAAAGGGATAAATGCCGGTGTGGTGGGCGTCGCTCCAGAGGAACTGGACAGCGTACCTGCCCACCATCAGGTAATCTTCCGCCCGAATATCGGTGGGCACCGTTGCCGGGTTAAGCAGCTTGCGCTGGCTCCACTCCTCGACGCACTCGGCGCAGCCGCAGTTGAGGCGTAGCTCCCTGGCCGGATAGCGGCAGACCTGACCATCGCTCCAGTCGATTATCACGCTGTCTTCGGTAAGTAGAACCCGTTTCGCTCCAATGTCGTCGCCTGTCATGCCATGCCTCTCGTGCCCACTCCCGTCGCTTGCCGAGTCACGGAGCAGCGTGTCCCACGATTCTAACGTGGCAGACCACTCGAACGCAGGCTCCCCGGTCCCTTGTAGGAGCACGATTCCGTGGCATATCATCGCGGTTGGGAGCATTTACGGGCGATGAGCAAACTTATCGACTTTTTGTCGGTCACCGACTTGGCTCGCAGGCAGGTCGGCGACATCGTGGAAGAGGCCGCGCGAATGAAGAGCGGTACGGACGATGCACGTCCCCTGGAAGGCATGATCGTCGCACTGCTTTTTGAGAAGCCCTCGCTCCGCACCCGGGGAAGCTTTGAAGCGAGCATCAGACAGCTCGGCGGAGACTGCGTCTATTTCAGCCCCGATGACGTGGGTCTGGGGCGCCGGGAGCCGGTGGCCGATGTGGCCAGAGTGCTGGAGCGGTGGTTCGACTGCGTGGTGGCCCGCGTGTTCTCCCATGACACCCTCGTCGAGATGGCTGCCCACTCCGCCGTGCCCGTGGTTAACGCCCTTTCGGACGCCGAGCACCCGTGCCAGGCGATGGCCGACCTGCTGACCGTGCGCGAGAAGAAAGGCGGCCTGTCCGGCGCCAGGATCGCTTACATAGGCGACGGCAACAACGTGGCCGCAAGCCTGACCGTCGCATGCGCATCCGTGGGGGCGCACTTCACCTTCGCCTGTCCGGAAGCATACCGTGTGCCGGATCAGCTGTGGGCAGAGGCGCAGCGACGGGCCGCACAATCGGGCGGCGACGTGACTTGGCTCGAGAGCCCACAGGACGCCGTCGCCGGAGCGGACGCCGTATACACCGACGTCTGGGTGAGCATGGGCGAGGAGGAAGAGGCGGCCAAAAAGCTACGCGCCTTCGAAGGCTACCAGGTGGACCCGGAATTGATGAAGCGGGCCGGACCCGGCGCCATCTTCATGCACGACATGCCGGCTCACGAGGGCGAGGAGATCGCCCCGGGGATGCTCGACCACCCGAGTTCGGTCGTCTTCGACCAGGCCGAGAACCGGCTCCACGCTCAAAAAGCCATTCTCCGCCGGTTGCTGACGTAGGAGCCCGGCCGTGGTCAGACCCCTTGTCGCCATCGTCGGTCGCCCCAACGTGGGCAAGTCCACCCTCTACAACCGCATAGCCGGGGACCGGTCCGCCATCGTCTCTGAGATCGCCGGCACCACCCGCGACCGGCTGATGACGGATGTCGAGTGGGGTGGGACCGGGTTCGTGCTGATAGACACCGGTGGCCACGAACTGGAGCCGACTCATTCCACGCAGGTTGCAGGATTGACCGAACCTGTCCGGAACCAGGTCGAGGTGGCGATTGCCGACGCCGACGTCATCGTGCTCGTTGTGGACGCCGTGGACGGGATCACACCGGACGACGAGGACGTGGCTCACAGCCTGCGCATGGCCGGGAAGCCGCTGGTCCTGGCCGCCAACAAAGCCGACAACCCCGAGAGGGAGAGCACATCCCTCGAATTTCACTCGCTCGGCATCGGCGACCCGATCCCACTCAGCGCCTACCACAACAGGGGCGTGGACGATCTGATGGCCCGGGTGGTGGATGCTTTACCACCGACCGAACCCGACTTCGAGTCGCTGGCCGACCTGTCCCTCGCCATCGTCGGTCGGGCGAATACGGGAAAGTCCCAGCTACTCAACGCCATCGCCGGCGAGGATCGTTCGATAGTCAGCGATGTGCCCGGCACCACGCGCGACGCCATCGACACCCTGATCGAGCGCGACGGCACATCGATGCTGCTGATAGATACAGCCGGGATCCGACGTCGAGGAAGCGTGGAGCGCGGCATCGAGCGTTACAGTGTTCTGCGCTCTCTCCGCGCCATAGAGCGGGCGCAGGTGGGATTGCTGCTACTGGACGCCACCGAGCTTGCCACGGCCCAGGACGCCCACATAGCAAGCTACGTGATTGACGCTCACAGGGGAATCGTCATCGCCATCAACAAATGGGACCTGGCTCCTGAGCTGGGAATGAACAAGGCCGACGCCGAGAGGTTAGTAAGGGAACGCTTCAAGTTTCTCCGCTTCGCACCGGTACGGTTCCTGTCCGCCATGACAGGTGACGGGGTTGGCGAGCTGCTGGATGCGGCCGTTGCGGTCCACGTGCAGTGGTCCAGGAGCCTGCCGCGCTACGATCTGCGACGAACGGTGCTCAACGCCGTGGCCGACCACCCACCGTCATCCAACCCCAGGCACGGCCTGAAGGTCTATGGGGTGACCCAGGACTCGACCGGGCCGCCCGGATTCACCATCTACGTGAACCGGGCCGACCTCGTGCACTTCTCCTACCGCAGGTACCTGGAGAATGCCATCCGTGACACCTACGGTTTCGAGGGAACCCCGCTCAGGATGCGATTCAGGGGCAGGGGCGAGCAATGACCGTGGTCGACTATGTGATCTTCATAGTGCTCGGCTACCTGATCGGCTCCGTGCCGTTCGGGCTCATCGCGGCGCGCCTGGCGAGCGGCGTGGATGTGCGCGACTTCGGCAGCGGCAAGACAGGCATGACCAACGTCGTCCGCACGTCCGGCAAGAAGGTGGGGGCCGCAGTGCTGCTACTCGATATGTCGAAAGCGGTGATCGCAATCGCCGTGGCCAGGGCCTTCACCGACCCGGCGGGGGTGCAATCGGCCGCCGGGCTGGCCGCGCTGCTCGGACACAATTTCCCCGTGTTCGCAGGATTCAGGGGCGGAAGAGGCATCGCCACCGGCTGGGGAGGGCTGTTCATCCTGTCACCGTGGGCGGGTCTGATCGCCACGGGCGTCGGGTTGCCGATAGTCTATCTATCGAAGTATGTCTCGCTGGGGTCCATCGTGGGCGCAACTTCAGGAGCGGTGGCCTTGATCGTTCTGGCCGCCACGGGCGTGATTGAGACCGACTTCATGTGGTACGGGATCGTGGGGGTACCCGCCGTGGTGGTACGCCATCACGACAACATACTGCGGCTTTTCATGGGCGAGGAGCGCAAGCTGGGCACCAGGGCGGAGCCGGTGCGGCCACAATCGCAAACCACCGACGGCGCCGAGCCGGCCGAGGAGCAAGCGAGCCAGCCATGACATCGGCCGTCGTCATCGGCACCACCAGCTGGGGCACCACGCTCGCGGTGCTGCTCGCCAAAAATGGCGCCACCGTGCGCATGCTCACGCGCCAAAAAGCTGAGGCAACCGCTCTGAACGAGGTCCGTGAAAACAGGCGCTTCGCGCCGGGAGTAGCCCTGCCCGAAGCGGTCTCGGCAACATCATCTCCCGCCGATGCGCTGGCCGGCGCCGACCTGGTGATCGTGGCCGTGCCGTCAATCTCGATCAGGAGGAACCTCACACAAATCGCTCACGACGTGCCACCAGACTGCACAGTGGTGAGCGCCACGAAGGGGCTGGAGATATCCTCCGGCAAACGTATGTCCCAAGTGATCGCCGAGGAGCTTGGTGCCGGTTGGGATGGCCGTATCTGTGCGCTTTCGGGCCCCAACCTAGCGACCGAGGTGCTCGCCGGACTGCCCTCGACCACCGTTATCGCTGGCTCCGACAACGCGGCCATGGCTCTGGTCCAGTCCGCATTCTCATCTCAGAGCTTTCGGGTATACACCAACGCCGACCTGGTCGGGGTGGAACTGGGCGGAGCACTGAAGAACATAATCGCCATAGGAGCGGGCATCTGCGACGGCCTGGCGGTGGGCGACAATGCCAAGGCCGCCTTCATCACGCGCGGTCTGGCGGAGGTGGCCCGGCTCGGGGTGGCCGCAGGGGCGAACCCCATGACCCTGGCCGGGCTGGCGGGAATGGGTGACATGGTAGCCACCTGCTACAGCAACCTGAGCCGCAACCATCACGTGGGCGTCGAGCTGGCGAAGGGCCTGACCGTGGAGGAGATTCGCATAAGGATGCAGAACGTGGCGGAAGGGGTGGATACGGCGGCGGCGGCGGTCCGGCTGGCCAACCGGCTTTCGGTCGATATGCCCATCACGCACGCGATCAACTCCGTGCTTTTCGGGGGGGCCTCGCTGGAATCGGCGATATCCGATCTCCTAGGCAGGCACCCTGCACCGGAATGGAGCGGGCTGGAGAGAGAAGATTGACCCGCGTCAGGGGTGAGCGGCGCAGATCGCCAGCCAGTCCCCTTCCTGCCGGATTTCAGTAACGGCGAGGCCAAGGGCGGCCAAGGCGGTGGCAACCTCATCGCCCCTGTCTAAAACGACCCCACTACAGACGATGGCTCCACCAGGCCTCGTCGCACCGGCGATGTACCGGGCAGTGTCAACGATGACCCTGGCGGATATGTTGGCGAGCACGAGATTGAACCGCCCATCGCCCGCTCCACTTTGAAGCGTCCCCTCGTCCACAGTAACCACCTCTCCAACCTCGTTGTCAGCAACGTTACGACCGGCGATCACAACCGCATCCGGGTCAATATCGATCCCCAGCACCCTGCTCGCGCCGAGTTTGGCGGCAGCAATTGAGAGGATGCCGGACCCGCACCCGATATCCAAAACACTGGCACCGGGCTCCAATAACTCTTCCACGAACTGGAGGCACATGCGGGTAGTTGGATGATGCCCCGTTCCGAAGGCCAGTCCAGGATCAAGCCGGATCACCTCCCGTGAACCGGTGGACTCCGGCTCATCCCAACTGGGGACCACGAGCAGTCGCTCACCCACTTTCAACGCCCTCAGGTGGCGCTTGTAGGCCTCTCGCCACTCGGCTTCCTCGATAGTTCGCTCGGTGAGCTCTCCTATTGGAGCAATGAGGGCGACCAACCTGACGCCCGCATCGATGCTTGAGCGCCGATGCGGAAGCCGTTCGTCGGGGGGGATGTAGGTACGCAGGGTCGCCCAGGCATCCTGGGGAGGAGACTCGCCCTCGTCCGGATTGTAACCGTCGTCCAATTCCACAACGACGCCCTGCTCGCCATAGCGACTGAACAGTTCCGAGACGGGCTCTACGAACTCTGAAGGAGCTCGGATGCTGAACTCGACCAGCGTCATGCCGGAACGCCTGGTGCAGTCACTTGTGCAACGGCCTCAGGAGCCGGAGATGGTGTCCTTAATCTTGCCCATCCAATTCCGGTCACCCTCTTCGGAGACATCGCCCTCGTTAGGTAAAGTGGCCGCAAGCTGCTCAAGAAGGGCTCTTTGCTCATCGGAGAGGTCTTTCGGCGTGAGGACGAACAAGTCTACGATCTGGTCTCCGCGATGGCCCGAGTTGCGCAGGTGGGGTATGCCCCTTCCCTTCAGATTGATCACATGGCCTGACTGGGCGCCAGCCGGTATCTCGACCATTTCTTCCCCATCCAGAGTAGGGATGTTGAGCGCCACTCCGAGCCCGGCTTGGGCGACGTTGAGCCGCTGAGTGTATCGGACGTCGCTGCCCTCGCGCCTGAAGAACGGGTGGGGGGTGACGCCAAGGGAAACGAACAGGCTGCCGGATGTCCCGCCACCGAGCCCGGCCTCGCCCTCTCCACGAAGCTTCAACTGCGTCCCGTCCTCGATGCCGGCCGGAATGGTCACTGCCAGGGTGCGTTGCTTGCGCTCCGTGCCGGAGCCGCTGCAATGCTTGCAGGGCCTGGTTATCACCTGGCCGTCACCGCCACACACGCTGCACGTGACGACTTGGACGAACTGGCCGAAGAAGCCCTGCTGGGCGCGCCTCAGTTGGCCCGAGCCTCCGCAGTTGGTGCACACCTCCGGGGTGGTATAGGGCTCGTTGCGACTTCCCCGACAGATGGCACACTTCTCGGTACGGATTATCTGGATCTCTTTTTCCGTGCCGAAGGCGGCTTCCTCGAATGCCACGGTGATGGAAGCTCGCAGGTCGGCGCCGCGACGGGCGGAGCCGGCCTGGGCCTGGGCACCGAAGCCGCCAAAGAAGGCCTCAAAGATGTCTCCGACGCCGCCGAAGGTATCGAAACCGTCAAAGCCCGTAGCGCCGCCACCCGTCACGCCGGAATGGCCAAATCGATCGTACTGGCTCCTGAGATCCTGGTCGGACAGGACCTGATAAGCCTCGTTGATCTCTTTGAAACGTTCGACCGCCCCGTCGGCCTTGTTCCGGTCGGGATGAAATTCAAGCGCGAGCTTACGGAAGGCCTTTTTGATCTCTTCATCCGAGGCGCTTCGAGAAACGCCCAGTACCTCATAGTAATCGCGTTTTTTCGTGGTCATGTGTAGCCGTTAGCTAGGTGCGCCCTTATGCGGGACACACAGTTCAATTATATTTGCACCCAGACGGGGCGTATAGGGATGCAGGCACCGGGAAACGATGTCTTCGGGAGAAAACCGGCCCGGTTTACGGGGAGGGACCGGTGGTCCTGACGCTACGACCTGAGGTCGATCATCTCCGTCATCACCGACGTCATGAGCCTGACGCGGGCGATGGTGTGAGCGTAGCGCATCCTGGTCGGGCCCACGGCCGCGATGGCTCCAACCGCACCACCCGGACCGCCGTAGCGACCGATGACGACGCTGAGTGGACGAAGCACATCTCCCCGATTCTCGTCGCCGATTACAACCCGCAGGGTGGCGCCATCGGGCATCTCCTCAAGCACCGCCTGAGCTAAGGTGCCGTCTTCGAAGCCCTCTATCAGATCCCTCACCTTGCGGTTTTCTACGAACTCTGGCTGGGCGAGCAGGTTTCGTAATCCATCCAAGTAATGGTCCCTAAAGAGGTTCCTGTCCTCTTCCTCAAGGACCAGGATTGTCGTCTCCAGGATGTCTCTTTCCAGAGGAGAGAGGTCGGTGTGGACCTCGGTCAGCTGTCTGCGTGTATGCCCCTCGACGAGGTCACGTACCCGATTGGCCGATTGCGCCAGTTCGTCTGCGTTGGTGGGTTGAGGAAGGTGGACCATATGCCGCCGGAGCCTGGTCTGTTCCAGGACCACGATCATCATGGCTAACAAGCCTTCTAGGGGGACGATTTCGAGGCGCCGTACCCTGGATTCGGCCGACCTCGGTGGGGTAGCGACGGCAAGGTTGTCAACCATTCTGGCCAGTACTCCGGCCGCGGTGCTGGACCAGTACTCTGCGTCCAGCCTCGCGCGCGACAGCTTCCGGCGAACGGCCTCCCGGGTGGTGGCTGGCTCCCATCTTTCGGTGCCGTCAGCGACGCCTTCAACGTACAGCCGGTACGCCTTATCACTGGGCACGCTTCCCGCCGACGAGTGCGGATGGGTTATATAACCATGCTCCTCGAGCACGGTTACTTCGTTGCGAACGGTGGCCGAACTGACGCCGAGACTACCGCTATCAGAGATGGATCGAGACGAGACCGGGGTCGCACCGACGACGTAGTGTTCGACGATGTAACTGAGTATGGCCTGTTGTCGGGCACTGAACATTCGAATCCCCGCCCGTTCTACTCCCCGGCACTACGCCTGCGACGGTACACCCAGATGAGACCGAGAGGGCCGAGAAGCAGCAGGCCGTTGACCACACCCGCTCGCACCGGCGCGTCGCCACTGGGGGCGCTACAGGTGCCGAAGAAGCCGGAAGGGTCTGGGGTCGCTGTCGGTTCAACAACGGTCGTGGGCGTGGGTGGTGGTGGCGAGGGCGTCGGTGTCGGCGGCACGGCCGTCGCCGTGGGCGTGGGAGTGGGAGTGGGAGTTGGCGGCACGGCCGTCGCCGTGGGCGTGGGAGTGGCCGTTGCCGTGGGCGTTGGGGTCGGCGAAGGTGTGGGAGTGGCGGTCGGCGCCGGTGTGAGCGTCGGCGTCGGCGTCGGCGTGGGTAGGCCCCTAAAAACTAGGTCAAGGTTGCGGTTCGAATCCCCACTCGCGAATTTCACCACAGTGCTGGACAGGATGCCGTCGAGGAGGAACTCTATGTCCTGACCGACGAGACCCGGGTCTCCGGGGTCGACTACCAGGTTCTTGAATTCATCGCCGATTATCAGGGCGAGGTCGGATTCATAGGCGCCAACTCGAGCGGTCAACCGGGCTGAGTCCGGCACAACTCCATCAACGACGATGATGAGACCGGAAAAGATGGCCGGCTGTGCCGTCGTCGGGGTGGGTGTGACAGTGGGCGTGGGTGACGGGGTGGGCGTGGGCGTGGGAGTTGGCGGCACAGGTGTAGGTGTCGCCGGAGGCATCGGCAATCGTGGGAACGTGAGGGTAAAGCCACCAGTTATTCGCGCCGGCTGATAGATGATCCCTTCAGCCGCGGTCACGCTGTCAATCAGGTCACCGCTTGACACATCGACCAATTCCAGATGGAAAGACGCCGTTCTGCCGACCAGGCTGGAGTCCTGGGGGGCGATCACCAGGTTCTCGAACGCGCCGTCTCTAACGGTTACAGCCGGCGATTCGTATTCGTCGATACGCCCAACAAGCTGCGTACCATCCGGTACCGTTCCACCCCCGGATAGACTGACAACACCGCTGACGACGGACGGCAGCGGGGGTGGCGCCTGAGCCGCAACGGGCTGCACGAACGAAGCAAGAGTGATGGCCAGCATCGCTCCCAATATGACCCATCGTTTCGCTCTGGTGATTTTCACCGGCCTACCAATCTCCTATGAGCAAAGGCCTCCCTCCCCGAGAAGAGGAGGGAGGCCTTTCTAACTACCTAACCGTAGTATCTAGCTACTGGTCAGCCAGACTATGGGGTCAGAGTACCCACTGCCGTCGTGAACACCCAGTAGGCCCGGCCAATCCTGAGAGTCTCCGCGTCAGTACCGTCGTTCACACCACCGGCGTGGTTGACCGTCACCCACGAACCGTCGAGGGTGTTGAACCAGTAGACCCTGGTGATGGTCGTCACGCTACCGAAGTAGTCGCCCGGGTCGATGGTCGTGGCGGACGTCTGTGCGCCAGTCACATCGACGATCGGAACAAGGTTCCAAGTCTTGACCAGGGCGATGGTCGGAGGCATTACCGGAGTGGCGCCAGTGTCCGCACCACCCGAGATCCGCGGGATGAAGGTGCTGATCGACTCGAAGGTGTCGGTCAGGACCCAGTAACCCAGACCGGAACTGATGGTGGTCAGCGTACCGGAGAAGCTCTGCGTCGCGTCGTCGCGAGTCGCGATGAGCCACCCTGCCGGGTTGGTCGGGTCGTAGGCCATGACCACCGTCACAGGCACGGTGCCGATGACCGCGTCAATGGACGCGTCAGTGGGGTCACCCGGGAAGCTGACCATGTTCCAGCCAGGTGCCAGGGCGATGGAGGTCGAAGCCCGCGCGGTTACGCTGAACGTGTGCGCCGCGAAGTCGACTGCGTTGCCTGCCGAGTCCGTGGCGGATATGACCAGACTGTGCGCTCCAAGCGCCAAGCCAGAGGCCTTGTACAGGTACCGGATGCTGTCAGCCGTCGCCAGGTCGGCGAGGATGTCGACGGTATCGAGCTCGGCCTTGGTAATGGTTACCGTGCCGTAGGTGTCGAAGTCCGTGACCACGAGAGCCGGGTCCGCCGTTGCATCACCGCTGGCGGTCAGGCCGTACTCTACGCCCTCGTTGGCGAAGTTGATCGAGATGATCGTGTCGGGGTCATCCGTACCAGCCGACGTGGAGGGCAGAACGACCGGCGTCGGAATGGTGGTGTCGAGCTCGAAGGCAACGACTGTCGCCAGAGTGAGGTCGACAGAAGCCGTCGATGTTACACCCGCCGTGCCGATGTTCAGCGTGTTGTTGAGATCCCTGGCACTCGCCCAGACGTTGTACAAGCCGTCCCCGGACTGGTCCGCGGTAGCGGTCCACGAGGTCGGCCCACCCAAGGAAGTCAGGTCCGTCGCAAGGTCCAAGATGGTGGTGTCGTCACCAAACTTCACGGTCTTTATGTCAACGCCTGTGCCCTTCTCGTTGGAGCTTAGAGCGATGCTGGCCTTGTCATTGGTGACCGGCCTGGTCGCTGACGGGGTTGCGGCCGTACTGACGGTGAGCGTCAGGGTCGGGGCGATGCCGTCTTCAGCGGTCGCGGTATCCGAGTCCGCGTCGTTACCGGCAAGGTCCTTGACAGTACCAACCAGCGCTATCGCCGGCCTGGATGCAGGATCCTGTGCCGCGACGGTCAGGAAGACTCTGGTCGGGGCGCCCGCGTGGGTCGCAATGTCCAGCGGAGTGGCGCCGGCGACCGTGAAGTCGGTCAGGCTAACCGAGTCGGCATCCAATGCGCCGTCGAAGACCACCGAGATGGAGGTCGCGAGCGCCTTGGTTACGTCGGTCTGGGTCTTGTCGTCACCGGTCAAGGTGCTGTCCCAGAACACGCCGGTTGTAGCGGAGACCAAGTCCGGAGCGGTCCGGTCCACGCTGATGGAGAAGCCCTGGCAGCCGAATACGTTACCGGTAACCGATACATCGACCCCGTTCAACCCGTCATCGGCGTTATAGGCGGCGTTGATCCATGCATCGGGGTCGCATGCATCGGTCGCTCCGGCCGCCGTCGTCGGCGCAGCGTCGCTGACAAACTGGTTGCCAGCAGTGTCGTTGCCAACGATCCACCAGTAAATGATGTGGTCCTGATTCTGCTCAGCTGCATTGATCGTCGCAACCCTCTGCTCGATAGAGAAGCCGGAGGAGATGGCGTCAATGTCGTTGTCGACGACGTCGATGAGATCGGAGTCGTTGACCGTAGTGTTGGGTGTCGCGCTGAAGTCGAACCCGAACACCACGTTGAGTGAGGCCGAAGCGACCAGGGAATCGGTATCGGTGATCTCACCCGAGACGGTGGGCAAGTTGTTGTCCGTGGCTGTACCGGCCGCCGGCGACGTGTTCGCCACCGTCGGGTCGGTCGTCTCCACGACAATGGAGCTGTTACGCGAAACCGCTACGCCGGCCGTGCCCGTGTCGTCGAACGAGAAGACCACGGTGTCGGCCGCACTCACCTGCAGGTCGCCGACCGTCCAAGTGCCGTCCGCGAACGCACCCTCTGCGACCGCCGCGAGGGTGGTCGTGCGGGTGCCCAGGTCGACGGTGCCGCCACCATTGTCGGTTGCACAACCGGCGGCCGTCAGGCACTCGTAGGTGCTGGTTGCGGTGGCAGAGGAGGTAAGGCTAAGGACGCCACGGAACACGCCTGTCTGCGCTCCGCTCTCCTCAAGGATGACAGCGTGAGAGACCGGGCTGGCGTCGCTGGTTATATTCACGGAACCCGTCGTGCTACCAGCTGCGGCGGAGTCGTTAACCGCACCGGCAGAGTAGGTCAACTGGACCGTGGTGCCGTCCGCTACCGTGGCCGTGCACTGGATCGTGATAATGCCGTTGCCGCCATCGACCGACAGAATCGCGAGGTCGGTAGAGGTTTCGGTCACGTCTGCAAGGGTGACCGCGCCGCTGGCGTCCGCGTCCAAGACCGGCGCGGTGACAGTGCTGGTGATCATCCAGCCTTCACCTGCTCCGGAGTCGCCGAGGGTAGTGATCTGGAACTGGTCACCGGCTACGCACGAGCCACCGGCGGTTTCCATGTACATGTCGATGATCTGGGTCGACCCGGTGTCAAGGTCTGCATCGGCGACCTCAATCATGACGGTGCCGCCCTGCCGGGCCCAGCTAACCACCGCAGTGGTGTCGCTGGAGTCCGGGAACCGCAAGGCCCCGGTGGCTCCGAAGACGGGTGCGACTGCCAGAATGGTCATCAGCGCGACGATTGCGCCGAAGAGTATCGCCAGTCTCTGCTTGCTTTTCACTGCCTACCCCCTGTTTTTCCTCTTTGCCTGGCCCAAAACTTGAGGCCAGTTTTTCCGTGCAGCCAAATAGACTAAAGGGCGCACAATGCGCCCCGGACGAAATCTACTCGTCCGTCTACTGAGCGGTTTTGACCCGTTTAACCCGATCTCTCGGCTTCGCGGGCCGATCCGGTAGTAATTTGTACACCACGCCCAAAACCATTGTCAAGGGCTCGCGAGAGGAGATTCACGTGGAATTATCGGTGTTCGCACGATTGTTCGACCTCCCCCGAACGAGGCCTTTTGGGAGGTCGTGAGTGGTCCTCAGACGTCCCGTCCCAGATTGGCAAGGAATTCCGTGTTGTCTTTGGACTTGTACATGCGCTCCAAAACCTTCTCGATGGCCTCGGTGGAGTGCATGGCATCGGAGCTGACCATGCTGACCATTCGACGCAGGAGCCACACCTGCTTGAGGGTGGTCTCGTCCAACAAAAGCTCCTCGCGCCGGGTGCCGCTCTTGTGGATGTCGATGGCCGGGAATATCCGTCGCTCAGCGAGACGCCGGTCCAGGTGGATCTCCATATTGCCGGTGCCCTTGAACTCTTCGTAGATGACGTCGTCCATACGAGAGCCGGTCTCGACCAGGCAGGCCGCCAGGATGGAGAGGCTGCCGCCCTCCTCAGTGTTGCGGGCGGCACCGAAGAACTTCTTGGGCGGGTACAGCGCCACTGGGTCTATGCCTCCCGACAGCGTGCGACCGCTGGTGGGCACCGCGAGGTTGTAGGCGCGGGTCAGGCGGGTAAGGGAGTCGAGCAGGATGACCACATCCTTGCCCGCCTCCACGAGCCGCTTGGCGCGCTCGAGCACTAGCTCCGCCACTCGGCAGTGGTCCTCGACCGGCTCGTCAAAGGTGGAGCTGAACACTTCCCCTTTTATGGAGCGTCGCATGTCGGTGACCTCTTCCGGCCGCTCGCCTATCAGAGCGACCATGAGGTGAATCTCCGGGGAGTTGGCTGTGATGCCCGTCGCGATGTCTTTAAGGAAGGTCGTCTTACCGGCCTTAGGTGGCGAGACGATCATGCCTCTCTGTCCCCGGCCTATGGGTGCAAGCAGGTCGATCAGCCTCGCCGACAGTTGCTTGCGGTCCGTCTCCAGATCGATGCGTTCGTTGGGGAATACCGGGGTCAGCCGCTCGAAGTGGGGGCGGCTGCGAGAGCGGTCGGGTTCGACCCCGTTGACTGTCTCGACTCGAACTAGTCCGAAATAGCGCTCGCCGTCTTTGGGCGGCCGCACCTGGCCTCCCACCTCGTCCCCGTTGCGAAGGCCGAAGCGGCGAATCTGCGACTGGGACACGTAAACATCGCTGGCACCGTGCGTCACCTCGCCCTGCCGCAGGAAGCCATAGCCGTCGTTGACGATGGAGAGGATGCCGCTGACGTTGATGCTGCCGCCGTCGCGGTCCGAGTACGCCTGCAGGACTTTCCTTAACAGGTCATGGCGCCGCCCAGAGGTCCCGTTCTCGGGAACTCCGAGGTCGAGCGCGACTCTCTTAAGGTCTTCGTCTGAAAATCTCTGTAGCTCTAAAAGGTCCATGTCCTCGGACTCCGACTCTAGATGGGGTCTCCCAATATGCGAGGCGCGGGCCTGCGGGGCAGACTTTTGTGATCAACGGAAAGGTGTCGCGGGAAGTGTTGGTGCGGTCGCCCGGCCGGGTTGCTGCCGCCGGGCCCGCCATAAAGGGGGGGTTAAGGGGTTATTTGAGCGTTACTGTGAGGCCTTCTCCCAATCCTCGTTGAATCTGGTCACTCCAAGATCGGTCAACGGGTGCTTGATCATCTGGCCAAGCACCTTGAATGGAATGGTGGCGATGTGGGCTCCCGCCCTGGCGGCCATTAGACAGTGCAGTGGATGACGAATGCTGGCCGCGAGCACTTCGGTACGTATCGGGTATTTGGCGAACACGTCGACTATATCCCGAACCAGGTCCATACCGTCCAGGCCCTGGTCGTCCAACCGTCCCACGAAAGGACTGACGAGCATGGCCCCGGCCTGGGCCCCGACGACTGCCTGATTCACAGAAAAGCATAGTGTCTGGTTTATGTTGACCCCTTCCCTTGAGAGGTGGGCCATGGCTTCGAATCCACTCTGGGTGCTCGGCAGCTTCACCACAACGTTGGGGTGCCACTGTGAGATACCCCAACCCTCTTCGATCATGCCGTCGGCATCCTGGCTGACCACCTCGACGGAGATGGGGCCATTTACCAATTCGGTGATCTCAAGAATCGCCTCCCTGTAACCGTTCGAGGTGCCTATGCCCTCTTTGGCTGCCAGTGAAGGGTTCGTGGTGACTCCGCTAATCGCGCCCATCCGGGCGCCCTCACGGATCTCGTCGACGTTCGCAGTATCAAGAAAAATGCGCAACGGGAACCCTAAAAACATAGCACAGTCCCGCATCCTAGTAAATGGCGGGGATCAGTCTATGTCGCCTCCTTTACCTCTACAGGAGCCTCGCTCAGCGACTCGCGAACCGTTCCGGCGGCTCCGTCCAGCGGCATCACGTGCTGGCCGCCCTCACGTAGCGTGCGTTTGGCGGCGCCGATGAACTCTCTGAATAGAGGATGCGGCCGGTTGGGCCGCGACAGGAACTCGGGATGGAACTGCACACCCAGCATGAAGGGATGGTCGCGAAGCTCCATTATCTCTACCAGTGTGCCGTCAGGGGACAGGCCGGCGGGCAGGAGTCCGACCGACATGAAATCTTCCCGATAGGCGTTGTTGACCTCAAACCGGTGCCTGTGCCGCTCATCGACCAGAGGCGCACCGTAAGCCTTCGCGGCCGTAGAGCCGGGCACAAGCTCGCATGGGTACACACCCAGGCGCATGGTGCCGCCCATGTCGATCACGCCGCGCTGGTCGTACATGAGATCGATGACCGCGTCGGGGGTGTCGGGGTCGAACTCGGCTGAATTGGCGGCCGGTTTGCCCAGCATCGCGCGGGCGGTCTCGATGACCATGACCTGCATACCCAGGCAGAGGCCAAGGAACGGCACCTCCCGTTCACGGCAGTAGCGGACGGCATCGATCATTCCCTCAACGCCCCTCGAGCCGAAGCCGCCGGGAACCACAACGCCGGTTGCCGAATCAAGAAAGCGGGCGGGTCCCGAGTCCTCTATGTCTTCGGAGGCCACCCATTGCAGGTCCAGGTCCATGTGGTGGTTGAGGCCGGCGTGGATGAGCGCCTCCTTGACCGACAGGTAAGAGTCCTCCAGGTCAACGTACTTGCCCACCAGCGCGATCGGGAGTTTTTCTTTCGGACGTTGGATGGCAAAGACCATCGTTCGCCACTGCTCCATGTCTCGTTCGCTCGCTGAAAGACCGAGGATCCGAATGACAAGGTCGCCCATCCCCTCCTCCTCCAGAACAAGAGGCACCTCGTACACCGTTTCCAGAGTCGGGAGCGAGATCACACTGCTCTGGGACACGTCGCAATGGATCGATATCTTCTTTTTTATGTCGTCGTCGACGGTCTCGTCGCTCCGGCACACGATCACGTCCGGCTGAATCCCAATGCTGCGAAGCTCCCGCACGCTGTGCTGGGTGGGCTTGGTCTTGATTTCGCCGGTCGAGGAGATGTGCGGGAGCAGCGTGACGTGGACGTACATGACGTTATCCCGGCCCACCTCGTTGCGCATCTGGCGGATGGCCTCCAAGAACGGCAGGCCCTCGATGTCGCCCACCGTACCGCCGACCTCGACCACGATCACCTCGGCATCGCTCTCTTCAGCGAGGCCGATGATCTTGCGTTTGATGGCGTCGGTGACGTGGGGAATGGTCTGGATGGTGCCGCCGAGGAACTCCCCTCGCCGCTCTTTTGCGATTACCTCGCTGTAGATCTGCCCAGCAGTCACGTTGGACGAACGGGTCAGGTCCATATCAATGAATCGCTCGTAGTGCCCGAGGTCCAGGTCGGTCTCGGAGCCGTCCTTGGTCACGTAGACCTCACCGTGCTGGTAAGGGGACATGGTGCCGGGGTCGACGTTCAGGTAGGGGTCGAGCTTCATTACAGAAACCGATATACCCCGGCTCTTGAGGATCCGGCCAATGGACGCAACGTTGATGCCTTTGCCTACCGAGCTAACCACTCCTCCCGTCACAAAGAGGAATTTCGTCATCGGGCGGAAGACCCGAAACAGGCTACGGCGCCACAGGCAGAGAGTGGGTTTTGTAAAGCGGGCCGCTTCGCGTGGGAGAGGGGTAGGTAACCCGGGTCGCTTGCGCTGCCGCGATGCCCGGTTCGGTGTCCGTCGCCAGTTGCCTGGGACCGACGGTTATGGGGAGAGACGGGTTGTTTGATGTTGCCT
The DNA here is from genome assembly GCA_964637315.1 of uncultured Dehalococcoidia bacterium. Classification (GTDB taxonomy): domain Bacteria; phylum Chloroflexota; class Dehalococcoidia; order Lucifugimonadales; family UBA2962; genus CAUZIR01. The sequence continues at coordinate 111,819 of CAZWTT010000002.1, read as the reverse complement.
GCTGAGTCGGCGAGTGGTACCTGTCTGGATGGCCAAAGTATAGGACTCGCAAAAAACCATTGTCAACGAGAAATTCAGCCCCTTGATGCCTTCACATGAGATCTGCTCTGGAAGCGTGGTCGAGGGCTTGTTTTACGAAATCGAAACCGACTTCCTCGACCCAGGCGTCTTGCAGGCGCCGGGTGACCGGGCCGGGCATCTCGGCACCTATTCCGAGGCCGTTGATGGCAGCGACCGGTAGCATGCAAAAGCGCGTCGAACTGACGAAGGCTTCGTCGGCCGAGTAGATGTCGCCGGTGGAGTAGTCGTCTTCATCGACGCCGACGCCGATCTTCTCCGCCAACTCCAGCACCGTCTTCATGCTGACCCCGGGCAGGACGTTGGACCGCTCGGGCAGCTTGATCCGCCCGTCTCTGACGAACATGAAGTTGCCGCCCTGGCACTCGGTGATGTTACCCTCCGCGTCGCTCATCAGAGGGAAGCTCTGTTGCCTCCGTGATACAGCGGCTCGGGGAACAGCGTAGGTGGCCGGGGTGGTCACCCTGACGCCGTACCCGTAGCTCAGCGCGAAGGAGGCAAAGTCGAGGAACTGGCAATAGATAGCGACGTTGACCGCGTTTTCACCGGTGGCCTCATCATCACCCTCTTCGGATTCGGGCTCGGGCGAAACGCTTACGACCTGAGTCACGAGGAAATCCTGGCCCGGCCCAAGCAGCGGGACGTTCCGCTCCATCAGATCGGAGGTGAGGTCGGCCATTTCTTCCCGGCTCACGCCGGGGTCCAGATCGGAGTATACGAGGCCCCTGTAGAGGCGGGCCAAGTGGTCATCAAGCCGAAACAACGCCCCATCAAAGGTGCGCTCGACGTCGTAGAAGCCACCGGCTGACTCCAGGCCCGCCGCCTTCATGGCCTCGGCCACCTCGCTGAGAGGCATGACGTCGCCGTTGAAATAGGCGGTGAGACCGACGTCCGGGCGGTTATCGTCTTCTCCGGTCAACTGCTCGTTCGTCCGGGCCGTCCGAAGTCGGGCGCCCCGACCCGGCCCTTACAGGCAGGAGAGGATGTCCCGGGTCGTGGTGCCGATGTCGGCCGGCGTCGGAATGGTGACAGCTCCCGCGTCATCCAGCGCCCTGACCTTTTCCGAGGCGAGTCCCGCGCTGCCGGTGATGATGGCCCCGGCGTGGCCCATACGCCGTCCCGGCGGTGCGCTGCGGCCAACGATGAGGGCGGCGACCGGCTTGGTCACCTCGGAGCTTATGAACTCGGCGGCCTCTTGCTCCTTGGTGCCGCCGATCTCGCCGATGAGCACGATGGCGTCGGTTTCCGGGTCACGCTCGAACATGCCCAGCGTCTCGACGAAGCCGGTGCCGCTGACCGGGTCACCGCCGATGCCGACACAGGTGGACTGGCCGATGCCGATAGGGGTGAGCTGGCCCACCGCTTCATACGTCAGCGTGCCGCTGCGCGATACAACTCCGACTCCGCCTGGAGCATAGACGTGGTCCGGCATTATGCCGACCTTAGCCTTTCCGCCGGGAGAGATGACACCCGGACAGTTGGGACCGACCAGGATGGCCGAGGAGCGCTTAACGTAGTCGACGACCTTGACCGAATCCAATACGGGAAGGCCCTCGGTGATGCAGATCACCGTCTCAAGCCCACCATCGACGGCCTCGACTATGGCGTCCGCGGCAAACGCCGGGGGCACGAATATCAGGGAGGTGTTAGCACCGGTCTCGTCCACTGCATGGCGGACTGTGTCATAAACCGGCACCAAGTCTTGGAACGTCTGGCCGCCCCGGCCCGGGGTGACGCCGGCGACCACGTTGGTACCGTACTCGATGCAGCGGGCCGTGTGGAAGCTGCCCTCCCGGCCGGTAATGCCCTGCACCAGCAGTCTGGTATCTTTGCCGACGAGTATGGACATGTCCGTTATGCCATCGCTCGGATCGCGGTGGTGGCGCCGGCGAAGTCGTCCACCAGCGCGACGTTGAGGTCGGACTTGGAGAAGATAGCGCGCCCCTCTTCGGCGTTGGTTCCCAGCATTCTCACCGCCATCGGCGGGACCGGAGCCTCGGACCGTTCCGCCGCCAGCAGGACACCTCGGGCCACCACGTCGCATCTGAGAATGCCACCGAATATGTTGATCAGTACCCGCCTGACACCGGGGTCGGACAGGAGGATGGTCACGGCTTGGGCGACCTTCTCCTCGTCCGCCCCGCCGCCGACGTCCAAGAAGTTGGCCGGGGCGGCATCGGCGGCGACGGTGACGTCCATGGTGGCCATCGCCAGTCCGGCGCCGTTGACCAGGCAGCCAACGTCGCCGTCGAGCTTGACGTAACTGAGACCGTGCTCGCGGGCCGTAACCTCGATAGGCGGGTCCTGCGCCGGGTCGTAGAGTTCGGCCAGTTCCCTGTGTCGGAACAAAGCGTCGTCATCGAGCGTGATCTTGGCATCCGCGGCGATGACAGAACCGTCGCCCGTGACCACGAGCGGGTTGATCTCGGCAAGAGAGCAGTCGTTGTCCACAAAGGCGCGCTGAAGCGACGCCACGACCCTGGAGAAACCCTTGAGTTCGTCCCCTCTAATACCAAGTCCGGCGGCGAGCTTGCGCGACTGGTAGGGCATGAGACCGAGAGCCGGGTCTATCGGCTCTCGGAGAATCTTCTCCGGGGTCTCCTCGGCGACCTGCTCGATGTTCATGCCGCCCGCCTCTGAGGCCATGACCACCGGGAGCCCCATTCCGCCGTCCACCAGCATGGCGAGATACAACTCGCGCACAATGTCGATGGTCTCTTCGACCAGGACGCTGCCCACAGGCACGCCCTCGGGTCCCGTCTGCGGTGTCACCAACTGGCTGCCCAAAAGAGCACCTGCGACACTCGCCGCCTCATCGGCGTCAGCCACGACCTTGACGCCCCCGCCCTTGCCCCGGCCGCCGGCGTGGACCTGCGCCTTGACCACGGCCCTGCCGCCAAGCTCGGCGGCCAATCGGCGCGCATCGCCGGCGGTGCATGCGACGCCGCCTTGCGGCACCGGCACACCGGCGCCGGCGAGTATTTCTTTGGCTTGGTATTCGTGAAGTTTCATGTAACGGTGGATGCCTGCGCAACCGCATACCTTCAGTATTATGCGTTGATATCAACGGACGCCTGTTCGTCCGTGTCACTGGCGAGTCGCCCGGACGGCGGAGGGGGTGGGATTCGAACCCACGTTCCCTTGCGGGATTCCTGTTTTCAAGACAGGCGCCTTAGTCCACTCGGCCACCCCTCCCCATAGCCATATATCTTAGTGGCACCCCCCATCACCACGCCAATTTGTCCGGCAGCAGGCCGGCCGGCGGGAGCGCCTCCATATCCGCCTTGACACCGTTTTTTAGCGAGCGTTACACTCGTCAGCAACGGCTACGTAGACACGAGGAGGGTGCTCATCGCATGACCGTTTCCCGACAGCGTCAATCACTCGAAGAGTTCGCCGCATCTTGCTACACCGGCACCGATTCCCACGACGGATTCGAGTCGGTTTTGAACGCCATCGCCGAGGGTGCCCGACGCCTAGAATCGCAGATCCGGGCCGCCGGTCTGGTCGGAGCGTTGGGTGCGACCGGCGAAACAAATGTGCAGGGCGAGATAGTCCAGCGCTTGGATGCGACCAGCTCCGACACCTTCGTCGAGGTGCTCGGCGACTCGGGAAGGGTGGCGATCGTGGGCTGCGAGGAGATCGAGGCACCAGTCATCGTCGGGAACTCGTCCAATCACCGCTACATGGTGCTGATGGACCCGCTGGACGGCTCGTCCAACATCGACGTGGCGGTCAGCATAGGCTCCATTTTCGGTATCTGGAGACGCGACCCGGACGCCCCGGTAACCCCGGACTCGTTGCTGCAGCCAGGCAGCAAGCAGGTGGGTGCGGCCTACGTCGTCTACGGCTCCAGTACCGTACTCACGGTAGCAACCGAAGGGCGCGTTGACGGGTTCACCATGGACCCGGTCAGCGGCGAATTCAGGCTGACCAACCCGGACCTGCAAATCCCGGCGAAGGCCCCCTATTACAGCGTCAACGACGGTAACACCGCTCGCTGGGAGCCCGGCATCGTCAAGGCCGTGGACGACCTGCGGCCGGGGCGCTCGCAGCGATACGTCGGCTCGCTAGTGGCGGACTTCCACAGGAACCTTCTCAAGGGCGGAATATTCATGTACACGGCGGACAGCAAAAACACAGAGGGACGCCTGCGCCTGATGTACGAGGCCAACCCCCTCGGTTACGTGGCCGAACAGGCCGGGGGCGCCGTTTCTGACGGCGAGAGTCGGGTGCTGGACATAGTCCCCGAACACCTGCACCAGCGAACGCCACTGATCGTGGGCGACCGGGCCCTCGTCGAACAGACGGTCGCCACGATCAAGGGAGCATAATCGAACATTCTGTTCGACTCAGAGTCGGGAAGTCGGCAAAGGAAAGGCGAGTATGGACACAAGCAGGCTGATAGAGACCGCGAACACAATCGTGGCCCCGGGCAAGGGAATTCTGGCGGCCGACGAGAGTTCGCCCACCATCAAAAAGCGCTTCGACTCCATCAATGCGGAGTCCACCGAGGACAATCGCCGCTACTACCGGGAGATGTTATTCCGGACAGAAGGAGCGGCCGAGTTCATCAGCGGCGTCATCCTGTTCGACGAGACGATCCGCCAGAACGCGGAGGATGGCACTCCGCTTGTCGAGGTGCTGTCCAAACAGGGCATCATCCCTGGCATCAAGGTGGACACGGGCGCAAAACCTCTTGCCGGTGGCGCGGGTGAAACCGTCACAGAGGGCCTAGACGGCCTGCGTGACAGGCTGACCGAGTATGCTTCGCTGGGCGCCGGTTTCACCAAGTGGCGTGCGGTGATAACGATCGGCGAGGGTATCCCCTCGACCTACGGCATCGAGGCCAATGCCCACGCACTCGCCCGGTTCGCGGCCCTTAGTCAGGAGGCGGGACTGGTGCCGGTGGTGGAGCCCGAGGTGCTGATGGACGGCGACCACGACATCGACCGTTGCTATGCAGCCACAAAAGCCACACTTAGAGAAGTCTACTACCAGCTCGGCCACCAGCGCGTCGATTTGCCTGGCACGTTGCTCAAGCCCAACATGGTGCTAAGCGGCAAGTCGGCGACCGGACGGGCAACGCCCGAGCAGGTCGCGGAGGCGACGGTGGCGTGCTTCTTGGACACTGTACCGGCCGCGGTACCGGGGATCGTGTTTCTGTCGGGCGGTCAGAGCGACGAGGAGGCGACCGTCAACCTCGACGCCATCAACAGGCGCGCCGCGAAGGTCGGTACCCCCTGGGAGCTGAGCTTCTCCTACGGCCGGGGGCTACAGGCGGCCCCCCTGAAGGCATGGGGTGGCGAATCCGCCAACCGAACCGCCGCTCAGGGCGCCTTCTACCACCGGGCGAAGGTGACCAGCGCCGCCCGCAGAGGGACCTACGACAAGGCGATGGAGACAGCATCCGCCTCCTGATAGCGACCCACAACTCCGGGAAGCTACGGGAGTTTTTCCAGATCCTCTCCGGAGGTCCGTTCGAGCTCACCGATCTTGAGTCTGAGGGCATCTCAGACGACGTCACCGAGATCGGGCACACGTTCGAGGAGAACGCGGTCCTGAAGGCCACCGCTTATCGTGACCTCAGTGGTCTGGCCACGCTGGCTGACGACTCCGGCCTGGTGGTCGCTGTGCTAGGCGGGCGGCCCGGCGTGAGGTCCTCCCGGTACGCCGGGGAACGTGCCACCGACGATGAGAACGTAACCAAATTGCTCGGGGAGATGCTGGCCGTCCCAGCGAGTCAACGAGCAGCCCGGTTCCAGTGCGTGGTCGCGGTCGCCATTCCCGGCAGAGAGGTCGCGACGTTCGCCGGGTCCGTGGAAGGGACGATCGCCGAAAAACTCAGGGGCGAGGGAGGTTTCGGCTACGACCCCGTTTTCGCACTCTCGGACTCGCTGGATGGCAGCAGGACCATGGCACAGCTATCCCCTCTTGAGAAGAGCAAGCTGAGCCACAGGGGGATGGCGGCGGCCAGGGCAGCCGCGTGGCTGCGCTCCCTAGCGGTTGAGCCCGAATATAATTGAGATCATGGACCAACGACCCGTAAAGGACACTTTCGGCAGGCCGCTCAGTGATCTGCGCATCTCGGTGACGGACCGGTGCAACTTTCGCTGCACCTACTGCATGCCGGCCGAGATCTTCGGTGAGCGCTACCATTTCCTCAGCCGGGCGCAGCTTCTTTCGTTCGAGGAGATCGCCCGTATTGCCGGGGTGGCGGCGAGACTGGGGGCGGTAAAAGCCCGCCTGACCGGAGGCGAGCCCCTGGTGCGTAGCCAGATAGTCGGGCTGGTGGGAATGCTGGCGGAGGTCGACTGGATCGAGGACCTCACCATGACGACCAACGGTTACCTGCTGCCGAAACACGCCGAGGGGCTAAAAGAAGCCGGGCTACGCAGGGTGACGGTGAGCTTGGACACACTGGACGACGAGATTTTCAGGAGCATGAGCGGGCGCAACTGCGGGGTGGATAGCGTGCTGGCCGGCATTGCGGCGGCGAAGGCCGCCGACCTGACCCCGGTGAAGATCAACTCGGTGGTCCAGCGAGGCGTCAACGACCACACCGTCGTGGATCTGGCCCGACACTTCCAGGGCAGCGACCACATAGTGCGTTACATTGAATTCATGGACGTGGGCACGCTCAACGACTGGCGGATGGACGCCGTCGTTCCGGCGGACGAGATCGTCTCGATGATCGACGCCGAGATGCCCTTGGAACCGGTTCCACCGAGCTACCCAGGAGAGGTGGCGACACGCTACAGGTACGTGGACGGCTCGGGCGAGATCGGGGTGATATCTTCAGTCACCAAACCGTTCTGTGGCGAGTGCACCCGGCTGCGGCTTTCGCCCGAGGGCGAACTGTACACCTGTCTGTTCGGGTCCACGGGAATCGACTTGAGGACGCACCTGCGCGATGGAACCTCGGACGATGACCTGGAAAAGATCGTGCGACAGGTCTGGATTGCGCGGCTGGACCGGTACTCGGAAGAGCGCACCGCCCTTACGAAACCTCGACCCGATAAGGTCGAGATGTACCACATCGGCGGATAGCCGGCCATGATCGATATCTACACGGACGGCGCCTGCTCCGGCAACCCCGGCCCCGGTGGCTGGGGGGCAATAGTCATCGACGGCGGGAGCAAGCGCGTCTTGCGGGGTGGCGACGACCAGACGACCAACAACCGCATGGAGATGCTGGCCGTCATCGAGGGCCTGCGCAGCGTACTGCCGTCCGCCGAGGTCACGGTTCACACCGATAGCACATACGTCATCAACACCATGACCAAGGGGTGGAAGCGCAAGGCGAACCAGGACCTATGGGCCGCCCTCGACGACCAGATACACGCTCGCCGCGTGAGCTGGGAGTGGGTGCGGGGCCACTCGGGCCACGCACTGAACGAGGAGGCCGACTCCGTGGCGTTCGAGGAGTCACAGACCCGTGCGGGGCGTGTCAAACAGCGTTCGGAGCCGCCTTCCGGCGCCGCAGACCCGCAACCCATCGGCGAGGCTCCGAACCTGACGCATGTCGACGAGTCCGGAAAGGCGACGATGGTGGACGTTGGCGCGAAAGCCGAAAGCCGCCGGGTAGCCAAGGCCGAAGGCTACGTTGTCATGGAGCCCGATACCCTCCAGCTGATAAGAGACAACGTGATGAAGAAGGGGGACGTGCTCGGAGTCGCCAGAGTGGCCGGCGTCATGGCCGCCAAGCGAACCCATGACCTGATCCCCCTGTGTCACCCGTTGCCGCTCGACTCGATCACGGTGGACCTCACTCTCGACGAACTCTCTTCCACGGTTCACATCGAGGCCGCCACATCCACCACCGCCAAGACCGGGGTGGAGATGGAGGCGCTGACGGCGGTCTCGGTGGCCGCACTCACGGTCTACGACATGTGCAAGATGGTCGATCGCGCGATGCGGATCGAGGGAGTTAGGCTGCTCAGCAAAACGGGTGGCAAGTCCAACTTCACGGCCGGCCCTCCTCCTCCAGGACGCGCGCAGGCTGATTAAGGGTGGCGTAGTGGATACCGGTTCGCAGACGTCGATGGGATTCGCTATCGGGGTGAGGTGGTCATCGCCGAAGCCTTCCAGCCGGGGCACAGCGAGCCCATACCGCCCGACCTGGATTTCAGGCTGGTCTTCTTCACACTCCCGCGCAGGATATCCTGCGAGCACACAAGGGATCGCCGCACCGCATTGGCCTCGCCCACCAGGCCACCAGACACGACGAGACAAGGCCTGGCCTCGGAACTGGCGGCGATCCGGGAGACCAGGGCCCGCTACACCGCCGATTGCACGCTTGGTGGGCCGCCGTCGGTCGAGGCACCGATGGTGGAGCGCGAAAGCCAGCTAATGGCGCAGATCGCAAGGAGGGATGCCACCAAATACACGGACGGTCGTGTTTACACCCGGCATGGCTCCCCCATCGACGCGACCGCCGTGTTCACGGGTGACGAGGTGGTCGAGTTCCTGTGCGGGTTCGCCCGCGGCTCCACGGGAACGGTGCGCGACTAACCCGGATGGCCGACCGCACAGCATCCGGATGGCCCGGAGCAGCCCTGCTGGGCAGACTGACCCGTTCCGGCCGTGGGCGTAAGCAGTCAGCTCCAGATCTGATCGTGATGGGGCTCGGCAATCCGGGACCCGAGTACGAAGGCACAAGACACAACGCGGGCTTCTGGGCGATAGACGCACTGTCCGCCCGTCACTCGATACCTCTGTCGGACAGGCGTCGGACGTGCGCGCTGGGTAAGGGAGCTGCCGACGGCCACCGGGTGGTGCTGGCGAAGCCAAGGACGTACGTCAACGAGAGCGGGCTCGCCGCAAGGTACCTGCTGGACCGCTTCAAAGTGGGCCCGGAACGACTGTTGGTCGTCTACGACGACATGGACCTGCCGCCGGGGAAGCTCCGGCTCAAAACCGGCGGCGGCCCGGGCGGTCACAACGGCGTGTGGTCGTGTGTCGCGGCTGGTGGAGGCCGTGGGGTCCCCAGGCTACGGGGGGGGGGGGGGGGGGGCGGGGGCCCGGGCGGTCACAACGGCATGAAGTCGATTGTCGCGGCTGTTGGAGACCGTGGCTTCCCCAGGCTACGGATCGGGGTGGGTCGGCCCGGTTCGGGCGGCGACGACATCGACCACGTGCTTGGGCCGCCTGCTCAGCCGGAGCGTCGGCTAATAGACCAAGGCGTCGCATGCGTGTCGGAGATCGTCGCCGGCATCTTCACCGACGGGATGGACCGGACGATGGACTGGGTGAACCGGGGCTTGGCACAAACACCGGACTAGGGCGTGAACAGCTCGGTGCTGGAAAGCAGCCGCTCTACGCCGTTGCCGCCGGACACGATGACCGTACCGTTGTCCAACAGCGCCGACACGTGCCGGTAACGAGAATCATTCATACTCGCTACCTGAACCCAGGCATCGGACTCAGGGTCATAGATCTCCACGGAGTCCCGGTTCCCCACGCCCCCGGTGACCATCACCCTCCCGTCGGCCATCGACACCGCTGAGTGATCGGCCCTGGGGTCGGCCAGGTCGGGCGTCCGGGTCCAGGTATTCGCCGCCGGATCGTAGATCTCCGCGTTGTTGCGCTTGCCGCGGCCGCCGACGACCAGGACGCGCCCATCCCCGAGAAGAGTCGCGGTGTGACTGGCCCGGCTCACGTTCATCTCGCCCGCCGGAGCCCAGACGTCAGCCCCAGGGTCATAGACCTCGGCGCTCTTAGTGTACGGACCATCGAACTTGCCGCCCCCGGTCACCAACACCCGGCCGTCCGCCAGCAAGGTCACGGTGTGCAGACCCCGTTCCACCGACATGGATGCGACTTCGGTCCAAGCGTCGGATGCCGGGTCGTAGATCTCGACCGTGCCCAGGTGGCTGTAATCACGGTTTGTACCGCCGGGGATCATGAAGCGGCCGTCACCAAGTACGACGCCCGGCACCTCGTCCCTGGCCTGGTTGAGCGGTGCCACCGCCCTCCACTCCCCGGTCGTCGGGGCCCATATGTCCACGTTCGGCAGAGCATGGGCGAGAATCCCACGTCCACCGGCGGCGATGATGCGTCCGTCCGCCAGCACCCCGGTGGCCAGGGCGTAGCGCTCGATGGTCATGTCTCCGGTCCAGTCCCACTGGCCGGTTGCCGGATCGTAGATCTCCGCCGAGTCGTGGATCACGCTGTTATGGTTGGCGCCGGTGTCCTTGCCGCCGATGACCATGATCCTGCCGTTTGGAAGGTTGACGACGGAGTGCTGGATGCGGGAGGCCTTCATGTCGCCCGATGGGACGAACTCGCCGGGGTCCATAGTCACCACCTTGGGGGACTGGCCGGGCTCTCCATCTCCCGTCACCGTTTCGGAAGGGGCGGCAGGGGAGCTACTGCAAGCGACGGCCAGCACACCCCCGACCAGTAAGGTCAGGAGCGCGAGGGTGAGACCGCGTTTCGCTCTCATCGGCGCCACCTCCATACCAACCATGTCCGGCCCGGTCCTGATGGAGCCCTCGTTCCGATTAGCGCTAGCGGACAGCTACCCGATTATGGTGTGAAAAGCTCGGTTTCGGCTAGGAGGCCTTCCCTGCCGTTGCCGCCGATCACCAGCACCTTGCCGCTATTGAGCAGGATCAATTGGTGCCTGTAGCGAGTGTCATGCATGTCTTTGATCCTTGTCCACAGGCCGGTCGCCGGGTCGAAGATCTCGGCGGCGATTCTGTGACCCACGCCGCCGGTGAGCATCACCGTACCGTCGTTGAGCAGTACAGCCGCGGCCTCGGAATGGGGAATCTCGGTAACACCGGCCTTGGTCCAGGTGTCGGCCGCCGGGTCGTAGACTTCGGTCGTTAGCTTTTTGCCCCTGCCACCCACCACCATCACGGTGCCGTCGGGCAGCTTCACGGCGGCGTGCGAGGCTCGCCCGGTGGACATCTCGGCCACGACCGTCCAAGCTTTGCTCGCCGGGTCGTAGATCTCGGCGCTCTTGGTGTACGGACCGTCGATCTTGCCGCCACCGGTGACCAGCACACGGCCGTCGTCGAGCAGCGTGGCTGTGTGGCGCGCGCGCGCGGTGGACATGGCGGGCGTCTCTGTCCACTCACCTTTCACCGGGTCGTAGATCTCGGCGCTGTCCATCAGTGAATATCCCACGCTCTCGCCGCCGACGATGAAGACATGGCCGTCATCAAGGGTCACACAGGGCATGTAGTCGCGCTCGGTCACGAGGTTTCCCGTGAGCGACCAGGTGCCCGTGGCAGGGTCCCAAACCTCCGCGGTGCCCATGGCGAAGTTGAGCTTGCCGCGCCCACCGGCGGCCAGCACACGACCGTCTGGGAGGAGCGCGCCGCACAGGTCGTGGCGCTGGTCCTGCATCTCGCCAGTCAGGGTCCACTCATCTGTCGCGGGGTCGTAGATCTCCGCCGACTCGTAGATGGTGTTGTTGAGGTTGGCGCCCGGTCCCCGCCCGCCGACGACGAATATCTTGCCGTCGGCGAGCTTGACGGCGGCGTGAAGCTGGCGGGCGGCCTTCATCTCGTCAACATTGGCAAACTCGCCGGTAGAGCCGATCGCGGCGGTCGATCCACCGTTCTCGGTCGTCTCCGGGACGTCTCCACCTCCTTCGGTCGTACCGGCATCGTCTCCGCCGCCGCAGGCCACGGCCAGCAACAGGGCCACGAGCGCGACGACGGCCAATGCGAAGGCCTTGGATGGAATCGACGCCAGACTTGCCATGAGGGTACCTCTCATACGTTTTCGTCCAGAGGGATGGCTTCTGTTGAGGTGGCCAGCGAATCGCACTCGAAAAACGAGATCACGCTGCGACGGCTCTTGGCCGGGTGGGAGTCGAGGGCCACGCACAACCAGATTCTAGCCGCACCCTTCTGGGCTTACAAGTTCGCCCGGCCCGTAACGATGCGCGCGAGACGGTCGTTTGCTAAACTCAGACCCGCATCTCATGAAGCTTTCCACACAAGACGTAAAGGACATCGCCGCCCTCGCAAAGGTCGGCATGAGCCCCGAGGAGATCGAGGTCATGCGTGGCCATCTCTCCGACATCCTTGACCGGTTCAGGGCACTGAGCGAGGTCGACACCGACGGCGTTGAGACAACCGCACACCCCTCGTGTGTGGTATCGGTGCTCCGCGAGGACGGCGTCGAAGACGGCCAGGCGCAGGAAGAAACCCTGGCCAACGTACCGAACCGCCAGGGCGAGTTTGTCCGCATCAAAGCCGTTCTCAAATAAATTGAGCGAAGGCACGACCGAAACGCCACCGTGGGCGCTGACGATCCACGAAGCCCGGGCGGCGCTCGACGCCGGGCATCTCTCGTCACTGGAGTTAACCACATCTGTGCTGGAGCGCATCGAGGTGGTGGAGCCGAAAGTCAAAGCGTTCGTCACGATCACCGCAGAACGCGCACTGGAGCAGGCCGGCGCCGCAGACGATCGCATCACGGCGGGCGAGGCGGGCCCACTTACCGGCATCCCGGTACAGCTCAAGGACAACATGTCCACCAGGGGTGTCCGTACCACCTGCTCGTCGAAGATGCTTCAGGACTTCGTGCCAACTTACGACGCTACCGTCACAGCCAGGCTCCAGAACGCCGGGGCCGTACTAGTGGGCAAGGGCAACTTGGACGAATTCGCGATGGGTTCATCGACGGAGAACTCGGCGTTCTTTCCCACTAGGAACCCTCATGATACAAAGCGCGTACCTGGCGGCAGCAGCGGAGGGCCAGCGGCGGCGGTCAGCGCCGGGGAGGCACTGTTCTCTCTGGGCTCCGACACTGGCGGCTCCATTCGCCAGCCCGCCTCGCTATGCGGAGTAGTCGGCCTCAAGCCGACCTACGGGCTGGTCAGCCGATACGGTCTGGTCGCCTTCGCCAGCTCTCTCGACCAAATTGGTCCCTTTACGAAAGACGTGGAAGACGCCGCACTGGTAATGGGGGAGATAGCGGGCCACGACGCCAGTGATGCGACCTCGATCGCGAGGTCGGTTCCCGATTACGCGGCAGCGCTGACCGGAGACGTTCGCGGTCTGAAGATCGGCGTCCCGAAAGAGTACTTCCCGGAGGGGATGGACCCCGGCGTCGAAAGCGCTGTGCGAGCGGGGATCGATGTCTTGGCCAATCTCGGCGCCGATGTGTCTGAGACGTCTCTTCCACACACCATGCACGCCCTGGCCGTCTACTACATCATCGCCCCATCCGAGGCCTCTTCCAACCTGGCTCGCTACGACGGGGTCAGGTACGGATACTCGGCCGGGGCCGACACCATGTGGGAGGCGCTGGCCAGAACGAGGCAGGAAGGCTTCGGCCCCGAGGTGAAGCGCCGCATCATGCTGGGTACCTACGCTCTGTCCGCCGGGTACTACGACGCCTACTACCTGAAAGCGCAAAAGGTCCGGACGATCATTCGCCGTGAGTTCGCCGATACCTTTAACGAGTTCGACCTGCTGGCGACCCCGACTTCTCCATCGGTTGCTTTCGAGCTCGGGGCGAAGACAGCCGACCCAGTCCAGATGTACCTCAACGACGTTTTCACCATGCCTGCCAACATCGCCGGCATTCCTGCCATATCGGTACCCGCCGGAACGGTCGACGGACTGCCCGCCGGTTTGCAGCTGATGGCGCCGCATCTCGGGGAGGAGAATCTCCTGCGTGCGACGCACGCCTATGAACGGGCGGCCGATCACCGGATGAGACCCTCGCTTTAGGAGACGCTTATGGCTGAGCTGGACGGCAAGGTCGCGATAGTCACCGGCGCCGGTCGTCTGCGTGGCATCGGGCGGGCTGCGGCGGTGCGACTGGCTGAACTCGGGGCGGACGTTGTGGTGACCGGCACGGGCAGAGACCCGAAAACCGTCCCGGACGACGAAAAGGCGGTGGGGTGGCGCGATGTCGAGAGCACCGCGGAGCAGATTCGTGCGATCGGCAGACAAGCGCTACCAACAGTTGTGAACGTCGCCGACGAGGGACAGGTGCGGGCGATGTTCGACAGGACCCTTGCCGAGTTCGGACGCGTGGACATTCTCGTGAACAACGCCGCATCCGCCATCGGCAAAGACAGGGCACCCATCGTCGATGTGCCGCTGGACGCGTTCCAGTGGGTTATGGACGTGAAGGTGACGGGCACCTACCTGTGCACCCGTGCGTTCCTCAAGGCCGGTCCCGGCAATGGGGAGGGCGGCAAGATCGTCAACATCTCGTCCACGGCCGGCAAGCGCGGGGTGGCCGACACCCTCGCCTACTGCGCCGCCAACTTCGCCGTCGTGGGCATGACCCAGTCCATGGCGAGAGAGCTGGGGTCGCAGAACATCAACGTCAACTGCGTCTGCCCCGGCGCCACCGAGACGGCGCGCATGGACATCCTCGAGGAAGGCAGGATGGCCGGGATAGCCGAGGACAGCGCGATAGGCCGCAACGGCTCTGACGAAGAGGTGGGCGGACTGGTCGCCTACCTGTGTACGGAGGCCGCCAGCTGGATTACCGGTCAGTCGATCAACATAAACGGCGGCACTGTGATGGAGCATTAAATGGACCTTAACTTGAACGGCAAAGTGGCTCTAATTACAGGGGGCAGCCGAGGACTCGGCAAGCAGTGCGCGATATCGCTTGCACGCGAGGGCGTCCACGTTGCCATCTGCGGCCGCACGGCCGAGACGCTGGTGACCGCGCGGGCCGATCTGGAGGCCCTAGGCACGAAAGCGACGACGATTCTCGGCGACGTGGGGGAGCGGGCCGACATCGGCCGCATTCACTCAGAGGCGGTGGCGACGCTGGGGCCCATCGACATTCTCGTCAACAACGTCGGCGGCACCAGATCCCGTGAGGACATAACGGGCACCTCACTCGACGACTTCGCCGGGACCTTTGACATCAACTTGTTCGGCGGGTACGAGTTGATGCGGCTGGTTATACCGCACATGAAAGAACGCGGCTGGGGCCGGATTACCAACATCGCCTCCATCTGGGGCCGGGAGTACGGGGGCAACATCTCGTACATGTCGGCCAAGGCGGGATTGATCGGGGCGACCAAACACGCCGCCGTCTCCCTCGGTAAACACGGGATACTCGTCAACTCGATCGCCCCCGGCTCTATCGCACACGCGGGCGGCAGCTGGGAACGATTCCAGACCAGCAATCCCTCCGAAATCGTGAAGGCCTTCATCGACGATAACCTGCCGCTGGGCAAGTTCGGTTGGCCAGAACCCGTCGGAGATCTAGTGGCGTTCCTGTCATCGGACCGCGCGGGCATGATCACCGGCGCCTGCATCCCGGTCGACGGAGGCCAGGGCATCTCAATGATCTGATCTTGGACGACCTTCTCTCCTCAGGCGCCGTCGAGCTGGCACGCCGGATCCGCCGAAGAGAAGGCTCCGCAAGGCAGGTGCGATCTTCTGGCCAAGACCAACGTACCCGAGTCTGCGCTGACCCACGAGACGGACAACCTGATCTTCGGCCGCACCAGCAATCCCTACGACCTGGGCCGCACTCCAGGAGGATCCAGCGGCGGTGAAGCAGCACTGATCGCCTCAGGGGGCTCACCGCTGGGGATCGGCAGCGACGCCGGCGGCTCGATTCGCAACCCGGCCCGCCACTGCGGCATCACCGGACTGAAGCCCACCGCTGGCCGAGTACCCAGACCGGACATTGGCCAGCCGCCACCTGGACACTGGACGGGATCTTGCGTGTGGGGCCGATGGCGCGCTCGGTGGGGGACCTCTACCCGGCGCTGCTGGCGATTTCGGGCGAGGACGGCACCGATCCCTCGGCCGCCCCAGCGGTACTGGGCGATCCGGCGGTGGTGGACATCAGCGAACTACGGGTCGTGTGGTTCGTTGAAAACGGGATTGCCGAGCCAACAGACGAGGGCACAACATCCGTCTGGGACGCCGCTGGCACACTTAGTCCTCACGGCGGCGGAGCACATCGAGGTCGAGCAGGGCGGCTGGCGTTCGCCCGACATCATCAAGTGAGTGCCATTGAATGGATCTAAGACTTACCGGGAAGGTCGCGCTCATAACCGGCGGCAGCCGTGGGCTCGGCAGGCAGACGGCACTATCGCTGGCGGTCGAAGGCATCGCCGTGGCGATATGCGGTCGTAGCCAGGGCAGCCTGCAAGACACGGCCGCCGAGGTTGCGTTACTTGGGGTGAAGTGTTTACCGATAGTCGCGGACGCCTCGGACCTCGACGTCCTCCCGGACCTCCACCTGGCGGTCGTCGATGGACTGGGCCCGGTCGACATACTCGTCAACAACGTGGGCGGCTCCGGCTCTAGGGAGGACTGGATCCTCAACATGACGGAGCGGTCCAAGGGCGACCGGACCAGCGAAGACGTGGAGGACACCTCCGTCGGTGACCTGAAGACGACCTTCACTCGCAACACGTTCAACTCGTTTTCCCTGTCCCGGCTGGTTCTGCCCTCTATGTTGGAGCGGCGATGGGGTCGGATCGTCAACATCGCCTCGGTGTGGGGCCGCGAGCACGGCGGCAACATCGCCTACATGTCGGCGAAGGCTGCGCTCATCGGCTGGACGAAGCACGCAGCCGTCTCCCTAGCCCGGCACGGGGTGCTAGTTAACTCAATCGCCCCGGGGATGGTCAAGGCTCCCGGCGGTATGTGGGACACGCTTCCAAAAGAGCACTCGGCCGAGACGATGGAGCGTTTCTACGAGCGTGTATTGCCCCTGGGCAGGTTCGGCGACCCGGAGACCGTCGGCAGCCTGATCGCATTCCTCGCATCGGACCGCGCGGGCATGATCACAGGGACGTGCATCCCGGTGGACGGCGGCCAAGGCTACTCGCTCATCTGAAGGCCCTATTTCGCTGGTGGCCGGGCCGCTACGGGCTCACATTCCGCCGAGCGCCGCCCGGGCCGTTCCTATGACCTCGCGATTGTAGAGGTTCTCCGGCATGTGGCCACCGAGGACCTCCGCCACCGACTCCGTGGCGCGGCGCTGAAGCTCCCGCGTCGACTCGGGGGAGTAGAAGGCGACGTGGGGCGAGAGGATGACGTTGTCCATGCCGAACAGCGGGTGGTCAGCAGGCGGATGGTCGGACTCCATGACGTCCAGCCCGGCGCCGGCTATCCGACCGCTATCCAGGGCGGCGATCAGGGCCGGCTCGTCGATCAGGGGACCGCGGGCGCAGTTGATGAGAAACGCCCTGTCCTTCATGGTCGCGATCTCGCCGTCACCGATCATCCCGAGCGTATCGTCGTTGAGCGGCGAGTGGATGGTGACGAAGTCGGACCCGGCAAGTAGGGTGGGCAGGTCCACGAGTCGGCCTCCGGCCTCTTTCACGAGCGATGAATCCACAAACGGGTCCGCCACCAAGACGTTCAACCCGAACGCCTGCGCCTTGCGCGCCGCAGCCCGGCCAATGCGGCCGAAGCCGACCACACCGATGGTCAGGCCCCGTAGTCTCGTCATGGGCAGATTTAGCTCCACTGAACCCCATCCGTCCCGCTTGGTGGCGTTGTCGAAAAGCACCACGCGCCGGTTGAAGGCGAGCAGAAACGCCATGACGTGGTCGGATACCTCGTCCACGCAGTAGTCGGGTACATAAGTGACTGCAATCCCCAGGGTCGTGGCGGCGTCCACGGCGATGTTGTCGACACCGACGCCGTAACGGGCCACGACTTTCATGCTCTCGGCGCCCTCAAGGACGCGCGGTGTGACCTGGGCGAAGCAGGTGAGGATGCCATCGGCGTCTTTCGCCAGTTCGACCAAGGTCTCTTCCTCCCCATCGGGCGACGCAATCAGTTCGATCCCCAGGGGGTTGAAAATGGCCTTTTCGGGCTCCAGATCGGGCCAGACGTAGTCTGTTACCAGAACTTTCTTGGGCTTGCGCATCGCTTCCTCCTGTCACGTAACGACCATGGGCTTGAACTGGCAGCCCTCCACGAACATATCGAAGAAGTCCGGGGTCGTCTCCAACTCGACGTGCTCTACACACCGGGCCAGTGCCTCAATTTCATCACGCATCTTTCCCGACACCAGCATGATCGTCGCCCCCTCTAGGGACGCGTTGCCGACCTTGGCGACGCGTTCCTGTGGAACGCTTGCGATAAACCCTATGTCCATCGCGCTGTTCTCGTTGACGTAGTTGGCGAATCCGCCCGCGAGGTAGAGCCTGTGGACTTGATCCAGGCCGACGCCATAGTTACGCAGGACGATTGCCTGACCACAATAGTTCGCCGACTTGGCCTGGGCCAGGGCAGAGATGTCCGCCCGGGACAGGGTCATTCCCTGCTCGGGAGCGAAAGTGAACTCGCGGCTCCCGTCCGGGAAGACGCCCATCTCGGTCATCCGGTCGGTTCGACGAAGCTCGGCGAGTAGGTCGACGAGCCCGGAGCCGCAGATCCCCTCGGGCTCACCCCCGCCGATGGTATCTAGTACGACAGCGTCGTTATCGATGCGAACCGCCTCGACGGCGCCGTCGTAGCCGGGCATGGCGTAGGTGACCTGTCCGCCTTCGAAGGCCGGGCCAGCGGGGCAGGAGGCGGCCATTAGCCGGTGCCTGTTGCCGACAACGACCTCGGTGTTGGTACCCACGTCGACGAGCATGACGACATCGTCCATCTCGTCCATTCCGATGGCGAGCATGTCGGCCGCGACGTCCGAGCCGATGTGGCTGCCGATGAGCGGACCAGCGTACACCGGCGCACCGGGGAAGACACGCAGCCCCAGGTCTTTGGCGTTGGTAGAGATGGACGTCGTGTCACGCTCGCCCCTTTCGTACTCCAACTCGACGGCGGACTTGTATGGTTTTTCCCCGATGGGCTGGACATTCAGGCCGAACAGCAGATCGCGCATGGTGGCATTGCCGACGAAGACCGCCTCGTAGATGCGACGCCTGTGCGTGCCGACGCTCTTGCACATGACGCCGATCTCGAAGTTGATGGCGGAAAGCATGACGCTGCGCAGTTCACCCCGGTACGGTCCACCGTCGTACGAGATGCGGTGCATTACGTCGCTGCCGCCAAAGCGTTGCGGGTTCTCGAAGGACGCGGTGTGAGCGATCTCGCCAGTTTCCAGGTCGACGAGGTTCATCACCACTGTGGTGGTGCCGACGTCCACGGCGACACCGTAGATCGCTCCCCGGTAGTCCTCCAGCCGGTCGTCGCCATACCAGACGGCGTCGGCGTCGCGGCGGATGAGGGGGGCGAGGTCGACCCGGCGCCTCACCGTGCGTGTGAGTATTCGGGGTTGTCGCCGCAAGACGGCGAACTCGATGTCGGCGTCCGGGTCGACGACGGCGGCCAGGCAGGCCAGCCGGTAGTCTCCCCGCAGGAAAGATTCGGCCTCGGTGAGGTTCGACAGGGCATCGGATCCCCGGCGCACCTCTACGATGCACTCGTGACATTCGCCGGTGCGGCCACACGAGGTGGGGACGCGCACGCTCAGGTCGTCGGCGTAGTTGAAGAGCGTCTTGCCAGGGACAAGCTCGATCCGCTGCGAGCCGTGGACGAGTGGGCTCAAAACGTCGTCGCCAATAAATCGGAAGGGAAGCTAAGCCTCAAGGTCCGAGCCGGGCCTGCTTCAAGAGAACACGGGACCAGCGCAGGACATTTGGTGGAGCTAAGCTCCTGAAGCTAAGCTTCTTCTTCCCAGGCGTCGCGGTAGTTGAGGGCGTCACTACCGGTGCACAGGGCGAGCTTATCGGGGCCGTCGACGAAGCTCTGGTTGCGGCAGCCGATGCGAGCCGTGCAGTAGTCTTGCACATCCTTGTAGGGACAGCGCCAGGCGGAAACGGCGACCGCTGACTCGGAGATGCTCCGGTAGATATCCTCCAGCCTCTCCATACTTGCACGGTAGCGCGCCTCGTCGAAGCCATTGTCTGCGCCCACGTCTCCACCGAGGACCATTATTCGGGCCGTTTCGCAGGAGTGTCAACGCGGCGGGCGAGCAGGCCGGACTCCTCAATGATCTCTGTTACCAGCTCTTCCTGTCGGAAGGCCATTACGTGCACCCCGTGCACGCCCTCGATATCGAGTATCTCTTGGATGACCTCGATGCAGATCTTCTTGCCCTCGCGGGCCTGGTTGCCACGGCCCTTGGGAACGCCTTTGAGACGGTCAATTACAGTGTCCGGTATGACGACCCCCGGCACGTTCGCGCGCATCCACTCGGCCGCCTTGGCAGAGCGCAGAGGCCCGACCCCCACCAGCATGAAGACGCGCTCATGCAGCCCCATGTCCCGCACAGTGCTCATGTATTCCTTAAGGCGGGGCACATCGAAGCAGTACTGGGTCTGGATGAAGTCTGCCCCGGCCTCTACTTTCTTTTTGAGGCGCAGCGGCCGGAAGTCATACGGGGGCACGAAGGGGTTGGCCGCTGCTCCCAGAAACAGCTTTGGCGACTCCTCCAGTTCGCGGTCGGACAGGAACACGCCCCGGTCCCTCATGGTACGGGCGGCTCGCAGCAGGTTGACCGAGTCGAGATCGAAGACAGGTCTCGCCTCGGGCTGGTCACCCGTCAGGACGCCGTCTCCAGTGAGGCACATCACGTTCTTGACGCCCATGGCGGCGGCCCCTAGTAGGTCTCCCTGCATGGCGATGCGGTTGCGGTCCCGGCACGACATCTGCATTACCGGCTCGTACCCCGCCCGCGTGAGGAGGGCGCACACACCCATGGACGACATGTGCACGTTGGCCCCGGCGGCATCGGTGGCATTGATGGCGTCGCATACCGAGGCCAAGACCAGAGCCCGGTCGTAGACCGAGGCCGGATCCGCGGAGTCGGGCGGATTGAGTTCGGCGGTGACGGCGATTCGCCCGGACCGGAGCACGTTCTCCAGGCGTGAAACCGACTTCATTTTTCCCAGCCCACCGGGACTCGACCGGCCCTACCCGAAAAGTCGTTGACCCAAGCCGATGTGGCTTCCAGACTTCTATCGAGGGGAGGCAGGATGGTGGTGATGGCGGGTCCGTAGGTCGGCATCCACCGTGACCTCTGCCAGGCCTGCACCCAGGCGCAGACCATCTCGGGGATGACCTCGCAGTGTCCGTTCGTCCTGACGCCGCCACAGGGGCCGTTACGGAGGTTCTTCGGGCAGGTCATGGGGCAAGTCATGCCGGTGCTGTGCAGCACGCACTGGCCGCACATGCGACAGTCGAAGATCGGGCCTTTCGTCAGGCGCTCGGCGCGCACAAAGGCCCACTCGACCCGGCCACCGGGCTTCATCAGGGGTCGAAGGGGACGCAACGCGGCGATGGTGAGCCGGTAGGCGACCTCAAGCAAACGCGGAAAGCGCTGGAGGAATCTCATCACGGGCTATCTTAGCGGCTCGGCCAGCCTAGCCCTCAGTCGCAGCAACGAGAGACTTGGTCAAGTCGACGCACGAGATGGCATCCTTGCCGTAGCCATCGGCACCCATGTCCTCGGCGAACTCCTGTGTCACCGGGGCGCCTCCGACGATTATCTTGAACTCCTCGCGAACCCCGTTGCCCTCGAAGAACTCGATCGTCCTGCCCATATTGGGCATGGTGGTCGTCAACAGGGCGGACATGCCCACCACCTGCGCATCGTGCTCGACGGCGGCGTCCATGAACTCGTCCGGCTTGGTGTCGACACCCAGGTCGTGGACGACAAACCCGGATCCCCTGAGCATCATGATGCAAAGGTTCTTGCCGATGTCGTGCAGGTCGCCTTTCACCGTGCCCATGATGACCGTGCCGGCGGGCTCGACCCCAGACTCCGAGAGGATGGGATCGATGTGGACCATCCCCGCCTTCATGGCGCGGGCCGCCACCAGCACTTCGGGCACGAAGATAATGTTGTCGCGGAACTTAATGCCCACGACGGCCATGCCCGCGATCAGGCCACCATCGAGGACGTCGTTGGCGCTGTAGTCGTCGCCCAAGGCCTGCACGACCAGTCGGTCGACCTCGTGCTGATTACCGTAGATCAGGTTGTGGGCGATCTCCTGCGTGAGCATGTCGCCGGATTCAAACAGCCCCTCGATGTGCTTTTGCTCGAAGGGCTTAGTGACGTACTGCATCTCGCCAGCCAACTCCTCGTGAACTATCGCCATGTCGTTAATTGCCCTTTCCGTCTGTTGGTTTTCGTAAAGAAAATTGTGGGAACCAGGAGACTCCCCTGTCAATCGCCAAGGTCTTATTTCCCCGTATTACTCTTGTTCCCGGGTATTACTTGGAGGCAACCACCTTGAGCCGTCCTTCTTTATAGGCCGAGATGTAGTTCATGCAAAAGTCGTCTCGCCCCTCCAGCATGTCCGCTGCTAGCGTGTGTCTGTCGTCGGTGAGGTCGACCGCGAGCACGCGGTCCACGCGGCTTTGAATAGGGTCGATGATCCCACTATCCGCCCCGACGTCGATAGACAGCCGGATGAAAGTGTCATTGATCAGCTTGCGCATGGGAAGGCCGAAGGAGACGTTGCTCAGCCCGCCAGTGACGTGCACCTCTTCGCCGTAGCGCCGCCGCACCTCCTCCACCGCGTCGAGGAAGTGCCGCCCGTAGGCCCCATCCACGGATATGGGAAACACCAGAAGATCGACGAAGAGGTCGGTGAGGGGCATATCCCGCTTGACGGCCTCCTCGATCAGTCTGGTCACGTTGTCGATGCGCTCGGCGGCATTCGACGGCATTCCCGACTCGCCCGCGGCGGTGATTATCGCCCGGCTCCGGTGCTGCTTAACCAAGTCGAACACCTCCGGCCTCTCAAGTGCAACGGAGTTGACGAGAGGCTTGCCCAGCGACGGGTCGCACTGTTCCAAGCCGACGGCGATGATTTCCGGATTGGAGGAGTCGATGGAGAGCGGAATGGTGGAGACGTCTTGCACGGCACTGACGAGCCAGCGCATGCATTCCTTCTGCACTTCCAGCTTGTATGAGACCTCGTCAACGTTTAGGTCGAGAAACGCGGCGCCTGCATTGATCTGTCGTAAGGCCTCGGCCTGCACGTAGGAGCGGCCCTCGGTCTGCTCGATTTCGTCGTCGCCGGTGCCGCCACGCACGGCGATCATGAAATGCTTGACCTGGCCCTGCTCATAGGGCTGAGTCGTCTTGTACCAGTCCGGCACGCTCATGGCCGCCGGCTCCCCAACCGGATCGGTGTATGTGACGACCTCGGAGCCGTCGTCGAGGGTGCGGTGTCGCTTGCCGTCGCGCAGGACTATCCGGGTCGTGTGGATGTTCTCACCGACGATGACGAAGTCTTCCGGCTTGGTTACTAAAGCGGTCATGTCGCACGCCTCCTGCTCCAGTCCGCTACTGCGCGAGGGATTTCTACTAAGTTCTCCAAGCGAGTGGCCAGGGGTATGGCGCACTCCGGGGCGATCATCTGAACACCGGCGTCCAGACACCGGTAAACCTCTTCACGCACTGCCTCCGGACCCTTCGAGTAGAGGGTGATGGGGTTGTTAATATTGCCCACCAGCCCGATCCGGTCGCCGGTGATTCTCCTTGCTTCGGCCGGGGCGTTCTTGGAGTCGAAGTGAAAGGCCGCCATACCACTGTCGGCGATCGTGTCGAGCCTATCCAAGGTGTAGCCGCAGATGTGCAGAATCAAGGGGACCGGCAGTCGCTCGACCATCTCGGAGTGAATGTCCAGCAAGAAACGCCGGTAATAGTCACCTGAAACGAGGTCGCCGGTCGCATGGTCCGGGAAAGCCAGCACGTCGGCGCCGGCCGCAATCTGAGCCTCCCCGAAGAGAACCGATATTTCTTTCAACCGGTGAAGTGTTCGCAGGGTCATGTCCGGGTCGTCGATGCTCATGAGCAGGAATCGCTCAACGCCGAAGACGTGGTACGCAAGCGTCCAAGGCCCCATGGTCTTGCCCATGATCGCGACCTCGTCCCCGAACCGAGCTTTGAGCATCTCAATCGAGCGGGTGATAGTTGTGATGTCCGGATGTTCAAGGAAGCCGGTGGGGATGTGCACATCCTCCGGCTCCTTCCAGATGGGCCTGCTCATGCGCACGGTGGGCCAGTTGTCCTTGCCCTCCCACTGCATTTCGCAGCCCAGCGCCGAAGACTCCTGGATGATGGTGAAGTAGGGGGCGATAGCGTCGAAGCCAAGCTCCGTGTGGCCGGTGGCCGCCAGGCGAGCGTTCATCTCAGCGTCGCGGTTCGCTTGAGGGAAAGGAGCGTCAACCAGGTCCATCAGTTCGACGGTCGCAACGTTCGTGGGGTTGCACACAGGCGTCCGGTCGACCGGCTGTCCGGCCAACGTGGCGAGAACGCGCTCGCGTGAGGTCATTTTAGGAACGGTCATCACTCCCAGTTCACCCTGACAGGCGAAGACGACCCGCCGTTACGGCCCTTCGTATAGACACTGTTCGGGTTTCTTCTCGACCAGTCTTTCACGGCCCTCGGTATTTCGAGGACGTTCTCCAGCTTGGTCTGCAGTGGGATGGCGCACTCCGGCGCGATCAGGTCGACCCCGGCGTCCAGACAGGCGTCGACCTCCGATCGGACTGCATCGGCGCCTTTGGAAAAGAGCGTCACCGGGTTGTTTATGTTGCCCACCAGTCTTATGCGCCCCGCGGCGAGTTCCATCGCCTTCTGGGAGTCGTTCTTGGAGTCGAAGTGGAAGCAGTCCATGCCGCTATTGGCCAAGTACTGCATGCGGTCGAGAGTGTAGCCGCAGATGTGCAGTATGAGCGGGACGGAGAGTCGCTCGGCCATCTCCTGGTGAAGCTCCATGAGGAAGCGTCGGTAGTAGTCGCCGGAGACCAGATCCCCGGTCGCATGATCAGGGAACATCAGCACGTCGGCACCAGCCGCGATCTGGGCCTCGCCGAACATGACCGAGACTTCTTTTAGCTGGTGAATGGCTCGCAGGGTCAGGTCGGGGTCGTCGATGCTCATGAGCAGGAAGTTCTGCACGCCGAAGGTGTGGTAGCCGAGGGACCACGGCCCCATGGTCTTGCCGATGATGCAGGCCTCGTCCCCCACCTCGCGTTTGAGAATCTCGGTGGCCCGAGTTACGCACAGAGTGTCCGGATGCTCGAGAAACCCCGGCGGGATGGCGATCTGGTCGGGATGGTCCCAGATGGGCTCGCTCATGACCACGGTGGGCCAGTTGTCTTTGCCCTCCCACTGGATCTTGCAACCGAGGGCCGAGGACTCTTGGATGACGGTGTAGTGGTGATAGGTGCTGTCGAAACCCAACTCCGTGAAGCCCGTCGCGGCCAGCCGAGCGTTCGACTCCGGGTCGCGGCAGGCGTCAGGGAACGCCGCACCGGTGAGGTCCATCAGTTCGACGGTCATGATGGAGCCGGGGTTGATGACCGCGGGCCTATCCACGGGCTCGCCCGCAAGGGCGGCGAGCACTCGCTCGCGGGGCTTCATAGTTTCAGTCGGCGTCACTGCTGAGAGAAGCCGAGGGAGCCGGTGGTCATCTGACCACGGCTGTCGAAGGCCTCGAGCATGTCCTCGGTGCCGGTGACGTTGCGGGCGTAGGGCAGCAGGACGCGCACGAGCCCGTCGTAACGGCTGCCGCAGGTGAAGGCGACGTCGGTCTCTCCCACCCGCTCCATCTCGCCGTAGCGCTCCATGCCTTTGACCGTGGCGCGAATGCGCAGGGCCGGCCGCTCGGCCTCGCCCTCACCGTCAACGGAGTAGATCCACCGTCCATCCACCTCGCTCGGGACGGCGAACAGGATCATGTCGCTCTTGAGGTCCTTCACCTGAATGCGGCCGGTCGGCGCCGGTGTATGGGGGGACTTTTCCACCGCCTGCCGGGCTAGGAATTTCAGGGGCTTCCGATAGATGCGGCCACCCGGGAAGCGGAACTGGGTGGGCTGGCCCTCGACCGGGGCCAGGTCGGCCAGTTCGACGGCACGGTCGCGTATCTGGGCCAAGCGCTTCCCGGTGCCCGGGCGCCGACTGAAGCTCCAGACGGTAATCACCCCGTCCTTTTCGAAAAACCCGGCGGTAATCTCGTCCCCATAGGGGTCGATGGGGATGAGCTCCAGACAGGACCCCAGCCGGGCCAGGGTCTCGGCGACCGGTTCCCGGTCGGTTTTCACCATCCCAAATAGTCTCGCACTCAGCTAGCCCCGCACCGCTTCCACTAAAGCCCGTATGTGGGCGGGGGTGGTGCCGCAGCACCCGCCGACGATTTCGACGCCCATGTCGGATAGCTTCTTGAAGCCCTCCGCCATCTGCGCGGGGCTTTCCGGGTATATGAGCTGCCCCTGCCGTATGAGCGGAATGCCCGCGTTGGAGTTGAGCCAAATGGGACCAGTCGTCACGAATCGGAAACGCTCGCCCAACTCCACCATCACGTCGATGCCGTTGCCGCAATTGGTGCCGAGTATGTCGGCCCCGGCCTCGGCTAATAACGCGACTGCCGATTCCGGGGTGTCGCCCATCATGGTGAAGTAGCCGCGCGGGCCCTTGTCGAAGGTGGTCAGAGCGGCCACCGGAAGGCCAGTGTGCTCTTTGACGGCCCGTACCGCGAGCTTCGCCTCCTCGACGGAGATCATGGTCTCGACGACGATGACGTCTACGCCTCCCTCCTCCAGCGCCGTGACCTGCTCCACGAAGGCGTGGTAGACGTCGCCCGCGGGGGTCTCGCCGACCGGCTCGATCAGCTCCCCGGTCGGCCCCATGGAGCCCGCTACAAACCTTGTTCCGTCGGCCTTGTCTGACTGGCCACGGGCGTGCTCGGCGGCGAGGCGGTTTAACTCCGGTACCCGCTCGCCGTAGCCGTACTTGGCCTGCATAAAGCGGTTGCCACCGAAGGAGTTGGTCTGAACCAGATCGGAGCCCGCCGCCAGATACTCGGCGGCCATCCCCTGCACGACCTGCGGGTTGGTGACGTTCATCGTCTCCGGGTCGCCGCCCGGCTCCAGCCCCCTGGCCTGGAGGTAGGTTCCGGTGGCCCCGTCGGCTATGAGCGTGCCTCCCCCGGCCAACCGTCCCAACAGGGTCTGTTTTTTCGTCTCAGTGGTGGTCATTCGATCCATCCGTCTATCGCTCCGGGCGTGGGGTCGCGCACGCCCTCGTTGTGCAAATCTCTGACACGAGCCACGAAGTCCTCCGGCATCCCCTTGTTGTACCGCCCGGCCGTTTCGGCGGCGACCTCACGAGCGGTCCCCTCCACGCCGGAGGGCTCGGTCCATTTCCAGCCCTCCAAATATTCTTCCGAACCGTAGCTGCCGTCGAACATGGCGATGGCGTCGGCACCCTCCTGGAAACGGGGGTCGAGTAAAACCGACACCTTGCCTGTCTCGTCCTCGGCTTGGACCTGGACTGGCACCTCTCTCCAGAACAAAACACGGACCTTCGCAGTCGTCGGAGCAGTCATGGGCAAACCAAGTCCAAGCATACCATCCCGCCCCGTCGCACCGGCGCTCGTTGACACTCTAGGAGACCGTACATACGATGTCGCGACCCCAGAGGATTCAAGAAAGAGTTCGAGTTGCCAAGGAGTAGCTAGATGACTGAAAACGACGCTCCCAACACAGACTTGGCGTTCGCCCCCGCCACCACTCTGCGAGGCCTGATCGCCGACAGGAAGGTCTCGCCGGTGGAGTTGACCAGGCTCTACCTCGATAGGATCGAGAGGTTGAACCCGGTGCTCAACGCCTACTTGACGGTGGACGCCGAGGGCGCTCTGAAAGCGGCGCGGGACGCCGAGAAGGCCGTGACGCGGGGAGATGTGCTTGGCCTGCTGCACGGCGTCCCCATCTCCATCAAGGACCTTCAGATCACCAAAGGGCTGCGGACGACGGGTGGCTCGGCGATTTTCAAAGACCGGGTTCCGAAAGAGGACTCGGTGGCGGTAGAGCGCATTCGCCGGGCCGGGGCGATCATCCTGGGCAAGACGAACACCCCGGAGTTCGGACTGCTGGGTGTCACCGTTAACAAGCTGGGCGAGCCCTGCCGCAACCCGTGGAACCCGGAGCGGACTACCGGCGGATCGTCAGGGGGCGCGGGTGCAGCCACGGTGGCGGGTCTGTGCGCACTGGCCGAGGGGAGCGACGGCGGCGGCTCCATCCGCATACCGTCCAGCTTCTGCGGGGTTTTCGGCATCAAGCCAACGCAGGGGCGTGTTCCCAAGTACTCGGGGGCAAACCTGCCGGTGACGGCCAACCACTTCAGCCAGGCGGGGCCGATGACGCGGACGGTGCGCGACGCTGCCGTGCTGTTCGGGGTAATGGCAGGGTACGACCCGCGCGACCCGTCGTCGATACGCGACCCCATACCCGACCTGGTAAGCGCCCTCGACAGGGACGCGAAGGGCCTCCGTATCGGATGGAGCCCGGACTACGGCTACGCCCCGGTCGATCTCGAGGTTGTAGCCGTCTGCAGAGCCGCTCTCGACGGCTTGGGCGAATCCGGGTGCGAAGTCACCGATTCGGACTTGGCCCTCGATTCGCCCTTCGACGCGTTCCGGCCCCTGTTCGGGACCATGGCTTTCGCTTCCTACGGGTCATTACTTGACGATGACCTGACCGACTACGCCCGCGACACCATCGAGCACGGGGCCACGGTGTCCGGCGCCGAGTACGCCCTCGCGCTGGGCCACATGGACCGCATCCGCGCTAGCATCGAGGAGCAACTCGACCGCTTCGACCTGGTCGCCTCCCCGACCTTGGCCGTGTCCGCGTTCAAAGCCGGGGGTCCTCTCGACACGGTCACCGAGATCGACGGTCGGGAGGTAGACCCGTGGTGGGGTTACTTCCCCTTCACGTTCCCCATCAACATGGCCGGCCTGCCGGCGGTGAGCATACCGGCGGGCTTCTCAGCCGACGGCCTGCCCATCGGCCTGCAACTGGTCGGCAGGCGGGGGGCGGAAGAGACTCTGGTGACGGCGGCTGCGGCTCTGGAACGCGCACGCCCCTGGGCACAGCACCGACCACAGGTCAGCTAAGCCCTTACAGACGATGTTGGCCACAATGGACGGTCGCGTAAGGCTTAACCGACCATGAGATAGGTTTCCGAAACCGGATGCTTTGACGATGATCGTTTCTCGATCCACAACTGCGAGCACCCTGCGCTCGCGTGAAACCGGCACAACCGCCAATGGCTGCACGCATTGGCTGTGGCTCGACAGCGACAAGTCCCGGAGAGCAAATTCTACCTAGAGACATTCTGACCGTTTGAATCTCATTTAGGGGCCTTCCGGTTGGGAGGCCTCTTTGCTGTTAGGCATATCGGAATAGGAAACGTACACGCTCTGACAAGCGCCTTTCTGGCGCACTGGCGGTTCAGCACCAAGGGCCGGCACGGCCATGGGGCGATCGTCATCCAGTTCCCCACCGTCGTGGTCCTGACATGGATCGCCGCCGATAGTGGGGACCCGGCGATACTCGCGTATGTTCTCGTGGGTGCTCCGATGATGCTGGTGCGGGAGAACTCGGCGTTCTTCGTACCACTGGCGCTGTTCCGCAACGTGAGGAAGGGTACGGCCGAGATGACCATGGTCGCCCGCACTCCACTCAGCGTGGTGATCCTGGGCAAGTCGCTTTCGGTGGCGACACTGGGGCAGCCAACAGCGTGTTCGCCTTTGTCACGGTCGTGGGGACCGCCGGGCAGATCCCGGAGGTGGGCACCGTCCCGCCCCTACTAGTCTCGGTGTTGGTTGTGTTCCTGGCCATCGTCGCCACGGCGTACCTGTTCGCACCGCTGATGATCCTGGCCGGGAGGGAGTCGGGCATGCTTTTCGCGCTGGCTCCCCTCGGGAAAAAGCTTACTTGAGCACTTTGAGTTGATAGACATCCCCTCTTGATCGACCTCTTTTGCCAACAACATCTTTTTCCGAGCACGTAGACTTAATCTATGAGCGACGGCGCCACATTCGACCTCGATGCCGCTGAGCAGGTGCTGCTCTGCCCCACCTGCCTGATGGCGAACCCCCTTGGCACGAACCGGTGCGATAGCTGCATTCGGCATCTGCACGACCTCGACCCAGTCCCTGCACAAGTGGTGCGCGAGGTCCTGGTCGAGCGTCGCAAGAGGCGCAGGAGACGATTCTGGATGCGTCTCGGCATGATTGCAATGATGCTGGTCGGCCTTGCACTGTGGCAGCTTTCCGAGTTCTATGGCTTCGTCCGCTTCATCAGCGCGCCGGCATCTCAAGTCAGCGCCGTTCCGGCCTTTGCCGGGTCGACCGACTGGCCCATGTTCCAGCGTGACCCGCTTCACAGCGGCATTCACCCCGATGGAGATGTGCTGCCGTCCGGCCGGGTGGCCTGGAGCTTCGACATGGGCACCGAATTGCCGACTTCACCGGCCGTTGTGGAAGGAACCGTGTATCTGGGCGCCGGCCTCAGGGGTGTCGTCGCACTGGACGCCGAATCCGGGGAACTGTTGTGGCAGTTCCCCGTGACCGGGACGATGGAGACGGCAGTTGCCGTGGCCGGCGACAGGGTCTTCGCGGGCCTCAGGGACGGCCGCGTCGTGGCGATCAACCGCCATACAGGCCAGCTAGAGTGGTCCGTGCAGACAGGCAACAAGATCTTCTCTTCCCCGGCCGTTCTCGACGGCATCGTCTACGTCGGGTCTGGCGACTCGTTCCTCTACGTGATCGACGCCGAGACCGGCGGGGTTCGCTGGAAGTACGACGCCGGAGACTCGATCATCGCTGCCCCCGCGGTCTCCGAGGAGGTGCTCGCCTTCACCTCACAGGACCAAAAGCTATACGTGGTGGAGACGTTCTCGGGCAAGCTTCGCTTCGACTACCGGGTGGACTTCGTCGGCGGCTCACCCAGCATCCGGGGCGATCGCGTTTACGTCGGGGACGAGACGGGCGTCCTGCGCTCCATCGACTGGCACCAACGCACTTTGCCATTCGAAAAAGCGTTGGTAAAACTGAAGTTCTACAGTTGGTGGTACGGTCTCACCAACACCCTCGCGAACCAGAAAGGGTTCGTGTGGGGCTTTTCGCCGCCGGGCGGGAGTCCGCTGGGTACCGCGGTAGCCACCGACGAACTGGTCTACGTGCCCGCCACCGTCGGACGTCTGTACGCTGTCGACACGGCCACCGGTGAGGAGGCCTGGAGCTTCCGCACGTCGGGTCGACTGCTCGGCGCCCCGGCGGTGGTGGGCGAAACGGTGGTGCTGGGGGACGAGCGAGGCCGACTGTACGGCCTCCGAGATTCCACCGGTGAACAGCTGTGGGAGCTGCGCGGGCTTGGCGGTGCTATCGCCACGACACCGGTGGTGACCGGAGACACCATCTACGTCGCAACAGAGGAGGGTCTACTCCTTGCCATCCGATAGTTTTATCTCTGGTTTCCGTCAGTCGTTGACCAGAGGCGCCGTCCTCATGACGGTAACCCTGATGTTCGGGGTGTTAGGGGTGCTCGGACTCGCCTGCTCCGGTGGCGAAGTGACTTCACCGTTTACCGCGGCGAGCCTGGGCGCGACCTCCGACGACCTGCCGCCCCTCAGCGGACCCGATGTGGACAGGGACGATCTGGAGATGATCGTCTTCACCAGCCCCACGCCCGCGCTGCCCGGTCAGCCCCGCTTCGGCGGCACGCTACGGGTGGCTTGGACAGGCCCGGTGATTCGCCTGGACCCGGTGACGACGAATTTCTTCACCATCGCCAGCGAGTACCATTCCGCCGCGGTCGGCTCCCACGTGTTCGAGTCGCTGTTCCGCTGGAACGAACGCGGCGGCGTCGAGCCGGTGCTGGTGGACACCTGGTCGATCTCATCGGATGGGCTCAGCTACACGTTCAACCTGCGCCGAGGCCTGACCTTCCACGACGCCTCGCCGGTCACGTCCGAGGACGTGCGGCTATCCCTGGACCGGTGGAAGAGCACCGGCTCGACCCAGGCGGGGATAGTGCGTAAGTTCGCCCCCAGTCGCTGGCTCAAGGTTCCGGACGAACACACGGTCGTCGCCACGCTACAGGAGCCGCTCCCCAGTTTTATCGACCTGCTGGGCCAGCCACACCTGATTCCCTACGTCATGCCCCGGTCTCAAGCCCTCAGGCAGCCCCGCCGCACCGTGAAAGAAGTGATCGGCACGGGACCATATGCCGAAGCGGGCTGGAAGTTTGGCGAGAGTGTGACCGTGGAGCGATTCAGGGACTACAGCGCTCGCACCGAGCCCACAAGCGGTTACACCGGAGAGCAGATCGCCTGGATCGACAGGATCACCTGGGTCGACATCAACGATCCCGCTCTCCAGGTCGCGGCGTTGCAAACGGGGTCGGTCGACGTCATCGACGGTGCCGACCTCTCCGGATACGGCCTTCTGAGGGACGACCCGGTCGTGGACGTCATGCTGGGCCGTCCTGGAAATCGGTCAGTGGTCTACCTCAACCCCGCCACCGCACCCTTTAGGGATGTACGGGCGAGGCTGTCAGCCCAGGCGGCGATCGACGTGCGGGCGGCGATGTCGGCGATGGGCGACTCCGAGCTATGGTCGACCTGCGCCGCCGTCTACTGGTGTGGCGGCCTGCTGGACATCCGCGACGGGAGCGATCTGTACGGGGGTGACGCCGGGCGGGCCGAGGCCATGCTGACCGACTCGGATTACGACGGGGAGACGGTAATCGTTCTCGGCCCCTCCGACACGGCGTGGACCTCTCCCTTGGTGCCGGTGGTCGCCGACGCGCTGCGGGCCGCCGGGTTCTCCGTAGAGGAGATGTCCACCGACTATCAAACCTTTGGCGGCCTTATCCAGTCGATCACCAACTACCACGCGATCATCGGCTGGTACGGACACTGGGCAGGCGGCTCACCGCTGACGGACCCCACGCTGAGCGGAGCCAATCGCTTCGTCGTCGAGGACGACGACCTGATCAACCTGCGCGATCGCTACGCGCTTGAGACGGCGGCATCCAAGCGCATTGAGATCGTCGGACAGATAAACCGCCTCAGGTTTGAGCGGGCCACAACGGTGCTACTCGGCACCTTCGTCCACATGCTGCCGATCACGAGCGACCTGAAGGGGGTGGGCTTTTTCGCGCTCCCCTACTACGGGAACGCTTGGTTGGAGAGGTAGCCGCCCGCTACGCGGCCAAGGGCTCGTAGAGCAGGCATTCCTCGCAGATCGACTTCGGAATGACTCCCCACCTCATCAGCCAGCCGAACACAAAGCAGCCGGCACAGAAACCAACGCCGGATTCCACTAGTGCGAATGCGGTCAGGACGCCGAGGACGGCACGGTACGGCGTCGCCGAATCGAAAGCCAAAAACAGAACTAGGGCCGTGACCGAAAATACCAGACCTATGCTCTGTGCGAATTGCTTGGGTGGGCCCGGCACCGGCCTGTCCGGGTTGCCCAGCAACGGTACGAACAGCCGTGTGGATACCAGCCCCATGGGGCTCAGGGTGGGGCCCGTAGCGACCCTGGCTGCAAAGCCATAAACCAGCAGGGCAAGCAACCACAACTCACCGCTGAAGATGGTGGCCAGCGTGAGCACAACGACCATGGCTGCGACGCCGCGCGCGGCGACCTCGTTTACCGGATTGGGAAAACTGAAGACCTCCGACACGGAGCGGCCGAGCCAAGTTCGGTCAGTTAGCGGTTTGAATGGGCTCAAGCTTGTGCTCCTAAAACAAAAACCCCCCGTCCGATCGGACGAGGGCGCGCTCACGGCTTGTATCCCGATCGGGAATTAAGTCGATACAGCGGTCCTCCAGCTACGACAAGCGCATGTCACCAAAAGCGTCATGGCAACAGTCTAGTTTGGGGCGGACTAGGGATCAACGGCCTGCGGCGCTTCGATATGGAGCACATGGGCGAATACGACCCGCCGACCGGCCCTCTGGCCGCATTGGGGACGGGCCCGATATAGTACTGCCGGTCCCGGCGAAGCCATCTTCACGGTCGGGCTGTTTATCAAAGGAGGGCCGGGTTGTCGATTGAGGATCGCAGCTATCAGATGGAGCAGGGAGCCGCATCTCGGCCGCCCACCGGGCGCCCGGTGGTGCACGCGACCAGAGGCGTCATTTCCTCCGGGCACTATCTGACCTCCATGGCGGGCATGAGGATGCTCATGGCCGGGGGAAACGCGTTCGACGCGATGGTGGCGGCCACCTTCGCCGCCACCGTGATCGAGCCTATCGCCTCCTACTCGCTGGGCGCCGAGAGCGTGTTCATGCTCTATGACAGGGCATCCGGTGACCTGAAGTCCGTGAGCGGGCAGGGCGTTGCTCCGGGAAAGGCGACGATCGACTATTTCCGGGACCAGGGTCTGGGGGAGATTCCGACCGGGCCGGGGAGGCAGGCCCACCTCTCGTTCACCGTCCCCGGCGTCGCACACGCGCTGGTTTCCATACTCGACCGCTACGGGACGATGAGCCTAGCCGACGTTCTCGCGCCGACCATCGAGTACGCCGACAGTGGGATACCTCACTACGAGTACATGATCACAGCGCTCGATTCGCCCACCACACGAGACCAGTTCGACAACTACCCTCCCGGTGGCTGGGACGTGTTCTTCGAAGCTCAGGAGTTGCCGTCTCCGGGGACCATCCTACGCCAGCCGGCGCTGGGCGCGGTGCTCAGTGCGATGGCCGAAGGTGAGCGGGCGGCCACAGGTGACCGCTCCGCACGCCTAGCGGCCGGTCGGGACGTGTTCTACCGTGGCGAGGTTGCCGGGCGTATGATCGAGTGCGTCGACGCCGCAGGCGGCTTACTGTCACTGGACGACCTAGCAGGGTATTCCTCCAGCATCGAGACTCCGATCAGCACCACGTTCGCCGGACACGAGATACACGGGCAGGGGACGTGGACCCAAGGCGCCGTCCTGTTACAGGCCCTCAACATCTTGGAGCACTTCGACCTAGCGTCCATGGGCCATAACTCGCCGAAGTACATCCACACGGTAGTTGAGGCGCTTAAGCTGGCTCTGGCGGACCGGGAGGCGCATTACGGCGACCCGGAAAGCGCCAGCGTCCCCATCGCCGAGTTGTTGTCGAAGGTATATGCGGCAAAGCGGTCCGCCCTGATCGACCCGGACAGGCCTCACCCGGACCTGCCCTCCGCTGGACAGGTGGGATCGTCGCCACAGGCAAGGCCCGGTAACGGGGTCTCCGCATCGTCGGCCAATGGAGCGAGCCCCCATCCAGTGACCGACGGCACCACTCACATCGCAGTACAGGACGCCGACGGCAACATGGCCTGCTCCACTCCTTCCGGCGGCTCCTTTGCCAAATCGGTCTTTTTCCCCGAGGTCGGGTTCGCCCTGAGCACCCGCATCGAGATGTTCAACTTCGAGGAGGGGCACCCCAACGCGCTGGCACCGGGCAAGAGACCCCGGACGACCCTGGTCAACTACCTCGCAACAAAGGACGGAGTCCCGCTATTGACGTTCGGCTGCCCCGGGGGCGACCACCAAGCGCAGGCGAACCTGCAGCTTATGCTCAACACGTTCGTGTTCGGGATGAACCCGCAGGAGGCGATCGAGGCTCCCCGCTTCGCCACCGACAGCGTGCCCAACTCGTTCTACCCCCATGTGTACCTGCCAGGTCAGCTCTCGGCCGAGGACGGGATCGCGCAGGACACCGTCTATGACCTGAAGGTGATGGGACACAAGGTGGTGCGCGCGACGGTGTGCGGCATGGGCGCAATCATAACAGTGCGGAACCCGGAGACGGGCGTCATGAGCGCCGGAGCGGACCCACGTCGAGCCTGCTACGCTATCGGCTGGTAAGAACCGGAGCCGTCCTAAGTACGACCGGCGAACCTAGGGCTCGGACCAGAAGTACTGCCTAGGGGGCTGGATTCACATCACCACCTGATCATGGCTCCGGCGGTCACCTGTGGATTCGGCCGTTTCGGGCCCGATAATTCGGCGAAGAGCCGATTTCGACTGAATCATAGTAATGGCCGGACCGGGTGTCCATCGACAGTACCAGCACCTACGGCAATGGTAGGAAGAGTGCCAAAAAGTCCGGAACGTTCCGGACTTTGTCTCAAAAACGGCCCTAAAACCCTTGCCCGGCCATGCCTCCAACCCTAGGATACGTCCATCAGGCATTCTGGTCGTATGCGCATCTCTCCCACTCTTCATAGCCTCACCCGCCTCGTCGTAGCACGGCGTCCCTCCTTCGCAACGGGCGCAATAGGCGCCTTCGGCCTGCTGTCGGCACTGGTGCTATTGGCCGCTTGCAGCGCGGAAGAGCCGGGCCTGGTGTTCACGTCCGACAGGGACGGCAACCTAGACATCTATTCGATAGACGTCGAGAGCCGCGAGGAGGCCAACCTGACGTTCTCGTCGCGGGACGAGTACCTAGCAAAACTGTCGCCCGACAACACCAGTATCGCATTCGTATCGGAGCAGGACGGCCGCACCATGGTCGAGACCATCAAGCTGGAGGGCGAGACCAAGGACCGCGTGCGGGTGAGTCAGGGAGAGGGGTCCCAGCGTGATCACCAGTGGTCTCCGGACGGCACCCATATCGCCTACCTGACGGAGCAAGACGGCAAGAGCACGGTGTTCACCACCGAGTTAGAGGACAACAGGCCGGCACGCCTGACCTCCATCGAGGCCGACGAAGTGGGCCCCTGGTCTCCAGACGGCAAGGATCTGCTGTTCGCCGTGTACTCAGGGGACGCCGTCGGCATATACAAGCGCAACCCGGACGGGGTCGACGAGGTGCAACTGACGACAGAGAACGACGTCAACCCCGTATGGTCTCCCAATTCCAAGCGGATCGCGTTCATATCCATGCGAGACGGCAACCCGGAGTTGTACGTCATGAACGCCGACGGCAAGGAGATAAGACGGCTGACCAACAACGAGGCGGGGGAGTGGGACATTACCTGGTCGCCGGACGGTCGCCGCATCGCCTTCGTCTCAGAGTTCGATGGGAACGCGGAAATCTACACCATCAAACCGGACGGTTCGAATTCTGATCGCCTCACGTCCAACACCATCAGGGACGAGCAGCCTGTCTGGTCGCCCGACTCAAAGCGCATCGCGTTCGTCTCCCACCTCGACGACGACAGTGAGATCATTGTAATGAACGCCGACGGGACCGGCCAGCAGAGGCTCACCAACAACGACGCCGACGACTTTGAGCCAGACTGGTAGCGGAGCACCGAAACTCATCTACCGCCGCCTCGTGGTAAAAGCGGGCAGCGCCCTACTGACGCACGGCGGCGACCGGGTCAACGACTCGGTCATCGACTCTCTCGCCTCCCAGATAGCGGCTCTGCACGCCGGCGGCATCGAGGTGATCCTCGTCTCCTCGGGTGCGACGGCGGCGGGACAAACTGCGGTCGAAGTGTCCAAGGAGGGCCTGAACGTACCGCTCAAGCAGGTGCTAGCGGCAGTCGGCCAGGGACTGCTGCTCCACCGCTATGAGCAGGCCTTCGGTGCCCGCGAGGTGCGGGTGGCCCAGGCGTTGTTGACGCGCCATGACCTAGAGGGACGTCTAGGTTACCTGAACGTCCGCAATACGTTACTCAAGCTGCTGGAACTCGGCGTCGTCCCGATAGTCAACGAAAACGATGTCGTCAACGTGGAACAGCTTTCAGAGAGCTCCATCGGTGACAACGACACCCTCTCTGCCCTGGTGGCGAACCTAGTGGACGCCGACCTGCTGGTGATTCTGGGCGAGCTGAACGGGCTGTACACTAGGGACCCCCACATCGACCCCTCAGCCCATCCCATTGCGGAGGTTGCGACCATCGGCGAAGCCATCCTGGCAATGGGCGGAGAGTCTTTCGCCGGTGCCGGGGGGGCCGTGGGCTACGGCGGCATGGCGGCTAAGTTACAGGCGGCGAAGGCGGTTACAGCTTCCGGCGCGGCCGTCGTCATGGCCAGTGGCCTAGAGCCGGACGTGTTGACCAGACTGGCCGGCGGTGAGCACATCGGCACCCACTTCGCGGCCACCGGCAGCCGCCTGGAGAGCCGCAAGAGGTGGATGCTCAGCGGCGTCGGCGCCCGGGGCGCAGTGATCGTGGACGAGGGCGCCGTCACGGCCCTGACTTCCGACGACAGGAGCTTGTTGCCAGCAGGCATCACAGAGGTTCGCGGGCGCTTCCAAAGGGGCGACGTGGTGACCATTATATCGCCCTTCGGCGACGGCATCGCGGCGGGGATCTCGAACTACGATTCAGGGGATATCGACCGCATAAAAGGACTCCGGTCCAGCCGCATAGCCGAGGCGCTGGGACACGAGTACGGTGAAGAGGTTGTTCACCGCAGTAACCTAGTCAAACTCTGAGGGGTCAAACTGTAAGCGGACCGCACTTTCGGCGATACTAGTAAGCAGGGTCTGGGTGCTCGGTTGGATTTCGGCCGGGACACCGCTACCCGGCTCCCGGCCAAGCACATGACCGACGTAGACCTACAACAGATCGGCGAAGCCGCCAAGGCGGCCTCGCGGGAGCTCGCCCGAGCGAAGCCCGCCCGTGTCGACGGGGCGCTTTTGCTCATCGCAGACGCGCTGTTGGAACGCGACCGGGACATTCTCGACGCCAACGTCGACGACGTCGGTCGCGCACGGACGGACGGCCTCGGCGAGCACATAGTGGACCGACTGGTGCTCGACCGCGCACGGCTGGAGAGTGTCGCCGACGGCGTCAGGGCCGTCGCTGGCCTGGTCAGCCCGGTTGGCCAAGCCATCGAGTCCCGCGTCCTTCCCAACGGCGTCAGGCTGGCGCGTCGGCGGGTGCCCCTAGGGGTGATTGGCGTGATCTACGAGAGTCGGCCCAATGTGACGGCCGACATATCCAGCCTGTGCCTGAAGTCCGGCAACACGGTCATCTTGCGCGGTGGCAAGGAGTCCATCAAGACCAACAAGGCCCTGGCCGGAGTCATTCGAGATTGTCTGAAAGAGTCCGGCCTGCCCGGCGACGCCGTGCAGCTCATCGAGTCCACCGACCGGGCGGTCGTCGATGGTATGCTGCGGATGCGCGACCACATCGACCTGCTCATCCCACGCGGCGGGGCCGAGCTTGTCATGCGCGTTGCCACCGAGGCGACCATGCCGGCCATCACCGGGGGCATCGGTGTGTGCCACACCTACGTCGACAGCGCCGCCGACCTGGATATGGCAACCTACATCACCTTCAACGCGAAGGTGCAGAGGCCGTCGGTTTGCAACGCCCTCGATACGGTGCTGGTCCACTCCGCCATCGCCGGGGCCTTTCTGCCCAAAATGGCCTCCGCAATGGGCGAAGCCGGGGTGCAGCTGCGGTGCGATTCGCGCGCCCTGAGCATCATCGGCGAAAACAGTTCGGACCTTGTATCCCGCGCCAGCGACGAAGATTTCGGGCAGGAGTTCCTGGCCCTTGTCGCCTCGGTCAAGGTGGTCGATTCGCTGGACGAGGCCTTGGCGCACATAGCGACCTACGGGTCCGGACACTCGGAAGCCATAGTGACGGGGGACTACGCGGCGGCGTCCCAGTTCACCGATGAGGTGGACGCAAGCGCCGTCTTCGTCAACGCGAGCACCAGGCTAAACGACGGCGGAGAGTTCGGCCTCGGGGCCGAGGTCGCCATCAGCACCAACAAGATGCACGCGAGGGGCCCCATGGGGCTGGCGGAGATGACATCCTACAAGTGGGTGGGTCTGGGCTCAGGCCAGATCAGGGAAGACTAGTCGGAGATGCCCAACTTCTATTTTGAGCGCGAGGTACGCACCCCCTACTCGGAGTGCTACACGATCGTCGAGGACGATGTCGGAGTGGGCCGGGTGGATATCCACTTCGCCGAGGGAGTGATTCACGCCACCGTCAACGTGGCCGAAAGCCTGACCACCGACTCGATACAGGACCTGATAGACACCATCGACCAGGAGTTGATCGACTCCATCGGAATCGCTAGGGACGAGATGATCGTCCACGTACACCAGGGTAGAGACCTGGGAGTCTTCTCCGGCCCGAAATACGAGGAGAACGGGGGTGGACGGCCACACATGGCCTAGCCGTCGATGTTCGCACAACCGGGTCTCCTAGCCGTCTTGAACAGGCCCACGGAAGTGGACGCCCTGCTGTTAGACGTATATAGCACGCACGTCGACAAAGGCTCAATCGCCTCCGAATGTCAACGGGCTTTCCTCGGTCGAGACACGAAGATCGGCGACGCCCGGCGGGCCAATCAGCGCCGGCGCTTCAAGGCCGTGATGAGCGGTGCGCAATCTGTTGGACCTGGCGACCGCACTGCGTAGCCTTGCCTCCTGATCCGGTGCCCACCGGAGATAGCGCTGCAGCAAGAGGCAGGCTGGCGGGCAAGGTGGCGCTCGTCACCGGCGCGGCGCGTGGATTCGACATGCCGATGGGGTTCGGTGGAGCCACCGCCCGACTGTTCGCCCGGGAGGGGGCCAGCGTCATGGTCACCGACCTGGACAAGCGCGGCATCGCGGCCACGGTTGCGCGGATCGTCGAGGAGGGCGGCAGTACCGTTTCGACAGTCCTGAACGTCACCGACGAGGCCCAGTGGGAGTCCGCCATCGCTTTGGCCCTGGAGCAGTTCGGTCGGCTCGACGTCCTCGTCAACTCGGCCGGAACCACCCACGTGCATACCGTCGACAAACTGCCTCTAGAGGTCTTCAACCAACAGATGGATGTGCATGCCAAGAGTGTCTTTCTGGGCACCAAACATGCTATCCCAGCCATGCGCCGAGGCGGTGGGGGAGCAATCGTAAACGTCGCCTCGATAGTCTCGCACATCGGGGGCGCATATGGCACGGCCTATTCCGCGGGCAAGGGCGCCACGCGCATCTTCACCAAGACCACCGCAATAGAGCATGCCGCCGACGGTATACGGGCGAACTCCGTTCACCCGGGATGGTGCGACACCCCGATGGCCCGGCACATAATGGCCGAAGCGATCGGGGAGGAGGCTCCCGACCCGCGACCGGCACGCATTCCCATGGGACGCCTTGGCAGGGCCGAGGAGGTGGCCGCCGCGATCTTGTTCCTAGCCTCCGACGAGTCCTCCTACATGACCGGAGGTGAGCTTATCGTGGACGGCGGCGTTATCGCCCGGTAGACCGAACGGACCTCAGGGAACGTTCACTTTCGGCGGGCCGGCCTTCGGAGACACCCCTCTTGCGGCCTTTCGTCTCTGTTGCGGACGTCCGGGCAGCGGCAAACTCAAAAGCGTAGAGCAACGCCCAGAGCGCGAACAAGACCATGCGCCGGATCACCAGATCGGTGGCCAATTCGCCGCGGCGCCTGATAGCACTGTAGGCGGTCCCGAGAGCGAGAACGGCCGCGGCGATCAACGCGAGCGTGATGCCAAGGAAGATCATTCCCACCGACTCCCGACAACTTAAAAACACCACGGGCGGTCACCGTTACAGCACCGCCTCAGCGAAACTCTCAAGCTGCGCCAGCGTTTGCGTCTCACCGGCAGTCTCCAATTCTAAGATGACCCTGTCCGCTCCCGCGTCCTCCATGGCGGCGATCAACCCCCGGTCCGCGGGGTGATGGAACGCCGAGATCTCTATCGCCGCCGGGTCTCGACCTGCCTCGGTGGCGAGCTTGTCGATCTCGCAACGGCCGTCCCGTATTCGCTCAACGCTCGCCGTAGCCATAGTCGGCATCCAGCCGTCTCCGTACTCAACGACGCGACGCAGGACGTTCCTGGCATCCCCCCCCAGATGGACCGGCGGGTGCGGACGCTGGACGGGCCGGGGGAATAAATAGACGGGCGGGAAGTCGTAGAACTCGCCGTGGAACTCGCTCTCGACCGTCGTCCACAGTTCTTTCATCGCCAACACCGATTCCCGCGACTGGGACCATCGCCGTTCAAAGTTGCCACCCATGATCTCCGTCTCTTCTTTCAGCCAGCCGGCTCCGATGCCTAACAGAAATCTTCCCCCCGAGTACATATCGAGGGTGGCGACTTCCTTCGCCAGTTGAAGCGGATTGCGCTCCGGCAACAGGCATATCCCCGTGGCGAGCTTGATGGTCGAGGTGGCCGCCGAAGCCCGCCCCAAGGCGACGAACGGATCGACCGCATCGAAGTAGTGCTTGGGCAGGACGACGCCGGTGTGACCCGGATACGTCGCCAGCGTCCGATCCCTAGGGATGATCGGGTGCTCGGGGAGCCACAGCGACTCGAAGCCCAACTCCTCGGCACGAATGGCGAGAGTGGCCACGTCGACAGAGTAGTCGGTTAAAAAACAATAGACGCCGATTTTCACGCCCAACGATCCAGCCTTTCTCCAGGGGTGACAGTCAGAGGCCGGAGCACGAGGCCCGCTGAGCGAGCATCGTACACCCGGCGCGGCGATCCGGCACGTTCCCAATATTGCAGGAGCCGCAAGTATGGCAGCAATCACGGGAAAACGCCGGTGGGTTTGCAACCCGCGATCCCGACATTGCTGGCCGGTAGCCACCACTACTCAGCAATCGAGCGCGGCTGGTCGGCCCTCAGCCTTAGCGCCTATAACCCGTAGAGGAACTCCAGGCGGCGCTTGGTAATGCGGTCCACACCGACGTGGTCGCGGATCGTCTCAAGCATGTCGAAGTCATCCGGGTCGGACACGAACAGGTAAGCCGTGCCCTCCTTGCCCATGCGTGCAGTCCGTCCAATGCGGTGCACATACTCCTCAAGGTTGTCGGGCATGTCGTAGTTGACGACGTGTGAGACGGCGGGAATGTCGAGGCCGCGGGCAGCGACGTTGGTGGCGATCAGGACTCGCAGTTTCTTGTCCCGGAACAGGGTCATGGTGCGCTCACGGTGGGTCTGGGTCATGTCCCCGTGAATGGCCTCGGCATCGTAGCCCTCTCTCTTCAGGAACCACACCAGTTTATCGACGCCGATCTTAGTGCGCCTGAAGATGAGAGCCTGTGTGATGTCGTCCGAGTCTTTCAGCAGCTCTCTCAGGGCCTGTTGCCGGTCCTGGGACGCCACTTCGAAGTAGACTTGGTCGACCTCGTCGACGGTCTGGGACTCCTCACCGACGCGGCACCACTCCGGGTTGCTCAAATATCGGCGGGAGAGGTACTTGATCGGACCGGGCATAGTGGCGGAGAAGAGGGCGGTCTGGCGTGACTTGGGGGTGCGACGCAGGATGCGCTCAATATCGTCGGCGAAGCCAATGTCGAGCATCTGGTCCGCCTCGTCGAGAATCACGATCTTGACCTGCTGCAGGTCGATGGTGCGCCGTTCCATGTGGTCCATCAAACGGCCCGGGGTGGCCACCACGACCTGGGCACCTGCGTGCAGGGCATCGAGCTGGACGCTCATCGCCTGCCCGCCGTAGACGGCCAGCGGCTTGACTCCCGCGTACGCTCCCAGTTTGGTCAGCTCGCCGGTCACCTGCACGGCAAGCTCACGAGTGGGACAGAGCACTATCGCATGGGGGCTTCCCGGGCGAGCCGTCTCGCTCATGATGGCTTCCACCATCGGTATGCCGAATGCCGAGGTTTTGCCGGTGCCGGTCTGGGCCTGCCCGACCAGGTCACGACCGTCCAGAAGATGGGGGACGACCATGGTCTGGATGGGGCTCGGCTCCTCGTAGCCCATGGCGGTCAGGGCTCGCTCGACCGGCTCCGATACGGAAATGTCGCCAAAGCGACCGGTGGGCCGCCAATCAGCGGCGACGTCGGAGACCACTACCGGGGCATTCTCACCAACCATGGAGCGAGGCGGCCCGCCGTTGCGAAAACGGTCATCTCGTCTGCCTCGGCCACCCTGTCCAGGGCGACCTCGAGGATCATCTCGCCTGGACCGTCCGCCTCGGTCATCTCGCCCGGCGTCATCGCGACGGCCGGCCGGCCTGTCACGCTGGGTGCGTTGCCGGCGGCGCCTGGACGTTTCCTGCGGTCCTGACCCAAAGCCGGATTTTGATCGGCGGCGGCGGGGCGAGCGATCGGCGACGGAGCTATCGTAATCTGTGGATTGGGGCGATGGGTTGCCGTCTACACCGGCATCGATCCTAGGCCTGCCGGAGCGACGGCGGCGGTGCTTGGGAGGGTGCTGGGGATCGGAGTCGGCCTGAGACGCCTCGGCCGGTGCTGACTTAGCGTCCCCGAAAAAGGATGTGAGTTGTCGGGAGAATTTACCTAGAATGCTGATGCCTTCCACCGGTCTTACCGAGGGAAAAGCGGAGGGGGTGCACAGTGGTTAGACCCGGCGGCGCCCCCAAGGGATTCCAATTTGTGCACGGGCGTTCATCCCGCGGCAGGTAGCCGGTTCGTTCGATTCGTCACAAGTATACCAAACGGCAGACGCACCTAGGCGACCTGCCAGAAGCCGGGCTGGCCGTGTGATAATTGCCGCCCAGCCTTGACCTCCACCCGAAACTAGGAGCCTTGTGAATATGACGATCCGATTGTTGAGCTGGAACGTGAACGGCATACGTGCCG
Source organism: uncultured Dehalococcoidia bacterium (assembly GCA_964637315.1). Lineage (GTDB taxonomy): Bacteria > Chloroflexota > Dehalococcoidia > Lucifugimonadales > UBA2962 > CAUZIR01. The sequence continues at coordinate 67,538 of CAZWTT010000002.1, read as the reverse complement.
CCTTTCGCAAGGGATTCGCCGAATGGGTGGCCGAGGCCTCACCAGGCGTGCTGTCGGTGCAGGAGCTAAAGGCCCAGGAGCACCAGCTGGGTCAGGGCTTTGAGGCTCCGGACGGGTACAGCTCCGCATGGTCGTTCGGTGAGCGAAAGGGTTACAGCGGCGTGGCGACGTTCTCGAAACAGGAGCCGATTCGAATTGAGCACGGCTTCGGCATTGATCGCTTCGACTCCGAGGGCAGGACGATCGTCACCGAGTTCCCCGGCTTCGTCCTCTACAACATCTACTTCCCCAACGGGCAGTCGAGTGCCGAACGTCTCCAGTACAAACTGGACTTCTACGACGCCTTTCTCGACCACGCCCGCGCCGAGATCGCTAAAGGCAAGAACCTCATCGTCTGCGGCGATTACAATACCGCCCACCACGAAATAGATCTGGCGAGACCAAAAGAGAACGAAAAGAACTCCGGTTTCCTTCGGGTGGAGCGGGACTGGCTCGACCGGTGGGAGGCTGAGGGGTTCGTGGACACGTTCCGACACCATAACACCGAGTCGGGTTGGTACTCCTACTGGGACCAGAAGTCGCGGGCACGAGACCGCAACGTGGGCTGGAGGATCGACTACTTCTTCGTCCACCGATTCGCCATGGACGCGGTTACCGGGGCGACGATCCACACAGACGTCATGGGGTCCGATCACTGCCCCATCGAGCTGCGCCTCGACCCGGCCCGTCTGTAGACGTCCGGCGCATGTTAGTATTCTGGGTACGCCCCGACTGTTCGGGGCCGTTTTTTGACTCTGGTCCAGCGTTGGCGGGCCGCTGCATGAAAGCACACCGCGCCAGTGCGTGAGAGGGACTCTGAAATGGCAGACACAAACGACAACGCTCCGCGAGGGGAAGTCGCGTCCCTGACACTCAATCCCCGTGAGATCATCGGCAAGAAAGTGGCCGTGCTCAGGCGGGAGGGCCAAGTCCCGGTACATCTGTACGGGAGCAAGGGGGACTCCCTGTCGCTGCAGACGACTTACGTTGAACTGAGACGCCTTTTGCCGAAGATCGGCCTGAACGTCCCCGTCAGCATCCGGGTCGAGGGCTCGGCGTCAGAGGACATCTGCTTTGTTCGCGAAGTGCAACGTCACCCGGTGACGGACGAGGTGATCCACGTCGACTTCCTCAGGACCGACATCAGCCGCAAGGTAACCGCCAACGTGCCCGTGGTGCTGGAAGGCGCACCGCCCGCAGTGAGCCTGATGGGCGGAACCCTTATCCAAAACATGCTCACGCTCTCGATCGAGGCGCTGCCGCTCGACATGCCCGCCGCACTGAACATAGACGTCACGATACTTGAGGACTTCGACAAGACGATTCACGTATCTGACGTCCTGGTGGCCGAGGGGCTGACCGTGATGAGCTCCAGCGACGACCTGGTGGCCCGAGTGGCTCCACCCAGGATCGAGGTCGAAGAGGTCGAAGAGGTCGAAGAGGGTGAGGAAGGCCTCGAGGGCGAGGAGTTCGAAGAGGGCGAGGAGCCCGCGGCGGACGCAGACTCGGGCGAATCTGTCGACGAAGGATAGGCTCGCTTCATGGCAGATCGGGTAAAACGGGACTCCACCGCATGGTGGGGGGAGACCGGCAGGGAATCGAACAGACCGTCCCTTCTCGGCTTGGTCAAAAACAACACCCTGGACCTGAGGCTGGCAGCCCTGCTGTGGCTGCTGATCGAGCGACGAACCTCGGTGATCTTCGCCTCCGTCCCGGACCTCACCGGCAGAACCGCGATGTTGTCCGCCCTGGTCGACTTCATCCCAACCGGCGTCCGGCCAGTCTACGTCTACGGGCCGGATTTCGAGGTGCCCGAACCGGAAGAGGGGGTGAAGCCGGAGAACACCTACCTGCTTGTCCCCGAGCTGGGCGAGGACCGGGAGTCCTACATATGGGGCCAGCCGGTAGGGAAGCTGCTCAAAGCCCTGGACAAGGGCTATGCGGTCTGCACGACGATGCACGCCGATTCCCCTGAGCAGGCGATTCAGGTTTTCAAGTCGGTTATTCCCCGGGGGAGTCCGCACAAGCTCATAGACGGCGTGGGCATCCTGGTGAATCTGCGTACCGTCCCCGGCGGCAGGAGCGTTGCTCGCCGGGTGGCGCAGGTCACCCTGCTGGTCCCGGAGCCGTCCGGACCGCCACGCCTGACCACCCTGGTCGGGTGGGAGCCGGATGCCGACCGCTACCTGTTCATGGACGCACCCTCGACCGCCGAGGCTCTCGCAACCAGGCTGGGAATGTCCACGGAAGACGTCGATTCCGAGTTGGCCCGCCTCAGGCGCAGATTGGAAGCCTGGCAGAGCATCGGCACACTGACCGCCAGCGACGTGCGCAAAGCGGTGGCCCAGTACCACAAGAGCCTGTCTGACTGAGGGCTAGGCCGGTTCACCGATCCCTGCCGGCAACCTCGACCGTCAGGCGTACTCGGAGAAGGTCTCCCCGATCACCCCGAGGGCGTGCTCGATATCATCGGCGGTGACGTCGGAGTGCGTTACAAAGCGCCAGCCTTCGTCGAGTATGAGGCCCTGTACGCCACGCTCGGTCAACGCCCGGTGAACCTCGTCTTGGTCCTCGAAGGTGACGCCGAAGTAGACCTGGTTGGTCTCGACGTCCTCGGGGTTGAGCACGACTCCCGGTAGCTGAGCAAGCCCCTTGGCAAGCGCGGAGGCGTTCTCGTGATCCTCCGCCAGCCGGTCGACCATTGACTCGAGCGCCACTATTCCGGCGGCCGCCACGACCCCGGACTGCCGAAGGCCACCGCCGAGAGACTTTTTGACCACCCTGGCCCGGACCATATCCTCCCGGGTGCCGCAGAGCATGGAGCCAAACGGGGCCGACAGTCCCTTGGAGAGGCAGAAGGTGATCGTGTCGGCGCCTCCAGCCAGTTCCGGTGGGGTCGTTCCCGTGGCGACGACCGCGTTGAAGAAGCGAGCGCCGTCTATGTGCACCGGGACCCCGTTGCGATGGGCCAGGCTGACGATCGCGGTGGTGTCCTCCACCGATAGCACACGCCCTCCTGTGGAGCCGTGCGTGTTCTCCATTTCGATCAGGCCGGTGCGGGGCTGGGGCGTGTCTCTAGGGTGCAAGAGAGTGTCCACGGCATCGAGGTCCAACATGCCCCTTTCGTTGGACGGCACCGTTCGGTAGACAATGCCGCCGTGAGCGGCGGAGCTGCCCATCTCGGCGATCAGCGTGTGGGCACGGTGACCCAGGATCATCTGATCGCCCCGCCCGCAGAACATCATGGCGGCAACCAGATTTCCCATACTTCCGCTGTTTACGAGGAGGGCAGCCTCGGTGCCCAGCATCTCGGCGGCCATCGCCTCCAGCCGGTTCAGGGTTGGGTCGTCGCCGTACCCCTCGTCCCCCACCTCCGCCTCGGCCATCGCCCGCCGCATCTCGGCCGTGGGCTTGGTCCTCGTGTCGCTCTGGAGATCAACGATTCTTGTTTCCGGCGCCATGCGTATGTGTCCCTTCCGCCGACCCTAGGGCCGCCGGCCTTGAGGCCGAGCGTGGCGAGGATTTTAGCATCGCTCGGCCCCGGCTAGTGTAAAATCGAGAAATAGGCTGGCGGGCTTCCGCCGGTCCGCTTGGCGTTGTGCTTTTTATCGTCTTGCGCCGCCAAGCGGACCCGTCTGGACGACCGGCCGGTGAGTCAACTATGGGCATCGAATTACTAAGACAACTGGTCGCGTCGGTCCCGGAGTTTCGCAGGTTGGCGACAGATCTGAGCGCTCGCGACGGCGGCGGGCGTCTGCAGGTTCTTCAGGAGGCGACACCGGTCGTGCTTGCGGCGCTCTGGGATGAGATGTCTCGACCGCTGCTGCTCGTCACGCCGCGACCCGACGAGGCGCGAAGACTGGCCGAACAGATCGCCCTGTGGGGGGTGCCCGACGCGAGGCTGTTCCCCGAGTCCGAGGCCCTGCCGTTCGAGCGCCTGGCCTCGGATACGGACACGACTCACCAGCGCATCTCGACGCTGTCCTACCTTTCGTCATCCACTGGCGATCAGTTGCAAGACGTGCCTCCACTGGTCGTCGCGTCGATCTCGGCCATCACCCAGAAGACCGCCTCCCGGTCGGCCTTCACGACGGCCTCCCAAGTCTTGGCGCGCGGGGACCAGGTCGATGTGGAGGATCTACTGCACCGATGGCATCGAATGGGCTACTCGCACAGGCCGGTCGTTGACATGCCTGGGACGACAGGCAGAAGGGGCGGGATCGTCGACATATTCCCGGTCGGGGCTGGGCACCCGGCACGCATCGAGCTGTGGGGCGATGAGGTCGACTCGATAAGGACTTACGACCCGGTTACCCAGCGCTCCACCGGGATGGTAGAGTCCATCGACATCCCTCCCGCGGCCGAGACCCTGCCCGGCTTCTTCGATCCGGAAACCGCAGTCCGCACGATCAGTGGCATAAACACCTCCATCCTGTCGGAGGACGAGCGTGACCGGGTAGACGGGGAGCTCGATCGGCTCCTCGACGGCTACGACGTGGAGGAGGTGAACTACTACGCCGGCATCTTCAACGACGGCTCTCTGCTGGACTACCTGCCCGGCGACGGCTTTGTGGCCATGCTGCGTCCGGACGAGGTGGTGCGATCCGCTTGGGAGTCCGACGAACGAACGGTGGAGCTGCGTCGCGCGAAGGAGGGTCGAGGAGAGTTACCCGGAGGCTTCCCATCGTCCCATTTCACCTGGCCGGAGATCGAAAAGGGGCTGTCCGATCGCAGGTCACGACTGGACCTGCTCCCGTGGGGCGCCACCGAGTTCGATCAGCGCGATGTTTACGCCTTGCCCCTGACTTCGGCCGAGGGCTTCTTCGGAAACCTTGACCGCTTCTCGACTCGTGTCGCCGAACTGGCTGAAACAGCAACGGCGGTGGTCGCGGTGACGTCGCTTCCGAAACGGCTTATGGAGGTCTTCAACGAGGCCGGAATCTCGGTCGCACTAATGGACGAACTGGCGTCCCTTCCAGAGCCGGGCTCCATCTCGATTCTGCCGTCCACCGGCGCCGGTCTGTCGGCGGGTTTCACCATAGTCTCGAGGAAAGACCGTTTGGCCCTGTTTTGCGACGCCGAGATATTCGGCGTGGCCAAGAGGCGTAGGGTGGTAAGGAGGAGGGTGCAACAGCGAAGGAAGTCTCTGATAGGTCAACTGAGTCCCGGCGACTACGTGGTCCACATCGAGCACGGCATTGGGCGCTTTCTCGGCACCGGGCAGCCCGAGGGTGAAGAACCGGAAGCTGAATATCTGATACTCGAGTACTCGGTGGGGGATCGTCTGTTCGTCCCCATGGACCACCTCGACAGGATCACCCCCTATGTGGCGCCGATGGACAGGACCCCGAACCTGACCAGACTCGGGTCGCAAGAGTGGCAGCGCACCAAGCGGCGAGTGGAGGAGTCGACCAGGGAGATGGCGGCTGAACTACTTGGTCTCTATGCAAGGAGAGAGGCCGTCGAGGGCCATGCTTTCGCCCCCGACACCCCCTGGCAATTGCAGCTAGAGGACTCGTTCCCGTTCGAGGAGACGGCAGATCAGATAGACACCGTCGCCGAGGTCAAAGGCGATATGGAGAGATCTCGGCCCATGGACCGGCTGGTCTGCGGCGACGTCGGCTACGGCAAAACAGAGATCGCCCTGAGGGCGGCGTTTAAGGCCGTCATGGAGGGCAAGCAGGTGGCGGTGCTGGTACCAACCACCGTCCTAGCTCAGCAGCACTACGCGACGTTCTCCCAGCGACTCGCCGCTTACCCGGTCCGGGTGGAAGTGCTCAGCCGGTTCCGCACCGATGTCGAGCAGCGAGAGATCGTGGCGGGTCTTGAGTCGGGTAAGGTCGACATCTGCATCGGCACGCACCGGCTGGTCCAGAGCGACGTGCGCTTTTCCGACCTTGGTCTTGCTATTGTCGACGAAGAACAGCGCTTCGGCGTTGCTCACAAAGAGCGACTCAAACAGATGCGCAGCGAGGTGGACGTCCTGACTCTGACGGCCACGCCCATTCCCCGAACGCTACATATGGCTATGGCAGGAATACGAGACATGAGCACCATCATGACGGCACCTGAAGAGAGGCTGCCAATCAAGACCTACGTCTCCGAGTTCTCTGACTCGCTGATTCGCGAGGCGATTCTCAGAGAAATCGACAGGCAGGGCCAAGTGTACTTCCTGCACAACCGTGTGCACAATATCGATCACATCTCCCTCTACCTGCGGACCATCGTGCCGGAGGCGACGGTGGGGGTGGCGCATGGGCAGATGCCCGAGGGCGAGCTGGAGCGCAATATGCTAGCCTTCGCCCAGGCCGAGATGGACGTACTTGTATGCACCACCATCATCGAGTCGGGCCTGGACATCCCAAACGTCAACACGTTGATCGTCAACCGGGCCGACGCGTTCGGCCTGGCCCAGCTTTACCAGTTAAGAGGACGAGTCGGTCGAGGCGCCAAACGCGCATATTCCTACCTGCTCACCCCCCCCGCGCGCATCCTCACCGAGACCGCGGAAAAGCGCCTCAAGACCATGCTCGCGGCCACCGAACTGGGAGCGGGGTTCCACATCGCCATGACGGACCTCGAGATTCGCGGTGCCGGCAACATATTGGGCTCGCAACAGAGCGGGCACATCCACGCGGTCGGGTTCGATCTCTACGCCAAGATGCTCGCCGAAGCGACCGAGCAGGTGCGGGCTCAGATGAGCGCCGACGGCGCACTAACAACTGCCGAGAACGGCCACGAGCACACGGACAGGGGATCACCGTTCGGCGGGGAACACACCGGCCCGGTCTCCGTCGACCTAGGCATACCGGCGAGCATCCCGAACGGCTACGTGTCGGACCTGCCCTCCCGCATCGACCTGTACCGTAGGCTGGTGGAGACGACAAGCGCAGAACATGTCGACGCGCTGGAGGGCGAGCTGAAGGACCGGTTTGGGCCCGCGCCCTGGCAGGTGCAAAACCTGCTGTTCACCGTCCGCGTAAGGGTGGCCGCCACCGGGGCTGGGATAGTCGCCGTGGTTCGCAGTGACGACCTTCTTGTGCTCAAGTTAGCGTCGGAGACAGGGGACGCCAAGACGCCGCTCCAGAGGCACCTCGGGTCTGACGCCGAGGTCGGCAACACTCAGGTACGGCTGCAACTCGACGAGGGCGACGAGGATGACGGCTGGGAGGTCAGGCTGACGAGGGTGATCGAGAGGATCGCAGAGTTCCGCCGCGAGGTCGCCGCGCTGGCCTAGAGATCCTCTAAGGCCCCGGCTAGCTCGCTGAGTCCTGTGATTCGGGGAGCGTCGCAGAAGTCCCGGTGGTTGCCATCCCTGTCGATGAGCACCGGGTGGATGCCGACGGCCCTAGCACCCTCCAGGTCGGAAGTGATCTGGTCGCCTACATGGACCGCTTCTTGAGGCTCGACGGCTGCGTGAGCAAGGGCCGTGTTGAAGATGGGCGGGTAGGGTTTTTCAGCGCCGACCTCAAGAGATGTCACGACAAAATCCACCAGGCCAGTCAGGCCCAGGTCTTTCGCTAGGGTGTCCCCTGTTCGGTTCATGTTGGAGATGACGCCCAGCGTCAAACCGTTCCCACGCAAAGCAATAAGGGTCGGCTCGACGTCGGCGTAGATCGTCATCTCGTAGGGAACCTGCCGCACCCGGCACCAGACAGCCGCGGCGGTCTCAGCATCAACCTCGACATCCGAGCCGGCCAGCACCCTTCGCTCGTACTCGGAGAAGAATTCTCGAACCTCTATCTCATCAAGAGTACGCAGCGGTTCACGCTGGTTCTGCTCGGACATGAAGGCGTCGGCTGCCGCGTACCCACGCAGGACTCCAGCCTCCGTGAGCGTCAGGCCAAAGTCGGATGCAGCCTTGGACTGGATCTCGAACCGGGAAGGGTTGAAGCCGGCCAGGGTGCCGTATAGGTCGAAAAAGATGGCCTTGATCATGTCCGTTCAATCGTAAGGGATACGCGAGCGGGACACGCCGGTGGTGACAAAACGGACGGATTATCTAACACTTACCTCACGCCAGCCGGTGCTGGATCAAGACATGACCCACTACGGAGAATCGACTTGAAGCTGAAGGCAGGCAAGCTGCCGCCCGAGTTGCTGGACAGACTACTGGAGGATCTCCCTGCGGACGATCCCCGCGTGGCATTGGGCCCGCGGGTGGGCGAGGACGCGGCACTGATCGACTTCGACGACCGCTACCTAGTGGCCAAGACCGACCCGATCACATTTGCCAGCGACCTGATCGCCTGGTACCTCGTCCAAGTCAATTGCAACGATCTAGCCGTCATGGGCGCCACGCCAAAGTGGCTGATGGCGACTCTGCTGCTGCCGGAAGAGACCGACGACGGCCAGGTAAAGAGCATCTTCGAACAGCTATCCACAGCCGCGTCGGAACACGGAATTACTCTGGTAGGTGGGCATACGGAGGTGACCGTCGACCTGCCACGGCCCATCGCCGTGGGTGTCCTGCTGGGCGAGGTAGACAAAGGCGACGTCGTTCTCACGTCCAGCATCAGGCCCGGTGACGCCATCGTCCTCACCGGGGGGATCGCCATCGAGGGGACTGCGTTACTGGCGAGAGAGGCGGAAAAACGGCTACTCGATGCAGGGGTCGATGGCGCGACCGTTGATGCGGCAAAGCAGATGCTCTTCAGCCCCGGAATAAGCGTGCGCGCCGCCGCCGAGACCGCTCGCCGGGCGGTGCGTGTACACGGCATGCACGACCCCACCGAAGGGGGGGTTGCCACCGGGCTGACAGAAATGGCATCGGCCGGGGGAGTCGGCCTAACAATCAATCGGGCGGCGATAGAAGTCCTGCCCGAGTGCCGGACCATCTGCGACGCTCTCGGCCTCGACCCGTTGGGCCTGATCGCCTCCGGAGCACTGCTCGCAGCCGTTGGACCAGACGACGCTCCGACGCTTCTAGCCGCGCTGAAGGCTGAGGGTGTCGCCGGTAGGGTCATCGGCAGAGCAACCGAGCCGGAGAAGGGTCTGCGGATGCAAGTCGGCGATGAACCGGGCCCGCTGCCCACCTTCGAGCGCGACGAGCTCGTCCGATACTTCAGCAGCTAGTGGACTAAGACCACCAGATAGGCAGGGTGGTGTCCGCGATCCCGGCGATTATCAGGTGAAGAACCCCGTCGTTCCCCAGAGCAACGGCCGTTTCGGGTATCGACGAGGCGACCTGTGCCGGCGGAGAGGCTGTCATATCGGGGGTCGCCGCATGCTCCTCGGAACCGACTGAACAAGACACAAAAAGGGCGGCAAATACGACCGGCGAAAGGGTCGCCGCTATCATTTTCACACCCTTCTGTTCCACCCGGTGATAGACTGGAATTGCTCGGTTGAGCAAGGCCAGGAAACCCATTTGCAGGAAGGGTACACCCTAAACTGGATAGCGGTTCTCATCATCGCCCTTGTGGGAACCGGTGCTGTTGGAGGCATCTTCGTAGCCTCCCGGATTCTGGCACCCAGAAGACCCTCCCGGATAAAGAACGAGCCATACGAGTGCGGGATCGAGCCGGAGCCCTTCCGCTGGTCCCAGATACAAATTCGCTACTACGTCTTCGCGATCCTTTTTCTCATCTTTGATGTAGAGGCGGTGTTCATCTTCCCCTGGGCCGTGGTGTTTTTGAAATCCACGCCGGCCGTCTTCTACGAGATGCTGATCTTCATCGGCATCCTCTTCTTCGGCGTCGTCTACGGCTGGCGCAAGGGCGTCCTCCAGTGGAGGTGATCGCCATGGGAAGAAAGAACGGCCGGCCCAAAGGCATGCTCCAGTGGAGGTAGCGGGGCCGCAGTACTCAAACCTGAACGGCGGGTTCGATGGCAAGACCTCTCCGGGCGGCAACAACCCGGCGGAAAGCGTCTTCGACCAGGTGCTGCCCAACGCGGTCGTGGCGAAGTCGAGCGAGCTGTTCGCACTGGCCCGCAAGTCGTCGCTTTGGACGCTGTCGTTCGGTCTAGCCTGCTGCGCCATCGAGATGATGTCAGCCTACATGTCGCACCACGACCTGGACCGATTCGGAGTCGTGACCTGGCCCTCCCCGCGCCAGGCCGACGTGATGATCGTCGCCGGCACCGTAGTCAAGAAGATGGCCGACCCGATCGTCCGGCTTTACGAGCAGATGCCCGACCCTAAGTGGGTGATCGCGATGGGGAGTTGCGCCACCAACGGCGGCCCTTATTTTCGGTCTTACTCCGTCGTGATGGGAGTCGACCACCTGATACCGGTGGATGTCTATGTACCCGGCTGCCCGCCCCGCCCAGAGGCTCTGATGTACGGCATCATGGAGCTGCAAGACAAGATCTCCGCCGACGCCAGGGGCCGACGCCGCACCCACGCCGAGCGGCCCGCAGTTTCAGACGTTTCGTAGATGCCAGACGACTCGGAAAATTCGACGGCGGGCGAGAGGCCTGCACGGCGTGAACCAAAAGTCGAACTGGCACCCGAGGCACTCGATGAAAAAGGCTCGGCTCTGACCACGCTCGTTTCGGAACTGTTCACCGTCGATGACGTCGAGATCGGCGCCGAGGCGGACGAAGTTTCCGTGAGGGTTGCACCCGACCAGGTGCCGGGTGTCTGCCAGCGTATGAAGAGCGAGCCGTCTCTGGCCTTCGACTACCTGCGGTGCCTGTCGGTGGTCGACTACATCGACCGGCTGGAGGTGAACTACCACCTCTTTTCCTACCCCGAACGACACAAGCTGGTGGTCAAGACCGACCTGTCGACCGACGATCCGACGGTGCCGACCGTGACGGGGGTGTGGCGGACGGCCAACTGGTTCGAGCGCGAGGCGCACGACCTGTTCGGGGTCCGATTCGAGGGCCATCCGGGCCTGACTCCACTGCTGCTCTACGACGGCTTCGAAGGCCACCCCGGCCTCAAGTCCTACCCATTCCACGACTACGACGAGTGGTAGGCGTGAAGATCACTCAGACGACCCGACCGACCGACTCCTCGATCGACATGATGATCAACATGGGGCCGCAGCACCCCAGCACCCACGGGGTGTTCCGCATGGTGCTGCAGCTCGAGGGCGAACGCATCGTGCATGCAGAACCCCACATCGGCTATCTGCACCGGGGCTCGGAGAAGCTGTGCGAGGGCGAGAGCTACGCACAGGTGATCACGCTGTTCGACCGAATGGACTACGTTTCCAACCTCAACTGTGAACTGGCTTTCTGCATGGCTGTCGAAAAGCTCATGGGTATCAAGGTGCCGGACCGCGCCTGGTACATCCGCACAATCCTGTGTGAGCTAAATCGTGTGGCAAGCCACATGCTGTTCTACGGCGTGTTCGGCATGGACTCCGGGGCCATGACCCCCATCCTTTACGGCTTTAGGGAGCGCGAGAGGGTCCAGTCGTTGTTCGAGTCGGTGACGGGCGCCCGCATGATGCACAACTACATCCGCATCGGCGGGGTGAAGGAGGACCTTCCCCGGGACTTCGCCGAGCGCCTATCGAGCGTCGTGGGAGAGCTCAAGAAGGCCGTGGAGGAGTGCGACCGGCTGCTCACCGGCAACGAAGCTTTCCTGGCCCGAACGAAAGGCATCAGCCCTCTGTCGACGGAGGACGCAGTCGACTTCGGTGTTACCGGTCCAATCCTGCGCTCGACCGGCATGGTGGAGGACGTGCGGGTCTCGGAGCCGTACGGGATTTACGACCGCTTCGACTTCGGCATCCCCGTCGGAACGACGGGCGATTGTTGGGACCGGTTCTACATCCGCATCGAGGAGATGCGTCAATCGCTGTCGATTATCGAGCAGGCCGCCGGCCAGATGGAGGCGGGAGAAATTCAGGCCAAGATGCGTCGCATCGCTCGCCCACCGAGGGGCGAAGTGTATGCCCGCAGCGAAACTCCCAGGGGCGATTTAGGGGTGTTCTTGATTAGCGATGGTGGTCCCAAGCCCTATCGGGTCAAGGTGCGAGCACCCTCGTTCGCCAATTTGCATGCGATACAGCACATGGTGCGCGGCGCCTACGTGGCCGACGCGGTGATGGTGCTGGGATCGCTCGACATCATTCTGGGTGAAGTGGACAGATAGATGACGGCCTTTTTTTCACCCACCTGCACAGGAGACCAACAATGACGGCTTTGGAAGTCGTCTACTACGCGCTCGGGGCCGCGGGGCTGTTTATGTTCCTGTCGATCACTGTAGTGGTACTGACATACGTGGAGCGCAAGTTCCTTGGCCGCCTGCAGCAGCGCATGGGCCCCATGCGGGTGGGCCCACATGGCATCCTGCAGCCCGTGGCAGACACGATCAAACTGGTCATAAAGGAAGACATCCTGCCGTCCTGGGCCGATCGCCCTGTCTACTGGATGGCGCCGCTGGCGATCTTCCTGCCGGCCCTGGCCGTCTGGGTCACGCTGCCGCTCGGCGAAGACCTCGTTTTGCGTAATCTGGACCTGGGTTTGCTGTACATCGTCGCCGTCTCAGTGCTCTCGGTGCTGGGCCTAGTCATGGCCGGGTGGGGATCGGCCAACAAGTACGCGATGCTCGGCGCACTGAGGGCCGCCGGCCAGCTCATCTCCTACGAGATTCCGTTCATCATGGCCCTGCTCGGGGTGGCGATGCTAAGCCAGACCCTCGACCTGACCCGCATCGTCGACGACCAGTCGAGAATCGCCAACGTCATCATCCAGCCCGTCGGCCTGTTCATTTTCCTCATGGCGGGCCTGGCCGAACTGGGCCGCACGCCGTTCGACATTCACCACGCCGAGTCCGAAGTGGTGGGCGGGCCGTTCGTCGAGTACAGCGGGGCGCACTGGGCCATCCTCCAGTTGGCCGAGTACGTCAACATGTTCGCAGTCGCGGCGTTGGTCGTCCTGCTGTTCTTAGGAGGGTGGCGATGGCCGTCGATGCCGCTGGAGGGCACGGGCCACGATGTGCTGTCGCTGATCTGGTTCCTGGCCAAGACCTACGGGATCGTGCTGTTGATCTTCTGGATCCGTGGCACATACCCCAGGCTCCGCATCGACCAGCTGATGGCGTTTAGCTGGAAGGTGCTCGTGCCTGCGGCGTTCCTGAACATCACGCTGACTGGAATAGTACTGTACTACGAATGGCACTGGTCGGTGCTCACGGTGCTGTCCTTGCTGACCCTGGCCGCCGTCGGCTATGTCATCTACCGGCGGCCCGGCACGGACGTCAGCCAGGACACGGTGCGGGTCGTCTCGGCCGCGGAAGCGCGGGACGGCGGGGCGGCCTAAAGGGCCATGCTGGGCAGTCTAAAAGGGCTCACCGTTACCCTGGCCACCATGATGAGGCGGCCGGTCACCGCCCAGTATCCGGACCCCGCCCGACGCCTGCCCATCGACAGGCGGTTCATGGGCTTCCCGGCCCTGCTGTGGGACTACTCCAACGACGAGCCCTACTGCACCGGCTGCATGGTGTGCGTACGCGAGTGCCCCACCCAGTGCATGACCGCGGACATGAGCGACAACCCGCGCTTCGCGACGGGTGAGTCGGCCCGCAAAAAGATCATCGAAACCTTCAAGATCAACCTTGGTCGTTGCATCCTTTGTGCAATATGCGTGGACGTGTGCAACTTCGACGCCATCAAGATGAGCCACGAGCACGAGCTGAGCAAGTTCGAGCGCAACGCCAACCGGGCCGACCTCAATACGCTGCTCGGACTGGGCAAGACGTGGCAGTCAGAGACCGGCTGGTCGCCGACCCAGGCCAAGAACATTGGCGACCCGGAAACGCGCTCGCGACGACAGGCCGACGAGAAGGCCGCCAAGGCGGGGACCGCGCCGGTCGAGCTTGTCTCAGGAGACGCTCTAAAATCGGTTCGCCCGGCCCCGCCAGAAGTGGCTGGCAAGCCGAACAACGACCCGCCGGGGACGACGACCCCGTAATGGCGTCCCTGGTCTTTTTCTACATCGCCGCGGCGCTCGTACTGGGGGGCGCCGTCGGTGTCGTGATGACACGCAACATCGTCTATGCCGCCTTCGGCCTGCTCGTCTCGCTGCTGGGCATCGCCGCGCTGTTCCTGCTGACGTTCGCCCAGTTCCTCGCGCTCGTACAGGTGCTTATCTACGGTGGCGCCGTCGTCATCGTCATAATCTTCGCCCTCATGCTGACCCGGTTGGACGATTTCCGAAAACTCTCGGACCACCGGGGTTGGCCAGTCGGCGCCGTCGCCGCCCTAGCCGTGTTCGGGCTGTTGATAGCGGCCATTCTGCGCACGTCTGTCAATACCGGGCCTCGCGAGGGCGTTGGCTTCACCGTGATGGGCGAGAGCCTGTTCAGGGACTGGGCGGTGCCGTTCGAGGTGGCGTCGCTGGTGTTGCTGATCGCGCTGATCGGCGCCGTGGTCATGGTGCGCCGCTCGGGAGATGACGAGGCCGATCACGATGGGACCAGTAAGGATCGGACCAGGAGATGATCGAACTCGCGCACTTCCAGGTACTGGGCGCCGCCCTGTTCGCCATCGGGCTGTACGGGGTGCTGGCGAGGCGCAGCGCGGTGCTGATCCTCATGTCCATCGAACTGATGCTCAACGCGGTGAACATCAACCTCATCGGCTACGCCGCGTTCGGCGATTTCACTGAAGCTCAACGATCACTGGGACAGGTGTTGATCGTGTTCGTGATCACCATCGCCGCCGCCGAGTTGGCGCTGGCGCTGGCGATCATACTGCGCCTGTACCGCAACCGCTCGACGGTGAACGCCGACGAGATAAACCTGATGACAGGCTAGCCTGCACTAAATTCACGACGCTAACCGCCGACGTCGATTGATTCTGAGCATCTACGGCGGTCTATTAAGGGGGTAATGGTCGAGTCAAACGCCGTAGGGATTAACGCGGCCTGGGTGATACCCGCACTCAGCGCCTCCGCTTTCTTCCTCATCATCGTCCTTAACAGGGCCCTGGGGTTCGCTTTGCCCGGTTCCCGGGTGCCTTCATTCGTGGCACCGGCCATCTCTATAGCGGCGATACTGGCCGGCTTCGTCCTGTTCTGGGTCGTACTCGTCGACCTGCTGCAAAACGGCGCCGGTGCCTTCTCCGTTAGTTGGCTGACGGTTGGCGCGACGGAGATCGCGTGGGGCATCTTGGTCGACAAGCTCTCGGTGGTGATGCTCGGATTGGTGACCTTCATCGCGTTGCTGGTACAGGTCTACTCCGTCGGCTATATGAAAGGCGACGCTCGGCTGGGTTGGTACTTCGCCGCGCACGCGCTTTTCGCCGCCGCCATGCTGGCGCTGGTGCTGGCCGATAACCTGCTCTTCCTGTACGTGGCCTGGGAGCTTGTGGGCCTGGGCTCCTACCTGCTGATCGGCTTCTGGTGGGAGAAGCGGTCGGCTGCACAGGCCGCCAAGAAGGCGTTTGTGACGACGCGCATCGGCGACGTCGGACTGCTGATCGGCATCATCCTGCTATTCCGGGCAACAGGCTCCTTCGACATTTCCACCATCTTCCACGTGGCGGCCTCCGGCGGTGTGAGCGATGTGACGCTGAATGCATCGGCAGCGCTGATCTTCCTGGGCGCGATGGGAAAGTCGGCGCAGTTCCCGTTCCATGTATGGCTGCCGGACGCGATGGAGGGCCCGACGCCGGTCTCCGCCCTCATCCACGCCGCGACCATGGTCGCGGCCGGCGTGTTCCTGGTCGCGCGCATGCTGCCGCTGTTCGAGCTGGCGCCGAATGTGATGCTGGCAGTGGCGATAATCGGTCTCGTCACGTTCGTGTTCGCCGGCACGCTGGCGATGGTGATGACCGACATCAAGCGGGTGCTGGCTTATTCCACCATCAGCCATCTGGGCCTGATGATGCTGTCGCTCGGGGCGGGCGCCCTGGCGGCGGTCATCTTCCATCTGATTGCTCATGGCGTTTCCAAGGCGTTGCTGTTCCTTGGAGCGGGGAGTGTTATGCACGGGACGGGCGGCGAGACCGACGTACGCAAGATGGGCGGGCTCCGTCGCCGTTTACCCATTACTGCCGCCACGTTCGTCATCGGCGCGGCCGGGCTGGCAGGTCTGCCACCCCTGGCAGGCTTCTTCTCCAAGGACGAGGTGCTGCTGGGGGTGTGGAGCGACCTCAACCCGGCGTTCCTGGTGGTCGCCCTGGCCGGCGTGTTCTTAAGCGCCCTCTACATGGCCAGGGTGGTGTTATTGGTCTTCTTTGGACCGCTAAACCCGGAGCACCACGATGCACGCGAATCGCCGCCGGTGATGTGGGTGCCGCTCGCCGTTCTCGCGCTCCTGGCAGCAGGTGTCGGCTTCCTCGCCTTCAACTACACGGCCGACTACCAGGGCTTCGCCGGGTTCATGGAGCCGGGCAACAACTTTGAGGTGGCCGGGTGGCTGATGGGCCTGTCTATCGCCATTACCCTGGGAGCCTTCACCGGAGCCTGGCTCGCCTACTCCCGCGAAACCATCTCCCACGTCGCTCTGGCAGAGCGCTTCCCCGGTGCCTACCGGGTGCTGGTGAACAAGTACTACGTCGACGAGGCCTACCAGTGGGTCATCAACCGCATGGTACTGGTGGTGGCCCGACTGGTGGCGCTGTTCGACCGGGTGGTGATCAACGACACCGGGGTGGACGGCCCGGCGATCAGCATTCGCCTATTGGCTTTACGGGCGAGAGTGATCCAGACTGGCTACCTGTTCACCTACGGCGCCCTGATGGCGTTCGGGGCGGTGGGGCTGGCCCTCATCTGGTGGATTTTCCTGACCTAGATGGCGATCTTCGAAACCTGGGTTCTGTTCCTGCTGATCGTGCTGCCCCTCGGTGGTGCGGTCGTGTTAATGGCGGTCCCCGGCCATCGCAAGGAGGAGGCCAGGTGGATCGCCGCCGCCTTCGCGGCGGTCACCATGGCTCTGTCGTTCTACGTATTCGCCGCCTACGACCAAGGGGCAGGCGGGTTCCAATTCGAGCGGACCTGGGGCTGGCTAAGCATCCCGGGGCCGTGGCTACTGGGGGACAGAGGCATCGAGTTAAGCCTAGGCGTCGACGGCATATCGGCGCCGATGATCATGCTCACCGGCATCGTCATGCTCACCGGGGTGCTAATCTCCCGCTCCATCTCCGATCGGCCGAAAGAGTTCTTCGTCCTCTACTTCCTTCTCCTGTCGGGTGTTTTCGGGGTGTTCTCTTCCCTGGACCTGTTCTTCCTGTTTTTCTTCTACGAGCTCAGCGTTCTGCCCATGTACCTGCTCATCGGCATCTGGGGCAGCAGCAGCGACTTCAAAACATTCATCCGCACCAAGGAATACGGGGCGATGAAGCTCATGCTGTACCTGGTCGCAGGGAGCGTACTGGTATGGATCGCCCTGCTGGCGATCTTCAGCGAGTCGGGACTTGGCACCTTCAATATCCCGGCGCTGGCCGGGGTCGACTTTTCGCGGGATTTCCAATTGGTTTTCTTCCCGTTCCTGATGGTCGGTTTCGGCATTCTGGCCGGCCTCTGGCCCTTCCACACTTGGTCGCCAGACGGTCACGTCGCAGCCCCGACGTCCGTGAGCATGGTGCACGCCGGGGTGCTGATGAAGCTAGGAGCCTACGGCATCATCCGGGTGGGGTTGTTCCTGCTGCCGGAGGGGGCCGACGAGTGGATGCCGGTACTGGTCGGGCTCGGGGTGGTGAACGTGCTGTACGGAGCGGTCTCGGCGCTGGGGCAGCGCGACCTCAAGTATGTCATCGGCTATTCGTCAGTGAGCCATATGGGGTACGTACTCATGGGCATCGCCACCCTGAACCCGTTGGGCATGTCCGGGGCGGTGCTTCAGATGTTCTCCCACGGGATCATGACGGCCCTCTTTTTCGCCGTCGTCGGCATCATCTACGACCGCACACATACCCGCGACATCGGCGTGCTGCGGGGGCTGGCCAAACGCATGGGCTGGACCGCGTCTATCTTCGTGGTCGCTGGCCTAGCCTCGCTGGGACTGCCCGGGTTGTCCGGCTTCGTTGCCGAGCTGCTGGTATTCCTCGGCCTGTTCCAGACTTACCCGATTCTC
Source organism: uncultured Dehalococcoidia bacterium (assembly GCA_964637315.1). GTDB lineage: Bacteria > Chloroflexota > Dehalococcoidia > Lucifugimonadales > UBA2962 > CAUZIR01. The sequence continues at coordinate 49,522 of CAZWTT010000002.1, read as the reverse complement.
GGTGCGCTCGGCGTCATCGGCGCCGCCATCACGGCAGTCTACATGCTGCGCCTGCTCTCTACGGTCTTCTTCGGCGAGTCCGACGACGAGCACTGGGCGAAGTCGCTGGACAAGAGGTTTGAAAAAGCGCCCGACGGGTGGCGCTTAGAGCGGGCATCGTCCCTGGTCCTGGCCGGATTCCTGTTGCTGGTCGGCCTGTTCCCGTTCCCCTTCATCCGGGTCATCGATAGCGGTGTGGCAGACATTCTCGCAGCCATGGCACGGGCCATATGAACAACTTCGCGCTGCTGCTGCCGGAGATTCTCGTCGCCGTCGTCGGCTTCGGTGTGCTGACGGTCGACTTCTTCCTGCCCACGAGCAGGAAACACCTGCTGGCATACTTGGCCGTGCTCGGACTTGGCGGCGTGCTGGCGTTCAGCCTGCTCTATCTCTGGGGCGACGTGGACTCGCTTTACGAGGGTCTGGTTCGAGTGGACGGATACGCCCTGTTCTTCAAGGCGTTCTTCCTCGTGCTGGGCGGCTTCCTCATCCTGGCATCCGTCGATTACGTGCGCAGGCACCTGTCCCACGCCGGGGAGTACTACGGCATCCTCGTTTTCACGGTGGTGGCGATGATGCTGATGGCCAGCGCCGGCGAACTGCTTACGGCCTATATAGCGCTGGAACTACTCAGCTTCGGACTGTACGTGCTGGTGGCCTACGATCGCTACAACCCAAAGTCCAACGAAGCGGGGACCAAGTACATCATCCTTGGGGCGCTCTCGTCGGCGATCCTGCTGTACGGGATCAGCCAAGTCTACGGCCTGCTCGGCACCACTCGCTTTGACGAGATCGCCGTATCCCTCTCCAGCCTGGATGCCGTCAGCCCCGGCCTGCTGGTCGGCATAACCATGATCGTCGCCGGCCTGGGCTTCAAGGTGGCAGCAGTCCCCTTCCACATGTGGGCCCCCGATGCCTACGAGGGCGCGCCCACTCCCGTCGCTGCGCACCTCGCGATCGGTTCGAAAGCGGCCGCCTTCGCGCTGATACTGCGGTTCTTCGCCGAAGCCCTGATGCCGGTGGTGGAGGACTGGCAGATCCTACTGCTGATCCTAGCGGCGCTGACCATGACGGTCGGGAATCTACTGGCGCTGGTGCAGACAAACGTCAAGCGGCTGCTGGCCTACTCGTCCATCGGCCACGCGGGCTATCTGCTGATGGGTGTGGCAGCGCTGGCCGGGATAACCGATCGCGGCGAAGTGGACCTGTCCGTCTCCCACCTCGCCTCTAACGGCATCATTCTGCACCTCGTCGCCTACGGGGTCACCAACCTAGCCGCGTTCCTGTCGGTGTCAGCCTTGTACAGGGAGGCAGGCCATGAGGACGTCTCGGGCCTCGCCGGTGCCAGTCGCCGATCACCAGTAGTGGCATTGGTGTTTGCGGTCTCAATGTTCTCGCTAGCCGGGCTGCCAATCTTCGCCGGGTTCACCAGCAAGTTCTACCTGTTCAACGCGGCCGCGGCGCAGGGTCTGCTGTGGCTGGTCGGCCTCGCCATATTCATGAGCCTAGTGTCTCTATATTACTACCTCCAGGTGGTCAGGCAGATGTACGTCGAGGAGCCCACCGACCGCGAACCCATCCGGGTGGCGCCCGTAACTCTGGGCACTCTGGTGGTGTTACTGGGCGGCATGGTGCTGCTCGGCGTCTACCCGGCGCCGCTCATGGATGCCGTCCAATACGCGTCAGACGCTATCTTCGGTACCGCCGCCGTCGACCAGATGGCCATCGGGCCTTAGGGCCAGATCGTCCCTCGCACGGGACAGCACGTCAGCCAGCCAAGACCGGGGGTGTGGACGCCAGTTGGTGTTCGTTCTGTCGCTCGTGCTGATCGATGGACAGCCGACACAGGTTCCACCCGAGCGGGTAGTCCGGCTCGTGGTCTTCGGCGCTTAGGTTCTTCAGCGCCTTATTATCCATTGCAACGAGCAGGACCTTGCCCAAAGCACGGCGCCTTTGGGAGCGGCTCGGGCCCTACCAGCGGGTCGGCGTTGAAAACCGCATCCTTCCCCTTCAGTTGAAGCACGTACTGCCTTTCGTGCAGATTCTTGGTGGCCGCAGCGACGCCTTTCAGCAGCACGAAGGCGTCGTGTTCGGCGTCAGCGCAGTGGCAAACGATCTCCTCGTCCTCGAACTCCTTGACGCGCATCAGGGGCACAAGCTTCTTCAGTTTCGAGGCCGGGACGGCGCGAAACAGTTCCTCACCCTCGATCGCCTCCACCAGATCCACTTTTCGAGTTGAAGCCTTCCTATCGAATAACCCAATACCATAATCTTCTCCTCACGTTCTACCGGATTCTTTCGACAAGGCCTTTTCTCTTAGATGGACTAGATGCATTTCAGCAGTCGGCGATCCGACAAGCCTGTCACAAGACCGGGCCTGAAGTGCGCCTGCCACGATTTGGGGTCCCGATTTGGTGGATTGGGGGCTGCGCCCCCGGGAAACCATAGGGAGGATGGGCGGCAAGAGAAGTCGTCGAGATAAAATAGGAATCGACCCGCGAGGAGAATTCCTCGCGGGCCCTTCTCAGCCCAACACAAAATCATGAAATCAAAGGAACGGCGAGCTAGATGAGACCGGACCTAGAGGAGACCGACGAGGGATTCGGCCGCGCGATGGTGGTGGTCGCCCACCCGGACGATGCCGAGTACGGCTGCTCGGGCACCGTCGCGCGTTGGGTCCGAGAAGGGTGGGAGGTCACCTACGTGCTGTGCACCGACGGATCTAAAGGCACCAGCGATCGTCAAATCACCGCAGAGCAGCTCACGGCCACCCGTTACGAGGAACAGAGAAACGCCGGCAAGGTGCTCGGCCTCAAGAATATCGCGTTCCTCGGTCATCCGGATGGATACCTCGTGCCCAATCTGGACCTGCGGCGTGACATCGCCAGGGAGATCCGCAGACACCGGCCAGGGGTGCTGATCTGCCCCTATCCGCTGCGCCACCTGGAGGGCCCCTTTCCGGGCAACCACCCCGATCACATCGCCGCCGGGGAGGCCGCGCTGGCCGCGGTCTTCCCGACTGCACGGGATCACCTCACGTTCCCCGAGCTATTGGACGACGGTTTCGAGCCCTGGGCCGTGCGCGAGGTCTGGGTCATGGGTCACCCCTCACCCGACGTGTTCGTCGACATAACCCAGGACTTCGACGCCTCCATAAACGCTCTGCTCGAGCACGCTTCGCAGATGCCCTGGCCCACCGAAGAAGTGCGCACGCGCATGCAGGACTGGAAGCGGATGCGGGCGAAGGGTCGGGGCATCCAGTACACCGAGACCTACAAGCGCATCAACTACCGGTACTGACCCATCCGGGCAGGTGTTGACCTAGGCGATTACTTGGCAACGGCCTGGGCCGATTCACTTAGAGTGAACCGGCCCAGGCGATATCGGCGCAGGTCCCTAGATTTCCAACCCCATGCGCATGCGCTGGAAGTAGTTCGCTACCTGTTCGGCGGCCAGCTCCAAATGCACGAAGAACGGCTCCCACGGACTACCCAGCACGTCCCCGTTGAAGAAGTTTAACAACGCTGGAGTAGCGCCCTGTAGGTAGCCCCCAAGGTCGGTTCAGTAGTAGTGTTTTTCACGGCAACGTAGTTTTCGGCATTGCCCGCAGCACTGGTCACGGATGCTCCGTCTACGTTGATGGTGGTGCCGTTGGCGGCGGTCGCTACACCGGTGCCGTCGTAGGTAACGACTACGGTGATCTACTCTCCCATCGAAACCGCCGAATCCGTAACGCGATTCGGAGCGCCGTCTGATGTCACCGATTCATCGAGCAACCAGAGAATAATCTTGTCGCTCGTATCGACACCGAAATTCCATTCCCTCTTCTCGCTTCCGGCGCCTCCAGCGGTCGAATCGTCCCACTTCCCTAATACGGTGCGATACGCGGTCGTGTGCGTAATGTCTAACCAGGCGCCGACTGAAAAGACGGAGTCACTCGAACCATCTCCACGACTCCAAAAGGTGTTGTCCGGAGTATCAGTCACCTCACTGGTGTCGTTGAAGGTCAACACCGGCGCCAGTCCGAGCCAGTTGTCGAGGTCCCTGAGTGTGAACGAAGTATCCCAACCGGAGAGCACCCACAACGAGGGCGACGGCGGCGCAGTCGGCGAACTGGGCGCCGATCACACCACCTCGCAACTAGGCGAACTGCTGGAGTCCGGCATTCCGGGCGTCCACTTCTGCTCCCTCAACTGCACCCAGGCCGTATCACGAGTGCTGGAGGACGTGGTCATCGCACCCCGGATCAGTCCTTGGCGGGAGTCATTCCCTCACGGGGCCCCTTACGGGGCGATGGTCGTGTCGGCCATGCCCTCTATGAAGTTGGCGATGCAGGAGTGGTCGTTGTCACCCTTACCCTCGTTCATAAGCGCCCCCAATATCTGCTGAACCATGGCGGTCGCCGGCAGGGGCACAGACAGTTCCCCGGCCGTCAGCAGAGCGTTTTTGAGGTCCTTTTGGTGCAGACGAATGCGGAACCCAGGTGCGAAATTGCCCGCGATCATCATGGGGCCCTTGGCGTTGAGTACGTTGCTGCCCGCCAGACCGCCCTTGACGGCGTCGAACACCTTCTGCGGGTCCAGGCCAGCCTTGCTGGCCAGCACCAGGGCCTCGCTCACTCCCGCGATGTTCACGGCGACCATGATCTGGTTGGCGAGCTTTGTTGTGTTGCCCGCCCCGTAGTCGCCGCACAGCACTGCGCTTGCGCCCAGCGGCTCGAAGAGCGGGGCCGCCCGGTCGAACACGGCCTGCTTGCCGCCCGCCATAATTGCCAGGTCGCCGGAGATCGCCATTGGCTCTCCCCCACTCACCGGCGCGTCGAGAAAGTCCACCCCCTTTGCCTCGCGCGCCGCGGCGATCCTCGGAGAGAAGGAGGGCGCGATTGAACTCATGTCAACGATGAGCGACCCAGGATCGGCCCCTTCCAACACTCCCCCTTCGCCGAGAATCACCAGTTCGGAGTCTGGGCCGTCAGGCAACATGGTTATGATGGCATCGGCTCCCGCCGCCGCCGCCGCGGACGAATCGGCCGCGGTCGCGCCCGCACCGACCACCTCGTCGACCGCCGGTCGAACCATGTCATGGACCGTCAGATTGTACTCCGCCTTTATCAGGTTCTTGGCCATCGGCTTGCCCATGATGCCGAGGCCCACGAATCCGACGTTTCTTATTTCCGACATAACCCTTACTCCTCTACTTCTCCGGAAAGTCCTCACCTGTCGACCTCTTCTCGTAGGGCCCTAAATGACTGGAATTTGAGGACTGGAAGCCGAGCCAGATTATAGTAGACCGATGCCCAAGATAGCACTGGTCCACTCACACGACTCGGCGATCTACGACGAGATCGCCCGACACACGCCCAACGGCTTCGACACCGTCAGTATCGACGTGCGCCGGCCATTGAACGAGCTCGTCACCCTGGCGACGGGCGTCGAATACGTGATGCTCTCCGGCACCGAGTTGCCGGAGGAGGTGCTGCGTGCGTCCGGCCCCCGCCTGCTTCAGATACTCTCGGCGGGCTGGGATTTTCTGGACGCAGGCCTGATAAGGGGACTGGAGATTCCGGTCGCCAACAACGGAGGGGCAAATTCCTGGGCGGTGGCGGACCACACCGTCCTGCTGATGCTGGCCGTGTACCACCGGCTAGTCGAGGCCGACGCGGCGACCCGGTCAGGGCTGTGGCGCGGTCCACTGGACGGTACCAACGCCTTTGAACTGGCGGGCAAAACCATCGGCGTGCTGGGCATCGGCAACATCGGTCGCCAGGTGGCAAAGAGAGTACGAGCGTTCGATGCCGAGGTGGCTTACAACGACGTACTTAGATTGACTGTGGACGAGGAGAGGGAGCTTGGCCTTGCCTACATGGGAATCGACGACCTGTTCCGGACCTCGGACGTAGTGTCACTCCACGTGCCTCTCGTACCCGAGACACGCCACCTCGTGAGCCGCGAGCTGCTCGGCCTGATGAAGCCGTCGACCGTGATTGTCAACACCGCCCGAGGCGCCCTGATCGACGAATCGGCCTTGATAGAAGCGCTCAAAGAACACCGCATCGCTGGTGTCGGACTGGACGTCTTCGAGACGGAGCCGGTCGAGCCCGACAACCCACTTCTGAAGATGGCCAACGTCGTCGTCACCCCGCACAGCGCCGGCTCCAACTGGGACGCCTGGTCGCGTCGGGCCGCCTTCGGCTACGCCAACATCGCCCGCGTCCACCGCGGCGAGGCCCCGCAGGGGCTGATCAGCGTCTGATGGCCGGGGCTCTGCAAATGCTGTGGCCCGCAAGGGCCCGCTGGTGCACAATGACCCGACCATGAAGATGACCGGGGCACAGGCGCTCGTTCGCCAGTTGATCACCGAGGGCGTGGATACCGTCTTCGCCCTTCCCGGCGTCCAGGTCATGGCCATCTTCGACGCCCTGCACGAACACCGCGACAGCATCCGTCTCGTCCAAGGCCGCAGCGAGATGGCCCTCACCCACATGGCCGACGGCTACGCCCGGGTCACCGGCAAACCGGGCGTGGCGATTGTCGTCCCCGGACCCGGCGCCCTCTACGCCTCCGGGGGCCTGGGCACCGCATACGGCGCGTCGTCCCCGGTATTGCTGGTCTCCGGCCAGATACCGAGCACCGCGCTGGGCAGGGGCCGGGGCGAGCTTCATGAAGTGGAGGACCAGCTGGACGTATTCCGGCCGATTACCAAGTGGAACGCTAGGTCGACGAGAGTCGACGAGATCCCCGGCATGGTGCGCGAGGCGTTCGGCCAGATGGGTGACGGTCGGCCGCGCCCAGTCGAGGTCGAGATACCGTCCGACACTCTAGCGGCCACGGACGTTGCTGATGTGGTCGAGCCGGAGCCTCCCGTCCGCGACAAGCCGAAGCGCACCGCCGTACAGAAGGCCGTGCGGGCACTGGCCTCGGCCGAGCGGCCCGTCATCTTCGCAGGAGGCGGCACCGCCATCGCCGGTGCGTCCGGCGAGCTTACCTCCCTAGCGGAGACGCTCGGCGCACCGGTCATGACCACCCCCCAAGCACGTGGCGTTATCGACCCGGACCACCCCCTGTATCTCGGCGTCAACTATGCTCAATTGACGCCGGGCACCGACGTCATCGAGTACTGCGACGTGCTTCTAGCCGTCGGCACCCGGCTGCTCATGCCGGGGTTGAATCTGTCCGGCAAGACGCTTATCCAGATCGACGTCGACCCGGAGGAGATCGGCCGCAACTTCCATCCCCAGGTCGGGGTAGAAGGTGACGCCAAACTTGCGCTTGCGGCAGTCATGGACGGGCTCGGCGCGTGTGGATTCCAACTCGACACCCGCGCCCGTGATGACGTGGAGCGCTTTGCCTCCCGCTGGAAAAAGAAGATCGCCAAGAGGATAAAGGCCCTGGCTCCCGAGCAGACAGCGATCGTGGACACCATCGCCGGTGAGCTTGACACAGGCGACATCGTCATCAGCGGCATCACCAACATCGGCTACTGGGGCCACGTCTGGTACCCGGTACAACGGCCCCGTTCCTACATCACCACCTCCTACTTCATCCCTCTAGGCTTCGCCTATCCAACGGCGCTGGGGGCGAAGGTCGGGACGCCCGACCGGCGCGTCGTCGCCATCAGCGGTGACGGCGGTTTCATGTACATGGCGTCGGAAATGTCCACGGCGGTGGCGCACGGCATAGGCGCTGTCGCGCTGGTTTTCAACAACAGCGCCTTCGGTGCGTCGGAGTGGGACCAGACCCACCGCTACGAGGGACGCTACATCGGCACCGGGCTGCACAACCCCGACTTCGTCAAGCTGGCCGAAGCTCACGGCGTACCGGGTGAGCGTACCGACGTGGACGGATTGGGTCCCGCCCTGCGCCGCGCCCTAGACGCCGACGCCCCCGCGCTGGTAGAGGTACGGCTGCCCAACATGATGCCGCCGTTCCAGATAGTCAGTTAGGGGCCGTAGCCCCGATAAACAACCTGCCTCCGATGGTCGTGTTCTTGTAAAACGGAGCGTTTCGCTTCACTCTACTGGAACCCTCTCGGGGTTAAGATGTGGCAGTGACAACCGAAACATCCGTTCGCGAGCGAATCGAGTCCCGTGAAGACCTGCTTTCTCCCTACGCACAACGGTCGGCGGGCAGTGCTGGCCGGAAAATCGCCGAGCTTCTGAGTCCCCTGCGTACCGAGTTTCAAAGGGACCGGGACCGAATCGTCCACTCCATGGCGTTCCGTCGGCTCAAGCACAAGACCCAGGTCTTCGTCGCGCCCCAGGGAGACCACTACGTCACCCGTCTGACTCACACGCTGGAGGTGTCACAGATCGCGCGCACCATCGCACGGGCCCTCAACCTGAACGAGGACCTTACAGAAGCGATAGCGCTCGGTCACGATCTCGGCCATACGCCGTTCGGCCATGTGGGCGAGGATGAGGTGGACCGCCTCGTGCGAGGCGACGGCGAGCCGGGTTCGGGTTTCAGGCACGCCCGCCAGAGCCTTCGCGTGGTGGAGGCTCTTGAGAAGGACGGCGACGGCCTCAACCTGACCGCCGAGGTGCGCCAGGGCATTGCCTCGCACTCCAAGCCCCAGGGAGATTTTCTTTCGCCCGATCTGATCAGAGATCTCCATTTGGAGGGGCAGATCGTGCGCGTCTCCGACGCGGTCGCCTACCTCAATCACGACCTTATGGACGCGTTCCGAGCGGGGGTGATTGACGAAGGACAAGTGCCGGTCGGTGTCTTCGACGTCCTAGGCGCCCGCCACTCCCAGCGCATCGACCGTATCGTCACCGACATCGTGCAACATTCCTCTTTCGCTGCGGGCGAAGACGGGACCATTGGCGACACGCCGGTGATCACCATGGGGCCGACCGTGAGGCAGGCAGTGAACGACTTCCGCGCCTTCATGTTCAAGCGCGTATACGTGCCCGAAGACGTGGGCGAGCAGGGCCGGTCCGCCAGGGCGATAGTAAAGCTGCTGTTCGGCTACTATTCAGGCAACCCGGGTGAGATTCCGCCCGAGTACCGGCTGATGGCGGAGAGGGACGAGCGAGCGGTCGTCGACTACATCTCGGGCATGACCGATCACTACGCGATGAGAGGGGGGGAAATCCTCCAGCCGGGCATCTCCGGCCCGCTGAAGGTCGGGGTGGGCTAGCCGGTGGGTAAGACGGGCCCAGCAACATGTCGGTAGTAGACGAGGTAAAGGCTAGACTGGACATCGTAGACGTGGTGTCCACATACGTCGCCCTGCAAAAGGCGGGCCGTAACTTCAAGGCGCCCTGCCCGTTCCACAACGAGAAGACCCCCTCGTTCATCGTCAGCCCCGAGCGAGAGAGTTGGCACTGCTTCGGCGCCTGCTCGACCGGGGGGGACGCGATCTCCTTCGTCATGCGCCGCGAGGGCATGGAGTTTGGCGAGGCGCTCAGGACGCTGGCAGGAAAGGTCGGTGTGACCCTCTCCTCCAGCGCCGTACAGACGAAATCGGCAACGGTGCACCAGGTCAACGAGGCCGCGTGCAGCTATTACGAGCATCTTTTGTACTCAGAGGCCGGAGAAAGCACTAGGAAATACCTGAAATCGCGCGAGGTGGGCAAGGAGACGGCGAGGAGCTTCAGGCTCGGACTCAGCCCGACCGGCGGCGAGAGCGATAGTCTGCGTGCCCACCTCCTAGCGGGCGGCTTCACCGTCGAGCAGATGGTGGAGGCCGGGCTTGTGCGACGGTTCGATGACGGGAACACCCGAGATTTTTTCCGGGGCCGCCTCATGTATCCGATCGCCGACCGCAGGGGACGGGTCGCCGGTTTCGGCGCCAGGACACTGGACGGCACCGAGCCCAAGTACATAAACACGGCCGGCACAGACGTATTCGACAAAAGGAGCATCGCCTACGGGCTGCACCTAGCGTCGGAGTCGATCCGGGTGATGGGTCAGGCGATAGTGGTCGAGGGCTACATGGACGTGATCGCCGCCCATCAGCATGGGCACCGCAACGTGGTGGCATCGATGGGCACCGCCTTGACCGACACGCAGATGGGCCAGCTCCGGTCCCTCGCCGGATCGATCGTGCTGGCCCTGGATGCCGACGCGGCCGGCCAGGAGGCCACGGTACGCAAGCTGGAGGAAGTGCTGGTCACGGCCGTCGACCGGGAGTCGACGGCCTTTAGCCGTCGCGTCGGACCCATCATGAAACGGGACCACGTCAAGATCAAGATCGCGCTCCTGCCCAAGGGATCGGACCCCGATGACCTGATTCGCAACAACCCGGAAGCCTGGAGCAAGACCATCGAGGAGGCGGTGGCAGGCGAGGAGTTCATGATCCATTGGCTCCCCACGCGCTTCGATCTGTCGTCGGGTTCCGGCAAGACGGCCGCTGCCGAGTGGGTGGCCCGTCTCATCTACGCGGCCAACCCCTTCGACCAAGAGCGCTACCGCAACGAATTAGCTGAGGTTCTGGGGGTTAGCCCGGGGCGACTCGACCCCATTCTCAGGCAGATCGGGCGTCGCCCGGGGAGGGGTCGGCCGGGCGCCACCCGCACGAGCCGAGCGCCCGCACCGGAGACCATAAATCCCGGATTGGCCAAGGAAAAGGACGAGATGGTGGACGACTACGCCCTGGCCTTGCTCGTACAAGAGCCTGCCCTGAAGGCGCTGGCGGCGACCTTTTCGCCCGAGTGTTTCCACAGAAGCGACGACCGGGAGATATTTACCCGGTGGATGAAGGCGACTACACTGGACGGGGTGAGGTCCGCCCTCGACCCTGCTCTTCATGAGCGCTTCGAAGAGCTTTCCAACACCATTCTGGAGCCGACTATGCTCGGCCAGTCCGAGGTCGCACTGGGCCAGGTTCTGGCTAGGCTCGAAGAGAGGCATCTGCGACGCCTACAGGACGGCCTGCTGTCGGGTGAGGAATCGTTCGAGGTTTCACAAGACGTCGAACGGGCGATCATTAAGGTGAATACCAGACTCAGAGAGATTCACGCCCGGAGAGGTTAGATCATTTATGGCAACAAACCTGGACAGCGACGACAGCAACGAAGAACTGATCAAGGGATTAGTTGACACCGCCACATCGCCGCGTGACCTAATCGGCCTGACAGAGCGCCGCCGGGAGACCGCCGAGGCGGGAACCGAATCCGAACGTTCTGCCGATCGCCCGGCTGACGATGACGACGAGGAAGACGAGGAAGAGACCACGGGCGACGGGGCGAGCACCGCTACCGCGACCGCCGACCCTCAGACCTCGGAGAAAGAGGCCGAGGCCAAGGCCGCCAACTGGGGCGATTTCGACAACACGGAGATGATCGACGATCCAGTCCGCATGTACCTGCGGGAAATCGGCCGGGTCAGCCTGCTGAAGGCGCACGATGAGCGGGTGCTGGCGCGCCGGATGGAGGCGATCAACCACATCGAGGCGCTCGAAGAGGAGTTGACCACTCCAGACGGGCGGCCGCCAAGGGCCTGGCAGATCGTTCTCAATCTGCTCCAAGGGGTATCCCGCTCGAACAAGGAGATCGGTGCCATCAGCCGGTTCGTGGGGATCACCGGCGACCGCACCCTGGCGGAGCTCAGATTCCACCCTAAAGTCCGCGATGCCCTGGACGGCGAGTTAAATGAGGACATCCTCAACTACCTCGGCGATATCATGAACAAGGACCCGCTAGAGGCCAAGGCGGACATTCTCAAGCTATCCCTCAACTGCAGACTGCTACCAACAGAGGCGCTCCAGCTACTCAACATCCACGCCCTGACCAAAGAGTTGAGAGGGCAGGTGGAAGACCCGGCCCTCACCGACCAGCTCGAATCCTACGAAATCGTGTTCCGCCAGTTCTTCAAGGACGTAAAGCTGGACGGTGCCAGAGCCCAGCGCCATCTCGCGGAAGCCAACCTCAGGCTTGTCGTCTCGGTCGCCAAGAAGTACATCGGCCGGGGCATGTCGCTGCTCGACCTGATACAGGAAGGCAACATCGGCCTCATCCGGGCAGTCGAGAAGTTTGACTATCGCAAGGGTTACAAATTCAGCACCTACGCAACGTGGTGGATCCGGCAGGCGATCACGCGAGCCATCGCAGACCAGGCCCGCACCATCCGCATACCCGTGCACATGGTCGAGACCATCAACAAGCTGCTGCGGGTCAGCCGCAGGCTGGTGCAGGAGTACGGCAGGGAGCCGACGAGCGAGGAGATCGGCGCTGGGATGGACGTTCCTCCCGAGAAGGTTCGCGAGATCCTCAAGATTTCCCAGGAGCCCGTCTCACTGGAGACGCCGATAGGCGAAGAAGAGGACAGCCACCTCGGCGACTTCATCGAGGACCGCAGCACCCTAGCTCCGGCGGAGGCGGCTTCTTACCAACTTCTAAAGGAACAGGTGGACGACGTGCTTTTCACCCTGAGTGAGCGCGAGGCTCGGGTCCTGCAGCTCCGGTTCGGCCTAGAAGACGGCCGCAGCCGGACGCTGGAGGAGGTGGGACGCGACTTCGGGGTCACCCGTGAGCGCATCCGACAGATTGAGGCCAAGGCGCTGCGCAAGCTGCGCCACCCGACGCGCTCCAAGAAGCTACGCGATTTCCTCGAATAACGCTCGGACGCTGGTCGGGGTCGCCTATACCCGACCGGAGACCGTTCTTAGCGACATCGCCCGGGTGATGCACCTAGCCGAGTACGAGCACCATCTCGACAAGACGGCGGACACGCTGCTGAAGATCAACATCTCCTGGCAGCACTACTATCCCGCCTGTTCAACCACTCCATGGCAGTTAGAAGGAGTCATCAGGACTCTCGATGAGGATGGCTTCTCCAAACCGATACCGGCGCACAACGGCACGGTGGTGGTCGATCCTCACGAAGGGGCGGCGAACAACCGTCATACTACTATCGAGCGCAGGTATGGCCTCGATGCCGTCTATCTGGACGAACCCCCGACGAAGTGGATCCACTACCGGCCCAGGGCCAAGATGCTCGTCCTCGACGATATCTACCCCGACGGCATCCAGATACCTGAGCCGTTCCCGGGCAAGAACGTGATCCACCTGCCCACCGTCAAGACACACGTGTTCACCACCATGACCGGTGCGATGAAGAACGCCTTTGGCGGTCTGCTACACCGCAGGCGTCACTGGACCCACTCGGTCATCCACGAAACCCTCGTGGACCTGCTCGCCATCCAAAAGGAGATTCACCCCGGTGTGTTCGCGGTCATGGACGGCACGCTCGCCGGTGACGGTCCGGGGCCGCGGGCGATGCGGTGGCACGAAAAGAACGTGCTGCTGGCGTCGGCCGACCAAGTGGCACTCGACGCCACGGCCGCCAGGATGATGGGCCTCGACCCCATGAGCCTGAAGTTCATACGCCTCGCCCATGAGGCCGGCCTAGGGGTCGGCGATCCCGACGAGATAAAGGTGGTTGGGGAAGATGTCTCGGGGGTGAACTGGCACTTCAGCGCCGGTGAAAACACCCTCGCCTCAAGAGGCCAGAAGCTCATCTACTGGGGGCCGCTAAAGCCCCTAGAGAACATGCTCCTGCGCTCCCCGATTGCACCCTGGGCTTTCGTCGCGTCCAACATCTACCACAACGACTACTGGCTCAGATTCGTCGGGCGAAAACGCGTTCGCAAGGCCATGAAGACGGGCTGGGGACAACTGTTTCAAACCTACCGGTCGTAGCAATGGCACCAGCCCACCTCGGGCCCGGTCTACAGTCCGGGCCGGGCATACTCGGGGGAAGGCTAACGCCGGCGTCGCTTCCACCCCGGTCCAATAGCGCACAAACGTCGGCCACCAGGTCGTTGTGCAGGAACGGCTTGTGCATGAAATCGGTAACCTCTTCGGGTCCCTCGAGAAGGTTTTCCTCGTTCTCATAGTAGCCCGAGGTGAACTGGATCTTCAGTGAAGGCTCGGCCGCTCTGATCTGTTCGGACAGTTCCCTCCCACCCATCAACGGCATCACGACGTCGTTCACGACGCTGTCGGCAAGAGGACTCTCAGGATCATTGAAGACGTTCAGAGCTTCATGTCCGTTGAAGGCCTCTCAGCCGGTCGTCGAACAGATCCCGGTAGTCGAGCTCCACGAAGTCGACGATGTCCACTCCAATCAGATCGCCCTGGTCGTTCAAACCGAGCAAATCGGCGGTCGCCCGGTTAGCGTAGAGGACCACCCGTGCCTAGTGAATGAGGATCGCGTGCGGGGAGAAGTCGATGAGACCACGGTACCTCTCCTCGCTTTCCTGACTGGCGGCGGGGAGACGATTGTTGGCGACCGTATAGGCGATCTGGCCCGCGATGAGCCCAAGCAACCGGGCGGCGGCATCGAGAAATCCGCCGGGATTGGTAGAGGAAACTATGAGGAATCCGATGACCTCGTCAGCGTAGATCAGCGGCACGCCAAGCTGGGAGCGAATGCCGGCTTCAAAGGCGGGAGCCTCGGACGGGAAGTCTACCACCAGCGCTTCCAGGCTCTGGGCCCGTCATCTCTGCGGCTGCCGAGTTTTCTTGTTCCACTCTTCGATCGAGCCCGAAAAGGCGGTCTTTACTCCGACCCGCCAACCGGAAACGGATGTGCCCGCCACCTATCCGGGTGTCAGTTCGCCGTCACCGGAGTGCCGGGTGATTCCGATCTGGTCGAAGACTATGAGGCGGTCGGCTTCCCGCGCGAACGAATCGTAGACCAGGCCGACGTCAGGGAAGGAGGTGATCACCTCGCCGATCCGGGCCAAGGCCAGGGCCTCTTCGGCAGATATCGCTACCCGCTTGTCTTCGGACGGCGAGGGGCAAGCGAACGACGAATGAACTGGCAAAGGAATCTAATACCTGGGACTGAATGTCAGCCCTTTCGCCTTTGAAAAATCACTCGCGCATTTCGATACCTGATCTTCCACACGATCCTCCCTATAAGATATGGCGCTGACGATGGCGAATGACCCCACCAGTCACCACGAATTAATTCTATCCAATGATCGGTTGGCCGAGATAGCCGCGGCGATTGCCGGAACACGCGCCATCGGATTGGACTTGGAGGGCAACGGACTCCATCGCTACCCCGAAAGTATTTGCCTGGTACAGATCTCCATCCCGGGCTCCATCTACATCGTAGACCCACTTGCAGCAGATGACATGTCGCCCCTGAGAGATGTCCTCGCCGAAAGCCGCGTCGAGAAGATAGTGCATTCCGCCGACTACGACCTGCGGTGCCTCGACAGAGACTGGGGGTTCAGGATTCGCAACCTTTTCGACACATCGATCGGCGCTTCCCTGCTTGGCCTGTCTCGAACGGGCCTAGGCGCGGTTCTCTCCGAGGTGCTCGGTGTGGAGATTCCAAAGAGCAGACGGCTACAACAATCGGACTGGACCATCAGGCCACTTGGAGCCGAGGCCCTTAACTACGCCGCCTCCGACGTGGCGTACTTGCACGAGCTCCGAGAGGTGATGTGCGCGAGGCTGGCCGGCCTTGGACGTCTATCGTGGATGACCGAAGAGTGTGAGCGTCAGTCGGTCGTCCGTTACGAAGCACCGGACCCTGAAACGGCGTTTCTCTCGGTCAAGGGTAGCTACGCTCTTGATGGACGGGGCTTGGCGATATTGGGAGAGCTGGTCGCCATGCGAGAGCGACACGCACTGCGCCGGAGACGACCCCACTTCCGGGTAATAGCCAACGAGACCCTGATCGCCCTGGCCTCTGAGCCAGAAGCCAACCTGAGAAAAGTAGACGGGCTGGGTCCGTTTGGACGCAAGCCATTGCTGGAAGAGCTCAGGGGCGCCCTGGCAGCGGGCATGCAGGCGTCGCCCTATGAGAGACCTCCCTCACCCCGTCGGCCGCGTATGGCCGCTGCGGAAAAACAGCGAATGGAAGTGCTGAAAGCGTGGCGCAAGGGTCACGGGGAAGAACTGAAGATCGACCCGAGCCTGGTCTGGCCCATGGCCAGCCTAAAGCGCCTAGCCTGGGATCCCGACGGGGTGAATGCGGAAACGAGCGCGCACGAGGTGCGCCGCTGGCAGGCCGCCGAATTCGGCCCGTCGCTCCTTGAGGCCGTGACCGATCTCTAGCCAGCTAGGACTCGTTTAACTGGCGCGGGGAAATATCAACATACTTCTGCCGGCGCTTGGGGTACAATCCGGCCCACTCATGCGAGGAGGAGGAGTTTCATGGACGAATTCGTCGCGTACCTGAATGGGGAGTGGGTGCCCCGTAGTGAACTCAAGATCGACGTGGCCGACCGCGGCTTTCGTGTCGGTGACACGGTGTTCGACGTTACCCGCACCTTCAACGGCACGTCTTTCCTGTTGGATCGGCACATCGACCGCCTGTACCGGTCAATGAAGTACACCCGTATCGACATCGGCATGCCCATCGAGGAGATGACACGCGTCACCGTCGAGGCGGTGGAAAAAAACCGCGACCAGCTCGCCGAGCACGGCGACTTCGACATCTGGCACGCCATAACCCGTGGGCCTGGCCGTTGGGCCTACGAGTGCGAGAACCCGACCGTAATCATCGACGTCGCCCCGGTGCCATGGGACTGGTTCGGCGACTCGATGGCCGGGGCCAAAGGGGTCATCACCAAGACCCGGTCCATGTCATCAGAGACTGTGGATCCGAAGATCAAGCACCACAGCCGCCTCAACTTCAACATGGCCGAGATGGAGGCCGGGGACGTGGAGCCAAACGGCGGCTGGCCCATCCTCACCGATGCATCCGGCAATCTGACCGAGGGCGTAGGGTACAACATGTTCCTAGTAACCGACGGGACGATAAGGACCCCGGCCGACACCTCGATACTGCAGGGCGTCTCACGGTCGTTCGTGTTCGACCTTGCCCGTCAGTTGGACATACCCATCGTGGAGGAAGACCTGCAACCCTACGACCTGTACACGGCCGACGAGGCGTTCTTTTCATCAACGCCCTTCTGCGTGCTCCCGGTGACCACTGTGGACAAGCGGGAGGTCGGCGACGGAGAGCCGGGCCCCGTGTTCAAGCAACTGCTGTCGGCGTGGTCCGAGCACGCCGGCCTGGACATCTGGGACCAGGCTCAGCGCCAGTTCGCCAAGCTGGGCGGGGGCTCGACGATCCACTAAACGGGGCGACCGACCCCTGAAACGCAGCGCCTCTCCGAAGCTAATTACTAGACAACGGCATCCCGAGCTTGCTCGCAAGTTCGCCGAGGTCGAAGGCGTAGAGATCGAAACAGGCATCCAATGGGGCTTGTGTGCTCCGACTGGGGCCGTGCTCTAGCGGCCGGTGGACGTAGGCCGTCCTGAGACCAGCGCTCCTGGCAGCCTCCAGATCGTCGGCGTGGGCGGCCACCATCATCACCTCTCCGGGCAAGAGGCCGAGCAACTCGGCCGCGCCCGTGTAGATAGCCGCATCGGGCTTGTAGTGTCTGAAAAGCTCGGCGGAGAGCACAACGTCCCAGCGAAGGCCAGCCTTCTTCGCCATATTTGTCAGCAGGGCGACGTTACCGTTGGACAGGGTAGCCACCGTGTACCGGCGTGACAGCCTCGCCACTCCCCGCACGGCGTCGGGCCAAGGCTCCAAGCGGTGCCAGATACAGTTTAGCCGTGCCATTTGATCCTGGTCGAGCCGATCTAACCCGAATACCGGGACCAGCCGTTCAAGGGAGATTCGATGGAGGTCGTCCAGATTGGTCCAGGGCAGGTCGCCACGACGGACCCGGTCCATTCCGGGCCCGTAGGCCGCCCGCCAGGCGTCGGCGAACATGGGCCAGTCGATACTCTTGTCCGACCCGGGACTCAACCCGGACTCGAGCTCGGCCCCGTAGCGGATGATCGAGCCACGCCAGTCGACCACGGTACCGAACACATCGAATGTGAGGGCCTTGATCCCCGACAGGTCGGCGGGGCCGTTCGCCATTTTCGACCTCCCCTAACAACGGCCGCTGAGACGGATTCTGCCAGCGGTTACAATCGTACATGGTCGTCTCCGCCACTCTCGGGCGGCGGGCCACACCCCCCTTAAGATGCTTCGACTGTCGTGAAATCGGCGAGGCGGCGTTGGCTGATGCTGGGACTGATCTGGCTGGTCTACGTCTGCAACGGCCTGGCCTTCTCATCCCTTGCGCCGGTCGTTGATCCCATCCGGAACGACCTGGGCATTTCCTATGGCCGCATGGGCCTGGTGCTCGGCTTCTGGCAACTGGTCACCATAGTCACCTTCTACCCGCTGGGGAGGCTGATGGACCGGTTCCCGACGCGACGCCTGGTGACTATAGGCGCCGTGATCATGGGCGTATCAATGGTGCTGCGGGGGCTGTCGATCGACTTCTACACCCTGCTGTTCGCCGTGGGCCTGTTCGCCTTCGGCGGTCCGATCATCTCGGTAGGTGCCCCCAAAGTAACAGCCCAGTGGTTCACCGGATCGGAGCGCAACTTCGCCACCGGAGCCTACATATCCGGTCCCATAGTCGGAATCGTCATCGGGCTGTCGCTGGCCAACAGTGTGGTCGTGCCGCTGACGGGTTCGTGGCGTGGCATCCAGATCGTCTACGGAATCGCCGCCCTCGTCGCGGCGCTGATCTGGTACACGCTGGCGCGGGACCCACAGCGGTCGACCGCCGGGACTGAGGTGGTCAGGCCCGAGCCCGAGGGGCAAGGATCGGCCCTACGCGTGCTGCTGCGCGTCGGGAACGTCCGCCTGGTGCTCGTTCTGGCGATGGCGTCGTTCCTGCTCCAGCACGGTCTGGTCAACTGGGTTCCGACTCTGCTGGACGAGGCTGGGATGACGCCCACTCAGGCGAGCTTGTGGGCAGCGATCGGGGTAGCGGCGGGCGCGATCGGCGTCCTCACAGTGCCAGCGTTCGCCCGGCTGGGGCGGCGCAGACTGGTGTTGGCGGCGATGCTGGCTGGTTCGGCCCTCGGAACAGCGGGACTAGCGCTGACCAGTGGCGGCAGTCTGATCACGTCGCTGCTGGTGGTCAACATCGCCAGCACGCCCCTGTTCCCCATCCTCACGCTCATCCTCACCGACACCGAAGAGGTGGGCCTCAAGCGCATTGGGGCGGCGGTGGGCCTGGCGTTCGCCGCTTCCGAGATCGGAGGCTTCGGCGGTCCTCTCTTGCTAGGCGTGGTCAGGGACCTGACCGGTTCCCTAGACCTGGGCGCACTGATACTCGCAGGCGTTATCGCGGCCCTGATACTGATAACACCGTTGATCCGGGAGCGGAAGCCTACTTGATGCGGCGGTTGGCCTTGTCATAGATCGCCACCACGGAGGGCTTGCCACTTTCGACGCCTTCCACGGTGGCCATGTGGCCCGAGCGGCTCATAAAGACCTGCGGTCTGAAGAAGTAGACGGCCGAATCGCCGGGAAGAGTCCTTTGACCCGGAGTGGGATAGAGCCAAGCGTAATAGTCCATCCACTGGGCGATGGGCATCCCAGCTCTCACCCGGTTGCCGAGAATCTGGTCCGGGTCGTCTCCCACAAACCCGGCCTCGAAAGCCCAGGGCCCGTCGTGGCTGTCGGCGTAGAAGCCTCCACCGAGCACCATCATCCTGTCCCGCGCGTAGTGCGACACCTCCGCCACGTAGACCTGTGCGGGCCTGCCGATGTCGTTGCCGAAGAGTTGCTGCGGCGTCATCCCCCAGAAGGCTGCGCCGGGCTCGCCGTCGGTGCCGCCGTGCTCGGCGATGAGGGCCATCGCCTCGCAGGAGGTTGTGCCGGGGCAGTTGATCTGCGACATCGGGATGCCCAGCTCGTCTTCCACTTGCCGGGCCACCTCAACAACCGTCTTGATGTTAGGAAGAGGGTCGAGCGCCCGCGTCATCATGTCGAAGGAGAGGGTCGGGAAGCCAGTGGTGCCGACCATGCGCACGCCGGGCATCTCCTTGATCTTGCGGGCTACGTCCACCACCTGCTCCGAGAAGATGCCACCCTCCTGCGCCGTGTATGCGTAGTCAACGGGGCCGATGACCTTGAGAAGGATGTCCTGGGTGACTCCTGAGTCAACGGCTGCTTGCGATAAGAACTTGGCGTTCTCGTAGCTGTAGACGGTCCACACGTCGGGTTTCATGGCCAAGACCTCTTTGATCCAGTAGCGAGGTATCTGGCTGAGGTGGCCGACGTGGGCGACGTCAAGCCCCTGGGCGTGGACGGCCCGGGCTCCCTCGATATCTACGGTGACGAACTTGTCCACGCCTGAGACGGCGATGGTCTCCAGCATGGATGGGTTGCGGTTGATCTGCTTGGTCATAGCGTAGAGCCGCAGACCGTTGGCGTCCGCGGTCTGCCTGAGTTGGCGGGTGTTCTCGCGCAGGACCTCCAGGTCCACGACGTAACAGTCGGGCGGGATCTCTCCCCGCTGATGCAGGTCGCACGCCGTCTTCACCAGCGACGGGTTCTGTTCCTCAATGATGTCCAACATCGCACTCATGCCTGTCCTCCTGTCGGTCTTGGCAGAGGCACGGTACCCGCTGCGCACCCGACGGCACAAGCCCGGGCACCGGTTCAGTTCTGTGAGCGTGGTACTAACATAGTGGGGGATTAAATCGAGAAAGTGAGGCGTAGTGACCGAGACGCAACAGACACGCGCGGTGGAATTCGATACCGACGACTTCCAAAAGGACGTCATTGAGCGCAGCCACACGATCCCCGTTGTGGTGGATTTCTGGGCGGAATGGTGCGCCCCGTGCAAGATTCTCGGTCCGACGCTGGAAAAGCTGGCCCGGGCCAGCGACGGCCGGTGGGTGCTAGCGAAAGTCGATACCGAAAAGCACAGGAAGATATCAGCCCAGTACAATATTCGCAACATCCCCAACGTCAAGCTGATCATCGACGGCAAGGTGAGCGACGATTTCGTGGGGGCGCTGCCGGAGCGGGCGATCGTGGACTGGCTCTCCAAGGCGATACCCGGCAAGAGCCGGGCCCAGGTAGAGACCGCCAGGCAACTGCTCGCGGACGGCAGGCCCTCAGATGCTCGCCAACTGCTTGAGCCGATCGCCGCCGCCGAGTCGGCCAACGAGCCCGCAACCGTGTTACTCGCCCACACCTACCTCGGCTCCGACCCCGGTCGCGCGGTCGATATGCTGGAAGGAGTCGGCCGTGGGTCCGAGAGCCACGAGGAGGCGGAGGCTATCAGGACGCTGGCGGGTCTTTTTGCACGTCTGGCCTCGGGCGACCGGTTGCCCGAGGCTCCCGTAAGCGAATTATACGGATGCGCTATCGGCAGGGCCCGCTCGCGCAACTACGCGGCTGCGCTGGACGCCTTCATCGAGGTTATCCGCAGGGACCGCGGCTACGACGACGACGGGGCCCGAAAGGCCTGTATCGCAATGTTCCAGCTGCTGGGCGAGGACGACCCCATCACCAAGGACCGCCGGCGGGCTTTCGGCAGCGCCCTTTACTGATGGCCGTCGTCCGCCGTAGCTTCCGGGTGGCGGCGCAGACGTGACGACCCCGTAGCACGATGATTTCGAGTTAGTCCAGTTGAGAGCGATCCCCAGTTCGGCTACCGGGCGGCTCTGAGCGGACTGGGAGACGAGGCCATTGAGGACTTTGCCCGGCTGGGAATTACGGTGAAACGATCGCCCCGGCTCAAGGGCTTCGCCTACGAGTCCCGCCCGTACGAAAAGGCGATCGAGAAGGTCAATCAGTTCAAACAGGACTTCATGGTCGTCACCGGTGACATGGCCACGAACCCGAATACCCCGGCACAGGCGGCCGAACTGTGGCGCATCACAAAAAAGCTGGACCCCGACATTCGCGTCCACTAGGTGCCGGGAAACCACGACGTCGGCAATTCGCCGTCCCGTCGTTCCTTCCGAAGCTACCGGGAGCGATTCGGCGAGGACCACTACGCATTCGATCACAAGGGTTGTCGCTTCGTCGCAATGGACAGTGCCGTGTGCTTCGATCCCATCAACGTGCCTGACGCGTGGGAGGCACAGTTGCGGTTTTTGACGGCCACACTCGGGCGGGCCAAACGCACCGGCAGACACCGCATCTTGGTTTTTTCTCACCACCCCTTGTTTCTGCATCAACACGACGCGGAAGATTCCTGAGCGGTGATCCCCGCCGACCGACGAGGTATCCTCTTGGACCTGTTCGAGGAAAACGGCGTGTCCACTGTATTTTCAGGTCACTGGCACAGGAACGGTTACGCTAGGGATGAGAACCTGGAGTTGATTACGACGGACCCGGTCGGATACCCGCTAGGAGACGATCATTCAGGGTCCCGTATAGTCAGGGTCCGAGAGAACAAACTCGAACACGAGTACATTCCGCTAGACACCGGTTAACGAACGAACGAGGGAGTTTGACATGTTAAATCTTCTGATTACCGGCGGGCGTGTGATTGACGGGACCGGCGCACCGGCGATCTATGCCAGTGTCGCGGTGGAGGGAGACAGGCTGCGGGTTCTGCGCGGTGACGTCTCCGACGTCCAGGCCACTCGGAGGATCGACGCCACAGGCAAGGTGGTCTGCCCGGGGTTCATTGACATCCACGCCCACTCCAGTCTTGTGATCCTAGACGAGCCCGAACACATGCCCAAAGTCCATCAGGGCGTGACCACTGAGGTAATCGGTATCGACGGGGTTTCGTACGCGCCGCTAAAGCGGGAGGCCGACCGTAAGGACTTGATCTGGCTCAATTCCGGCTTCGACGGCTCACCTTCGTCCACTGCGACCTGGGGCAGCATTTCGGAGTACCTAGACATTTTCGACCGCAGCGTGGCGGTGAACATCGCCACCATGGTTGGCAACTCGCCGCTGCGGGTCGGATCGGTCGGGTGGGATATGCGACAGGCAACCTCGGCCGAAATGGATGCCCAACTCGGCCTCCTCAGGGAGGCGATCAGTGAAGGCGCCTTCGGCCTGTCGACCGGGCTCGATTATCCGCCGGGTGCCTATGCCGATACCGACGAGCTTGTCGCCCTTTCGGAGGAAACGGCGAGACTCGGCGGTTTCTATCACACGCACGTCAGGTACACGCTGGGTGATCGGTATCTCGATCCGTTCCGTGAAGCGCTGGAGATCGGTGAAAGGTCCGAAGTGCCCGTCCACCTCACTCATTTGTGCAGACTCGTGACCAACCCTGGTGAGGCCGATCGCATATTCGAACTCGTGGACGACGCAAGGGCGGGGGGGATGGACATTACCTTCGACATGTTCCCTTACCCGTACGGGCCGACCAAGATCTTGATCATGTTCCCGCAGTGGATCCAGGACGGAGGGCCAGCCAGCATTCTCCAGGCGCTCAACAACGGCGAGGCAAGGGAGCGCATGAGAGGCGAGATTGTCCCCCTGGCGAAGGATTGGGACCACATATGGATGACCAATTTCAAGCGTCCAGAAAACAAGAAGTACGAGGGGCTTTCTGTCGCAGCGGTCTCAGAGGGGCGAGGTTTACATCCCGTCGACACCATGTCAGAACTGCTCATCGAGGAGAACCTCGGGGTGTCCTTTGTCGGCGAGGTCATTGACGAGGACACACTGCCGGACTTCATGGCCCACCCGCTGTACATGGTGGGCTCTGACGCCGTGATGATCGGAGATTTCCCGTCGCCGATGGCTTACGGGTGCTACCCGATGTTCCTGTCGATGATGGTGCGGCAGGACGGCCGTATGCGATTAGAGGACGCGATCCGCAAGATGACTTCCGGCCCGGCACAGCGGCTAGGGATCCATGACCGAGGAATCCTCAGAGACGGCCTATTCGCAGACCTCGTCGTGTTCGATGCGGACGTGATCAAACCCAATGTGAGCCGTGACGACCCGAAGGCGCTATCCGACGGAGTCGAGTACGTCATCGTCAACGGCAACGTAGTGATCGACCAGGGCCGCCATACCGGCGCCTTGCCCGGCAGGGCTTTGCGGAAGGGAGGATAACCGCTCGCCACTTCACACCCGGAACGGAGTCTCAACTTGACCGACTACGAGCCGATCGATCTTTCACCCTGGTGCAACGCGCCCCTCGACCTGCTGGGCGGTCGCAACGCAAGCCCGATCTCGCTGGGTCGACAGTCCCTGCGTGGATTGCCATTCGTCATCGGTCGGGACGGCGAAGGCGCAGGTGATCTTCTGGCGCCTGCCGAAAGTGCCGAGGTCACCATCCACATCGGCAAGACGGCCAGGCGGATCATATTCGCCCACCGCCTCCTAGCGTCCAAAGTGTCGGAGGGTGGGCCACTGGGAGCAACCGTCGCCGAGTACGTCTTCAGGCTGGCTAACGGACGGCAGGTCAAGGCGGCAATCCGCGACCGTTTCGAGATCGGCACTGCGGGTACCGCCTGGGAGCCCTGGCTGCCCGGCATGGCGTTCCTCGCGGTGCCCGCCGAGACGCTCGCCCTCTATGACCGCAACGAAGGTCCCTGGGGACTGGCCGGCAGGCGACAGACCGACGTGGACTTCGACACCGAGATGAAGTCCTTCTACCTGTGGCCATGGGTCAATCCCGAGCCCGACGTCGAGATCGAGTCCCTGACCATCGTTCCCGCCGGACCGGCGTTCGTGGTCGGTGGCGTGACTCTGGGCCACCTCGACGAGCATCCGTTCGCCCGGCAGGGCGGCAGGCCCGTGCGTATCGTCCTGACCAACCCTGAAGACGCTCGTAAGCCCTTTTGCCTGGACGTGAAGGTCGACCGGGGGGAAGTCACTTACGCATACCCACTGCCGGGCGGGAAAGCCGACGATTTTCTGGCGGACTCGCCCGGGGGGTGGGGCGAGGAGCAGAACACGACCTCAAGCCCGTCATACGTGGAAATCTCCGCAACTCCGTCCGCGACTGTATCCGTGCTGCAAGACGACGAGGAGATCGCGAGCGTCAACTGGGGCGAGGTCGCGGAGACGGGCGTGGTGGAGACGCCGCGTGCACGCGTTCAGTTGATCGACCCCGGTAAGAACTGGGTGAATGTCACCGTGCTGGACGACGAGACCGGCAGGCCCGTGCCGTGCCGCGTCCACTTCCGCTCGCCCGAGGGGGTACCGTACCAGCCCCACGGTCACCACAACCAGGTCAACGGCAATCGCAACTCGTGGCACGTGGACGTGGGTGGGGACTTGCGCACGGGCCAGATCGCCTACGCATACATAGACGGCACCTGCCAGGGCTGGCTGCCTCGCGGCGACGTCATCGTCGACGTGGCACGTGGATTCGAGTATGAACCCTTACGAGCGAGGGTGAGGATCAAGCCCGGCCAACAACAGCTCACCCTGCGTCTAAGACGCTGGATCAACATGAACGAGCGAGGGTGGTTCAGCGGGGACACACACGTCCACTTCCTGTCGGAGAGGGGGAGCCATACTGAGTCCATGGGCGAGGACCTCAACGTGGTGAACCTGCTTCAGGCGCAGTGGGGGAGCCTTTTCACCAACACCGAGGAGTTCATCGGCGAGCCCAGCGTCTCCCGCGTCGGCGACAACATCGTCTACGTCTCGCAAGAAAACCGCCAACATTTTCTTGGCCACCTGACGTTACTCGGCCTGAAACGGCCGATCATGCCCTGGTCCAGCGACGGACCGGGCGAGGGCGAGCTGGGCGGGACGATGGAGACGACCCTCAGCCACTGGGCGGACGAGGCCCACGCCCAGGGGGGCTACGTGGTGGGTACGCACTTCCCCGAGCCCAACGGCGAGCCCGCGGCGTTGGTGGCGTCCGGCCGGCTGGACGCCGTCGAGATGATCCGCATGCGAGAGACCAACCACAACGAGTATTACCGCTACCTCAACTGCGGCTACCGACTCCCCATCGTGGGAGGGACGGACAAGATGACCAGTGACGTGCCGGTCGGCCTGTACCGCACCTACGTGAACCTAAGTGGAGACGAGAAGTTCACCTACGAGGCCTGGTGTCGCAGCATGGTGGAGGGTCGCACCATGCTCAGCGGCGGGCCCATCGTGCACCTCGAGGTAGACGGCATGGAGGTGGGAGACACCCTGCGCATGTCTGGTTCGGGCACCGTCGAGGTGGAGGCCTGGGCCGAGAGCATCTTCCCCATCAACACCCTTCAATTAGTCATGGCGGGCGGAGTGGTGGCCTCCAGCGACTCGGCAAGCGGCACCCGCCGCCTAGCTCTGAAAGAGAAGATCAGGGTGGACGGGCATACCTGGCTCGCCGCACGCTGCGGCGGGCCGGGCTATTTCGGCAGCCACCACCTGGACGTGTGGGAGCGGGGCATCTTCGCCCACACTTCGCCAATATATGTGGCCTGTGGTGGAGATTGGTGGATGTACGACGAGTCGACCGCCCAGTACATGCTCACGATGATCGAGGGAAACCTCGGGTACGTTCGCGAACAGTCCCATCAGCATCCCCACGGAGCTGTCACCCACCACCATGGCGAGGCAGACCACATGGCCTTCCTGGAGCGCCCGTTCATAGAGGCACGCGACGCCGTCAAACGGCGCATGGGACGGTAACGCTAGGTGAACCAGAATTGTCGGAATCAGCTGGATCCGGGGTCGTCGTCCAAAGCGGTGGAGCGGTTTGTACGTTACCGGCCATACGCAGGGCCATGTCCGGGAAGAGGGACCCGATGAGCGCTCGACAGATGCACGACACACTGGCCGCCCAAGGAGGCACGCCCGTTCGGGACGTGGCGGCAAACCCGTGGCCGGCCTGGCCCCATGTCTCAGAAGATGAATGGGATAGCTCCATCGGTCCCGCTCTGAAGGACGTCTACCTCGGTGGCATCGAGGCCGCCGCGGCCGCCAACGAGCTAGGCCCCAGGGCCGCCGAGTTCGGCGAATCCTTCGCCCGCTACTGCGGCGCCCGCTACGGCGTCCTGACCCCCAGCGGCACCACCGCACTGTCGCTGGCCATCCAGGCCTCCCTGGACGGGAACGGCCTCGACGACCACGGTGAGGTGGTCGTCCCCGACTACACCTACATCGCGTCAGCCAGCGCAGTCCTGCTGGCCGGCTACTCGGTGGTGTTCGCCGACATTCACCCCGAGAGCTTCACCCTCGACCCTTACGCCTTCGAGGCCGCCATCACCGACCGTACCGTCGCCGTCCTTGCCGTCCATGTCGCGGGGCACCCCGCCGACATGGACGGCATCAACGCCATCGCGCGTAAACACGACCTCAAAGTCATCGAGGACTGCGCCCAGGCCCACGGCGCCCAGATCGACGGTCGCACGGTGGGGACGCTGGGGGACGTGGGCGCATACAGCTTCCAGGCCACCAAGAACCTGACCGTCGGAGAGGGCGGTGCGGTGATAACCAGCAACCAGGCCGTCTACGACAAGATTCAGCTCATCCGGGACATGGGCCGCCAGTCCGGTGGCGGGCGCTGGCAGTACGCGGCCGTGGGCTGGAATTACCGGGTACCCGACTACCTCGCCGCCATCCTAAACGTGCGCCTCGCCGATCTCGATTCCCAGAGCACGCATCGCAGTGCGAACGCCGCCTACCTTACCGAGCGATTGCGTGAGATCGAGGGCGTCATCCCACCGCGCACCATGCCCTGGGTCGGCCGCCACGCCTACCACCTCTACTCTTTCCTTTACCACGCCCCAGCTTTCGGCGGACGTACACGGGACGAGTTCGTAGAGGCGCTCAACGCAGAGGGTATACCGGTCGTGGCCGGTTATAGCCCACTATCCCGGTCCGAGGCCATGACCGCTGTCGCGGCCAATCATCCCGGTCGGGTGAGTGTCGCCCCGCGCCCCAATCTGCCGTCCGTAGCAGACGGGGCCGTCTGGGTCACACAGGACATGCTCATGGGCCGCCGGGAAGACCTCGACAACATCGTCGAAGCGGTGGCAAAGGTCAATCGTGCCTTCAACGGCTAGTAGCCGGTTCCGACGACCTGCCCACAAAATCTGGTCCAACCGGGTCTGGTCAAGGTCCCGGGGTGCTCGCCTGGGCTACCGCCGATCCTCAATGCCGCGATCGTCCGCCGGGACGGACGCATTGATTTGGAGTTCAGAGCCTGACGGATCGTTTCAACCGGGTTTCCAGACGTGTGAGTGTATCTCGGTTAGTTAGGCCCCTCACCGGCACCGCGAACCCCGATTCTTCGTCTTCGAAGACCTCAATCACAATAGAGGTCCCTTTTTCAACTCGGTTTGGAACCACGGCTGCCTTGTAGTGTTGGTCGGGGTGCCGGGATTCGAACCCGGGACCTCCGCTCCCCGAAAGCGGCGCGCTACCATGCTGCGCTACACCCCGACGCCATGGAGAAAAGTCAGGTGACCAATCTATCTCAGTTTTCGTGTCCCAATGAGGACCTCAGCATCCCGGAAGTGGCACGCTACCATGCTGCGCTACATCCCGATGTGGATCAGGACTCCGGCCGATGATATCGGGCTTGCGGCCAGATCCGTCGGCGTAACCGCCGACGGCATTTAACCCTGGGACAACCAGCGAATTGTATCAGACGGAGGTGCCGGAACCCTCTGGCTCCTCGCCGGGTCCGGCGGCCTCCGTCGCCTGTCGTTGAGCACCCGGCTCGGAAGACGTGGCCCGCTTTCCATTCCCGCTCTTAAGTGGAATCTCCCTAAGGAATGCCGTGACAAGAAAGGCCGCCGCTGCCACTATCAACGCCGCCAGGAAGACCTCGCCGACCGCGCCGGCCAGCGCCTCCCGCATTCCCACCAGCAAGGATTGGGTCGCCGAGGCTGCATTCGGGCCCATCTCGGCGAGCCGAGAGGTCAGGTCGACGATCTGCTCTTCGTTTACGAGCGCATCGGGGTTGCTCTTGAGATCATCCAAGATGTTCGACGGCACCTTCGCCAAGACCTCTTCGGGCACGGTCGAGTCAACCCCAGAAGCAAAGCGAGTGGTTAGCAGCGAGCCAAGTACGGCCAGGCCCGCGGACGCACCGATGGCTCGGATGAACTGGGCGGCGGAGGTGGCCGCCCCCAGGTTTCGATAGGCTACGGCGTTTTGGATCGCGATGTTGTACGCCGGGAAGGTGCCTCCCATGCCGAACCCCATGAGCACCATCGACCCGATGACGACGCCACGCGCGGTGTCTATTTCGATGCGTGTCATCATGTACAGCCCGCCCGCCATAACCGCCACGGATGCCATGCCCAAAAGCCTGTAGTGGCCGCCGGTGCGAGACATGAGCTGGCCGACCAGCGTGGCGCCGACCACCGTCCCGAGCATCATCGGCGTCAGGAAGCTACCGCTGTTGGTGGCCGACTCACCCAGCGCACCCTGGAAGTAGAGCGGCATGAACACTGTCCCGGCGAACATGCTCACACCCAATAGCAGGCTGGCCCCTAGGGCCACCGCGATGATGGGGTCGCGGTAAATGTGCAGCGGCATGATGGGCTCGTCCGCACGCAGCTCTACAAATATGAACAGCGCGGCGGCCACTGCGGCTAGGCCCAGCGCGCCGAGCACCTGGGGCGAGGACCAATCGTACTGTGTACCGCCCCACGAAAGGCCGAGCATCGCCGGCACTATCGCCAGGAGCAGCAAGACGATCCCGGGGTAGTCGATACCCCTGACATCCGACTTGGCGCGGGGATTGGGAAAGACCTTTATAAAGGCGATGGCGATGGGCAGGCCCAACGGGACGTTGACGTAGAAGACCCAACGCCAGGACAGGGCGTCGGTGAGAAATCCGCCGACGACCGGACCAACTACGGACGAGAGGGCGAATATACCGGCGATGAAACCCATGTACTTACCGCGCTCGGCCGGCGGGAACAGGTCTCCGATTGAGATGAAGGAGCTGGCCATCACGACCCCGCCCCCGACGCCCTGCAGGGCACGGAAGGCGATGAGCTGGTTCATGTCCTGTACTACCCCGGCAAGTACGGAACCGAGTACGAACGTGAGGATGCCGCCGATGAAAAAGACCTTGCGGCCGTACATGTCGGACAGCTTGCCGACGATGGGGATCACTGCGGTGGAGGCGACGAGATATGCCGTCGTCACCCAGGCGAACCGGTCGAAGCCACCGAGGTCGGTGACGATGCGGGGGATGGCGGTGGCGACGATGGTCTGGTCGAGCGACGCCAGGAAGATGGCTAGCATCACCCCGCCCATGGTGATCATCACCTGGCGTTTGGGCAGGGGGACCCAGTCGTCCCATCCATCGCCGTCGTGGGCGTCGCGCACGGGCCCGCTTCGGGGTGGCTTTGTCGTGGGGTTTACAGGTCGCGACGAGTCAGGGTCGGTTGACATCTCTTCTCGGGAAAGGTATCGAAGCTCCGGTAGGCGGCTGCATCTACAGACCGCTCCGCTTCATGATGTACCCGTCCGCGCGACGGTTCAAGGTGCTTCGGGCGCGTTTCGACCTCGCCAGACCTGGTTGCGAAGCCAAAACCTGGAGGCTGTTTTTTTAATACGGACGACAGAGACGCCGACCTGCAAGTGGCTATCCGAGTCGGAGGAATCCTGAAAAACGCCGTTCACCAGTCTGTTGACAGGCCGAAAAGGCCGATGCTACGCTGACTTTTGCGCGTGAAATAAATAACAGCTACGTGCGCAGACGGGGAGTAGTAGCGAGCAGGAACCGGATTAGAGAGCCGGGGATAGTGTGATCCCGACACGTGGTCCCTCGCGAACTCGCCCCCGAGCACCCCGTCCTGAAGCGGGGTTGGAGGAAAAGATGACGCTGCAGGTAACGCAAACGGCAAACGCGTTTTCTGCACGCTTGATCGTCTCCAGCCTCATCTAAGTAGGGATGGGCGGTTGGCCCCGTTAAAGGCCACGAAGTGGTACGGCCGAAAGGCCCTGCAACGAAGGGTGGTACCGCGGGCAATTACCCGTCCCTGTAAGGACGGGTTTTTTTGTTTGGCTCGGGGGAAAACGAAATGACACAGAAAACAGGCGGGCAGATAGTTTGTGAGAGCCTCATCCGCGAGGGCGTCGAGGTTATCTTCGGCCTGCCCGGCGGCGCCATTCTGCCGCTCTACCAGACCCTCCCTGACTACCCGCAGATCCGGCACATCCTCACCCGCCACGAGCAGGGCGCTGCGCACGCGGCCGACGGCTACGCCCGGGTGACGGGCAGGCCCGGCGTGTGCTGGGCGACGTCCGGACCGGGCGCGACGAACCTAGTCACGGGCATCGCTACCGCTCAGATGGACTCGGTGCCGATGGTTGTCATCACCGCACAGGTCAGGCGGGCGGCCATCGGCTCCGACGCCTTCCAGGAGGTCGACATCACGGGCATCACGCTGCCCATCACCAAGCACAACTACCTCGTGATGGATGCTGCCGACATCGCGCCCACGATCAAGGAAGCCTTCCACATCGCCTCCAGCGGCCGGCCGGGGCCGGTGCTGGTGGACATTCCCAAGGACGTGATTGAAGAGTACGCCGAATTCAAGTACCCCGATACAGTGGCGCTTGCAGGATACCGGCCGAAGGTGGAAGGCCACCCGGCCCAGGTGCGACGAGCGGCCAAGCTGATCGGCACGACGAAAAAGCCGGTCATTCTGGCCGGCCATGGGGTGCTACTGGCAGGAGCCTGCGACGAACTGAGAGAATTGGCCGAGAAAGCACAGATCCCCGTGGTGGCCACTATGCTGGGCATCAGCGCTTTCCCGGAAGACCACTTCCTCTACGCCGGCTGGCCGGGTATGCACGGCATGGCGTACGCCTCTCTCGCGATTGACGAGGCCGACCTGGTGATCGCCCTAGGCATGCGCTTCGACGACAGGATCACCGGCGACACCTCCGCGTTCGCACCCAATGCGAAGGTGATCCACGTGGACGTGGACCCGTCGGAGATCGGCAAGAGGATTCCGGTTGACGTGCCCATCGTCGGCGACGTCAAACACGTCCTCAGGCAGATGAACCCACTGGTTGAAGACGCAACCAGGGTTGAGTGGATTCAGCGTATCGAAGAGCTCAAAACTGAGCATCCGTCGCTCGCCGTCCGCAAGACGGACAAGCTCATACCCCAGTACGTCATCCGACAGCTGCACAAGGCAACAAACGGGGAGGCGATCGTGGTCACGGGCGTGGGCCAGCACCAGATGTGGGCCGCCCAGCACTACTTGTTTAGCGAACCAAGATCGTTTCTTTCGTCCGGCGGCGCGGGCTCAATGGGCTTCGAGGTGCCTGCCGCCCTGGGAGCGCAGGTGGGCCGACCGGACAAGGTGGTGTGGTCGGTCGCCGGGGACGGTGGCTTCCAGATGACTATGTCCGAGCTGGCGACAATGGTGGAAAACAACATCCCGGTCAAGTTCGCCATCATCAACAACGGCCATCTGGGGATGGTGCGCCAGTGGCAGCAGACGTTCTACGACGAGAGCTACGTCGCCACCGTCTTCAATGGCAATCCCGACTTCGTGAAGCTGGCGGAGGCATTCGGCGCCTTCGGCATCCGTGTCACAGACAAGACGCAGGTCGCTCCCGCCATCGCCCAAGCGATGGCGTTCGACGGCCCCGCGGTCGTGGACTTCCTGGTCGAGCAGGAGGAAAACGTCTACCCGTTCATTCCGTCCGGGAAGACAGTCGCCGACATGGTCGAGGAGCCCAGGCCCCAGAAGGTGAGCAAATGACTACCAATGGAACGCTTCCGCGCCGAACCATAACCGCATTGGTCGAAGACAGGCCCGGCGTGCTGGCAAGAGTGTCCAGCATGTTCAGGCGCCGGGGATTCAACATCGCCTCGCTCGCCGTCGGTCACAGCGAAGTGCCGGACATGTCCCGCATGACCTTCGTGGTCGAGGGGGACGATCGCACGGTGGAGCAGGTCACCAAGCACCTGCACAAGCTGATCGATGTGGTGAAGGTCTCGGACATCTCCGAGCAGAACATCGTCGAGAGGGAGCTGGCCTTGATCCGGGTGAAAACCAATCCCCAGAGCCGCAGCGAGGTCATGCAGATCGTCAACATCTTCCGGGCTGGCATCGTGGACGTGGCCGTGGATTCGACGATCGTGGAGGTGACCGGTAACGAGAACAAGGTCAACTCCCTGCACAAGCTGCTGGAGCCGTTTGGCGTGGTGGAGGTGATGCGCACCGGCACCATAGCCATGAACCGAGGACTACAAAACGGAGAAAAGGGTAAGAACAAAAGATGACCAAAATGTATTACGAGTCCGACGCCGACCTGTCCCTGTTCGACGGTAAGACGGTGGCGATCATCGGCTACGGAAGCCAGGGCCACGCACATGCCCTCAACCTGCACGACTCCGACGTCGACGTTGTCGTCGGACTGCACGAGGGCAGCAAGAGCCGGGCCAAGGCGGAGGAGACCGGTTTGCGCGTCGCCACCGTCGCAGAAGCGGCCGAGCAGTCGGATGTTGTGATGATGCTGTGCCCGGACACGACGCAACCACAGGTCTATAAAGACTCTGTCGAGCCGTACCTGCTGCCGAGCAACATGCTGATGTTCGCCCACGGCTTCAACATTCACTACAAGACGATCATCCCTCCCCCATCCGTGGACGTTTCGATGGTGGCTCCGAAAGCGCCAGGCCACAGGATGCGCGAGGTGTTCGTCAAGGGCTCCGGCGTGCCCGGGCTGCTTGCGGTCCACCAAGACGCCTCGGGTAACACCGCGGCGCTAGGCCTGGCATACGCCAAGGGCGTCGGTTGCACCCGCGCCGGGGTGCTGGACACGACCTTCCAGGAGGAGACGGAGACCGACCTGTTCGGCGAGCAGGCGGTCCTGTGCGGCGGCGTGTCGGCTCTCGTCAAGGCGGCGTTTGAGGTGCTCACAGAGGACGGCGGCTACCAGCCGGAGTCTGCCTATTTCGAGGTCATGCACGAGCTCAAGCTGATCGTCGACCTTTTCTACCAAGGCGGCATGGAGTACATGCGCTACTCGGTCAGCGATACGGCCGAGTACGGCGACTACAGCCGTGGCCCGGTGGTGATCGACGAGCACGTTAAAGAGAACATGCGCAAAGTCCTGGCCGAGATCCAAGACGGCACCTTCGCCCGTGAGTGGATCGCCGAGAACGACGAGGGACGACCCCGTTTCACGCGACTTCGCGAGGAGAACGCCGGCCACCCGATAGCGGCCGTGGGCAAGGAGCTTCGCGCCATGATGAGTTTCCTCGACGAGGCCGACTAGCGACGACTCCCTCGCGAGCTAGAAGAGTGGGCATATGATGGCAACAGAGACCAACGCAGACATAGTCCGAATCTTCGACACCACCCTCAGGGACGGTGAGCAATCGGCCGGCGCCGGCCTGACGACCTCGGAGAAGCTCGAGGTGGCCAAGCAGCTGGACCGCCTTGGCGTGGACATCATCGAGGCCGGATTTGCCGCCAGCTCGCCGGGCGACTTTGAGGCAGTGAAGACGATATCTCGCGAGGTACGCCGACCGGTAATCGCGTCTCTCGCCCGTTGCAATTTTGACGACATCGACGCAGCCTGGGGTGCGATCAAAGAGGCGGAGAACCCCCGTATCCACACCTTCATCTCCTCCTCGGACGTGCAGATCATGCACCAGCTCCGCAAGAACCCAGAGGAGGTTCTGGACCTCGCAGTCGCGTCAGTCGAGCGGGCGAAAGGCTACTGCTACGACGTCGAGTTCTCGCCCATGGACGCCTCTCGCACTGACCCGGAGTACCTGATCAAACTGGTGGAGGCCGCCATCGCAGCGGGGGCGACGACGGTCAACATCCCCGACACGGTCGGCTACTCCATACCCTCCGAGTTTGGGCGTCGTATCGCCGAGATCATGGAGCGGGTGCCGAACATCGACCAGACCGTCATCTCCATCCACTGCCACAACGACCTCGGTCTCGCGGCTGCGAACAGCCTCGCAGCCGTGCAGGCGGGCGCCAGGCAGATCGAGGGATGTATCAACGGTCTGGGCGAACGGGCCGGCAACGCCTCGCTCGAAGAAGTGATCATGGCGATCGCCACTCGTGGGGACTATCTTGGTGTTCGGACGAATGTCGACACGCGCCAGATCTATCGCACGTCGCGCATGGTCTCGGACATCACCGGCTTCCCGGTGCAGGCCAACAAGGCCGTGGTCGGCGCAAACGCCTTCCGACACGCCTCCGGCATCCACCAAGACGGGGTGCTAAAGGAGAGAACCACCTTCGAGATAATGGATCCGCACCAAGTCGGCTGGCCGTCGAACGAGTTGGTGCTGGGCAAGTTGAGCGGGCGCGCCGGGCTGCGTGCCCGGCTCGAGGATTTAGGTTTTGTGCTGAGTCAAGACGAACTGAACACGGTCTTCGAGAACTTCAAGAACCTGGCGGACCGCAAGCGCGAGGTGAACGACGCTGACTTGGAATCGCTCATGGCGGGCCAGAGGCGAATGGCGTCGGAGCCGCAGACCTACGTACTGGACCACGTGCAGGTGTCGTCGGGCAACCACGACGTGCCCACGGCGACGGTATCGCTGACCACTCTGGACGGCGGCACGATCACCGACGCCTCCACCGGCACCGGTCCGGTGGACGCCGTCTACAAGGCGATCAACCGCATCGTCAAGGTACCGAACACACTGACCGAGTACAGCGTCAACGCCATTACCGAGGGCATCGACGCCCAAGGCAGCGTGACGATACGCATCGAGAAGGACGGTGAGGTGTACGTCGGCCGGGGCTCGGACACCGACATCATCGTGGCCAGCGCCAAGGCCTACATGCACGCCCTCAACCGTCTGCTCGCCATGGGCGGCAAAGGCCCGGCCGACATGCCGGCCTAGAAGCCACATGCAGCACCGCACCTCTCTCACGCTCACCACTACTAGCAGGCCCTAGCGGCCGGGGGCTCCCGCTCTCGTTTCGCTGGGGCGCTTCAACGTCTCCCGCGCCGGTTATCTACTAGCTGCACGCGCGGGCTAACCCCACTGTGCGATAGCAGGAGCGTGATGATGAAGAAGATTCTGGTGACAGGTGCGGCTGGGCAGATAGGTTCCGAATTGGTTCTGGCACTGAGAGAGCGCTACGGCGCCGACAACGTAGTTGCGGGCATCCACCATCGGCCATTGACGGCAGAAGTGCGAGACGGCGGTCCGGCGGCCCCGGCCGACGTGACCGACCGGGTGCAGATCGACGAGGCGATGGAACGGTTCCAGATCGACTCGGTGTTCCATCTGGCCTCGGTGCTATCGGCCACGGCGGAGCAGCACCGGCAGGCGGCCTACGCAGTGAACTTTGACGGTCTCTACAACGTGCTGGAGTCGGCGATGGCCCATGGTGCGAGCAAGGTCGTGTCACCCAGCTCGATAGCGGCTTTCGGGCCGGAGACACCCCCGATCACCCCGAACGACACCATCCAGCGACCCAACACCGGCTACGGCATCTCCAAGGTGTTCGGGGAACTGATGGGTAACTACTACCATTCCGCCGTCGGCCTGGACGTGCGGGGCGTGAGGCTACCCGGCATCGTGAGCTGGAAGGTGGAACCGACCGCCGGCACGACCGACTACGCGGTGGCGATCTTCTACGGCGCCTTAAAGGAGGACCGGTACACTTGCTACCTGCGGCCGGATTCCATGCTGCCGATGATGTACATGCCCGACGCGGTGAACGCGCTCATCGGCGTGGCCGAGGCGGACGGGTCGAGGCTGTCACACCGGGCCGACTTCAACGTGGCGGCAATGAGTTTCACACCGAGACAGTTAGCGAAAGCCCTGAAGGACCGATTGCCCGACTTCCACATGGACTACGAGAACGACCCTCTGCGGCAGGCCATCGCCGACTCCTGGCCCGACAAACTGGTCGACGACGTCGCCCGCGCCGAGTGGGACTGGCGCCCCGAGTTCGGTCTGGACGAAATGGTCGACGACATGCTCCACAACCTTGGCCGGAAGTTGGGCATACAGACGCCTATAATGGGCCGGATCACTTCTGAAACCGGACTTTTATGACATCAACCAAGCCGCGCACTCTGTTCGAAAAGATATGGGACGCTCACGTCGTCCATGAGGAAGAGGGGCAGCCGACGCTCCTCTACGTTGACCTGCACCTCGTCCATGAAGTCACGTCTCCGCAGGCCTTCGAGAGTCTGCGGCTGGCCGGCCGCGGCGTCCGGCGCACTGATCTGACGGTGGCTGTGATGGACCACAACACACCGACGTGGGACCTCGCCATTCCCGTCAAGGACCCCATCGCCCAGCAGCAACTCGACGCCCTCCAGAGCAACTGCGCCGATTTCGGCGTGGAGTTGTACGACCGCTTCAGTCCGAAGCAGGGCATCGTGCACATAATCGCGCCGGAGCAGGGTCGAACCCAGCCGGGCGGGATCATCGTCTGCGGCGACAGCCACACCGCCACCCATGGCGCCTTCGGCGCGTTCGCCCTGGGCATCGGTACCTCCGAGGTCGAACACGTGCTGGCGACTCAAACGCTTCGCCAGCAGATGCCCAAGACGATGGAGATCAACGTCGAAGGCCCGGCTCCCGAGGGGGTTTCCGCCAAGGACATCATCCTGGCGATCATCGGCCGTATGGGCGTTGACGGGGCTGTCGGACACGTTATCGAGTACACCGGCCAGGCCATCACCGACCTGTCTATGGAGGGCCGAATGACGGTCTGCAACATGTCGATTGAGGGCGGCGGCAGGGCGGGCATGGTGGCACCGGACGACACCACGTTTGAGTACATGCGCAGTCGAGAGCACGCACCGCAGGGTGCCAACTTCGACCAAGCGGTCGCCAAGTGGCGCGAGCTGCGCACCGATCCCGGCGCTGAGTACGATACCCAGCTGGTAATCGATGCGTCTGAGCTGGAGCCATACGTGAGTTGGGGCACCAATCCGGGCATGGTGGCGCCGGTCACGGGCCGCGTCCCGAACCCCACCGACGCGGCGGACGACACACAACGAGTTGCGTGGCAAAGGGCGCTCGAGTACATGGACCTCACCGCCGATACGCCGATCACGGACATCAGGATCGACCGGGCTTTCATCGGCTCGTGCACCAACGCACGCATCGAGGACCTCAGGGCGGCTGCGGAGCTAATCAAGAGCAAGAGGGCTCATCGCGACGTTTACGCCATGGTCGTGCCGGGCTCGGCGGCGATCAAAAAGCAAGCAGAAAAAGAGGGCCTGGACCGAGTATTCACCGAGGCCGGCTTCGACTGGCGGGTGGCCGGCTGCTCGATGTGTCTGGGCATGAATCCCGACATCCTCCAGCCAGGCGAACGTTGCGCGTCGACCTCCAACCGTAATTTCGAGGGGCGCCAGGGCAAGGGCGGCCGCACACACCTGGTAAGCCCCCAGATGGCAGCGGCGGCGGCGGTAGCCGGCCACTTCGTCGACGTGCGGTACTGGTAGCGTCACAAACTTGAATGGGGCGATTGAGCTAGAACGAGGTTAACGAACGTGAAGCACTTGAGAACCGAGATTCTCATTAAGGCTCCCGCGGAAAAGGTGTGGGCGACACTGACGGACTTCGACACCTACCCGAGATGGAACCCCTTCATCACTAGGCTGGTGGGCGACACATCCGAGGGCAGGAAGATCGAGGCCACGTTGCTGGGCATAACCATCAAGCCCCGCATCGAGCGCATGGAAAGCGACACCGAACTGCGCTGGGTGAATCACCTCGGGGTGCCGGGCATCTTCGACGGGGAGCACTACTTCCGCCTGGACGGCAAGGGGGACGACGCCACCCGCTTCGTGCACGGTGAACGTTTCACCGGGTTTCTCGTCCCAATCTTTGCGCTGGTCGGACAGTTCAATAAGATCGAGAGCGCATTCGTAGACATGAACGAGGCCCTCAAGGCCCGTGTCGAGGGGGTGCAGAAGTAATGGAGCCGTTCACCAAGCTCACGGGTGTCGTCGCTCCCCTAGACCGGGTCAACGTCGACACCGACCAGATCATCCCCAAGCAGTTCCTCAAGCGCATTGAGCGCACCGGCTACGGCCAGTGGCTGTTCTTCGACTGGCGACTGCTTGAGGACGGGTCGCCTAACCCCGACTTCGAGCCAAACCGGCCCGGCTACGAGGACGCCTCAATCTTGGTGTCGGGCTCCAATTTCGGCTCCGGCTCATCCCGCGAGCACGCGCCATGGGCGCTGCTCGACTACGGCTTCAGGTGCGTGATCGCCCCGTCGTTCGCCGACATCTTCTACAATAACTGCTTCCAGAACGGCCTGTTGCCCGTCCGGCTCCCGAAAGACGTGGTCGCCAAGATCATAAAAAATACCCGGGAACGACCCGGCTACCGGCTCCACGTTGACCTAGAGTCGCAGCGGGTGTGGGACAAGGAAGAGGACGTGGTCGAGGGCTTCGAGATCGACGAGTTCCGACGTCACTCTATGCTTAACGGCCTAAACGACATCGGCCTGACGCTTCTCAACGAGGCGGACATCACCGCCTTCGAGGCGGATCGCAGCGCCTACGGAGGCGTGCTGACGGACTAGTACGGCGCCCACCCGTGCACCACGGGTTCAGGGCTCCGGTGAGCCACCCAACTCGGCCGGCGGCTCGGCCAAATCGTCCCCTCCTTCTGGGCTGTCGTGCTCGCCGATGACTTCGAGCGAGGCGGCCTCTTCCAGTTCGATCCTGCGCCGGGCGAGGTCGGTGGGTGCTTCTTCCTTGCCAGCGACGGGGATGGCTCCCTGCAGCTCGTCGATTTCGCGGTTGATGGCCACGCGGAACTGGGAGCTGAACTCGCCGACCTTGCGGAACTTGCGGTAACGGCGCCTGGATCGCCGGAAGTTGGACCAGGTCCCCACCTCTGCCAAATGGCGTAGGAGACTGCGACGCAGATGTCTGGCAGCCTCGTCCGGGCTGGTGTGGGCGGCGCCCAAGGGCTCGTGTACGACCTCGTCGACTATTCCCAACTCAAGACAGTCGGCGGCAGTCAACTTAAGCGACTCGGCCGCCTCCTCCGCCTTCGACTCGTCCTGATAGATGAGGCCCGCCGCGTCTTCCGGGGACATTACAGTGTAAATGGCATTCTGCATCATGAGCACGCGGTCGGAGACGGCCAGCGCCAGGGCGCCCTCGCTGCCACCCTCCCCTATGATGGCGGCGATGGTCGGAACCTCCAGGGAGGCCAGCAGGGCCATGGTGGTGGCGATGGCGTTGCCGATACCCCGCTTCTCAGAGTCCAGACCCGGGTACGGTCGCGGGGTGTCGACGAGTGTGACGATCGGCACCTCGAACTTCTCCGCCAGGCGCATTGCGCGCCGGGCCTTGCGGAAGCCATCCGGCGAGGTCATGCCGTCGTGGGTGTCCTGTTTGCCGTTCCGGCCGCGTTCCTGTCCGATCACCACCACGGTCTGAGCGCCCAGATGTCCCAGTCCGCATACCACAGACGGGTCGTCACCGTAGGACCGGTCGCCCCGCAGCTCTACGAAGTTCAGGACGATGCGGCCGATGTAGTCCGCTGCGGTGGGCCGGGCGGTGTGGCGCGCTAGGGAGACCGACTGCCAGGCCCGCTGCCTGGGGAGCGAAACCATGGTCTTCGGTCGACGCTTGCGATAGCTGAGTCGGAACTCCGGACCGGTCAGCTCCAACAGCACCGACAGCATTTCGCGCAGGTCTGTACGGTCCACCACTTCATCAATCATGCCGTTCGTAAGCTGGGCCTCGGACGTATGTGACTCTGTTGGAAGCGGGCGCCGCTCGCTGGCCTCAATGCTGCTCATGGGGGCGAAGCCGACGATGGCTCCCGGCTCGGCCACCATAACGTCGGCGAGGTTCCCGAAGCTGGCGAAGGCCTGACCGGTGGAGGGGTTGGCCAAGACCGAGATGAACGGCAGCCGTTTCTCCGCGAAGCGGTTGACGGCCACCGTCGTCTTCGCCATCTGCAACAGCGAGAGCAGGCCCTCCTGTATGCGGCTTCCCCCACTGGTGACGACCACCACTACGGGTAATTTTCGCTTTAGGCCGTGCTCGAAGGCAAGCGCGACCTTTTCCCCGACCACCGTGCCCATCGATCCGCCCATGAAGCCGAAATCCAGGACGGCCAGCACCGACAGGCTACCCCCGATGGCGCAGGTGCCTGTAACGACAGCCTCGGTTAACCCGGTCCGGCGCTGGTCGGAGAAGATCTTGCGTTTGTAGGAAACCCTCGACGAAAAAGAGAGGGGGTCCAGTGAGGTGATCGACCGATTGATCTCGCGAAAGGTGCCCTGGTCGGCGATGGATGCGATCCGATCGCGGGCCGACATGGCGTAGTGAAAACGGCAGACGGGACACACCCGCAACTGAGTGTACAGCGGGGAGTCGATGAGTATAGCGCCGCAGACGAGGCAGGTCTCGCGCATGGCGTACGCCCGCTGCTCTTCGGCCCGATCGCCACGACGGACCACAGAGCTAAGAAGATCTGCAAGGCTACGAACCATCCGTGGGTCCCCCGAGTGGTTGGATCGCCCCACGGTCCAGTTGTGGGAACGCTCCGACGCCGGTTTCGCCTCGGCTGACTGGAAAGATGCGGTAGGGCGCGCGCGCCGGCGCTAGCCGATTATAACATCGCGGGACTTAGAGCCATCGCTCGGCCCCACTACTCCCTGGTCCTCCAGTTCGTCCATTAGCCGGGCTGCACGAGGATAGCCGATCCGCAGGCGTCGCTGGAGCAGAGAGGTCGAGAGCTTGCGCTCCTTGTGGGCCAGTTCGATCGCCCGGTCCATCAGGTCATCCCCGGTGGCTGCGGACCCGCCTTTATCGTCACCGTCTCCCTCATCATCGTGCACCTCAAGCCCGACGGCGGGCAGAGGCGCCCAGGTCGTTTTCTCCCAGTATGCGACCAAGTCTAATATCTCATCGTCGGAGATGAACACGCCCTGAACCCGGCTGGGTCGCGAGGCGTCTATAGGCTGGTAAAGCATGTCGCCTCGGCCCAGCAGCTTCTCCGCCCCTGACGCGTCGAGGATGGTGCGCGAGTCGACCTGTGAGGTCACCCCGAAGGCGATGCGACTGGGGAAGTTGGCCTTGATAAGGCCGGTCAGCACGTCCACCGACGGCCGCTGCGTGGCGATGATCAGGTGTATGCCGGTCGCACGCCCCAATTGCGCCAGTCGACACAGGGTCTGCTCGACCTCCAGCGACGAGGTCATCATCAGGTCGGCCAGCTCGTCGACCACCAGAACGAGGTAGGGCATCTTCTCGGTCGACTTGGCGTTGAACGAGGAGATGTTGCGCACCCCCATCTGCTCCATATACCGGTAGCGCTTGAACATCTCGACGATCAGGCCCTTGAAGAGGGGGACGACCTTATCGGTCTCCACCACCACCGGCGTCAGCAGGTGGGGGATACCATTGTAGGGAGTCAGCTCGACCCGTTTCGGATCGACCAGCAGCAGTCTCAGTTCAGACGGCGACTTTTCCATGGTCAGGCAGGAGACGATGGTGTTGAGACACACGCTCTTGCCGCTGCCGGTCGCTCCGGCGACGAGCAGGTGCGGCATACGTGCCAGGTCGAGGACCGCGGTCTCACCCCCGCTACCCTGGCCGAGCGCGATAGGAAGAGCGCCCTTCTTGCGCAGTTCGCCGAATTCGTCGCTCTCCATGACGGATCGTAAGGTGACCAGATCCGGGACGGCGTTCGGGACCTCTAGGCCGACCAAGGAGGTGCCCATGACCGGCGACTCTATACGAATGGACGGGGTCCTGAGTGCTAGGGCAAGGTCCTTCTCCCGCTGGAAGATGGCGTCGACTTTTACCCGGGTCTTGGATTCAACCGGGCGCTTGATCGGCCTGCCCGCTTCGTTGAGGAGCGGCTTGCCACGGTCGTCGGTAGCGTTCTCCTGCTTGTATCGCCTGACCCATCCGGGCTCCAAGCCGTACATGGTTACCGCCGGACCGGGCTGGGTCATTTTTACGCCGATCTCGACTCCGTAGTCGCCGAGGGTGCGCTGGATCTTCTCGGAGGTCTCGTCCATCTCCGCCTGGGAGATACCCTCTACCAGGGTATCGACGAGCATCGAGAGGCCAGGTAGAGACCAAGCGCTGGCCCACTTGTCGAGGATCGGGCTGGAGACGGCGGCCGACTCGGACACAGCTTCGACGACCTCACCGGCCGCTTGCGCGACGCCCTCTCCCCCTTCTACGCCTTCTATGCCTTGTTCCGCTTTGTTCCAGAAGCGGTTGACCTTTGCGCCGTTGGGGGCGCCGCTGACGGGGGCGGGCTTGGGCGACGGCTCGTCGAGATCGTCTACCGGTGCGAATTCGTCGGCGACCGTCGCGTCAGGATCGCCCACTACGCCCACCACCGGAGTCATCGCGATCGGTGAGTCGTCGGGACCGCCTGGCTCTCCCTGTCCGAACGGGGTGTGA
Organism: uncultured Dehalococcoidia bacterium; assembly: GCA_964637315.1. Taxonomy (GTDB): domain Bacteria; phylum Chloroflexota; class Dehalococcoidia; order Lucifugimonadales; family UBA2962; genus CAUZIR01. Next base: position 6,437 of record CAZWTT010000002.1, on the reverse strand, counting down.
TCACGTACATACGGCGTCATAACCTCCGGCGGTACTTCCGTTGCCAGGTCGACTCCGGCCGCGGCGCGGCGCTCTCTAATTATTGTGGCCGCCCATCCGTAAATGCCAACCAATCCAAGCCCCAGCGCCCTCGTCATCGCCACGGACGCAAGATATACGCCGAGGCTGATCCGGCCTCCCAGCACTCCAACTCGGGAGGCGGAGTCGACTATGAACGCCGGGATAACGATGAGTCCGGCGAGTATCACGAATCCTGCGGTTATGCTCCAGGCGAGCCAACTCGCACCGCCGGTAACGTCCACGGCGATATCTCCGCCCAGCGACACCTCACCGCCACGGGTGAAGACCTCCAGGGGGGAGTCGAAACCGGTTTCGAAGGCGGACATCGCCACCAGGGCGGCCAGGGCCAAGGCCAGAGTGCTGCTCCATGCTCGCAGGTTGGCAATCCAAGCCGGGCGCAGCACAAAAACCGAGAGGAACGGCACAACCCACAGTCCCAGCGGCACGACGCCGAGTCCGACGGCGGTGACGACCGCCTTCTCCACAGATGAGTAGGCGTCACCCAGGGTGTCGCGGAAGATGTAGGCGAGGGCACCGGCAGTTCCAAGCCCGGCCGCCGGCAAAGCGAATGCGTACGCTCGGGCCGGCCCGGGCAATACCGACCCGAGGTTTTCACCCACGGAGTCCAGTGCCGACCCTACGCCGCGTGTCATGCCGTCTATTGTGCTCGAAGCAACCACTGGGGTCCCCTCCGTCTCGGTCTTAGCCGGAGGGTGCGTCGCCGTCCGAGCTAGTGCCTCATATCCTGGCCGGCACTCCGGCAGACGTGATTGCATGCCGTCGGAGTGCGACGGCTCATGACCGCTCTACCATCTTGACCAGGGTGAGGACCGTCGGTCTTCGCTTGGACTCCTTCCATAGAAAGTCCGAAACGGAGGCCGACACCGTGCGTTCTATTTGGTCAAAATCTAAGACTTTTCCGGATTCACTTTCCAGCATAGAATGGACCACTTGCGAGGCATTTCCCAGCAGGTCCTGTGCCCGGGTCAACTCGTCGAAGCCACGAGACTCCAGGCTCGGCGGGCCGAGGGGGGCGCCGGTTTCGGCGTCGAGGGTCAGTCCAACCGCGACCACGCCGTCAGTCGACAACTTGTTCCTCTCCTCCAGCACACTGGAATGCCGGCCCCAGAGGCGGTGCCCTGCGACGTAGACGTCTTCTGACGGCAGGCGCTCGACGACTCCGGCCCAACCGGACTCGATCTCCAGCACGTCGCCGTCTTCCAGAACGAACGTGTCCCCCGGGTCGATACCCAGCGACTGCGCCAATCTCGCGTGGGCGATGAGGTGCCGGTGCTCCCCGTGAACGGGCACGAAGTAGGTGGGTCGGACCAAGTTCAATACCAACTTCAGTTCCTCGCGTGAGGCATGGCCATGGACGTGAACCATCGCGTTCCTGCTGGATATGACCTCGGCTCCACGCCTGTACAGGTCGTCGATGGTCCGCGCCACCAGGGTCTCATTCCCAGGTATGGGCGAAGAGGAGATGATTACCGTGTCTCCGGTCTCGATCTCCACGTCTTTGTGCTCGCCTCTCGACATGCGGACCAGGGCGGAGGTCGGTTCTCCCTGTGCCCCAGTGGCGAGAATGACCAGGCGGTTGTGTGGCAGACGTTTGGCCTCTTTCAGCGGCACCACGAGGTCCTCGGGAGCCGTCAGGTAGCCCATATCCAGCGCCATGGAGACATTGTTGCGCATGCTCCTGCCGACGACCGCGATCCTGCGGCGGTTCGCAACGGCTGCGTCCATGACCATCTGCACGCGAGAGATGAGAGACGCGAAGGTGGCGACTATGACCCTAGCCTCGGCATCGGCGACGACGTGCTCGATGGCGCCGCGCACAACCTCCTCGGATGGCGTGTAGCCATCCATCTCAGCGTACGTGGAGTCCGAGCACAGTAGCAACACCCCCTCAGCGGCCAGCTCGGCCAGCTTGGCGAAGTCGGTAGCGTGGCCGTCCACCGGCGTGTGGTCGATCTTGAAGTCGCCGGTATGGATGATCACGCCCAGCGGCGTACGTATAGCGATGCCCATAGCGTCCGGAATGGAGTGGCACATGCGGAAGAACTCCACCTCGAGCCGACCAACCTTAAAGGGCGTGTTGGGCTCGACCACGTGCAGCGTGGACGATTTCAGGAGGCCGTGCTCCCTCAACTTGACGGTGATCAGACCATTGGTCAGTCGAGACGCGTAGACCGGGGCGTTCAGGTCCGGCAGAACGTAGGGGAGGGCGCCGGTGTGGTCTTCGTGCCCGTGGGTGATGAGCACCGCTCGCACCCGGTCCCGGTTCCGTGCCAGATAGGTGATGTCAGGAATGACGAAGTCGATGCCGGGCATCCCCTCTTCCGGGAACATCACGCCGGAGTCTATTACGACGATGTCGTCACCGTACTCTATGGCCATCATGTTGCGGCCGATCTCGCCCAGGCCGCCGAGTGGGATTACTCGGACTGGTGACTGGCTCACGCTAGAAGAGCCCTCCCTGCAAAGGTTGATCGACGACGGGCCCGGTTTCCGGCGAGGTCGCCGGGGCCGGTTGGGGAGTGGCGGTTTCGAAGCTCCTCCCCAGATGCACCACAGGCGGGGCCGGTTGTTTGTCCACTTCCTGCGGTGCATGGTCGTCGATCAGTCCCGGCAGTTTGCGGAAATCCTCCTCCAACACCGGCCTCAGTCGAGGGTTGTGCAGGGTTGCGGCGGGGTGGTAGACAGGGAAGACGGTCCGGCCCCGCCACCGGCGTGGCCGACCCCGCGACTTGCCGATGGCCTCGCCGGGGAAAAACTTGCCAAACGAGTGGCGCCCCAGCGTGACGATCACCTTCGGGTCGATCAGGTCGATCTGCCGATCCAGATAGGGCCGGCAGGTGTCCATCTCGGACGGCTTGGGGTCCCGATTGTCCGGCGGTCGGCACTTGAGCATGTTGCCGATGTAAACATCGTATCGACCCAGTCCGATGGTCGCCAGCATGTTGTCGAGGACGCCACCAGCCGCGCCGACGAACGGCCTGCCCTGCCGGTCCTCGTTGAAGCCCGGGGCCTCGCCGATGAACATTATGCTCGCCAAAGGGTTGCCCTCGCCTGGCACCGCGTTCGTGCGCCCCTCCGACAGCGGGCAGAGGGTGCAGGACTTAATCTCTTCAATCAGGGTCGAATAGTCGCCGGGAGCAGCTTCGTTCATAGGCCGAACGGTAACACAGCGCCACTGTACCGGCCAACGCTCAACCTGCCTAGTGGGCACGAAAAAGGGCAGACAAACCGCCTGCCCTTCGACCGCTCCGTGGTCCGTTCGCGACGCCGGGGTGGCGCCTAGTCCGAAACTCCCTTTCCTTTCAAGAAAGTGATCGCCTCTTGCACGGTCGTGATCTTCTCAGCGTCCTCGTCTGAGATCTCGATGGTGCTGTCGTCGTCGCTGAACTCCTCTTCGAAAGCCATGATCAACTCTACTAGGTCCAAGGAGTCGGCGTTCAGGTCGTCTACAAATGACGCCTCGGGCGTCACATCCTCGGTCTCTACACCGAGCTTGTCGGTCACGATCGACTGTACTCGCTCAAGTACGCTAGCCATCACTGCCTCCCTTCGGGGAACGGATTATACCTTAACGTTTCGGGCCGCGAGCACGGAGCCGAGCACCCCATTGACGAACTTCGGAGAACTCTCCGACCCGAACGTCTTGGCCAGCTCGACCGCCTCGTTTACGGCCACCTTAGGAGGCGTGTCCACCCCGGAAATAATCTCGAATATCGCCACCCGCAGCACGTTCCTGTCCACGCTGGCCAACTGGTCAATCGGCCAGTTGGGCGCCAAGGCGGAGATCATCGTGTCGATCTCGCCCAGCCGGCCAAGCACCCCGTCCACGATCTCGCGGGCGTAGGCGACGGCGGCGTTCGGAAGGCTGCCCGCATTGATACGAGCTGTGAGGGATGTGGCAGCGGAGTGCCCGCTGGCGTCAAGCTCGTAGAGGGTCTGCATGGCCGCGGCCCGAGCCCTCCTACGGGTGGAGAATGGTCGAGAGGTGTGGGTCCCCTCTTGCTTTCGGGGCGCCAGCACTAAGTTCAACCGTTAATCAGTTCAGGCTGAAGCCGGCGACGGAGTCCAAGTCGCCAACAGCACTGGTCCCGACGGAGCGGTCTATACGCCTGACCATGCCGCTCAGTACCCTGCCCGGGCCGATCTCGACAAAGTCTGTGACGCCTGCGCCGATCATGTATTCGACCGACCGCTTCCACTGGACACACTGGCATACCTGGGTTACCAGCTCTTCCCTCAACTCGGTGGCGGTGTGGATGGGCTTACCGGTCATGTTCGCCACTATCGGCACGAAAGGGTCTTGCAGGTCAAGGTCGCCGACCACCTTCACCAGGCCATCGCGCGCCGGTTTCATCAGCGCCGAATGGAAAGCTCCGCCGACACGCAAGGGAATCGCTTTCTTGGCACCCCTGACAGAGGCCATGTCCAGAGCCCTGGCCACCGCTAGGACCTCGCCGCTGATTACCACCTGCTCTCCGGTGTTTACGTTGGAGACGTAGGACCCGGTCTGACGGCTGATCTCCTCGACAGTCATCTGGTCGAGGCCGATTATGGCAGCCATGGTGCCGGGCCTCATCTCACAGGCGCGCTGCATTAGGCGGCCCCGTTCCTCGACAAGCCTAGCTGTATCGCCTACTCCCAAAGCGCCGGAGACGGCGAGAGCAGTGTATTCGCCCAAGCTGTGCCCGGCCATAAGGGCCGGAGCGGGAAGGCCACTCGACCCCGCATGTTCCTCCATTGCCTTCACGGTCGCCAGGCTAACGGCCATAATGGTCGGCTGAGCGTTTGCTGTCTGTCGCAACTCTTCTTCGGGCCCCTCAAACATGAGGGTCGTGAGAGGACGGCCGAGGGCGTCATCGACCTCCTCAAACACAGCTCGGGCCGCTGGCGAGTTGTCATACAGGTCACGGCCCATGCCGACCGCCTGCGCGCCCTGGCCCGGGAATACAAAGGCCACGCTGGAAGCAGTGCCTTTATTTTTCTTCAGCATTGTCATTCAATGCTCCCCGGGAATCGGAACCCGTGCACCTTACTCGATTCCGGTCTCGACCAGAATAACCTCGCGGCCTCTGTAGTAGCCACAGGTCCTGCACACAATGTGCGGAAGCTTGGGGCTCTGACAGTTGGGGCACTCACCGAAGGGAGGCCTGGTCATTCCGTGGTGGGCGGCCCTGCCGCCGCGGCGGGCTCGTGAGTGTTTTTTCTTGGGTAGCGGTGCCATGTCGTCTCCTCAGGGGTGATTCGGCCTAGCTGAATGTCGCCTGGCCGGGGAGATTAGTTGTTGTTGACTGTCGAGGCGTTGTTGCCCGGTGACGTCGCGAGGTCCAGCAACGGACCCCACCGTGCATCAGCAACGCGGGTAACACAAGAGCAATCAGTGAGATTCAGGTTGGATCCGCAACTCAAACACATGCCCGCGCAATCGTCCCGGCAGACCGGTTTCATCGGTATGCCGAGCGACGCATACTGCTGGATGGTAGGAAGCAAGTCAAGGACGTTGTCCACAGAGATGAATTGGGTCTCGTCTGCTTCGTCCTCCCGAGCCTGGCTGCCATGCGGGTAGAACTCTTCGTCTATCGACAGTTCGACGGTACGGGGATGGCTGGTTAGGCACAGGCTGCAAAAGCAGGCCACCGTGCAGGCCACGCCCGCCGTGACCCAGACGCCGACGTCGGTGCGCAGCATCGTGACCTGCCCATGCAGATCCATACCGGAAGAACGTTCCCAGATGGGATCGGCGCCGATGACCGACCGAGGAGCCAGGGCAGCCTCGTCGAGGTCGAAGTTGCGTGTCGAGCCGGTGGGCTCTTTGAGTAGTGGGGAGACGTTGAACTGCATGTGCTGTGAGCTTGACGGGTTCCTGAGCCTGAGGTGCGGAACGCGTCACCATGCTGCCAAGAATTCTAGGCACAGTGGCGAATTTGTGTCAAGTTTCACATAGTCCATTAAAGTAAGTTGTTAGATAGGTGAATAAATGGCTCGTATGCCGATAACCGTAATGGGATTTCGGTGCGATGAGATATGATCACGAATGAGTGCCAAGGGGGGATTCCTTAGCACCCCGAACCTGCCTGAGGTGCAAGAGTCTCTATTGGAACACGCCTAAGAGCGTGACGTCCATGTCCTACGAGGCCTTCCGCGAGAAGGTCCGTGATGCACTGGCAGGAGTTGACCACCCCTTGACATGGACGGAGGTTCGCACCAAGGCGAGCCTACCTCAGAAGTACCCGAACAACCGGTGGGTTCACCGAATGGAGACCGATATAGGGCTGGTAAGAGAGCGCGACGCCGGCGGGAAGAGAAAACTGGTATCAAGTGCAATGCCCATTCATTCCGTAGGACATTTGCTACGGAGT
>CAZWTT010000001.1:237034-293700 GCA_964637315.1 uncultured Dehalococcoidia bacterium | reverse complement strand
GTTTACAAAATAAAAAGGATTTCCGTTTAGCCAATCAACCTAATCCACATCGAACCTAACGGCTAGGAGTCCCATGGGAGCTTAGATACGAATAGAAGTCACGCCCGTGGGTATGATGCCGCAGTGAAGAATCTATTGATTTTCGGAGGCGTTGATGACCCAAGGAATTGAGCGTTGGCAGGCTATCCAGAGAGCGCTTCACGAAATCGAGATGGCCGCCCAGCAGGCGCACGACTGCTTCGACTATCTGTCCGGCGAACTGAAGGTGGATGAGGGTGGACTGTTTGATCAGATCGTCCTCATCGGTGAGGCGCAGCAGAGAGCTAAGGAAGCTTGGAGACCGGGATAGGAACAGGCGGCACCCGCGCGTACGCCGGATCGCGGCAGGACGAAACACGACATTTCCGAGCCCCCGCCTTTGTTATGCTTCCGCCATGACTGAGCGAGATTTCAGGATCGGGCTGACGGGTGACTTCGTAGATGAAGTCGGCCGGATGGCGGTACGGCGACATCCAGCTCGGCCTGCTGGCCGACGCGCCAAGGGTGAACTGGGATTTCTTGGACGGCGACCTTGACGAGATCGGACCGTCTACCGCAAAGAACTATGACGCCCTGGTCGTGCTCGAGCCTCGGGTCACTCGTCGGACCTTTGCCGACGGTTCGTGATTGCCCATCGTCTCGCGTTTCGGGATCGGCTACGACTCGGTAGACCTCGACGCCTGCACCGAAAACGGGGTCATCGTTTCCATTACACCGGACACCTCGCGCAGATCTGTCTCGACCGTGGCCCTCATGCTGCCCCTCGCCACCGGCCACACCACCAATTAGGACCATCGCGGGGCTGAAATCCGATCTGCACCGACGGATCGCGCTGTTATAGTGTTCTTATGCGTAAGCGGACGCTGGGTCCGCTTGAACCCCGGCGGTCCACCCGCCACATCGTGTTCCATCTGGCTGAAAGTGTGACTTGGCTTAGTGGAGCCAAGGAGAACTCTCACTGAATTTCCAAGATCTGAACCTAGACCGACGTGTGCTTGCCGGCGTGGACGCCGCAGGCTATACCTCCACTACCCCGATACAGGAGCAGGCCATCCCGGTCGCCCTGGAGGGTCGGGACGTATTGGGACTGGCCCAGACGGGCACCGGCAAGACGGCCGGCTTCATGCTCCCCATCCTCCAGCGGCTGATCGCCGGACCCAGGGGTCGGGTGCGCGCCCTGATCGTCGCCCCCACCCGTGAGCTCGCCGAGCAGATCCACCAGACCGCCCGAGAGCTTGGCAAGAACACCGCGATCCGCAGCTTGAGCATCTACGGCGGCGTCAGCAAAACCCCGCAGGCCAAGGCGCTTCGCCGAGGAGCCGACATCGTCGTCGCCTGCCCCGGCCGGTTGCTGGACCAAGTTGGCGATGGCGCCATCGACCTGTCCGGTGTGGAGGTGTTGGTGTTGGATGAGGCCGACACCATGTGCGACATGGGTTTTCTCCCCGACATCCGTCGCATCATCAGCCACCTGCCGAAGCAGCGCCAGACGCTGTTCTTCGCCGCCACCATGCCGAGCGAGATTCGCAGATTGTCCGACGACATCCTCGACGACCCCACCACCGTGCAGATAGGCATCATCGCCCCGGCGAATACCGTCTCACACGCCCTGTACCCGGTGACGGACAAGATCAAGAAGAAGTTGCTTTTGGAGTTGCTGCAACGAACAGCCACGGCTCGCCTGATCATCTTCACCCGCACCAAGGCACGCGCCCGCAGGCTGGCCGGAGACCTTGAGAATGCCGACTACCGCGTCGCCGCCATGCAGGGCAACCTGTCCCAGAACAGACGTCAGCAGGCCATAGACGGGTTCCGCAATGGCAAGTACGACGTACTCGTCGCCACCGACCTCGCCTCACGTGGCATCGACGTGTCGCAGGTCTCTCACGTCATCAACTTCGATATGCCCAACACCGTTGACGCCTACATCCACCGCATCGGCCGCACCGGCCGAATGGAGAACAGCGGCGAGGCGTTCACTTTCATGCTGCCCGACGATGAGTTGCTCGTGCGCAAGATCGAAGCCGTGCTCGGAACGCGGATCGAAAGACGCCGTCTGGAGGGTTTCGACTACGGCGGCTTCTCCCCCCATCCCCAGGCACCGGCAGGTCGACCGAAGCCCCAACGGAAACGGCCAAATGGTTCACCGCAACAGGCCGGATCGCTGAAGAGCAACGCGCGACGGCAAAAGGGGCAGAGCGGGCGTCCGGCCGCCAAGGCGACCCGGCCCAAGCAGTCCGGTCAGGCCGATCCGGGCCGTCCTCCCAGCCCGGATCACGCCCCCAGAAGGAGGAACCGGAACCGCCGGGGACCAGCTTTAACGGGGGACCGCTCTTCTCGGTGATCGAGTTTATCTGAACTCGGGCAGTGGCCAACAGCGACACCTCGTCACGGTCACCTGGAGCAGGAGATAGACTAGGGCAGGAATATAACCACGGTGGCGACGGGGGACCCGGCGGCGTCCTCCTGAAAGTCCACTAGGCCCACCCAGAGCCTGCCGAGCTTCTTCAGCGCGGTGTCTGGGTTGCTCGGATCAAGCGTCAGTTCGGTACCTCCCTGTTCAAAGAAGCTCATGCGGATATTGACTCGTATGGTCGCCGTGCCACCTTCAGCCCTGCTGTCTTCGACGACTTCTGTGAACGTGGCGGTCGCCCCGGAGTTGGGATCGGGACTGATTACCGCCTCCCCCAACGCTAGCGTTACCGGCTGACCCAGGGGCACGGTGGTTCTGCCCGAGGCGTCGGAGTCGATTGCGTCGGCGAACTCGACCTCAAGGCCCTCACCGGTCGCACCCTTTCGCTCGGGCACCGGAGTCGGCGGGACCTGGGGAGTGGGTGTCGCCTCGACCAAGGCCGCGGCGATCTCGGACAACTGCGCCTCCGTCGGCGTCGGCCGGTCGCCGACAAACGCGGCGTTCCCCAGGCTGAAGGTCTCGGTCCCGGCCAGGAACCTGTCCAGGCCCAGACCCCCGATGATGAGCACCGTGCCGTCGCCCAGGGTCGTCGCGACATGGCGATATCGTGCGTCCGCCATGTCGCCGGCCGGCCGCCAAGAGCCGTCGGAGGGATTGAATATTTCGGTCGTTATCCGGTTGCCCACACCGCCGGTAACCAGCACCTCGCCGTTCGGCAGCAGCGTCGCAGTCGCCTCGGAGCGCGGCTCGACCGTCTGCCCCGCCGACACCCAGCCGTTTAGCTTCGGATCATAGATCTCCGCCGTCTGCCGCTTGCCCCGGCCGCCGACCACCAGCACCGCGCCGTCAGACAGCAGCGTCGCGGTATGGGACGCGCGTCCTACCGACATGTCCGGCACCGACTCCCATGTGTCGGTGCCGGGGTCGTAGATCTCGGCGCTCTTGAAGTAGGGAGGATCGACCTTGCCGCCGCCAACCACCAGCACCCGCCCATCTCTCAGTAACGTCGCGGTATGTTGGACTCTGGCCAACGCCATGTCGGCCGTCTGCGTCCATGTCCCGGTGGCGGGATCGAATATCTCCGCTGAGGCGAGCTGGGAGAAGTTCTGCGTCGTGCCACCTATGAACATCGCCCGTCCGTCCGGCAGCAACACCGCCGCCATTCGTTCACGGGGGTCGTTCATATCGGCAGCCACGGCCCACGTCCCCGTTTTCGGGTCCCATATCTCGGCCGTTCCCACCGCCCAGTTCGACGTGCCCACACCGCCTGCCGCCAGCACCCGCCCGTCCTCCAAAACCACGGCGCCAAGATCGTATCGGTGGCCGGCCATCTGCTCGGTCTGGGTCCACTCGTCAGCGACCGGGTCGTAGACCTCGGCGAACTTGTAGACGACGGCGTTGATCGTGCCCTCACCCGTGCCGTGGCCACCCATCACCAGCACCCGCCCGTCTCGCAGTGTGACCGCGGCATGCAACTCCCGCGCCACCTTCATCTCGGCCGCCGTGCCGAATCCGGATTCGATGGTGCTCTTAACGCCGGCGGGCCCCGACCCTTCTCCGCCCGCCCCGCCACAGGCGACTCCGAGCACGGCGGCCATGAGGGAGGTCGCGAGCGGGGCCCACAACCGACGTACCGAAGTCCGGAAAAACAACTTGACCGTGGATTGGGAATGAGACATGGGCACAGACCTCCACCGGGCGGCCATTCGGCCACCCCTTGCCGTCGCTTGAGGCCGTGATGTATGCGGCGGTCCCGTCGCGTTTGAAGCTATGCATCATCCGAGCGACTCGACCGCACCGCCATACTACATCAGTGACGAAATCCCGTTAGAATCCTATGGCGCCAACATCCGCCGGAGCGAGGCTTCGCCTCACGTAGGACAAGAGAATAAAGGAGAACCAATGACGGCCGGCAAGATCCAGACTGTGCTTGGCCAGATAGAACCCTCTGAGCTGGGCATCACCTTGACCCATGAGCACCTGCTAATCGACCTTACGCCCTACTTCGCGATGCCAGAGGAGGCCAGCGAGCGATCCTGGGTCGACGCACCGGTAACGATGGACCGCCTAGGCGGGCTGCTCAAGCGCTTCATAACCAACAGGTCAAACCTTCAGTTGCTGGACGTGGACGAGGCGATCGAGGAGATCCTCAAATACCGTTACGCCGGCGGCGGCGGTCTAGTCGACACCTCCAACGTCGGACTCGCGCGCGACCCGCTCGCCCTGGCTCGCATCGCCCGGGCCACCGGTCTGAACATCATCATGGGGGCCAGCTACTACGTGCCGCTCTCCTACCCGCCCGACCTCCATGAACGCAGCGAGGAGGACATAGGCGACGAGATCATCCGCGACCTGACCGTCGGCGTCGCGGACACCGGTGTCCGCGCCGGCGTGATTGGTGAGGTGGGCAACTTCTGGCCCACCAACGAGACCTCTCTCAAGGTGCTGCGGGCCTCCGCCAGGGCTTCGGTCGAGACCGGCGCGGCGATCCTCATCCACCCAGGCTTCCACCCCGACTCACCCCCGCACATCCTCAATACTCTGGTGGAGGCCGGAACGGATCCGAAACGGATCATCATGGGCCATCTCGACGTATTCGCCGTGGGCAGAGACTGGCTGCGAGACCTGGCCAAGTCCGGCTGCTACATGGAGTGGGACACGTTCGGGCTGGAAGACAGCAGCGTCGCAGGCGGCAACCTCGACCATACCCAGCCAGCCAGCGACGCCCAGCGCATACAAATGCTCGAGTTCATGCTGGCCGAGGGCTTCGGGGATCAGGTGGTCATCGGCCACGACGTGTGCACGAAGTTCCATCGGAGGAAATACGGTGGCAAGGGCTACGCCCACATACTCGAAAACATCGTGCCTCGCATGCGAGCGCGCGGCTTCTCCGAGGCCGACATCAACCGCATCCTCGTCGACAACCCGGCGCGGGCGCTGGCGTTCTAGTGGCCGGACGCCTCCAGGACAAGGTGGCCATTGTCACCGGCGCCGCGTCGGGCATCGGCCGCACCACGGCCATCCGGTTCGCTGCCGAAGGTGCGCGGGTCGTCGTCGCCGACCGCAACCGGCTCGGATCTGAAGAAACAGTCACAAGCATTCAGAACGACGGTGGCGATGCCGTCTTTGCGCCCGTCGATACCTCCAAGGCCGACCAAGTTGAGACGATGGTGGGGACGGCAGTGCAGCGCTTCGGACGCATGGACATACTGATCAACGCCGCCGCCATCCTCATCGTCACGCCCCCCATCGCAGAGCACTCGGAGCGCGACTGGGACATGATGATGGCCGTCAACTTGAGGGGCGTGTTCCTGTGTTGCAAGTACGCCATCCCGGCGATGCTGGATAGCGGTGGCGGGTCGATCGTCAACATCGCGTCCGGCTCCGGCATCCAAGGCGCGGGCCGCTCCACCGCCTACGGCGTGACCAAGGCGGGCGTCATCCACCTCACGACAATGGCTTCGGAGCAGTATGCGCCGCAGGGGATACGAGTGAACACCGTCTCGCCCGGCCCGGTCGACACGCCTCAGTTTCGCGGCAGCGCCCAAAGCACCGCAAAGTTCGAGGCGAACGAGGCGAACCACCCTATGGGTCGGCTGGCCCAACCGGACGAGATCACCAACGCCCTGCTGTTCCTCGCCTCCGACGAGGCGTCCTACGTGAGCGGAGAGAACCTCGTCGTGGACGGCGGGCAGATCGCCGGGGCGGTGTACTGATGCGCTCGAAAAAACTCATCGAGATAGCCAACCAGGCCGTCGCCGACTACGGCTTCCGGCAGATCGCCTTATGGAGCCCCGACGAAATGGTCGAACGCTGGGGCTTGTCGCCCGCCGAAGAGGGGGTCCTGACCGGCGCCCTGCACGAGGTCCTCGCAGCGCTGCCGGTGCCGGTCGAGCCTGCCGAAATCCCGACCGAGCAGGCCCGCTTCGCAGAGTTGATCTGGGGAGCGCTGGGGTAGATGCCTCCGACATACCGGAGAACGCCTTCATTCCAGCTTTTGAGGGGCTTGCAACCCTAGCACACCGGGTGGGCCAGCACCTCCGGCGCTACCTTGCGCGCCACCCAGCGGCCGTCGGACGGGCTGCCGGTGAGCTTCCCGTCCTCTACGACAACCTTGCCGCGCAGGATGGTCGTTACCGGGTAGCCCTGGCACTCGAACCCCTCCCAGATGGAGTAGTCAGAGTCGGAGTGGAGCCCGTCCAGCGTTAAGGTCCTTGTGTCTTCCGGGTCGAAGATGACGATGTCGGCGTCGCTGCCCACGCTCACGGCGCCCTTGCGCGGGTAGAGTCCGAGAATCCTCGCCGCGTTGGAGGACGTAATGTCGGCGAAGCGCTCCAGCGACACCCGCCCGGTGGCGGCCAGCTTGGCGTATGTGACTGCGAACCGGGTCTCGATGCCGTTGTGACCGCCACAAACCGTCTCCACCGTGTTGCCCGACAGCTTCACGTCCTTGTTGGTCGTGTAGTCGTCAGTCGCGGTCGTGGAAAGCGAACCGTCCGCCAGCCCCTCCTGCAAGGCATCCCGGTCGGCGGCGTACTTTATCGCCGGGTAGGTGTGGATTTTCGTCCCTTCCGGTTCCCGGTAGTGGTCAGCGGTGAACTCCAGATAGTTGTGAAGCGCCTCACCGTACACGGGCTGCAAATGCCCCCGCGCATCGGCGATGGCCCGCACCCCCTCCCCGGCGGTGGTGTGGACGAAGTAGATGCCGGTGCCGGTGTGTTCCGCCAGCCGGATCACCTTGCGAAACGCCAAGTCTTCGGAAAGGTTACTATGCACGAGGTGCAGGTTGTGGCCCTGGTCTCTGCCCTCACGCTTCAGCTTGGCCTCCATGTAGGTGACGATGTCGTCGTCCTCGGCGTGCACGGCCATGATGCCGCCAGCTTTCCCCACGGTTTGAAAAATCGATGCCAAGTGCCCGTACGGCACGCGAGCCGGACCGAAAGTCGTGAAGATCTTGAAGCTGGCCACCCCTGCTTGCACGGCTTCGGGTATCTCCGCGATGGTCTCGGGTGAGACCTCGCCGGACAGGATGTGGTGGAAGGTGAAATCGGTGTGGGAGCGACCGGCGAACTGAGCGACCCTGGCCTCATGCTGAACCATGATTGGGTCGTCCGGGGCTGTATCTTGAGGAGACAATCGCAGGTCGCTGGAAAAGTCAACGACGGTCGTAACGCCACCAAAGGCGGCCGCACGGGTCCCCGCCTCGGGCGGCTGTGTGAGCACCCCTGGGCGACCGGCCCAGCGCTCCTGCACCGGGATGCCGAGGTGGGCGTGCGGCTCGATACCACCCGGCAACACGAACTTGCCGGTGGCGTTAATGACCCGCGCCGCCTCGCTGGGCAGCGAGGCGGGGGACCCGAGCACGGCGACCGCCTCGCCGGCGACGCCGACGTCCGCCTCTTTGGCACCTGCGGGGGTGACAACGGTTCCCCCACGAATGATCAGGTCGAGCATGGCAGCGCCTCCCCCGTTTACCTCGAATTGGTCGTCTCGGATGACGCCGATGTTACCCCACCGTCAAACCGGCCCTCGACACCCTCACCGCAGTCCATCAGCTAGAGCGCCATGCGAATGCTTATCGCCGTCAGCGCAAATCCGAGCCCGGTCTGGAAGGTCAGCACCGTGCCCCGGTAGGCAGGCTCGGCAAGCTCGGTCACGGCGGTGGAGAACTGCGCCGAGTCCGCGATCACCGACACCCCCCAGACCATGGCCAGCACCACGATCAACGCCTTCAGTTCGAACGGAACAAACCCGATGAAGAACGCTATCGATCCACTGATCACCATGGGCACGATGGTCGCCAGCGTGTGGCCGTAACGGTCCGAACCCAGACCAGCGATCACGCTTCCAACCGCGCCCACCGGAAACACGAGGAAAGCCCCTAGCACCGATAGGCCGAGCCCATCACTAATCAAGAGTCGGGCCCCGAACACCACCAGCGTGAACGCGCCAATCCAGGCCCACGGCGCGTAGAGTTCCCAAATATGGCCCAGATAACCCACCAGAGTGCGGTGCAGGTCGCGGTTCGTGAACAGCACCAGCAGGTAGCGCGGGTTGAACTTCGCCCCCCTTGCATCGTGCTGACCGTCCGAGATCAACGGCGGCAGCATCAGTCCACCAACCACCGCCAGGACGCTGGAGCCGATGATCGCCGCCTCCCAGTTGTCCATGAAGATCGACCGCAACAGATGGGGTGAACCGGAGCCGAATAATAAGGCGCCTATCATCATGCCTAGGGCAAAGCTCCGGCCGCGCTCAAACCAGCCGGCCAGTATCTTCATCGCCGGCGGATAAACGCCTGCCTACAAAGCACCGGTTGCAAAACATGCGACGAACACTCATCCGAATCCGTCGACCGGGATGACGAGCAGGTTGAAGGCGCCGGCGGCGATGGCCGAGACGGCGAACAGGCGGCGGGCGCTGAACAGATCGGCAAGGTTGAGAATGGTGCTGACGAAGGTCCCGAAGGCAAATCCGAGCTGGATCGCCATGGTCAGCTAGGCGATCTCCCCGGAATCGAGGTCCTTCTCAACCTCCAGCGCCTCGGAGACCGCGTTGGTGCTGAACCACACCGCAAACCCGAAGATGCTGGCAATGGAGACCACCGCCAGCACCCGGGCCCGGGTGCCCCGTGTTCTCCGCTCATTTCGTTCGCTCTTGGGCTCTTCGCTCAAACGCTCCTCGCTTCCGCAATCTACCCCTCACGCATTCTTCGCTGACGTGCAATGGTTTTGATGTTGCCGCTGACGAAAACGGTTCCGTTCTCATCGCGTCGCTGCTATTGACTGGGGCTATGGCCGCCGATAGCCTTCTCGCACATGCACAGACTCCCCCAATCTCCACAGTGCGCGAGCGCGAAGAAGACCCGACGAGCGCGGCGAAGCCGAGCGGAGAACAATGCGACTAGCAGGTAAGGTCGCCATCATCACCGGGGCCGCCCGCGGCCAGGGCGCGGCCGAGGCCGAGTTGTTCGCCCGCGAGGGCGCGTCGATCGTCTTCGGCGACATCCTCGAGGACGATGGCAGGGCCGTCGAGGCCCGCATCACAGAATCTGGTGGCAGCGCCACCTTCGTCCGCCTCGACGTCACCAGCGAAGCCGACTGGGCAGCCGCCGTCGCAACGACGGTGGACCGCTACGGGCGATTGGACGTGCTCGTCAACAACGCAGGCCTGCTGACTCTCACCTCCACCGAGGAGGTAACGAAGGAGGAGTGGGATCAGGTGATGGACGTGAACATGTGGGGAATCGTGCTGGGCACCAGGGCGGTGGTCCCCGAGATGCGCAAGGCCGGTGGCGGCTCCATCGTCAACATCTCCTCGTTGTCGGCGATGAAGGCCATGCCGTGGGCGGCCGCCTACCACGCGTCCAAGGGCGCGGTGAGGATTCACACGAAAGTCGCGGCAATGGAGTACGGCGGGGACAAGATACGGGTCAACTCCATCCACCCCGGCGCCATCGACACCGTCATGATCAGCGACGTCTACGGCGAAGAGTTCCTGTCCGGAGTGGCGGACCGAGTGCCCCTGGGCCGCATCGGCACTTCGATGGACATCGCCAACGGCGCCCTGTTTCTCGCTTCTGACGACTCCGACTATATAACCGGCAGCGAGTTAATAATCGACGGCGGCATATACGCCGGCTAGGGGGCATTTACATGACCAGCGTCTTCAAAACGGCCGGACTGCGCGTCGAGTACGACATGAAGGTGCCCATGCGGGATGGCACCCGCCTGTCCCTGGACGTCTATTTTCCCCATGGCAATGGGGGCGATGGCCCCTGGCCCGTCATCCTCATCCGCACCCCGTACAACAACCAGATGCCCATGGTGGTGACCGAGAGCGCCACCTTCTTCGCCCAGCACGGCTTCGTCGTCGCCGCCCAAGACGTGCGCGGCCGCTTCGACTCCGACGGCGACTTCGAACCCTGGGTCAACGAGTTCGACGACGGCTTCGACACCGTCGAATGGATCGGTACCCAGGACTGGTGCGACGGCAATATCGGCATGCACGGCCCGTCCTATGTGGGCAACGTGCAGTGGCAGGCCGCGGCGATGGGCAGCAAGTACCTCAAGACAATCGTCCCTCGGGTCATCGGCGACAGCCTGCACGAATCGCCCCAATATCAGGGCGGCGCCTTTCAGTTCGGCTGGACCGTGCTATGGTCCTTTTTCATGGACGGCCGGGCGATGCAGGACATCGATATCTACGACTGGACGCGCGTCTTCCACACCCTGCCCATCCGTGACCTGCCGGAGCTATCCGGCAAGGACATCGCCTTCTATCGCGAGTGGTGCGACCATCCCGATTACGACGACTACTGGAAGAACCTGGCGATCAAGGAGCGCTACGGCGACATCGGCATTCCTATCATGCAGATAGGCGGCTGGTACGACTTTTTCACCGCCGGCACGTTCAATAACTTCGTTGGCATGAGGGACGGCGGTGGCACCGAGTTGGCGCGCAGCAACCAGCGGGCCATCGTCGGGCCCTGGGTACACCAGGCGGGCGCCCTCACCTACGCTGGCGACAAGGACTTCGGGTTGGACTCTACGCAGGATCTGCTCGAGGCCGAACTGGCCTGGTTCGACCGCTGGCTGCGGGACCAGGACAACGGTGCCGACAAGGAGCCGCCCCTGAAGCTCTTCATCATGGGCGTCAACGAGTGGCGGCACGAAAGCGAGTGGCCGCTGGCCCGCACCCAGTTCACGCCCTGGTATCTCCACTCCGGCGGCAACGCCAACTCGGCGATGGGCGACGGCATGCTGTCTCCCAATGCGTCGGGGTCCGAGTCATCGACGAGTGCCGACAGCGACCGCTTTACCTACGACCCCATGTTCCCCGTCCCGACCAAGGGCGGCTGTAACTGCTGCAACCCGGAGATCGTCGAGTGGGGCGCCTACGACCAGCGCGAGGTCGAGGCAAGGTTCGACGTACTCGTATACACGTCCGAGCCGCTGGCGCAAAACATGGAGGTGACCGGGCCGGTGGTGGTTAAGCTGCACGCCGCCACCAACGGACGGGACACCGATTTCACAGCCAAGCTGGTCGACGTGCACCCGGACGGCCACGCACTCAACCTGTGCGACGGGATCATCCGCGGTCGCTATCGGGAGGGAACCTCCAAGCAGAAGCTGCTGGAGCCGGGGCAGATCTACGAATTCACCATCGACCTGTGGCCGACGTCCAACGTCTTCAAAGCCGGGCACCGGGTCAGGGTCGACATCTCTTCATCGAACTTCCCACGGTTCGACCGCAACCCCAACACCGGCAATAAGTGGGGGGTAGACGCCGAGCTACGAACGGCCCAACAGACCGTCCACCACGACAAAGCCCATCCGTCCCACATACTCCTGCCAATAATTCCCGCAGACTAGGCCCGCACTATGCACAGACCATGCTGAACTTACCGCAGCCGCAGGGACAATTGTAGCGCCTAAGCGTGCGCAGCGTACGCCGCGGTCCACCCAACGGGAGTCGCGCTGCTTCGTTCCACCTCATAGCCATCTCACCTCCGGGTCGAGTCCAGCCCGGCCACTACAGAGAAGACGAACGGTGGGACCTGTTTGTTCCACGCTCGTCTGCGGGAACCGGATCAGGGAGAGTGACCAGCCTCGGCGCAGGCCGCACCCATGGCGGCCGTGGCGGCTATGATCGTGACTTTGTCTACCTCCAGAGGATGGGCGACTGTAAAGAGCGCGTCGCTCGTATCTCGAATCCTGGGTTTGGCTTCCACCGCCAACTCCCGGATGTCGTTCAACTCACTGCTGAGCCAGACTTCGCTGAGGGCCAAGCCGTTGGTGGACGCGTCAAGCTCATAGAAGCGTTCGCACGCCCGCTTCCCAGCCGAGTCGCCACGACCTGTGAACAGGAACACAATCGCCGCCCCGATGAAGAGGACGATAGCCAAGCTGATGAAGGTCGACAGGCACCCACATCCCGACCGGCAGCCACGAGCCCCTGTGATGACCGCTCGACCCTGCTGCAGGAGGCGCCGCATCTGCTCCTGCTGCTCCGCCTCGGCACGCCTTCCGTCTTCGTCGGTGAACGCCACGGCCGAATCTTAACCCACATGACCTAGCACCCAACCAAGTCACCTCGAGTCCCATTTTACGCAGTAAAACTGTTTAATATGTCACCTCCGTAGCAGGACTCCAGTCTGCGGGCTCGGAGTGTACAATATGCGCTTCGAAGTCATTACACTTCGATAAAACCACACAGAGAAAGCCGATGAACCGCATCTACTTGATCGCCGTACTCGCCCTCGTCGCCGCACTGGCCGCGGCCGCCTGCGGTGGCGACACCGCCGCTCCCACGGCCACCGATGACACCGGCGACTCCACCTCCATTGACAACACACCGGAGCCGGTCATCAGCGACTCTCCAGGCACGTTCACACGCATCGACGACATGAAGTCCCTGCGCGAATCCCCCGGCACCGTCACTCTTCAGGACGGTCGTGTCCTAGTCACCGGCGGCAGAGGTAGAGGCGGCGGCGGCTTCTGGCTCAACTACGAATTCAGCACCGAGATCTTCGACCTCACCACCAGCAAATGGACCCTCACCGGCGAGACCAACACCGCTCACGCCGGCGCGCTCGCCGTCGTCCTGCAGGACGGCCGTGTGCTGACCGCCGGCGGCGAGGGTGAGCAGAACATCCCCATCGTCGCCTCCGAAATATGGGATCCTTCCACCGGCCTGTGGACCGACACCGGCCCCCTCAACGAGGCGCGTGACCTGACCAACGCCGTGCTGCTTCCCGACGGCCGCGTGTTCGTCGCCGGCGGCCAATCAGAGGGCCTGAGCCTGATGGACTCAGCCGAGATATTCGACCCCGCCACCAACGAATGGACCCTCGTCGCCCCCATGAACGAAAGGCGTATGGACAACACCGTCACCGCCCTCGACGACGGCCGCGTGCTCGTCACCGGCGGCGGCAAGGTTGACCCGCCCTACTCTAAGACCGGCGAGGTCTACGACACCGCCACCGATACCTGGACTCTTGCTGGTGAAATGACATCCAGCCGCACCGCCCATTCCGCTACCAAACTGCCCGACGGCAAGGTCATAGTCGTCGGCGGCCGTGGCAAGCGTCGGACCACCGACGTGTGGGACCCGGCGACCTCGACCTTCACCCGCTCCGGCGACTCCAACGAGCCACGTGCCGACCACGAGGCCACGCTCTTGCCGAACGGCAAGGTGCTCGTCATCGGTGGCATCGGCAGGCGCGACTCCTCCGAGACCTGGGACCCGGTCACCGGCGAGTGGACCATCGAGGGCATCCTCGACGACGCCCGATACAACTACGGCAACACCCGGCTAGAGGATGGGCGCGTCATAGTCGTCGGCGGCAACGGCATCGAAGGGGTACTAGCCTCTGCCGAGATCTACGCTCCGTAGGTGGGTTCCGCAAGGCTGGGTCTCGCTCGTTCGACTTTCACCGCGTGAAGGAGTCCACCAGCCCCGCCCTACCCCGCCGGCACCACCGGTAGGACGATGTGCGACGGGTGGTCGGCGTCGTGGTAGACGGTCTGGTGGGCGGTGACCATGTCGGTGCCCAGGCCGTTGTCTTCGCCGGTATTGAGGTTGCGGTCGTGCTGTGGGAAGTTGGAACTGCTTATCTCCACCCTCATCCGGTGTCCCGGCAAGAAGCAGATGCTCGTCGACCACATGTCGATCTGGAAGCGATACACTTCGCCCGGCTCCATCAGTTCTGACTCTCTAAAGCCGTTTCGGTATCGTGCGCGGAGGATGCCCTGGGCCACGTTCATAGCGTAGCCGTCCGGCCGCACGTCCACCAGCTTGGCAGTGAAGTCAGTGTCGACCGCTGAGGACGACGCGTACACGACCGCCTTCACCGACCCCGTGACCTCAAGTGGCTCGGTCATCGGCTCGGACGTGTAGCACAGCACGTCCTGGCGGTACTCGGTCGGCCGCTGGTCCTGCGGCCCCATCTTTACGGGCATGCCCTCTTCCAGGCAGCACACGCTTCCACCAATGGTCGGCACCGGGTGCATCGGGTCGTAGATGAAGCCGTCGGTGGCGACGCCACCCGTCTGGCCTGGCACGAGCGTGCCGTCCCCCAGCATCGAGTTGGCGTTGCCGTCCGAGGCGAAGTACCAAGGCATGTACCGGGTACCGGAGATCGGCCACTCGTCCGACTCGCGCCAGCGATTCGCTCCCATGACGAACACCTTCACGCGAGGCTCGGATAGGATGCCGTCGTCCTCGCCCTTGAGGTGGGCGCTCAGCCAGCGCGCCTGCTCGGCCTGAATGTCGATCAGCGCGTTGGGGCCGAAGTCGATGTCGCCGGTCTTGAGGGCGGTGCCCTCGTCGCCCAGCTGGTGAATCCAGGGGCCGACGAGCAGCTTCTGGTTGCGACGGGCTTCGGGCGTCTTCGCCCCGGTGGTCATGCCGATGAAGTTGTTGAGCGACCCTTGCAGGAACACATCGAACCAGCCCGCCATGTTGTACGCCGCCGCTGACACCTCTCCGTAGTTCTGGCCGATCGGACTCATGGCTTCCCAGTACTCGTCGTAGGACGGGTGGGAGATCCAGTCCTTCCAGTGGGCGATCCTTCGACCCGCCGCCTCGTCGGCGTCGATCATCGGCAGGCTCCAGAACAGCGTGGACAGGTGCCTTTCGTCCGGCATGTAGTCCGGCTGGTTGCGGTTGGTGCGGGTGGACATCAGGATCGACCAGTTCAGCCCGAAAGCAAGCTGTAGCGCCCCGCCGGTGTAGACCCAGTTGCTGTAGACATCCGAATACGCCACCCGGGGCACTATGGCCTTGAGACTTGCATCCCCGCTCTGGGCCGCCTGCCATTGCGTCAGACCAAAGTAGGAGGCGCCCGTCATGCCCAGGTTCCCGTCGGACCAAGGCTGCGCGGCCGCCCACCGCAGCGTGTCCGCCCCGTCGTCGGCCTCGCTGCGGAATGGGTACCAGTCCCCGTCGGAGTCATACCGCCCGCGCACGTCTTGCGAAACCACCGCGAACCCGGCCTGCGCCAGCGCGATGGCGGACGGCACACTGTGGATCATGTTGTTCGCCCGGTCGTAGGGTGTGCGAGAGATCACCGTGGGAAACGGTCCCCCTTCGGCCGGCATGTACACGTCGGCCATCAGCTCAACGCCGTCGCGCATGGGGCAACGCAAGTCGTTCATCACGGTAATTTTTCTGGTCGTCGTACCGGAAGTAGTCGAAGATGCCAATGAAAACCTCGCTAGGTAAAAGGTTGCCGGTAGCCTGATCGTACCGGCACCGCTTGTCAATCCCGCCGGGCCGGGGCGGTTCTTGTCGTTTTGGAGGCCTAAAGGCTCTTGTCGAGGGACTGCAACTGGTCCGAGCCTCCGAGCAAGATCAGGCCTTCTCCCTGCTCAATGCGGATGGTGTCGGGAGGGCTGGTGATGACCTCGCCGGTCGCCCTCACGAGGGCCAGCACGTGAACGCCGTCGCGCCCCACCTGTCCAACGGTTTGGCCGATCAACGCCGAGTCCGGCGCCACCTTTATCTCTTCCATGTGGATGTCGATGTCTGATGAGATCGCGAGCGCATCGTAAAAGTCTGAGGTGAGCGACCGGGTGACCGACAACGCCAGCCTTCGTCCTCCGATCGTGTAGGGCGACACCACGTGTGTCGCACCGGCGCGGATGAGCTTGCTCCCGGTGCCAGCGGCGTCGGACCGTGAAACGATCACCAGGTCCGAGTTCAGCGGCCTGACCTCCTCGAACCCGACAGTGGTGAACGTGATCATCGTCATGTACGCGGCGTCCAGCACTGACCAGCCCTCCACCAGCGAGTACCAGAGAATGCCGACGCCGATGAGCACGGCCAGCAGCGCCACGCCGCCGGTTATCCGAGCGTGAACGCGGACGGCTTGGAAGGCGCTGCGCAGCGGACGAGGGGTCAAGGTTCTCTGCTCCACGCCGGGCTCATCAGGGCTTCTTCGCGCAAGCGCTCATCGCTCTGGCAATTCACGGCAACCTCAGCCGGTTTCCAGAAACCGTTTCGGGTTCGGTCTGGGCGATTTGATCTCGACGACGACCGAATCCTCGATGGCCTCCATCGCGTGCAGGACCCCGGCCGGGTGTATACAGGCGTCTCCCGGCCCCATCTCCCAGGTCTCACCCGCCACCGTCGCTCTCACCCGGCCGCTGACTAGGTAGCAGTGCGACTCGTGGTCGTGCCGGTGGAACTGAGATCCAGCGCCGGCGGCGTAGGTGAGTTCGAGCGTGAGCATCTCCTTCCCGTTCATAAGTGTCTTGACCGTGATGCGCCCGGTCACGGGCAGGCCCTCGATCGCGGTCACGACCGTGCTCTCGACCTGATTGTCGAAACCGGTGAGACTGCTCACGATTCGCTGCGGCGAAGCAATATGTGCCGCCGGTTGTTTGTGTGCGGCCTCACTTCCGTCGGCCATCTGCCGGTCTCCACGGCCGCGGCCCACTCGTCGCTGACCAGCACATCGGGGCTCTCCAGCTCGTAGATTGCCGTGTGCCTGGGTTGATCCTTTACCACGACGGTCTTGACCTCCCCGCCGATCGCCAGCTTCAGTTCGTTTGTCTGAAAACGGGCTATGGAAAGCACCCCCGGAACGGCGCTAAGGTACGGAACGTGCTCGGTGTCGTAGACCTCATCGAAGACGGCCTTGATGTCCGGTTTTACGTCCATGCTGGCCATGAAAAGGTACTTGGCTTCCAAATCGGCCTCCTTCGTCTGGTCTCGGGCAATCAGTTTTTTGACCAGGTTTTGGCGCCAGTTTAACCCGGCTCAAGAAGGGCATTGATTTACACGAGGCAGATCCCTGGTCGTATGAGGGTGTAGGTTCGCCCTCAGTAGCTCGCACACGACGGTGGACAGCAACCGAGAGCGAGTCGTTTTGGTACCATTCCTTCCTGTTTCGTACATCGGGTGCGGGCACTATGTTTAGTCTGCTTGATGACCGGCAGATCGAGGTAAATAGCTTGTTCGAGCGGATAGTTGTCCCGCTGGATGACACTGATGAATCTGGGCAGCTAATCCCCTACGCGGCCGACCTGCTCCACGCCGTCGGGGCGAGCCTCGACCAGCTTGCGCTCAATTACCTGCACGCCGTGAGAGACGACCTGATAAGGGAAGGCGCCAAGTCCTCGGTGCAGAGGCTCGTCTACGGCAGGCCTGCAGACGGCATTGTGGAGGTCACCCGGGAGGTCGAGACTGAGCATCCGGGAACGCTCGTCATAATGACGACCCACGGGAGATCGGGCGCCCTGCGGCTGGCGCCTAGCAGCGTTGCCGGCAGCGTGGTTCACGCGGTCGAGCAGCCGGTGCTCGTCATCCATCCGTCGAGCTAACCTCTGCCGGGGTCAGCCTCTCGCGGCCGATAACTGGGTTGAAACCAGTCGCCTGTACAGGCCGCCGCGCCCCATCAGCTCGGCGTGGTCGCCCTGCTCAACCACCTTTCCTGAGTCCAGCACCACGATCTTGTCCGCCGCTCTTATGGTGGACAGCCGGTGGGCTATCACCAGGGTCGATCGGCCCGACATCAGACGCACCAAGGACGCGTGGATCAGCGCCTCGCTCTCAGCGTCCAGGTGGGACGTAGCCTCGTCCAGTATCAGTATCGGAGAGTTCTTTAAGAAGGCTCTGGCTATAGCGATGCGCTGCCTTTGCCCACCCGACAGCTGCACCCCTCGCTCTCCGGCGGTCGTGTCATAGCCGTCCGGGAGTGCGGTAATGAACTCATGAGCGGCTGCCATGGCGGCGGCCCGCATCATCTCGTCCTCCGTCGCCATCGGGCCGGCCAGCAGCAGGTTGTCCCGGATGGATGCGTTGAACAGGTAGGTGTCCTGTGCGACCAGCGAGATTTGTCGCCGCAGGTCGTCGAGCCGGTACTCCCGCAGGTCGTGCCCGTCCAGAGTCATCTCCCCGTCCTGCGGGTCCCAGAAACGCATGAGCAAGTGGGCCGCGGTCGTCTTCCCGGCACCCGACCTGCCGATGAGCGCGACCGTCTGGCCCGTCTCGATGGTGAAGTCCACACCGTCGAGCGCCGGGGGCAGCCCCGGCCCATAGGCGAACCGTACACCCTTCAGGGCAACACCGCCTTGTTGTGACGGCTCAGGTCCTGACAGCCCGGCATTGAGCAGCTCGGTACCGGGCAATTCGGCACCGTCCGAGACCGCTACCGGCTCGTCGTGTATGGAAAATATGCGCCGAGAGCTGCCAAGAGTATCCGCCAGCTGGCGGCCAACCTGGGCCACCTCGGAGACGGGAATGAACGTCGTGTAGGCGATGATCGCCGTCAGGGGGAGCAGTTCGGAGGGCATACGTCCCGCACTGGCAAGGTAGGCGCCGGCCCCGAGAACGGCGATGCCTCCCAGCCCCATGGCGACTTCGATCATCGCCCTCTGGCCAGTCAATAGCCTGAAAAAGCGTATCCGATGCTCCCCGTAGCGATGCTGCTCGGCGGTCACCTCGTCCAGCCGTTCGCTCTGCCTTCCGAAGGCGAGTATTTCCCTCATCCCCTGGATACCGTCGACCATGTGGGCATTCACCTCACCCAGCTGCTCCCTGGCCGCCAATCCGAGCCCATCGAGATCGTCCCTGGCACGAAACGGTAGATAGGCAACGATCACCAGGAACGGCAGGAGAATCAATGCCAGGGGCCACTCAATGATCCCGATCACCACGATCACCGAGACCGGCACCGCCACCGCGACGAAGGCCGGAGCGATCGTGTGGGCGAAGAACAGCTCGACGGTCTCCACATCCGTGGTGACGGCCGACATGATGTCGCCGGACCGGTGGCTCACCAAGTACGACGGGGCCAGCCGGTCGAGCTTACGGTACATGTCGACGCGCATCTCAGTGAGCAACCGGAACGCCATGTCGTGCGATATCCAGGACTCCCACCAGTGCAAGAGCGGCGTCAGGCCCGCCAGCACGGCCAGCGCCAGCAGCAGGCCGGTGAGGCCGCCACCAACCGTGACTTGGCGAACCACCAGAGCGCTGACGGCGCCCAACCCCACCAGCGTGAACACCCTGGCCACGCCCAGCAGGAAGGTACCGACAAGCTGGGCTCGCCAGGGTCGCACCAGGTCCAGCAGGCGCCCCAGCACTCCGAACGGACCGACGTCGGCCTGCTGAACAGCCTCGACCCAAGCCCCGGGGACCAGGGCGTCGGCGGCTATGCGATCGTCTCGCTCAATCGTACTCGCATCCGCCTCGGCCAATACGGGCGATATATGCCCGTGGCCGGCCTCTTCGACCTGCGCCGCCATGAGCCTCGCGTACAGGCCGTCCCGTGCCAACAGGTCGGCGTGCGAGCCCTGTTCCACCGCACGTCCGCCGTCCAGCACGACGATTCGGTCCGCCCCGACCACGCTGGAGAGCCGGTGCGCCACGACCAGAGTGGTGCGGCCCTCCATCAGGGTATTGAGCGCCAGCTGGATGCCGGCTTCGCTCTCTGCATCGACGCTGGACAGCGCCTCGTCTAAGATTAGTATGGGGGCGTCCTTGAGCAGCGCCCTGGCGATGGCGATGCGCTGCCTCTGGCCCCCGGAAAACCTGATGCCGCGTTCCCCGATGACCGTGTCGAACCCCTCAGGCAGGGCGCGGATGAAGTCAAGCGCATTGGCAGCCCGCACCGCACTTTCCAACTTCTCTATAGACGCCTCCGGCGCCCCGAAGCGCAGGTTATCGGCGACCGTCCCGTGAAACAGGTACGTATCCTGGGTCACGACCGACACCTGCCCTCTGGCCCAGTCGATGGGGGCGTCCCGCAGGTCCAATCCCCCTATGAACACATTCCCCGAGACCGGGTCGTAGAAACGCGTGGCGAGCCACACCAGCGTGCTCTTACCGGCACCGCTGGGACCGACGACGGCGACAGTCTCTCCGGGCCGTACGTCCAGGTCTATGGCGCTGAGGGCCGGCTCCGGTCGACCCGGGTACGAGAAGGTGACATTGGCGAAACGCAGGCTCGGCTGCTCCGACCCGTCCGGCGGCCGCACCCCGGCGCTCTCGGTCACGTCCGGTTGGTCCTCCAGTAGGTCGAAGACCGCCTGCGCCGAGGCCATCCCCAGCATCCCCTGGTGGTACAGAAGGGTCAGTTCACGTAGTGGCCTGAACACCTCGACGCCCATCATTACCACGACGAGCAGGGTAGAGAGTTCCAGGCCGCCGTCGGCCACCCGGAACGCTCCCCATCCAAGCGCGACCGCGGCGCCGCCAGAAATGCCCAGCCAGGTGACGCCGATAGTTGCTTGGTTGGCGACGAGAATGGCCATGGTCGAGCGAAAGACTCGGCGGGCCTTTTCCGCCAGCACGTCGCCCTTGGCCGCGCTCTGGCCAAAGGACTTCAGGGTGGCGAGGCCCTGCACCGAGTCGAGGAAGTCGGCGCTCATGTCCCCGTAGGCTTCCCGGCGGGCCCAGGACCCCTTTTCGTTCCACACGTGGAAGGCAGACGGGGCGACCAGCGTGCCGACGGCGAAGAGCAGGTAGATGAGGGCCGTGGGCAGGTCCAAGAAGGCCATAAAGACAAAAAGTCCAACCGGCGTCAACAGTCCGACCATTAGCTGTGGAAGATATTCCCCGAAGTAGCTCTCCAGCTGCTCCACCCCTTCCACGAGCGAGATGAGCACATCCCCGGTGCGGCGGCGAGCCAGGGCCGCGGGGCCGAGTTGGAGGGCGCGGGCGAAGAGCGAGCGACGTAGAGCGACCTGTATGAGCAGGGCGGTCCGGTGCCCGGTCATCTCCTTGAAGTACTGGAAGATGCCACGGGCGAGAATCGACAGGGCGACGCCCAATATCGCGAGCGATATCTTCGACATGGGCTCGCCCTGGAAGACCATGGCGACAGCGTAGCCGGACATGGCGAGGCGGCTGACTCCGGCCGCGGCGGTCAGCAGTCCGAAGGCGACCCCCACGATAAGTCGCTGTCGAAAACCCAGCGTGAAGCGCCAAAGGCGCGCGTTGAAATACATTTCAGCTAAGTTCTCGAGGGTCCTGGACCAGACCCGCAACCGGGAGGCGAACTCAGGTTAGAAGGGGATAACCGAGGTTCCGGAGGCCGTCTCGGCCATCAGGGCGCCGCCTATCACCAGGCTCGCCACTCCGGCCGTTCCGACGATCGCCATCTTTACCGACGCCACGTTGGTCGCGACCCGGAACGGAGCCCCCAACATGAGGGTTATCGCCGCCATCGAAAGGATGGTGCCAAAGCCGAACAGCACCAGGTAGCCGACCCCCACCACAGAAGAGTCTATCTCCGGTAGCAGAGCGAGCATGACGGCGGCGCTGCCAGCCAGCCCGTGCACCACGCCAATGGCGAAGGAGCGTGGTCTAAACCTGGGACGCAGGCTCGACCATAGCCCATGACTGTGGCCCCCGTCGCCGTGGCCCGCCAAACTCGTAAGCTCCGACTGAGCCTGCTTGTGACTATGGCTGGCGTGTATGTGTACGTGCGGCCTTTCGGCGTCGAGGTGCTCGTGCAGGTGAAGCCTGCGCCGGACCAGGTTCCACAGCACCTGGGCTCCGAGCAGCACCAGCATCAGGCCGACGGCCAACTCGAAATAGGTGGCGATTCCTTGATATATGGCCAAGAACCGGCCCTTCAACAACAGGATGGCGACGCCGACCAACAGAAGTGGCACGGTGTGACCCATGCCCCAGGACACGCCGATCCAGATACCTCGCCAGATGCTACTGCGGCTGCCGTCGACGACGGTCGCCACCGCCACCACGTGGTCGGCGTCGGTGGCGTGCTTAAGACCGAGGAGGAAACCCAGGGCCAGCGCCGCTCCAGCGCCGGATCCGATATCGATCAATCCAATCTCCCATACGGGGCCGACACCACCCTTTCAGGCAGGTCAGCAAGAACGCCAGTGTCCTTTACCCCGGCAGACGGCGTCAAGCAGCCCGAGCGGCGGCACGTTGACGTCGAATTATACTGACGAAACACATCATTCCAATTCGGCGAGGGAACTGCAATTGACAGCCGCGGTCGAGACCGTCTCCATCTCCAAGTCCTTCGACTCCGGTCGCCTCGTGATCGACGACGTCTCTTTCCCCGTACAACCCGGCGAGGTGCTGGAGGTGGTCGGCCCGAACGGGTCCGGCAAGACCATAGCCATACGCATGGTGTTCAACGTCATCCGCCCCGACTCTGGCCGAGTGCTGCTGTTCGGCGAACCCTTCGCCGATAACCATCACCCGATGCTGGGTTACCTGCCCGAAGAGCGAGGGCTCTACCGGGATCAGAAGGTGCTGCCGACCTTTGAGTATCTCGGCGCCCTCAAAGGCCTCACGAAGCAGGCCGCAAGGGAGTCGGGGGGGCATGCTGGAACGCCTGGAGGTGGTACAGCACGCCGGGGCCAAGATCTCGGATCTGAGCAAGGGCATGAGCCAGCTCATCCATCTGGCCTCCACCCGGCTGCACGGGCCCCAACTGGTGGTCCTCAATGAGCCGTTCTCGGTCCGCGACCCGGTCAACGTGCGGCTGGTCAAGGAGATTCTGACTGAGACCCGTGCGAACGGGGCGACGACGATCTTTTCCACCCACCAGATGAACCAGGTCGAAGAGATGTGCGACCGGGTGATGATGATTACCTACGGCCAGGTGATTCTGCACGTGACGTTGGACGAGGTCAGGGGAGGGTTCGGTGAAGGGTCGGTCGCAATGGAGATGAACAACAATCCCAACAGCTTACCGGGGGGAAAAAGTCACCGACCATGGCAGCTACTACGAGCTGTTACTGGAGCCGGGGACGGACAGCAACCGGGTGCTCCGGACGCCGGCTGAGAGTGACGGTCAGGTGAGGCGCTTCGAGGTGGCATCCCTGCCGCTGGGAGAGATCTTCGTGCGAACGGTCAGGGGTGGATCGTGAACGCGATAGCCACCATCGCACTGCACGAGCTGGCGGTCACCGCCCGACGGCGTATCTTCCAGATCGTCACCGTGGCTCTACCGCTGGTCACATTCGTGATCATAACGCTCCTTATGGCTATAGAATCCGGCGACGATGAGCGCGACGAAGTCAGGGCCGGGTACATCGACCTCACCGGTCGGTTCACCGAGTTCCAGTTGCAGGAGCCCGTTTAATTCATACCCTTTGACGACCCGGAGATGGCGATCAAGGCTCTCTTGAACGAGAGTGTGGAACGGCTGTTCATCATCCCTCCCGACTACATGGCCACGGGAGTGGTTCAACGCTACGAGATTAGCCAGGGTCTAGACGTAGCCGTAGGTCTTACCGATCCCGGACACTTCGATTGCCGGGGACGCCCCACTTGCCGGAAATCCTGAGGCGGCCGTGGGGTCCACCGGGTCCGCTAGGCCTCCATGCTCACCGGCTCGGATACCGGCTGGTACTCCGGCGCCTTCATCACCTTGCTGAGGGCGAGTATGAGCGCCTCGATATCTTCATCCCCGAGCCGACCTAGAAAGTGGTGCTCTACACCGGCCAGGTGTCCCGGCGTCGCATTCCTCAACACCTGCCTGCCCCGCTCAGTCAGGACTGCGTAGGTGCCACGACGGTCCTCGGGGCAGGGCTCTCGACGGACCAGCCCAGCCGCGGCCATGCGGTCCAGCAGTCTCGTGAGGCCGCTTCTACTCAGCAGGATGGAATCGGCGAGCGCTTGCATCCTCAGCCGACAACCCAGAGCGCACTCCAGATTGACGAGAATGTCATACCAGGTGAGAGGGAGGTCCTCGCGCTCCTGCATCTCTCTCTGGAGCTCTCCTATCACGGAGGCGTGGGCTCGCAAAAACGTCCGCCAGGCCATGGCACGGCGGTCCTCAACGGCGTGATTATCGGGTTCCGGCGGCATGGGCCGGATGGTAGCACCCTGGGTTCGGGGCGAGCAAACATGTCTCCGCAAATATTGCTTAAACAAGTATGTGGGGGCCCGTCGATGGTGGGGTGCGCTTACGGTAGATCGCGAGGGGGTCGGTGACCCTAGCTGGCGAGGTCGAAACTGTACCCTAGGCCCCGGTGCGAGTGGAGGAGGCGTGGAGCGCGGGGGTCGTCTTTGAGTTTGATCCGGGACCGGCACACACACATGCGGATGGCGGAGTCCTCGATGTACGACAATCCCCAGGCGGGCTCGGCCAGCTCATTATTGGAGATGATCTTTCCAGACAGGCCAACGGCCGCGTTCATGCGGACAAGAAGATCGACCGGTGAGAACGGCTTGACCACGTAATCGTCGCCGCCCAGCTCCAGACCATTCACCCTGCTTGAATCTTCGGCCCTAGCCGTCAGGATAATTACCGGTACGTCCGTGGTCTTGCGCAGACGCTGTAGGACGTCCAGGCCGTCGATATCCGGCAGGCCCAGGTCGAAGATGACGATGTCGGGTGTTTCGGACTCCACTAGGTCATGCACAAGCAGGCCTTGGTCGGTGGAAATCACCTCGGCGCCCAGGCAACGAATGGTGCAGCAAATCTCCACCATTTCGACGACTTCTTTGGCGTCCTCTGCTACGAGTAATTTCATAACGACCTAGTGACGGGCTCCCGCACACATTACGACAATCTAGACCTCAACGAGTAACCGCATGGTTACTTAACAATAGATCGCCGCGGCAAGCCAAGGTGGCGACCCTGATGATCGGGCATGGTGCTGGCACGGGGGCAAAGGTCAGGGCTTTGCTGCTACGATGATCATCCTGCGAGACTCCACCGACAACGGCTCCCCGCCGTACCCGCCGTAGACTTGCCCGGGCGTCAGACCGGCGCGTTTGAGCATCCGTGATATCTCCGTGGCCACGTATAGACGAATGTGGTGGCTGGTCCGTCTCTCGGAGCCATCCGGGGCGACGATGATGAACTCCACATGATTCCTGCCGGATACTGAATCAAGCTCTCGATTCTCGACATACACGGTGCCGTCGGGACTGGTCCGTTGTTCGCTACGGACGTAGTTAGCCGCCACCCAGTCCCTGTTCAGCAGGTCCAGTAGAATGCGACCGTCCGATTTGAGGGCCCGAGCCGCTCCGTTCAGCACTTGCTGGTCGTCAAGTCCGTCGTCAAAATAGCCGAAGGCCGTGAACATGTTGATCACCGCGTCGAACTCGCGTTCGTATGGGATGTCCCGCATGTCCCCGAGAACGGTTTTCAGCGCCACACCGGCCTCCAGCGCGGCGGATTGAGCCAGATCGAGGTAGCTCTCCGACATGTCGAAGCCCATCACGTCGAGGCCCATGCGGGCCAGGGGAACGGCATGGCGACCCTGGCCGCAGCAAAGGTCCAGCACCCTTTGGCCCGGCCTGAGGTCCAAGATGTGACGGACAAATTCCGCCTCGGCCTCGGAACTCTCTGGCGTCAGCAAGTGCCCGTAGACTTCCAGATAGTCCCGTCCAAAAAAGGATTTATACCACTCGGGTTCGTGCTCGATCATCGCATGAAGGGGCCTGCGGGAGACTCGGATGTTAACAGACGCGGCACGGGTTGAAGACAGCTCCGGACCGCAGTATTGACACCGAAACGATCGTCTCATTCGTCGGGTGGCGTGTTAGAATCGAAGCCTTGACCGGTCGAAATCGGTTCGACCGGTGCCCCGGTTCTGGCAGCCGGATTCTCCCCATTTCACGAGGAATCTTCATGCTCGACCTTCTCGGCCAGGGAGCCCTAGTCGTCGGAGCGAAAAGGGTCGGCGCTCTGGTAGCTCGACGTATCGCGGAAGACGGTGCGAATATCGCGATCGTCTACCGTAGCTCCAAAACCGAAGCACAGGCACTGCAAAAGGACCTGGCCGAGCGTACCGAGAAGGTCGCGCTGATCCAGGCCGACCTGTCGGAGGAGCGCGACGTGCAACGAGCCGTCGGCACGGCGATGGGCGCTCTTGGAGGGTTGCGCTTCGCTGTGAACCTGGCCTCCGGTTTCCCTCGCACGCCATTCGCGGATCTCGACTCTGCCGCCTGGGAGCGGTCCATTGGAGACGCCAAGGGTAGCTATCTGCTCGGCGTCCACGCCGCAAGAACCATGATGGCCAACCAAGGGCCGACTCGGGGCCATATCGTCTTCTTCACGGACTGGGCAGCGCTGCACGCCCCCTACCGAGACTACCTACCTTATGCGACCGCCAAGGCGGCCATCGACTTCATGACACGGGCCTTCGCGGCCGAGTTGGCCCCCGGCGGCATTTTGGTGAACGCCATCGCCCCGGGTCCGACCATGCGGCCGCCCGATATCGACCGAGAGTCCTGGGAGCGCGATGTCGTTTCGCATGCACCGCTGGCGCGAGAGTCAGCCGCCGTGGAGATCGCCGAGATGGTCACCACTCTGCTAAAGAGCGAGACCATAACCGGCGAGACCATCCGGGTGGACGCCGGCCGCCACCTCGCCGGCCCGGGGCTGTTACCGTGCATCGGGTAACTACAACGGTCGAATTTTGCTACGGCCACCGTCTGCTGGACTACGGTGGCAAGTGCCGATACCTGCATGGCCACAATGGTCGGGTCGAAGTGGACGTGGAGTCCCGCTCACTGGACGAAATCGGCATGGTGGTCGACTTCGGCGAGGTAAGGGACGTGGTCAAGGGATGGATAGACTCCACTCTCGACCACCGCATGATTCTGTCCAATCGTGATCCGCTACTGGCTGTCTTACAGAACGCCGGCGAACCCCTCTACGTCATGGACGTGAACCCGACGGCCGAGAATATCGCCAAACTCGTGTTCACCGTCGCGCGAGAAAGGGGCGTGAAGGTCTCGGAGGTGCGCCTGTGGGAGACGTCCTCCAGCTACGCCACCTACTCGCTCCCCGACGCCGAGAAGCCCGGCGAGGATGGGCCCAGCGTATCTCAACGAGACAACGCATGAGCGCCACGGCGGCACTCGCGAGCGGAGGCCTGGACAGCG
Organism: uncultured Dehalococcoidia bacterium; assembly: GCA_964637315.1. GTDB lineage: Bacteria > Chloroflexota > Dehalococcoidia > Lucifugimonadales > UBA2962 > CAUZIR01. Next base: position 266,411 of record CAZWTT010000001.1, on the reverse strand, counting down.
CCTCTCTCCTGGCGCATCTGGCGGAGCGGGGTCCGGTGCATCCCATCTACGTCAGGGCCGGCCTGCCGTGGGAGGAACAAGAGGTCGAGGCTCTTAAAAGGTTCGCCGGCGCGCTGGTGGACGGGGGCGCTCCGGTGGAGCCGGTGGTGGAGTTATCCGTCGGCGGCGAAGCCCTCTACGGCGACCACTGGAGCCTGACGGGCCGGGTCCCGGGATACGACGAGCCGGACAAGACAGTGTATCTGCCCGGGCGCAACATCATGCTGGTCGGACTAGCGGCGGTCTGGTGCAGTACCCACGGAGTGCGCTCGATGGCACTGGGCACACTGGGTGACAACCCTTTTGCCGACGCCACCGCCGAATTTTTCCAGGACTACGCCCGACTCCTTTCCAGCGCCCTGGGCCAGCCTCTGGAGGTGCAGGCCCCGTTCAGGGGCACGGGCAAAGCTGAGCTGGTGAGACGTTTTTTCCAACTGCCACTCGGCCTGACCCTTACGTGCATAGCACCGGTGGCGGGTATTCACTGTGGAGCGTGCAACAAATGTAGGGAGCGACGTGAGGCGTTCGACGATGCGGGAGTCACGGACTCCGCTGCATATGCCCCACGTAGCGGACGGGAGGTGGCGTGAAAGAGTCGAAAACCAGGATGGGAGAGAGTGACAACGGCCACAGGGTCGAGGCACTCGCGCCTCTATTGAAACAGGTCCTGCAAATCCTCGGTGAGGATCCGGAGCGCGACGGACTGACAAAGACCCCGGAACGGTGGGCCAGGGCTCTGCTGGACTACACAAAGGGTGCCGAGCAAGACGCCGAACAGCACCTGAGCGTCATCTTCCAACTCGACGAGGACGACTATCCCCTCGAGTCGGATGACATGGTGATTGTCGCCAACATAGAGTTCGCCTCGACCTGCGAGCATCACCTGGCCCCGTTCCGGGGCAGGATTCACGTCGCGTACATCCCCGACCCGGACAAGCGTATAATAACCGGCCTATCCAAGCTATCGAGGGTTGTCGACGTGTTCGCCAAGCGCCTCCAGGTGCAAGAACGCATGACCCAGCAGATCGCCCGTGCCATAGACGAGAACCTTAGCCCCCTCGGGGTGGCCGTCGTCACCCAGGCCGTCCACTACTGCATGATCCAACGAGGGGTCGAGCAGACGTCCAGCACCACCACGACCACCGCCAGGCGTGGAGTATTCCTGGAGAACTCGGGTCTGGAGGCCAAGTTTCAGGAATACCTGCGGATCAAGCTGGACGGCGCGTCCCTGTAGTCACCGTCTGCTGCTCGCCCCGGGTAGAGGGTTTCAAAACGGGATGTATCGATCCAATCAGTCTTCGAGGCCCACTGTGAAAGGCTGCACCGAGCCCCCGGTGGGCCGAGGCGAAGGGTCTGATGGAGGACCGAACGTGATTCTAAGCAAAGCATGCCCCCATTGCATTGGGGCAATCGTCGACTGCGAGACGCCTTTTCTGGATGGTCCGCTGTGCCTAAACTACGGGTGGAGACAATCGCGGTCGATCGCAACTCCTCCCAGTGCGGAGCGCGATGACGATTTCCTCGCCGCCTCCTCGAAATCCGATCCCCTGAGCGTCTGCCGAACCACTTTCTAAGCCTCACAAAGCGGTCTAAGGCACAAGAAAAGAGAAGGGCCCGGCGAATGCCGGGCCTTCTTTTGTTCAACTGCGACCGCCTTTCGGTCTAGCGCTGGAAGCCTTTCGCTGTGATGCACGCCACCCAGTGTTCGGGCTCCACCTCCTGCAACTCCGGGACACCGGTCTTGCAGTCGTCGGTTGCACTTGGGCAGCGGGTATGGAACACGCATCCTGCCGGGGGGTCCGACGGGCTCGGAACGTCTCCCTCGAGGATGATCCGTTCACGCGTCGCCTCAATTACCGGGTCCGGGATCGGTATGGCGGACAGTAGCGCCTGTGTGTAGGGGTGCAGTGGATTTAAGTATAGCTCGTTGCGGTCCGCTATCTCGACGATGTGTCCTAGGTACATCACCGCGATGCGGTCCGAGATGTGCCTGACCACAGACAGGTCGTGGGCGATGAACAGGTACGTCAGATCGAACTGTTCCTGCAGGTCCTCCATCAGGTTGATGACCTGGGCCTGGATGGAGACGTCCAAGGCCGAGACCGGCTCGTCGCAGACGATGAAGCTGGGGCTCACCGCCAGAGCCCGGGCGATGCCGATGCGTTGACGCTGACCACCGCTGAACTCGTGCGGATAGCGATCGGCCATGAACGGGTTCAGTCCGACCACCTCGAGCAGTTGAGCGACGCGCTCGCGATACTCGTTTTTGGTGTCAGCCAGGGAGTGGACGATGAGCGGCTCGCCGATGATGCTGCCGCAGGTCATACGCGGGTTGAGCGAACTGTACGGGTCCTGGAAGATGAGTTGCATCTCCTTGCGCAGCGGCCTCATCTTTCCCGTGCCCCAACCGGTTATGTCCTCGCCGTTGAACTTGATGACACCTTCGGTGGGAATGTTCAACTGGAGTATGGAGCGCCCGGTGGTCGATTTTCCGCAACCCGACTCCCCGACCAAGCCAAGGGTCTCGCCCCGACGAATGGAAAAACTGACGTCGTCGACCGCCTTTACGTCCCCTACCTTGCGGGCGAACAGTAAGCCTGCAGTAATTGGGAAGTACTGCTTCAGATTTTCGACCTCGACGATGTGTTCCTTTCCGGAGCCTATCGTGTCGGCGCCACTGGGGAGGTCGGACTCCTTAATCAAGGCGGGGGCGCCCTGCGCCTCAGTGGTCTCGTCGGCTACTGTGGTCTCTTCCACCATCTCTCACCTCTCACACTGAGGTACAACCTCAGCCTTGTCACGTTGACGGACGAACTGCGGCTCTGCGATGCCCAAAGGCGAGCCACAGCCGGGAATTCTACTTGGTTATTTTCGCCAGGTCGTCCAACTCCGCCATCCGGTAGCAGCGAGCCAAGTGACCGGGTGTGATCTCCTCCAGTTCCGGCATTTTCTCGTTGCACTTGTCTGTTACGTAACGGCACCTGGGCGCGAAGGCGCAGGCGTCCGGCAGGTCTACCACAAGCGGTGGCAAGCCCTCGATGGCTTCGAGCTTCTCAGGCCTGATCTCGTCCAACCTCGGTACCGACCTGAGCAGACCGAGCGTGTACGGGTGCTTTGGATCGTGGTAGACCTCCGTCGCCGAGCCGCTCTCGATAATCTTGCCGGCGTACATGACGATGACTCGTTCCGCATACCTTGCCACCACACCGAGGTTGTGGGTGATTATGACAATGGCTGTGCCAAACTGGTTGGCCAAGTCCCTCATCACCTCCAGCACCTGTGCCTGGATCGTTACATCAAGGGCTGTGGTGGGCTCATCGGCGATGATGAGCCGCGGGTTGCAACTGACCGCCAACGCGATCATGACCCGCTGCCTCATGCCCCCACTGAACTGGTGAGGGTAGTCTTTGAGCCGCCTCTGGGAGTCTGGAATACCCACCAGTCCGAGCAGGTCCGCCGCCCTGTCCGTGGCCTCCTGCCTGTTCATGCCAAGGTGCAGCTTGAGAGCCTCGGTCAACTGGAACCCGATTGTCAGTACCGGGTTGAGCGACGTCATCGGCTCCTGGAAGACCATGGCGATGTCGTTACCACGAATACGGCGCATTTCGGGCTCGGTCAGCGCGAGAAGGTCCTTGCCATCAAATTTGACCTCGCCGTGAACGATGCGTCCGGGAGGGCTCGCCACGAGCCGCATCACGGAAAGGGCGCTCACGCTCTTACCCGAGCCTGACTCGCCCACGATGGCCACCGACTCCCGTTCATCAATGTGGTAGCTGATGCCATCGACCGCCTTCACCACCCCGTCGGCGGTGAAGAAGTAGGTTGCAAGGTCGTTAACCTCAAGCAATCTTTCAGCCATTAAACCCCACTCCTTAGGAACGACGGCTCCAGATATGTCCTAAAACAAACGCTCCCTGACGCGTCAACCTCGCTACGGTTGGCGCAGGCAGGGGGCTTGCGTGGTACGGGGCCAACACATGGACCATCAAGTGCGAGGTGGCCAGTTTCCCCGACCATCCCCCCGACAGACACCGCCTTATCTGGAAAGGGCGCCCCTGAAACGCGGGGTCATTATAGAGTGGGTGCTTTGCAAAAATCCACCCGATGTACGAATTCTTCACGAACTCTCGTGGCGAGGCTGTTGAACCTTTCACCACAGATGCACGTGCACGGGAGTTTGGACACTCCGAAGCAGGCCCGTACTACCCTGCTAACATGGCCCCCGGCATGACTCGGACCGGTCCCCAACAGACCAGTCGTAACCCACTTACCGGGGTAAACATATGTGTGCAAAAAGACTCGACGGCAAAGTAGCTCTCATAACCGGCGCGGCATCGGGCATTGAGGGTGAGGTGATGGGCATCGGCGGCGCCTGCGCCCGCAGGTTCGCTCGCGAGGGAGCGAACGTGGTGGTAACCGATCTCGATGCTGAGCGCGGAGCGGTCACGGCGGCCCAGATCGAGACCGAAGAGACGGACGGGGGCGCCATCTTCGTACCGCTCGACGTGACCGATGAGGATCAGTGGGTTCGGGCGATAGTCAAAGCTGTCTCCAACTACGGCCGTCTTGACATACTGATCCACTGCGCGGGCACCGCGACGACCGGAACCGTCGAAAACACACCCGCGGACGAGTGGAACGCCATGATGGCGGTTCACGCGAACGGTGTCTTTCTCGGCACCAAACACGCCATACCGGAGATGCGCAGAGCGGGCGGCGGCTCCGTGGTGATCGTCTCGTCCATAGACGCGCTGGTCGGCGGCTCGCATGGCACCGCCTATTCGGCTGCGAAGGGCGCGAGCCGCAGCTTCACCAAGGCCGCAGCCATCCAGTACGCCGCCGAGAATATCCGAGTCAACTCCGTTCACCCCGGCTACACAGACACGCCGTTATCTCGCAGGGTGGTTTCCGAGATCATGGCCGGCGGTTCTCCCGATCCCCGGCTGCCCAGGGTGCCGATAAATCGGCTGGCCGACTCGAATGAGATCGCCGCGCCGATCCTCTTCCTGGCATCCGACGAGGCCTCTTATATAACCGGGACCGAGGTCGTCATAGACGGCGGTATCACGGCCCAGTAGACGACGCCCCAGTAGCCCAGTGGAGGAAGTAGTGAAACTGAAAGAGAGAGTGGCGATCGTGACGGGCGCCAGCTCCGGCATCGGCCGGGGGATCGCCCTGGAGATGGTGCGTGAGGGCGCCCGGGTGGTGGTCTCGGACATTACCGATGTGCCCAAGCGGGGCAAATACCATGAACAGGACACGACCACCCCCACCGCAGCCGAAATCGAGAAGCTCGGAGGCGAGGCCGTTTTTGTCGCCGCCGACGTCTCCGATGAAGAGCAGGTGTGGGCCATGGTCCAGGCGGCGATCGACAGCTTCGGGCGCCTCGACATCCTCGTCAACAACGCCGGCATCTACTTCGACACCGACAGCGTCGAGACGGGTTCCGAGGACTGGGACCGGCTGATCGCCATCAACCTGAGGGGGGTCTACCTCGGGGTCAAATACGCCATGCCACACCTGCGGCTTTCACCCGCTGGACGCATCATCAACATCGCGTCCGTGCATGCGTTCGGCGGCGGGGGCGGTCCCGCCTACGCCTCCGCCAAAGGGGGTGTCGTAAACATGACTAGGGACACGGCGGTCGAGGCGGCGGGCGACGGTGTCACCGCGAACGTCATCTGCCCCGGCTACATTGAGACCGCAATACAGGACGCGCTCACGCCCGACCAAGTAGAACTGGCGGACCGCATGACGCCCCTGCCCCGCCTGGGGCTGCCGAAAGACATCGGCCGGGCGGCGGTATTCCTGGCCTCCGACGACGCGGAATGGATCACCGGGACGGCCCTACCGGTCGACGGCGGGCTGCTCGCGCCCGTTATGCCCAGCTTTTACTGATTTGGGTTGGGTGTGGGGAGTCCGGCGGGACTTGCTCCGCCCTCAGGGGATGACTCCGGCGTCTTGCAGGCTGGCGATGTCCTCCCAGTTGTAGCCGTGCTCCAGCAGCACCTCTTCCGTGTGCTCTCCTACCTCTGGCGCCAAGCTCCTAATCGATGCGGGCATTTCACTGTAGCCGATGGGGTGGTTGGCGAGCTTGACCCTACCCAGGGCGGGGTGGTCGACCTCAACGATATACTCGTTGGCCTGCACCTGGGGATCGTCCCATAGCTCCATGAGTCGCTGCACCGGAGCGTAGATCTGGTCCGGGCTCTTCACCAGCACCTCATCCCACTCGTCGTAGGTCCTTGTGGCGAAGGTCTCGTCGAGAATGCGAATCAGCTCTTCGTTGTTGGCCGCCCTAGCCTCGGTGTCCACGAACCTGGGATCCTTTATCAGATGCTCTAGTCCCAATGCAGCCGCGAACGACGGCCAGTACCGGTCCGCCTCCAAGTTGGCCAGCATCAACCATCGCCCGTCCTTGCACCTGTAGTAGTTGGAGATGGGATTATAGGCCCGTTCTCTTGGTGGTTTTGCCGTGAGATTGATTTCGGACGCCGGCTTGTGGGCGGTCAACATGCCCATGCTCACACTCAGGCCCTGCAGCCATATCGAGCTGCCCAGGTGCGATGCGTCCACCCTTTGTCCAACACCCGTGCGTTCCCGTGCCACGAGCGCTGCGAGCACTCCCCAGCTGAGCATGATCCCACCGATCTGGTCGGAGACGACGCCCTGCACCGGGTAGGGGTCGGAGCCCTCCGGGCCGGTGGCGTACATGAGGCCGCTGCGGGCCTGGCCAACGGTGTCCAGCGCCGGCTTCTCGGCGTCGGGGCCGTCCGGTCCATAGCCGCTTCCGGAGCCATAGATCAGCTTCGGATTGAGCGCTTTAAGGTCCTCGTAACCGAGGCCCAGCCTCTCGGCCACGCCCTTGCGGAAATTCTGCAGGAACACGTCGGCGTCGGCGACCAGGCGACGGACTATCTCCACCCCCTCGGACTGCTTTAGGTCGACGGCGATGGCCCGCTTGTTGCGATGGTTGGCCTCGAAGTAGGAGTTGCGTTCACCGGGCAGGCTGCGGTCTATGCCGCTAACGGTGAACAGGCCCCGTCCCGGCTCTCCCTGCAGCGCCTCGACCTTGATGACATCGGCGCCCAGGTCGCCGAGCATCATGCCCGCGACGGGACCGAACTGCCAGATGGTCCAGTCGACTACCTTGATGCCGGCCAGCGGGCCGGGCTTCGACCCGTTCTGCGATGCGGTCACTATCCCTCCCCGCTTTGCGGCAACCAGATTGGGTCCGAGTTTAGCACCGCCGGACCGCACCCGGATAGAATGGCGGCGCCATGGCGGTCAATTCCATCCCCGGGGCCCTCACCGGCGCCCACGTACTCGCCCAGACCCTCCAGAGATTGGGTGTGCTCGAGGTCTTCACCATCGCCGGGGACCACGTGCTCCCTTTGCTGGACGTCATGGCCGACGGGCCGTTTCGGTTCATCGACACCAGGCACGAGTCGGCCGCCGCCCACATGGCTGACGCGGTTTCCCGCATCTCCGGTCGGCCGGGTGTGGTCATAGCAACGACACCGGGCTTCGCCAACGTCGTCCCGGCCTTGGCCAACGCGCTCCATGCCGAAGCCCCCATGCTGTCGATCGCCGGTTCCGCACCGCTGTCACAGCTTGGCCGGGGCGCGATGCAGGAGATCGACCAGGTGGGCATGGCGCGACCGGTGACCAAGCTGTCGGCCACCATCACCGACCCGCGTCGCATACCGGACACCGTCGCCCACGCACTGCGGGTGGCCATGGCCGGGCGAAGGGGCCCGGTGCATCTCACGGTCCCGGTGGACGTGCAGCAGGCGCCGGTCGACGGGTCGGACCTGGCCTACCTTCCACTGCACCCGCCCCCGCCGACTCGCGCGAACCAGACGGGCGTGAGTGAGGCCGTCGAGCTCATATCTGCAGCGAGACGGCCGGTCGCCATCGCCGGCACCGCCGCGACCCATAGCCGCTCGGGTGAGGCCTTGACGCGCTTTGCCGAGGTGACCCGGACCCCGGTCATGACCGAGGGCGATGCGCGAGGCCTGATCCCGGACGATCACCCGTGGTGCGGTGGGTTTTATGACACCGCACTGAACCGGGCGGCCAGGCTGGTGCCCGAAGCCGATCTGGTGTTGCTGGTGGGCAGGCGGCAGGACCTGACGATGGGCTACGCCATGCCCCCGACCATCGGGCCGAAGGCAAAGATCGTGCATATCGACCCCGACGCGGGGGAGATCGGTAGAAACAGGCCGGTAGACGCCGGGCTGTTGGGAGACGTCGACACGGTGTTGGGACAGCTCGCAGACGAATCGGCGGAACGGCCGAAGGGGTCCTGGCCGGACAGGTCAGGGTGGCTGGAGCGCATGGCCGCCGAGCGCCGGGAGATGAAAACATGGCTGGAGTCTTTGGACGAAGACACCGTGCCGCTGCACGCGATGTCGGTGTTCAAGGAACTTCGTCCGTTGCTCTCTGAACGTGATTGCATCACCTTTGACGGGGGCGACTTCTGTCACTTCGGACGCGCCTACCTGCCGGCCGTCGAGCCGCTCTCCCTTTTGTACTTTTCCACCTTTGGTATGCTTGGCGCCTCTATGGGCACGGCGTTGGCGATGAAGCTGGCGCGGCCCGAGAGCAAGGCGGTCCTGGTCACCGGGGACGGTGCGTTCGGCTTCAACGCGATGGAACTGGACACCGCCGTGCGGCACGATATTCCGATCACGGTGATCGTCGGCAACGACGCGGCCTGGGGCATCGACCGGCAGATCCAGTTCGGCGCCTACGGCAGGGCGGTGGCGACCGACCTGCTGCCCACCCGCTACGACCTGGTCGCCCAGGGACTAGGCGCCGATGGCATACATGTCACGAAACGTGAGGAGATGGGCCCGGCGCTGAAGACGGCGCTGGCATCGAACAGGCCCACTCTTGTCAACGTCGAGATAAGCCGAACCGCCAGCCCCAGGGGCGAGATGGCGGTGGAGCGCTGGAGGGCCGGGGGCAACTAAAGGCCGCCCGGGTGCCCTGAATTGGAGCGAAATGACTGAGAGCAACACACAGCGCGCCGTCGGTCGCCTGCGGGCCATCATCATCGACGTCGGCGACCTCGATCGCGCGGCCGCGTTCTGGTCCGGCATGTTCGGCGAGGAAGCCGGTGAGCGCAGGGGCATGTACCGGACCATCGGCAAGGGTCCGGGTGACCCATCGCCCGGCACCGCCTTAGTCCTGCAAGAAGTGGTCGAGCCGAAGGTGGGCAAGGCCCGAGTGCACGTGGACTTCGAGGTTGAAGATGTGGACGAGGCTATGAGCTTTGTAGAGGGGCTCGGAGGGCGCAAGGTGCGCACGGTGAGCTAGGACGACTGGACGATGATTATGGCGGCCGACACCGAGGGCAACGAGTTCTGCTTGATAAAGGGCCCCAATCCGGTGAGGAGTAACTAGGGGAAATGCCTGACGAAAAGGCCAGTTTCGAGACATACGTGGTGGGCAGCCTACCCCGGCCCCAGTGGGTGCGTGACCTCATCGAGGACCGCAAGTCGGGGGCGGTGAGCTGGGAAGCCGCCGACAAGTTACTGGACTCGGCCGTGCCCGCCGCCATCGCCATGCAGGAGCGCGCCGGGCTCGACTACGTGTCGGACGGCGAGTGGCGGCGGGAGAGCTACGTAAAGGTCTTCGCCGACGCAATTGGAGGCTTCGGCTACGACCTGCACACCGAGGAGGCGGGCATCCGCGTCTCGGCCATACCCTACCCGGCGGTGGTCGACAGACTGAAGGCCGAGCGCCCCATAGCCGTCGACGAGGCACGGTTCCTCAAGGCCCACGCCACCGGGAAGGTCATCGTCGCCATCCCTTCGCCCTACACCATCGGCCGCCGCATGTGGACGGCCGAGCACTCAAAGAGCGCTTACGCAACTCGGGAAGAGTTCATCGACGCCTGCATCCCCATCGTGCGGGCCGAAGTTGCATGGCTAGCGGCCGAGGGCGTGGACGCGGTGCAGCTCGACGACCCCTGGCTGGCGCTGCTGGTGGACGAGTCCTACCGACAGCGGGAGAACATCACCGACGTCGACCACGAGATGGAGCTATCGGTGAAATCGGTCAACGCGGTGGTCGAGGGAGCGACCGTGCCGGTCTCGGTGCACCTGTGCCATGCTCACTTCAACCGCAAGCACGGCACCAGGGGCCCGTACGATCTCATCATGGGGGCGCTGGGGCAGATGAACGCCGACCGCTTCGCCATCGAACTGGCGACGCCGGACGCGGGCGGCATCGAGGCGCTGGCACGCTTCCCCTCCGACAAGCTGTTGGGACTGGGAGTCATCGACCACATCGACAAGCATGTCGAGACGCCGGAAGAGGTCGTCGCCCGCGCCGAGGCGGCGATGGAGCACGTCGCCCCGGGCAAGATCACCCTCAACCCCGACTGTGGCTTCTCCCCGTCCAGCCAGAACCCCATGGACATAGACGAGGCCTACCTAAAGCTCCGCGCAATGTCCGACGGCTCCGCCCTATTACGGCAGCGCCACTAGACGAAGCAATCAATCCCAATGACTCAGGATAAACAATGCCCAGCGCAGAACTTGTAGCGATCGGGTCCGAGCTTTTGCTCGGGCAGATCGTCGATACCAACTCGGCCTGGATGGCCCAGCGCCTCACCGGCCTTGGGGTGAACCTGTTCCACACCTCGGTGGTGGGCGACAACCCGGCACGCATGGCCGACGTCATCGACCGGGCGCTCGACCGCGCCGACATCGTCATCTGCGGTGGCGGACTGGGGCCGACCCAGGACGACATCACGCGCGAGGTCATCGCCGAGGTCACCGGCCGGGAGCTGGTCTTGGACAAGGACCTGCTGGAGACCATTGATCGCATGTTCCGCAGCCGCGGGTTCTTGATGACTAAAAACAACGAGCGCCAGGCCTTCATACCGGACGGATCAATCGCCATCCACAACCCCAACGGAACGGCCCCATCCTTTGCAGTTGAAGACCAGAGGGGCGTCGTCTTCTCGCTACCAGGCGTGCCGTTCGAGCTCAAGTGGCTGTTCGACAACGAGGTGGTTCCCTATATCCGCAAGCGCTACGGCCTGTCGGAGGTCATCACCTACCGAGTGCTGAAAGTGGCGCAGCTGGGCGAGAGCAACGTAGACGATCTGATCGGCCACCTCATCGCGGGCTCCTCCAACCCGACCGTAGGCGTCCTCGCCCACCCCGGCCAGGTGGATGTGCGGATCGCGGCAAAGGCCTCGTCGGTAGAGGAGGCGGCAAAGCTGATCGAGCCCGTGGAACAGGAGGTCAGGGACCTGCTGGGCGGCCACGTGTTCGCCATCGACGGCGACAAGATGGAGGACGTGGTCGGCCGGTTGCTGGCCGAGCGAAACCTGACCATCGCCTCATACGAGGACGTGACCCACGGCATGGTCGCCGAGCGCATGCAGGAGGCCACCCCGGAGCGCTTCATCGAGGCGGTCGTCGCCAACGGTTTCGGTCCCATACGACGGCTGCTGGAGAGCAACGACGCCGACGGTGCGCTCGCCGACCCGCCGGCCCTGGCGGACGGCCTAGCGATGGCCGTGCGGGCTCAGGCGCAGGCGGACTTAGGCGTCGCCGTTCATGGCGTGCCCGACCCGGACGACCGAGCCGAGAACCTGGCCAAGGGGCAGACCTACATATCGGTGACCGACGGCTCCAACGTGCGCCGTCGCACATTCAACCTGTCCGGCCGGGGCCGACCCGACCGCACCCGCATAAGCCTGGACGCACTGGCGCTGGTGCGCTCTGCATTGATCGAGGGTTTCTAACCAGTGGCCAAGATCAACAGCGCCCTCGGGCCGCTCGGCACGGCCTACCTCGACACCGGCGGCGAGAAGACCCGCCGCATATACGCCGAGCACAACCCCGACCGCTTCTCCTCTACATCACACGCCGCCAGCTACCCCGCCTGCGCGAACTGGGCGTCGCCAGACAGGGCATCCGCCGCATCACCGTGGACAACCCGCAGCGCTTCTTCGAAAGCTAGAAAAGCCCAAAGAAAAAGGCCCCGCCGCTGGGCGGGGCCTTTAGGAGGTGATCCAGGGAACACCTACCGGGAGCACCTCCAATAACTACTATCCAATGTGCACAACCTCCTTTCTGCAGGCAATCCAATTCCACCTTTCCACTCACTGGCAATCGCCAAGTCCACCAACTTCCCGTGCCCACGAACCGGATTATAAACGCCGCCCGTCCGGCAGGGGAACAGAGCACGCACCCACCAGGCTATAGAAGCTAAATCGGCGGGCGACGCAGGTGGTGCCCGGCGGCCTGCTCGTAGGTGTGGGCGGCTCGCAGAATGGTCGCCTCCTCGAACGGCCGACCGGCCAGTTGCAGGCCCGACGGCAGCCCCGCTCCCGTAAAGCCACACGGCACTGAGATGGCCGGCAGTCCGGTGAGGTTGTAGGGGCCGGTGTAGCTGGGCATTGAGGTCACCGCGGTCCCCGGCCCGTCGTCGTGCCGCGGAGCAACTACCGCGAAGGTCGGAGAGGCGATCACGTCGACCCGGCTCAGCGCCTCGGCGTACTGGCGCTTCAGGACGTTGCGGGCCCGCTGTGCCTGCACGTACTCGGCCATGGAAAACAGTCCTCCGACCCTGAACTCCGCCCTGTTTAGGTCGCCGTAAAGTCCCGGCCGTTCGGCCAGGTCACGTTCATGGAACGCGTAACCCTCGCCGAGGCCGATGACCAGGGCTACGGCGTCGGATATGTCCAGGGCCGGTATGGAGATCTCCTCCACTTTCGCCCCCAGGCTCTCCAAATCCCCGATGGCCCGGTCGGCGAGCTCCAGCGGCTCCCTTTGAACTGAAGGCCGAGTCTCGTCGAAGAAAAAGTGGCGGATCACACCGACCCTCAGGCCCTCGGCACCGCCCTCCAGGGCATCTGCATAGTCCGGAACCGGCTCGCCAGAACTGGTCGAGTCCGCCGGGTCGTAACCGGCCACGGCGCCCAGCATTATCGCCGCGTCCTCCACCGTCTGCGTGATCGGCCCGGCGTGGTCCAGCGTCCAGCTAAGGGGCAGGATGCCGTGCCGCGACACACGCCCGTAGGTCGGCTTCAGGCCGACCACGTTGCAGAACGACGCCGGCGCCCGAATCGAGCCCCGTGTGCACGACCCCATGGTGCCCATCGCCATGCCGCCCGATGTTGCGACTGCCGAGCCATTGCTCGAACCTCCTGCGTTGTGCTCGAGATTCCACGGGTTATTGGGGATGGGAAAGCCGTTGGACAGGTCGGGGCCACCGGCGGCGTTCTCGCTCATCGCCAGCTTTCCCAGCAGCACCGCCCCCGCCTCGCGCAGACGGGCGGCGACGGTGCCATCGGCTCTGGGTATCCGGTCGGCAAACAGGCGGGACCCGGACGTCGTCGCGACCCCGGCGGTGTCGAACAGGTCCTTAAGCGCGATGGGGATGCCGTGCAAAGGCCCACGGTATCGTCCGGCGGACAGTTCGGCCTCGGCCTGTTCCGCCTGCCTTAGTGCAAGGTCTGCCGTCACTGTGATGTACGCCCTCAGCTTCGGATCCAGAGCCTCGATACGGTGCAGAAACGCCGTGGTCAACTCGACCGGAGACAGGGACCTGTCCTTGATCAGCCGGGACGCCTCCCCGATCGACAGGTAGTGCAGGGGCTTGGTGGTCACGTCCGGTCCCTGTTTGGCTCTGGCTCGGGGGAGAAGGCGACGGCCAGATCACCCTCGCCCAGTTCGAGGTCACGGAGCGGCCGGATGACCTCCATCGCCGCCTCGAACCGGGCCTTGAGATCGGCGGCCTCGTCGTCATTGAGGTTGAACCCGGCCCTGTCCGTGAGAGCCTTGAAGTCGGATTCCTCCACGATTGCCTCCCGGCTTGGATACCGCCCTAAATCGGCGCGCCACCGTCGTGCAGGTCGCCGAAGCTTCGCACCGGGAACTGCCGATATGCATGTGCTACCAACGCCTCTTCATCAAGCTCCATGCCCAACCCCGGCCCTTCGGGTATCGCGATGCGCCCGTCTTTGACGCTGAATGGCCTGTCGGCGATCTCCCGCGAAACGGTGTCCAGGTTGACGAAGTACTCGGTGATTACGAAGTTGGGCATGGCGGCGGCGGCGTGCGCGGTGGCCGCCATGCCAATGGACGTGCTGTTGTAGTTATGCGGTGCTACCCCGACAAAATAGGTCTCGGCCATGGCCGCTATCTCGCGCAACTCTAGGATGCCACCGACGTTGCACACATCGGGGTTGATGATGTCGGCCGCCCCCGTCTCGAACACCCGCCTGAACTCGAATTTTGAGTACAGTTCCTCTCCCGTTACCACGGGCAGACGAATTTTCACGCGGGCCTCTGCCAATGCCTCCATGTTCTCGGCGAGCACGGGCTCCTCGAACCAGAAAGGATCGTATTGCTCGATCTCACGCGCCAGGCGCACGGCGTGCATCGGGGCGAGCCTGCGGTGTACTTCGACGAGCACATCTACGTCGGGGCCGACGGCAGCCCGTACAGTGGCGACGTTAGCGACGGCGCGGCGCTCGACATCCCGGTCGACATAGGACCGCCAGGGACCGGGGATGGGGTCGAACTTCAGAGCGTCAAAGCCCATCTCCACCGTTGCCACCGCCCTCTCGGCAAGTTCGGAGGGCTCTTTGGCCCCGCCGTACCAGCCGTTGGCGTACACCCTCAGCCCTTCACGAACCGGACCGCCAAGCAGTGCGTGCACCGGGATTCCGAGGGCCTTGCCAGTGATGTCCCACATCGCCTGCTCCAGGCCGCTGAGGGCGCTGAACAGGTCCATTGAGCCTCGCCGGGCGGCGACGTCGTCGTAGACGATCTGGGTGAAGTTCTTTACGAGAGTTGGGTCACGTCCGACGAGATAGCGCGCCAGCTGCTTGACGTGCGCGACGATCTGGGTGTCCCTATCGGACTGGGTATAGCACTCGCCCCAGCCGTGCATGCCCTCGTCGGTTTCTACCTTAACGAAGCACAGGTTTTTCACGCCAGCACCATACACAGCTCCACTCGCGATCCCGGGCGCACCGGGGTGGACGAGAAAAGCCTTGACGCCGGTAACGAACATGACGCGGTGATGTTAGCACGGCGCAAGATAACCAG
This sequence comes from uncultured Dehalococcoidia bacterium, assembly GCA_964637315.1. Taxonomy (GTDB): domain Bacteria; phylum Chloroflexota; class Dehalococcoidia; order Lucifugimonadales; family UBA2962; genus CAUZIR01. The sequence goes on along the minus strand of CAZWTT010000001.1, from coordinate 251,286 downwards.
AACGGTTGATTGCGAAAGCGATGAGGCGATGAGACGAAGAAGCCCTGACGAGCGAGACGAAGGCTCGCGGAGCGGCAATGGACGCTTGCGTGAAGAGCTCGAGAGCGAACGAAGTGAGCGGAGAGCCAGTGCGCTCTTTAGCGCTTGGTGTACTGGGGCGCTTTGCGGGCCTTCTTGAGGCCGTACTTCTTGCTTTCCTTGACCCGGGAGTCCCGCGTCAACAGACCCGCTCTCTTGAGAGCGGGTCGAAGTTCGATATCGGCCACGCAAAGGGCCCTGGCGATGCCGTGGCGGAGGGCACCGGCCTGGCCTGTCGAGCCACCGCCGGCCACCTTGGCGACGACCCGAAACTGGCCACTGACGCCCGCGACGCGGAAAGGAGCATCGATCATCTGCTGCAGGGTGCGCACGGGAAACGCCTCTTCCATGGGCCGGCCATTGACCACGATCGGACCCCGCTCCCGGTACATCCTCACCCTAGCGACGGCTTCCTTGCGTCGGCCCGTGCCGTAATAGTAAGTCTGCTGCTCTACCAACTCTGTCTCCTGATACTCCAAATACTCCGGGTACTCGGAGCACTCGGACATGCTGGCGGTCAGTCGGACTGGGTCGACTCCAGCACCTCGATTATATCGGCTTTGCGTGCCTTGGACGGCACCTTCACGCCCCGCTCCTTTGCCATCTCTTTGAGCCGGACGACGGTGAGTGCCGACAGGTCGCCCCCAGACTCTTCTGCGACGGGAGCCTCGGGGGCAGCGGCCGTCTCGACCTCGGGCTCGGGCTCGGGCTCGGCAGCCTCCCCTGTAGTCTCCGGTACCTCGGCGGCGGGCTCTTCTGCGATGGCATCGGCTGCCTTCGACGCCTCCGCGACGGGCTTTTTGATCTTCTTCGTTTTCGGCTTGGTGGGCTTGGCTGCGCCCTTCCCTGCGTTCACTTGGGCCTCATGGGGGTGCTCCTCGTCAACATACAGCTTGAGCCGAGAGAGCATATGACGCCCCTGTTTGTTTTTGGGAAGCATTCCTTTGACGGCCTTTTTGAGAGCCCGTGTGGGATTCTTCGCCAGCACGTCGCCGAGCGTCTCCTCAGTGAGTCCGCCATGGTATCCACTATGGCGGTAGTACATCTTGGCCACCAGCTTGTTACCGGACACCCGGAACTTATCGGCGTTGACCACCACCACGAAATCGCCGGAAGCTAGGTGCGGCGTGTAGCTGGGCTTGTGTTTGCCCTGGAGCAGTGTGGCGATCTCGGTCGAGACCCGACCCAGAGTCTTGCCTCTCGCATCGACCACATGCCACTCGGGTGTCAGGTCGGACTGCCTGACGTTGTGCGGTTTCATTCTCGTCGTCATCGTCTTCTTTCAGCCTATCTTGTTGTTCGGGTCACCGGATCCCGACTCCAGCCCCAACTCCTCAGGGTATCGTACCTCCACAAGGCTCAGCCCCTGCGGCTGCATGGAGTGCGCGACTGCACGCGTTTTTTCACCGGAAAGCAGCCCGCCGACCTCGTCGGCGGTCATCCTGCCGCGTCCGACGTCCACGAGGGCGCCGACCATCCTCCTTACCTGGTGTGGAAGGAAGGCGTTTCCTTCCACTTCTATTTCAATCCGCTCTCCCTCGACTTCAATGTCGATTTCGCTGACGGCGCGCACGGTGCTCGCGTCCGGCCGCTCGAGCGGCCCCGCGAACCGGGCGAAGTCGTGGCTTCCCACCATCAGCTTCGCCGCCGCACGCATTAGGCCGATGTCCAGCGGCTCGCTCACCACCACGGCACTGCGTTCGGTCAAGGGCGACCGCGTGGATCGCCTTAGCAGCGAGTACCGGTACCGGCGCGACACCGCCGCCCGGCGCGGGTCAAACCCGTCCGGGACTTGACGCGCCCGACGCACCGCCACATCCTGCGGCAGGTGAAAGTTCATCCCGGCGACGAAGCTCTCGACCGTCAGGTCGGACCCCGTGTCCAAGGCCACCACCTGGCCCTCCGCATGAACCCCGGCGTCGGTCCGTCCCGCCCCGGCGATCCTTACACTCTCGCCAGTAAGCCACCTTACGGCGCTCTCCAGCTCGGCCTGGACGGACGGCGCGTTCGTCTGGTACTGGAACCCACTGTAGCGAGTGCCGTCATATTCGATTATTAATGCAAGCCTCACCCTGACCCCGGGTGCATGGCTCTGACGTGTTCCGGATGAGTTACGGGACCAACTCGATGATGGCCATGGCGGCCGCGTCGCCCTTGCGCATGCCGGTCTTGACCGTTCGAGTGTAGCCGCCGGGTCGGTCGGAGTACCTCGGACCTAACTCCGAGAAAAGCTTGTCGACAACTGACTCGTCGGTCAGGAACGCGGCCGCCTGCCTGCGCTGGTGCAGTGTTCCCTTCTTGCCACGAGTGATGGTCTTTTCGGCCAGTCGCCTGATCTCCCTCGCCTTGGCGTGGGTGGTCTCCAGCGATTCGTTTCGCAAAAGGTCGGTGACGGCACCACGCAACATGAGCATGCGGTGCGCGGTCGGCCTTCCCAGTGCGGAGCCGGCTACTCGATGCCTCACTTCAGTCCTCCTGTGAGTCTCTGGAGTTGTCGTCGGCCGCTTCAACAGGCTCGTCCGGCGACGCCTCGACTTCCCTCTTTCCCAACTCGGGGTCACTCAATTCTGGCCCGACACCTGATTCGGGCAGGGGCAGGTCCATCTCCACCAGCTTCTCATTGAGTTCGGTCAGCGACTTCTCGCCGAAGTTGCGTATCTGCAGAAGCTCGCTGGGCTTCATGGACAGCAGCTGGCCGACTTTATCGATACCGGCTCGCTTCAGGCAGTTGAGGGTTCGAGAAGAGAGTTCGAGCCTCTCAACCGGGATGTTGTACTGCTCCGGCGATATCCTCAAGGTGATGGGCGGTCCCTCCACTCCTCCGGCCTTGCCCTCCTGTGCGTTGGTGAACAGGAAGAAGTGGGTGATCAGGATGTTGGCGGCCTGCTTGATCGCCTCCACCGGCGATATCGACCCATCCGTCCAGACCTCAAGGATCAGACGCTCGAAGTCCGTCCTCTGGCCGACCCGCGCGGACTCGACTCCGTAGTTGACCTTCCGAATGGGGGTGAAGATGGCGTCCACCGGCAGCACGCCAATGGGCAGGTCCTCGCCCAGAGCCGCCTTTTTGTAGCCGACGCCGGGCTCGACGTTGAAATCCACTGACAGCTTGGATTGGTTGGAGGACAGGCTAGCCAAGTGCAGCTCCGGGTTGACCACCTCGAAGTCAGAAGAGGCCATAATATCTGCCGCGCTCACCTCGCCCTGGCCCGACACCTCCAGCCGAAGCTTCCCAGGTCGATCCACCTCCGACCGCAGCCGGATGCCCTTGACGTTGAGGAGGAACTCGGAGACCTCCTCTTTGACGTGTGGGATGGTGGTGTACTCGTGCAGTACCTCGTTGATCTTCACCGAGGTGATCGCGGTTCCGTCGAGCGACCCGTACAGGATGCGCCGCAGCGGGTTGCCCAGCGTGACTGCGTAGCCGCGCTCAAGCGGCTCCACCGCAAACTTGCCGTAGTCATCGTCGCTTTCGAGAACCGTGATCTGAGGACTGGGGATCGGCTCCTCTTCCTCAATCGGCGGTTCACTCGGAGTTAATGTTTGAAATTCCAGGACCATGCCTGCTTGCACCTCTCAGCCTTCTTGGAAGGGTTACATCGCTGCCCGGCACGGCAATTGCAGCCACACCGAGCAAGCGCTACCCAGGGTTCGTTACTTCGAGTAAAACTCCACGATGAGTCGAACGTCGATGTCGGAATCCAGGTGATCCACGGTGGGCTCGCCCAGCACCTCCGCTGAGCCGGCCCCCTGGTCGGGTTTGAGCCAGCCCGGAACGGTTCGCTTGGACCCGGAGTCCATTATTGTCTTTGCGAAATCGGGCAAGGAGCCATTATTGGCCTTCCATTTTACGACGTCGCCGGGTTCCACCAGATAGGAGGGGATGTCCATGCGTCGTCCGTTGACCGTGAAATGTCCGTGGTTGACAAGCTGCCTTCCCTGCTTACGCGACTCGGCAAACGACAGCCTGAACACAACATTGTCGAGCCTGCGTTCCAGAAGCTGCAACAGAATGTCGCCGGTGACGCCGGTGCGCTCCCTTGCGATCTCGAAGTAGTTGCGGAACTGGCGCTCGAGCACCCCGTAGGTAAATCGCGCCTTCTGCTTTTCCCGCAGCTGTAGCGACCAGTCGGTGGCACGTCTGCGCCTGAGACTGCGATCCCCAGGAGGATTTTTGCGACGCTCGACGGCGCACCGCGGCGTGTAGCACCGTTCGCCCTTGAGAAACAGCTTCTCGCCTATCCGCCGGCATTGCCGGCAGCTTGGATCCGTATACCTTGCCATCTAGTTAGCCTGGCCCGATCCGTCGCTGGAGGTATCTTCTCCCTCGACGTCTAGCGGATGCCGGCCTCCTCCTTCCTCGTGTGCCGGGCTCTGTCGACCGGCCTGAGTCGTCTCAAACGCCCCGCCAACTGGGGCAAGTGCGAGTTCCGCTTCCAATACGTCCAGGCCGAAGTCCTCTCGCCTGTTTCTCAGGTCGAGGTACATCAACGCGTACCCGATCGCTATTATCGGGGGAGCCGCAACTGCCGCCAGTATCGCTGCGATCCATCCTATAAAAACAGCGCTGCTCGAAGCATCACCGAAAACGGTTTGCGAAATCACCGCGGGCAGAAGGGCGACCAGAAGGCCCACGCCGACCGCCACCATCCACAGCAGTAGCAGGAATCCGAAGACCCGCCACCAGCTTCCCGTTACCAGCTTTCGGCTTTTCTTGAACGCCGCGATCAGCCGACCCTTTTCCTCTACGACCACCGACGAGCCGAAGGACCAGCTAACGACGTAGGCTAGCACCGCGGCGAATGGCACCACGATAACGATCGTCGGCGCCGCGAGCGTCATGACGACTCCCAGCCCGAGGGACATCGCAATAACGGTGGCGATCCTTCGCTGAACGTGCCGATATGCCTCCTGCACGTCGACTCGTCGCCGCAGGTAGTGCTGTCCAACCGCGACGACGCCTGCGCCCACAACCGTGGCGAGTCCGACGTTCAACAGCAGGGCCGACAGCGCATACGCCCAGAGGCCACTCAGACCGAGCGCCAGCGAGAACAGAGTCACCGGCACCATCACGACCCCGGACAGGATCATGAACTCTCGAGGGTGGCGAAAGTAGATCGCCATGGTCTCGGACAGCAACTCGAACGAACTGCGCTCTCTGAGCGCAGACACATCGCCGACCACCGGACCGCGTCGTGCCAATTGCACCGTCCGAGCTAGACCCGCCGTCGCTTCCGGGGGCGACAGCCGTTGTGCGGCAACGGCGTGACGTCACGGATCGAGGTAACCGATATGCCCTGGGCGATAATCGCCCTCACCGCCGCCTCTCTGCCCGCCCCGGAGCCGCGCACAAGCACGTCGACTTCGCGAAGCCCCTGCTCTTTGCCCTTGCGTGCCGCATCCTCGGCGGCGCGCTGAGCAGCGAAAGCGGTTGACTTGCGCGAGCCTTTAAAGCCCACGGTGCCGGCGCTCCCCCAGCACACGACACCCCCAGTGAGGTCGGTGATCGTGACAATGGTGTTGTTGAAGGTGGACTGTACGTAGACTCTCCCGACGGGGACGGATTTACGGTCTCTTCTCTTGGTACGTGATCTCTTTGCCATGGCTTACTTGGTCTTCGCCCTCTGGCCCCGCCCGGCGACCGGACGCCTGGGACCACGCTTGGCACGGGCGTTCGTGCGCGTACGCTGCCCGTGCGCCGGCAGACCGCGACGATGCCTCTGGCCCCGGTAGGAGCCAATGTCGATCAGTCGCCTGATGTTCAGGTTGACCTCTCGCCTGAGGTCGCCTTCGACGGTCTTCTCCCGCTCGATGATCTCCCTGATCCGCACCAAGTCCGTTTCGCTCAGGTCCCTGACGCGAGGATCGTCGACAACCCCGACCCTGTCGAGCACCTCTCTGGCCTGATGAAGACCGATGCCATATATACGTGTGAGCGAGTACTCCACGCGCTTGTCGTCGGGGATGTTCACCCCTGCCACTAGTGCCATGCTAGCCCTGCCTCTGCTTGTGCCTGCGGTTCTCGCAGATTATGTGAACGCGACCTTTGCGCCGGATGACCCGACACTTGGCGCATCTCTTTTTTACCGAAGCCGATACCTTCATTCTTTCGTCCAATCCCCGGCCTATGGCCTTGCTCAACTCGCTGGCCCACCGGGGACCCTCGCTACTTGTCTCCCACCGTCAGGACCGCGTTTTGCCTCCTACCTGAAGCGGTATGTGATCCTGCCCCTGGTCAGGTCGTAGGGCGACAGCACAACCAGCACCCGGTCGCCGGGCAGAACCCTTATGAAGTTCTTCCTGATCTTCCCCGAGATGTAGGCGTGCACCTCATGGCCATTGGCCAGCTCGACCTTGAACGTCGCATTACGCAGCGACTCCTTGATGAGCCCTTCGACCTCTATGGTGTCCGTTTTCTTAGCCATTACTACTCTATGCCCTTGACGAATATCTGGGGCGGTCCTAAGGGGCCGTCGTCACCACCGGTCCCTCTTCTGTCACCAGCACCGTGTCTTCGAAGTGGGCCGACAGACGACCGTCCGCCGTCACCACGGTCCATTCATCGTCCATAACCTCGGTCTTCCAGGTGCCCAGGTTCAACATCGGCTCGATCGCTATCGCCATACCGGCCTTGAGCAGGGGCCCACGACCGGTCACGCCGAAGTTGGGGACCGAGGGGTCCTCGTGCAACGCATATCCGATGCCATGACCCACGTACTGCCGCACCAGGGCGTAGCCTTTGCCCTCGGCACAGGCCTGTACGGCGGCCGAGACGTCCCCGACCCTCGCGCCGACCTTCACCTGCTCAATACCGCGAAGCAGGGACTCCCGAGTGGCCTCGATCAGATCAGCTGCCTCCCGTGTTACCTCCCCCACACCGACGGTGAAGGCGCTGTCTGCGTGCAGGCCGCCGACGATGGCCCCGACATCCACACTCAGGATGTCGCCTTCGTTCAACGTCCGAGAGCCCGGAATCCCGTGCACTATCTCCTCGTTTACCGACGTGCAGATGCTCGCCGGGAACCCTAGGTAGCCCTTGAACGAGGGGACGGCCCACGCGGTCCGTATGGCATTCTCGGCGATCGAGTCCAAGTTGCCGGTCGTAACACCGGGTCGAATGGCGGCTGCAATGAGAGCCTTGACTTCGGATACAACTTGGCCGGCTTCTTTCATCAGCCGCAGTTCGGCCTCGGACTTGATCGTTATCCCCATCGGCCTTTCACTGGCCAGTGCGATTGAGCGCTTTATTGTCGACTCTCCTGTTGTTGTTTTGTTGTTGTTCGCCTAATTATAGGTTGGCGCCCCGATTACCCGCCTCGGACGGGCCGCTACTGGGCAATTGTCGCCAGCTTCTTCCAGACCTCTTTTATCGACGAATCGCCATCGATCTCGGTGAGCACCCCGTTGCGTCGATAGTGCTCCACCACGGGCGCGGTGTGCTCTTCGTACACCTCGAGCCGGTTAGTCACCGCCTCGGGCCTGTCGTCCTCACGCTGGTACAACTCCCCACCGCACTTATCACACACTCCTTCCTGGCGCGGCGGGGACGATGTGGCATGGTAGGGGGTCTGGCATACCCTGCATATGGACCTGCCTCCCAACCTCCGCACCAGTTCGTCCCGCGATACGTTTATGTACAGCACGCCATCTATGCCACTCCGGTCGGCCATCTTGGCGTCCAGCGCCCTGGCCTGGCCCAGACTCCTGGGAAATCCATCCAGCACGAACCCCGCAGACTGTTCTGGAGCGGTCACCCAGTCCATCACCATCGCTATGGTCACGTCGTCGGGGACCAACTCCCCAGCACTCATGTACGAGCGGGCTTTCAACCCCAACTCCGTTTTCCGAGCGAGGTGGTCCCTGAACAGGTCTCCCGAAGAAACTAGGTTCACACCGAGCATGCCGGCAAGTCGGGCCGCCTGGGTGCCCTTACCCGCACCGGGCGGGCCGAGCAGTATTGCCTTTTTCAAGGTGCCGCGTCTTCGAGATCCTGCGTGTTGGTCGCCATAAAACAGGCGAACGTCACCTCAGGAAACCCTCGTAATTGCGCATCAGTAGCTGCGCTTCCAGTTGACGCATCGTGTCCAACGCCACGCCGACCATGATCAGCAGGCTCGTGGAGCTTATCGTGAGGGCGCGTATGTCAGTGACCTGGGTGATGGCGAACGGCAGCACGGCAATGAAGCCGAGGAACAACGCACCGCCCCAGGTAATCCGCAGGATTACCCGGTTTAGGTAGTCTTGCGTCGGTTTTCCCGGCCGAATGCCCGGTATGAAGCCGCCGTTTCTCTGCAGGTTTTCTGCCAGCCTCTGCTGCTGGAAGATGACGAGCGTATAGAAGAACGCAAAGATGACCACCAGGATGAAGACGGCGAGCCAATAGGGCCACCGACTGGGGTCGAACGTATCGGAGAAAAAGCGCGCCGCGCGGGGCACGAAGGCGTCGCTCAGCGGGTTTCGGAAGTAGCTGGCGATGGTGGTCGGCAAAATGATGATCGAGAACGCGAAGATGAGCGGGATCATGCCCGCCGAGTTAACGCGCAGCGGTAGGAAAGTCGAGCCCGATTGCCGTTGCATCCGGCCACCCCTGAACACGCTCCTGCCGTACTGGACAGGCACTCGCCTCTGGGCCTCGGTGAACATTACGATCAGATAGATGATGGCGAGGCCAAACACCGCCAGCAGCAGCAGTCCCCCGGCCTCGTCCCTCTGCAGGAAGCCCTGTCCAATTATCCTGGGGAAGCTGGCCACGATTCCCCCGAAGATGATCAAGGAGATGCCGTTGCCGAGCCCACGCTCGGTTATCAATTCGCCCAGCCAGACGAGGAACATGGTTCCCGCCACCATCGACGCCACCATGGCGAAAGTGGCCAGGTTGAGCCCGAAGTCGACGCCGGGCAGGACCCCGGACTGGCGCAGCAAGGTGAGCTGGCCCCAGGCCTGCAACAGAGCGATGGGAACCGTCAGCCAGTGGGTATACTGGTTGATTTTTTGCCGGCCGTAATCGCCCTCTTGCGACAGCGCCTTGAGCGAGGGCACCACGGGGGTCAGTATCTGCATCACGATCGAGGACGTGATGTACGGGTAGACGCCAAGCGCGGCGATGCTCAGGTTCGCCAGCGCACCGCCGCTGAACAGGTCGAGGAAGCCAAGCAGGGCGTTCTGCTCGAAGGCTTGATTGAGCGCCTGTGTGTCGACGCCCGGCACCGGGACGTGAGCGACGAACCGGAAGATCACCAACATCGCCAGCGTAAAGAGAATCTTCGACCGAAGGTCCGGCACCCTCATCGCGTCGATCATCGACTGGATGAGCTGGGGTCTGGAGACCTCCTGCTGGCGAACCGCCGCTCCTCTCTGGACCACTAGTCGACCTGCCGCGCCGTGCCGCCCGCGGCCTCTATCTTGGCCCGCGCCGATAGGGAAAAACGGTCTGCGACGACGGTTACTGCGTTTTCGACCTCGCCCCTGCCCAGCACCTTGACGGGTCGGTCAGCGTAGTCGATCAGACCAGCGTCGGCGAGAGTCTGGGCCGTGATCTCGACTCCGTCGGGGATGCGGTCCAGTTGATCCACATTAACCAGCTGGAATTCCTTGTGCGAGCGGGCGGTAAAGCCCCGGATCATCGGCAGTGACTTGATGAGGGCCAACTGGCCGCCCTGGAAGCCAACCCTGACTCCGCCACCGGCACGGGCCTTCTGACCCTTCAATCCCCTTCCGGAGTAGTTGCCGCGGCCGCTACCGTTTCCACGTCCCACCCTAGTCCGGTTCTTTCGGGCACCGCCGGGAGGCCCCAGTTCGTTTAAACTCAAACTTTTTCGTTCAGTCATTGTGCTGCGCTCTTTGTTTCGCTAGTCCGCCGGCTCTACTCGCACCAGGTGGCGGACCTTGTGAACCATGCCCCTTATGGACGCCGTGTCCTCATGCATCACAGTGTGGTTGAGCTTCCTCAAGCCCAGACATTCGACGGTCCGTCTCTGATCCTGCTTGTTACCTATTACGCTGTTAATAAGCGTTATGGATAGCCTTGCCATGGTGATCAGGCCTGCGCCTCGGCGGCAGCGGCGGCGGCCCTTGTCTGGGTCCGGCGCGCCATGCGTGCTGATCCGATCTCGATAACTCTGCGCCTGCGAGCCTTTTCCGTCCCGTGCTCCCGGAGCAAGGCTAGGGCCTTGAAAGTGGCTTTGACACTGTTGACCGGATTGGTGCTGCGTCGGGCCTTGCTCAGAATGTCCTTGACGCCGGCCAATTCGACCACGGCACGGACGGAGCCCCCGGCGATGACGCCGGTTCCCGGCACCGCCGGTTTGAGCATCACTTCGGCGCCGTTGAACTTGGCGATTATCTCGTGTGGGATGGTGCTGCCGTCCAGTGGCACTTTGATCATGTTGCGACGTGCGTAGTAAGAGCCCTTCTTGACCGCGTCGGGCACGGCGTCCGCCTTGCCCAAGCCGACGCCGACGTTCCCCGCGCCGTCGCCGACGACGACGACAGCGTTGAAGCTGAGATGCCTACCGCCCTTTACGACCTTGGCGACGCGGGAGATTTTCACCACCCGTTCCTCCATTCCGTCGTCGGGTCCGCGGTCTCTATCGCGCCCTCCGCCGAAGCCCCTGTTGAACGTCAAATGACCAGACCTCCCTCTCTCGCGGCTTCGGCCAAAGCCTTGACCCGCCCATGGTATTTGTTACCGCCGCGGTCGAACACAGCCGTCTTGATGCCTTTCTCGGCCGCCCGCCTAGCGACCAACTCGCCGACGGCGCGGGACGTGGCGGTCTTGTCGCGCCCCTCAGAGCCAGTCTTTATCTCGTTTTCCAGACTCGATGCCGCGGTCAGTGTTACGCCCCGCTCGTCGTCGATGAGCTGAGCGTAGACGTGTTGACTGCTACGGAACACGGCCAGACGGGGCCGGGCGTCTGTTCCGTTTACCCGCTTTCGAACCCGGGCGTGCCTGACACGTACCCGGTGCTTGGATGTCTTCCTCAGTGCCAACTACTGCTCTCCCAATTTCAACCTAGCCCGAATTCAACCTGGCGGGGGCCGGTCTACTGAACCCTTCGGGCGGACTTGCCTGGCTTGAGCTTGACCTGTTCACCGCTATAGCGGATGCCCTTGCCGGTGTATGCGTTGGGCGGCCTCACCTTGCGGATCTGCGCCGCCAGTTGGCCCACCTTCTGTTTGTCTATGCCGGACACCCTGATGAGGTTCTGCCCCTCGACCTCGATCGTCACACCCTCGGGGGGGTTGATGGTTACCGTGTGGCTGAGCATCACGTTCAGCGTCACTCCCAGGCCTTCTTGTTGAGCCCGGTAGCCGACTCCGACTAGGTCGAGCTGTCTAACGTAGCCCTCGCTGACGCCCAGGACCATGTTGGCCAACAGACTGCGGGTGAGGCCGTGCAGGGCCCTGTGTCTGCCCTCGTCCGACGGCCGCTTAACGGCCACCGCGCCGTCGTCCATTGCGATCGCCATATCCGAGTCGAAGCGCTGCTGCAATTCGCCTTTCGGCCCTTTGACAGCAACCTCGGACCCGGAGATGGTGACGTCCACGCCTTTGGGGACCGATATGGGCTTGTTTCCAATACGAGACATCTTAATTATCCCACCGATCTGTCGCCGGCCATGCTTTCACACGGGCCGTTGAGTTCCACCGCTACCAGACGTAGCACAGCAACTCTCCTCCGATGCCCTTTTTCCACGCGTCCCGGCCGGTCATCACGCCCTGAGACGTGGACAAAAACGACACTCCAAGACCGCCGAAATAGCGGGGAATCTCCCCCTTGCGGACGTACACCCGCAGGCCCGGTCGGCTTACCCGTTTCAGGCCGGTTATCCCGGGGTCACCGCGGTCGTGGTAGTGAAGGAAGATCTTTATCTCTCCCTGCGGACCCCCGGTGTCCTCCAACTCATACCCCTGGATGAACCCCTCGCTGGTGAGGAGTTCGGCGATCGAGACTTTCATCTTGGATGCGGGAATGGGCACGCTGTCATGCTCCGCCGTCACCGCGTTGCGGATTCGGGTGAGCATGTCTGCGATTGGATCAGTAACTGACATAATCTCTACCAGCTGGCCTTTCGAATGCCCGGCAACATGCCACGAAGCGCCAACTCTCTAAAACAGATTCGGCACAGGCCGACGTGTCGGATATACGCACGGGGCCGGTTGCAACGGTTGCACCGGTTGTATTTCTGGGTCGAGTACTTTTGCGGCTTCTTCCAGCGCGCAACCATTGAGGCCTTTGCCAATCTACTGTCCTCCCCTATTCATAATCGCCCAACACAGACGTCGTCAGGCGACCGTTCCCTCGCCGGTCTTGGCAAACGGGACGCCCAGAAGCTCCAGGAGTCTCAGTCCTTCCCTGTCATTCGGCGCGGTGGTCGTCACCACTACCTGCAATCCTCGCAGCCTGTCCACCGCGTTGTAGTCAATCTCCGGGAACATCACTTGCTCCCTGAAGCCGATGGCGTAATTGCCTCTGCCGTCGAACGACTTCCTGGACAGGCCGCGGAAGTCGCGGATGCGGGGCAGGGCAGAAGCGACTAGTCGATCGAAGAACTCCCACATGCGGCGTCCGCGCATGGTCGTGCTCACCCCGACCGGCATCCCCTCGCGCAGCTTGTAGTTGGCGATGGACTTGCGCGCCCGGTTTGTAATCGGTCGCTGACCGGTGATTTTGGTGATGTCGTTGGTGGCGTTCTCCAAGGCTCGCGGGTTCGTGAGCGCCTCACCGAGGCCGATATTGACGATGATCTTCTCAATGGTCGGCACCTGCATTGGGGAGGTGTAGTTGAACTCCTTGATGAGCGCCGGGCCGACGGTATTGATGTGAAGCTCCTTCAGCCTCGGCAGAGGCCTCGTTGCGTTCGCCGTAGCAACGGGGGCATCGGCCACGGCGGCGACCGGAGCCGCTTCAGCCGCAGCAGCGCCCTTGCGCCGGATCGTACGCTTCTTGGCCGGCGCCTTTGCCTTGGCCTTGGGTTCGTCAACCATGGATTTGGACGCCGTCGCCTTGGCTGACGGTTTCGCCGAAGCCTTAGCAGACGCCTTCGCAGAGACTCGTCGAGCCCGCTTGGGCTTTTCGTCTTCGCTTTTCGTCGTTTCTTCTGTATCAACCATGTTCAGTGCGGGTAGGCCCTACTCAATAACTTCGTCGCAGCTCTTGCACACGCGCGCCTTGGAGCCGTCGGCTAGGAACCTGCGTCCGACCTTGCCGGGCTCGTTACAGGACGGGCATACGAGCACCACCTTGGCGACTGGCAGAGGCACCTCTTTCTCGATGATCCCGGCCTGGCGAATGCTGGCCGAGGCCTTCATGTGCTTCTTTACGACGTTGACGCCCTCCACCTGGACGGTCCTGTCCTCCGGAAACGATCTGACCACCTTGCCCTGCTTGCCGCGATCGCGTCCGCTTATTACCAATACGGTGTCTTCCGCTCTAATCTTCATGTTCCGTCGCTCCGGCCGGGAAGCCTAGAGCACCTCCGGCGCCAGCGAGACTATGCGCATAAAGTTCTTGTCTCGCAATTCGCGAGCCACCGGACCAAAGATCCGTGTTCCCCTAGGCAGATTCTCCGGGCTGACGATGACGGCGGCGTTGTCGTCGAACCGGATGTGGGAGCCGTCCCTTCTACGGTAGCCCTTGGACGTGCGCACGATTACGGCACGCACCACCTCGCCCTTTTTCACGCCGGCCGCCGGGGCGGCCTCCTTGACCGAGGCGACGATAATGTCACCGAGGCCGGCATATCTGCGACCGCTGCCACCGGGTACCCCGATACAGCTGATGACCTTGGCGCCGGAGTTGTCGGCGACCCTGAGGCGGGAGTAGATCTGTATCACTCTTTAACCTCTTCATCCTCAGCCTCCGGGGCCTCTTCCTCTTCGTTCTCGGGGGCGGTATCAGTTTCCTCGTCAGGTTCGGGAGCGGCCTCCTCAGCGTCCGGCTCGGGAGTCTCCTCGACGGCCTCGGCCTCTTCTCCCACCATCGCCTCGGGCTCGGGGGCGGCCTCCTCCTCCACCGTCACCTCGGGTTCGGGGGCGAGGGCGGCCTCCTCCTCCACCGTCACCTCGGGTTCGGGGGCGAGGGCGGCCTCCTCCTCCACCGTCACCTCGGGTTCGGGGGCGGGGGCGGCCTCTTCCTCCACCGTCACCTCGGGTTCGGGCTCGGGGGCGGCCTC
>CAZWTT010000001.1:140327-236934 GCA_964637315.1 uncultured Dehalococcoidia bacterium | reverse complement strand
CGGGGGCGGCCTCTTCCTCCACCGTCACCTCGGGTTCGGGCTCGGGGGCGGCCTCTTCCTCCATCGTCACCTCGGGTTCGGGTTCGGGGGCGGCCTCTTCCTCCACCGTCACCTCGGGTTCGGGCTCGAGGGCGGCCTCTTCCTCCACCGTCACCTCGGGTTCGGGCTCCGGCTCTGGAGCGGCTTCATCTCCAACTGCGGCGGTCTCTCTGGCGGCGGCGGCGGCCGTGGTGGCTGCTACCGCGGCCTCCTGCTCCTCGGCGGACAACCTCTGGGCTACCTGCACATCCTCGGCCAGCTTGATGTCTTCGGGTTGGACCTCAGCGACATCCCCGCGCTCCAATATCTCGGCTAGACGCCAGCGCTTAGTTTTGGAGATCGGGCGAGACTCCACCAGTTTTACCAGATCGCCCAACCGGGCGTCGTTCCCCGGGTCATGTACGACGTATCGCTTGCGCACCTGGATCGACTTTTTGTACAGCCTGTGCGAGCGGCGACGCTCAATATAGACCACGACGGTCTGATCCATCTTGTCGCTGACGACGCGACCTACTCGGGCCTTGCGTCTTTCAAAGCTCATGCTTCGATCCTCGCCAGCTCGCGCTCCCTAATAACGGTCTTGATTCGCGCCACGCGGCGGCGCGAGGCCTTGATCTCGTTGACGTCGGCCAACTGCATGGTCGCCGCCCTGAACCGCAGGTTCATCAGCGCCCGCATCGTCTCTTCCAGCTCCTCGGCGAGTTCATCGTCGCCAAGCGCTCTTATGTCGTTTACCGCCAAATCGATCCCCTAGCGTGCCTTCAGCCGTCCGCGGCTAGAAGGCTTCCTTCTTCACTATCTTTGTTGCCATGGGCAGCTTCGCCGCGGCCAGTCTCAGGCCCTCACGCGCCACCTCTTCGGGCACTCCCGCCATTTCGAACAGCACTCTGCCCGGTTTGACGACAGCGACCCAGTGGTCCACCGCGCCCTTGCCGCTTCCCATGCGCGTCTCCGCCGCACGAGCGGTCACCGACTTGTCGGGGAAGATTCTGATCCATATTTTGCCGCCACGCTTGGCGTAGCGGGTCATCGCACGCCGAGCCGACTCAATCTGGCGGGCCGTGACCCAGTGCGATTCGGTAGCCTTCAGGGCGAACTCCCCCAGGTTGATGGTGCTGCCGGCGTTCGCGACGCCTTTCAGCCGCCCCCTGTGGTGGTTGCGATATTTGAGTCTCTTTGGTTGAAGCATTACTTTTCCTCGGTCCCGGCCTCGTGTCGTTCCTCTTCAGCATGCTCAGGAGCCTCGTCTTCGGTCGCCTCAGCCGCCTCATCAGGCTCCTCTTCGGACTCGGATACGGGCGCGGAGGACCGTTTCTCTTCGGTCTGCTCGGCAGGCTCCCCTTCGGTCGCAACGGGTGCCTCGGTCGAGGCGACGGGAGCGGCCATGGAAGGCGACACATCGGCGGATCTGGCCGTTTCGCTCTCGGAAGCGGCGGCCACTGCCGCCGCCTCCGCAGCCGCCGCGGCCTCGGCCTCGGCGGCCTCCTGCGCGACCGACTCTTCAGGGCTGAGCGTGACCTCGATGGGCAGCATGTCCTCAAGCTCCGGCTCCTTTTCTTGCTTGATGATGTCCCCGTGGTACAGCCAGACCTTCACGCCGATGCGGCCGAAATCGGTCGCCGCTTCGGCGATGGCGAAGTCCACATCCGCACGCAGCGTATGGAGAGGTACCCGACCCTCCATGGCCTTCTCCCGGCGGGCGATGTCGGCGCCGCCCAGACGGCCGGCGATGACGATCTTCACTCCTTTTGCTCCGGCCTGCACGGTCCGGCTGACCGCCTGCCTGATGGCCCTACGATAGGCGATGCGGCGCTCCAGTTGGTCGGCCACGCTGCGCGCAACGAGGAAGGCGTCCAGCTCGGGTTGACGAATCTCCTGCACGTTGAGGCGCGCTCTGCGGTTGGTCAGCGACTCCAACATCTTGCGTAGCTCCTCGACGCGCTGGCCTCCCCGGCCGATAACGATGCCGGGCCGGGCAGTATGGACTGTAACCACAACTTCGGAGGAGTTGCGCTCGATTTCGACTTTGGATATGCCAGCATCCGGGTATCGCGTGGCGATGTTGTTACGGATCGACAGGTCCTCTTTGACCAGTTCCCTGTAGTCGGCCGTCTTGGCCGCGAACCAGGTCGCCTGCCATTCCTTGATGATTCCGAGGCGGAAGCCTATGGGATGGGTCTTATGCCCCAACTAGATCCTCCCTCTCATCCTCGTCAACGACCACGGTGATGTGACTGTTGCGACGGATGATCCTAGCAGAGCGCCCCCGTGCCCGGGCTCGGAACCGCTTTATGCTACTGCCCTCGTCGGCGTATATCGAGACAATTTTCAGGTCTCCACTGCGAGACGCCAGCTCGTTTTCGGCGTTGGCGTTCGCCGATCGGACGACTTTTGCCACCACCGCCGCAGCAGGGGAAGGCAGGAACTCAAGCGTATGCAGAGCCTCGTCGACATACATCCCGCGGACGAGATCGATGACGGGCCTTACTCGCTTGACCGAGAGTCCCGTGTTTTTCGAGGTTGCCGTTGATGCCATCTTAAAATGCCCTAGAGGCCTACCTGACGGTGCTGGTCCTGTCGGATCTGCCCATGTGGCCCCGGAACGTGCGGGTGGGAGCGAACTCCCCCAGTCTGTGTCCCACCATGTTTTCCGTTATGTAGATCGGCACGTGACGGCGCCCGTCGTGAACCGCGATGGTCAGCCCGAGCATGTCGGGCATGATCATCGACGGCCTCGACCAGGTCTTGATCACGGTCTTTTCCGAACTCTGACGAGCCCGGTCTACCTTTTTGGCCAGCTTGGCGTCAACGAACGGCCCCTTCTTGATAGACCTCGACATCTACTTCTGGCCCCGCCTTCTGATTATGTTTTTGCCCGTTGACTTGTTGCGCCTCGTACGGTAGCCCAATGCAGGTTTACCCCAGGGCGTTTTCGGGCCCGGCATGCCGATGGGCGACTTGCCCTCGCCACCGCCGTGCGGATGGTCTCTGGGGGACATGACCACGCCCCGAACCGACGGGCGCCAACCCATGTTCCGCCTGCGTCCCGCTTTGCCGTGCTTGACGTTCTTGTTGTCGACCGCTCCCAGTTGACCGATGCTGGCCATGCACTCGCTGTGCACCTGTCGCACCTCACCGGAGGGCAGACGAAGAAGCGTGTGGTCCTCTTCCTTGGCTAGCACCTGGGCAGAGCCGCCGGCGCTGCGGACCATCTGCCCGCCACGGCCAATCTTCATCTCTATGTTGTGTACTTCCGTGCCGGTGGGGATCGCCCGAAGCGGCAGGGCGTTGCCCGGGCGGATCTCCGCCTGGTCGCCCGCCATGACAGTGTCTCCGACCTTGAGGTGTTGAGGAGAAAGAATGTAGCGCCAGTCGCCGTCCTTGTACTTGATCAGGGCGATGCGGGACGAGCGGTTCGGATCGTACTCGACCGAGGTGACCTCGCCCGGCACGCCGGCCTTATCCCGCTTAAAATCGATCTCCCGGTAACGACGCTTGTGGCCACCCCCCCGGTGTCTAACGGAGATACGGCCCTTGTTGTCCCGGCCGGCCCTTCGCTTGAGGCCCTTGGTCAGTGCCTTCTTAGGGTGACGTGTCGTTATGTCGTCATTGGTCTGAAGTACGACGCCCCTTTGGCCCGGGGTATTCGGCTTGAGTGCTCTCAGTGGCATGACTAAACGCCCTCGAAGATGGTGATGGATTCGCCCGAGGCCAGTTTTACGATCGCCTTTTTCCAACTCTTCCCCAGGGTGACGCGAGGGCCGAGGCGCTTACGCTTGCCCTTTACCACCATGGTGTTGACGCCCACCACCTTAACCTCGAATGCGGTCTCAACGGCTTTTTTTATTTCGAGCTTGGTCGCGGCCATGTCGACCTCGAACACGTACCGTCCCTCCTCCTGAAGAGCGGTACTCTTTTCGGTTACGACGGGCCTGTGTATGACGGTCGCGGAATCCATTGTTAGCCCTCGTCCTCCGTGCTACCGTCCTCGCTGGTCACCGCACCACCCTTGGGCTTTCTCACAAAGGCGCCGCCCCACAGCCGCTCGGCCTCACGCACCGCATCCAGCGTCATGACGATCCGGCGGTGCTTGAGCAGGTCGACCGTGTTGAGTTGGAAGGCGGGCATCATCTTGAGCTTCGGCACGTTCCTAGCCGACCGCAGCACCTCCGACTCCGCCCCGTTGGCGACCAGCAGCACCGAGCCGCTCACGTTGAGCGCGGCCAGCGCGGCGACCAGATACCTGGTCTTGGCTTCCGCCAGATTCAGCTTGTCGATGACCAGTAGATCACCATCTCTAGCTCTGGAAGAAAGAGAGGCTTTCAGCGCCGCGCGGCGCATGCGCTTGGGTGTGCGCTGCGTGTAGCTCCTGGGAGACGGTCCGAATATGATGCCACCGCCCCGCCATATGGGCGAGCGGATCGAGCCGGTGCGCGCGCGACCGGTGCCCTTCTGCCGCCAGGGTTTCCGGCCTCCGCCGGACACCTCGGCGCGGGTCTTGGTGCTGGCGGTACCCTGGCGCGCGTTGGCCTGCTGACCGACAACCACCTGGTGGACGAGGGCCGGCTTGGCCGGGGCGTCGAACAGGTCGTCAAGGACGTCGATGTGCCCCAGAGACTTGCCCTCTATGTCGAGCAACCTGAGCTTCACTTCGCCTCAGTTCCGGGAGAACCGGCTCCCTTGATCGAACTGCGAATGAACACCAGCGAGTTTCTCGCCCCTGGCAACGCACCCTTGACGAACAGCAGGTTGCGCTCTGGGTCGGTGGAAACCACCTCCAGGTTCTGAACGGTTATCCGGGCGGCGCCGTAGTGGCCCGCCATGCGCTGACCCTTAAGCACTTTGCCGGGCGTGGTGCCCGCCCCGATGGAGCCGGGCGCACGGTGGCGGTCGGACTGGCCGTGGGTCTTGGGGCCGCCGTGGAAGCCGTGCCTCTTGATGCCTCCGGCGAAACCACGTCCCTTGGACACGCCGGTTGCATCCACCCTGTCCCCCGACTCGAAGACGCCGACGTCCACTTGGTCGCCCACCTCGGCCTCGCTCAGGTCGAACCCAGCACCCTGATCGGCCCGAATTTCGCGCAAATGGCGAAAGGTCTTGCCGACCCGCTTCTGGTGGCCCTCCAAGGGCTTTGTAGCCGAGTCGACCTCTTCGAAGCCGATCTGAATGGCCTCGTAGCCGTCGGACTCGGGGGTCTTGACCTGAACGACGGTGCAGGGGCCGGCGAGGACCGCGGTCACGCAGTCGAGATCTCCCTCCTCGCGAACCACCTCGGTGGTTCCGATCTTCTTTCCAAGTATGGCTTTCACGTTCACTTTGATGGTCTCGTCGGCATTAGAGCTTTATGGATATGTCCACGCCAGCAGGGACATTGAGGCTGGTCAGTGAGTCGATGGTCTTGGGCGTGGGCTCCAGGATGTCAATGAGCCTGTTGTGCGTGCGCAGTTCGAAATGTTCGCGCGAGTCCTTGAACACGTGCGGCGAGCGAATGACGCAGAACCGCTTTATCGAGGTCGGCAAGGGTATCGGCCCGGCCACCTGGGCTCCCGTGCGCTCGGCCGCTTCCACTATCTGCCCGGCGGACAGGTCAAGGATGCGGTGGTCGAATGCCTTCAGAATAATTCGAATCTTTTGCTTGGTAACCATTTGTCAGCCCGCCTTGGCCGCTGTCGCTACAGCCTGGGGTGCCTGCGCGAACCTGTCGAATTCCATGGAGAAGCCGGCGCGCCCCTGCGTTAGCGAGCGCAAAGTGTTTGCGTAACCGAAGCTCTCGGCTAGCGGGATGGTCGCCTGTACGACCTGCGTGTCCTCGATGGCCTCGATGTTTTTGACGTGGGCCCGGCGACGGCCGAGGTCGCCCACCACTTCACCGAGGTACTCCCCGGAGACGGTTACCTCCAGTCTCATGACCGGCTCCAGCAGGTAGGGCTTGGCGCGCGCCAAAGCGTCTTTCATCGCCATCGAGCCCGCCACCTTGAATGCCATCTCGGAGGAGTCGACGTCGTGGGACGAGCCATCGCGCAAGGTGGCCTTTACGTCGATGACAGGGTAGCCGGCTACGGGTCCGGCGCCAAGCGCCTCCTGGGCGCCTTGCCTGACGGCCGGGATGAACTGCTTGGGAATGTTGCCGCCCTTGACCCTGTCCTCGAAGACGAACCCTTCGCCAGCGGGCAGCGGTTCAATGGTGATCCTGGCGTGACCGTACTGGCCGTGGCCGCCGCTCTGCCTGACGAATCGGCCCTCGCCGTCGGCCTCGACTCGAATGGCCTCACGGTAGGCGACCTTTGGCTGTCCCACAGTGCCTTCGACACGGAACTCTAGCCGCATTCTGTCGACGATGATGTCGAGGTGCAACTCTCCCATACCCGAGAGGATGGTCTGACCCACATCTTCGTCGAAGGCGACCTGCAGCGTGGGATCTTCGTCCGACAGCTTCACGAGAGCGTCCGAAAGCTTTTCCTGGTCGGCCCTCGTCTTGGGCTCGATCGCAACCGAAACCACCGGCTCCGGGAAGGTGATCGCCTCCAGCACAACGGGGGACACCTCATCGCTGAGAGTGTCGCCGGTGGTGGTGGCCTTGAGGCCGACCGCGGCGGCAATGTCACCGGCCGAGACGAACTCCACGTCTTCCTTGTGGTTGGCGTGCATCTTAACGACACGGCCGAGTCGCTCGCGTTTGCCCGTGGTCGAGTTAAAGACCATGGATCCCGACTTGACCTTGCCGGAGTAGACCCTGAAGTAGACCAGGCGGCCTATGAACTCGTCGGTAACCGCCTTGAAGGCGAGCGCCGAAAAGGGCTCTTCGGGGTCTGGGCTGAGGGTGACGGTCTCTCCCGTCCTCAATACGCGGCCCTCTATAGCAGGAACATCGAGAGGAGACGGCAGGTATTCGGTGATGGCGTCGAGCAGCGGCTGGACGGCCCTGGTTTTCAGGGCGGTACCGCAGACCACCGGCACTATGGCGTTGGCAATTGTGGCCTTGCGAAGAGCCCGCCTGATCTCAACGGGAGTAATCTCCTCATCATCGAGAAACTTCATGAGCAGGTCGTCGTCGGTCTCGGCCGTCTTCTCGACCAACTTAGCCCGGTAGTCTTCCACTAGGTCAGCCATCTCGCCGGGCACCGGCTCCTCCGACGGCACCTGCTCACCGTCCACGGGGTATACGTATGCCTTGCGATTGATCAGATCGACGACGCCCCTATAGTCACTCTCGGTGCCGATAGGCAGTTGAATGGCCACCGGGTTGGCGCCAAGCCGCAGCACGAGACTGTCCATCGCTCGTTGCAGGTCGGCGCCCACCTTGTCCATCTTGTTGATGAAGCAGATGCGGGGGACATCGTAGCGGTCGGCCTGTCGCCATACTGTCTCCGACTGGGGCTGGACCCCGGCGACGGCGTCCAACACTACGACACCGCCATCCAATATCCTGAGGCTACGTTCCACTTCGGCCGTGAAGTCTACGTGGCCTGGCGTGTCGATGACATTGATGGTGTGACCCTTCCAGTTCGCTGTGGTGGCGGCCGAGGTGATCGTTATGCCCCGTTCACGCTCCTGCACCATCCAGTCCATCGCCGTCGTTCCCTCGTCCACGCCGCCGATCTTTTGGATGCGGCCGGCGAAGTAGAGGACACGCTCGGTGACGGTCGTCTTACCGGCGTCGATGTGAGCGATGAATCCGATGTTTCGCGTGTGCTCGAGCGCCACATCGGAGGGCGCAGCGGCGCCGTTACGAGTTTTGTTGGAAGTCTTGGCGGTCATGGAGGATACCTTCGAGTCGTGCGGCGAGAGCTTGTCAGGGGAGAGGGTTTCGCCTACCAGCGGTAGTGGGCGAACGCCCGGTTTGCCTCGGCCATACGGTGCAAGTCTTCCTTGTGTTTGACCGCGGCGCCCTCGCCCCGGGACGCCTCCATCAACTCCTGCGCCAGCCGGTCCGCGATGGGTCGCCCCGACCTCTTGCGGGCGGAGGCGATAAGCCAGCGCATGGCAAGCGCCACGCGCCGATCCGGTCGAACCTCTATCGGCACCTGGTAGGTGGCGCCACCGACTCGGCGGGACTTGACCTCAAGGGCGGGCACGGCGTTGCGGACCGCCAGGTCGAATATGTCGATACCGGGCCGCTTGACCTGTTCCTCAGCGATGTCCAGGGCCTCGTAGACGGCCCGCTGGGCGGTCGACTTCTTGCCGCCGATCATCACTCGGTTGATGAACTTGGCGAGGTCGGTACTCCCGTACCTGGGGTCGGCCGTGATGTGTCGTCTCTGAGCTCGATGTCTGCGCGCCATTTAAGATCCGACCGTACCGCCTGCGGTACGGGTTTTCTTGCTGCCGTATTTGCTGCGACCGCGCCTGCGTTCGTCCACCCCGGACGTGTCGAGCGCGCCGCGAATTATGTGATACCGCACGCCAGGCAGGTCCTTGACCCGGCCGCCCCTGAGCATGACCACGGAGTGCTCCTGTAGGTTGTGGCCCTCTCCGGGAATGTAGGCTGTGACCTCCATGCCGTTGGTCAGTCGCACCCTGGCGACTTTGCGCAACGCCGAGTTCGGCTTCTTCGGAGTCTGCGTACGCACGAGGACGCAAACGCCTCGTTTCTGCGGCGAGCCGCCTGGATTCCTCCGGCCTCTGTTTTTGAGGGTGTTGAAGATGTATCCCAACGCAGGCGCCTTGTCCTTTTTACGCTTGGACTTCCTGCCTTTTCTTACCAGCTGATTTACGGTCGGCATTATTCGCTCTATCTATCCGGACTCCATGGCTGAAACATCCGCAGTGTGCCCGCTGACACACCGTCGCCCAACAGGCCTTACCGGGTCTCTCTCAGGGTTGGACACACGCCTATCGCAAGACACAGCCAAGCCCCTCCGCCCGTGTGGGCGACAAACAGATATGCTACAGGCCCGTCGAGCCGAGTGTCAACCGGCGCAGGACACTTTAGGCGATACGATTCGCGGCATCCTGAGCGGGGATCGTAAATATGGCGGATGCAGAGGCGACGGAGCACAGTCCAGCGGAGACTCTGGAAGAGTTCCTACAGTCGTTCGCCTACGGCACGAGGAGCGACCTCCTGTTCAAGTTTTTGCACACCAAGAACGGGCTCGGGGAGTCGGGCGGGGCCGAGTTCCTGCGCAGGTTGCTCGAGATCTTGGGCGAGGCCTTCGACACGGGGGACTACTCGAAGGTCATGGAACACTGCGTTTCTTCTCAGATCGCCGGTTATACCCCCGCTCCAGATGTCGAGCCTCTCTGGCATTACGAGGACACGCCCTGGAGTCCACTGGCGCGACCTCTGTCCGAATCGCGGCTGGCCCTGGTGTCGGCTGGCGGTCTGTTCGTCGAGGGCGACGACCCGCTTCCCGACGGCCCTATCCAGGAACAGGTCATCCCTCGCATCGACGAGTTCCTCCAAATGGAGTCCACGCTTTCGGAGATCCCCCTCGATGTGAAGTGGAACAGATTGCGGGTACGGCATCCCGGCTACGACATCCGAGGTAGCGAACGCGACCACAACGTCATCTTCCCCATCGACCGGCTGATAGAGGCCCAGTGTGACGGGCTGGTGGGAGAGGTCGCCGAGACCACCTGCTCCTTCGTCAGCGCCATCTCACAGCTACGGTTGAAAAAGCACACCGCCCCCACATGGGCGGACTTGCTCATTGAGCGGAGGGTCGATGCCGCGCTGCTGGTCGGCGCCTGACCCGAGTGCCATGTGTCCGTGGGACACACCGCCAGGATCTTCGAGGAGAGCGGGATAGCGACGGTATGCGTCTACATCCGAGCGTTTGCGCACCAAGCCCGCCTGCTCAAGCCACTCCGCGTCCTGCTTATCAGGCACATCCTCGGGCGCACCCTCGGGGCGCCGGGCGATGTCGCCCGCCAGACGGAAGTGATGGTAGCGGCCCTCGACCTGCTGGCCACGGCGACCAATCCCAACACGGTGCGGGAGCTGACGGCCGAGTACCGTTCGGCGCCAGCCCCCTAGTGCCAATGTGCCAAGAGTACCCGAGTGACGAGAGCACCGGGGCATCGCCCCCTCGGTCCGTTCGTTGACCGGTTCGTGGGTCGGTGCTACATTCGACGCCATGGCCACCGCAAAGCCCACAAGACGCCCCACGCGCGGGGAAAAGACCTCTCCCGGAGAGGTTCGCCTATCCATGGCTGCCGAAAACTACCTCGTATCCATCTTCCAGCTGGAGGAGGTGGGCATCCGGGTGACCCCCACCCACCTAGCGGAGCAGTTGAAACGACTACCGGAATCAGAGGGGCTCGGGACCTCACTGCCGTCGGTCGGCGGCATGATACGGCGGCTGGTACGCGAGGGACTGGTGGAGATGTCGCCGGACAAGGACATCGAGCTTACTCTCACCGGCCAGCATAGCGCGGAAAAGATCGTCCGGCGACAGCGGCTGGCGAAGCGCATGGTGGTGGACCTGCTGGGACTGGAACCCTACAAGGCCCACGAGCACGCGCACCGGTTGGAGCATGCCATCTCCGAAGATCTGGCCGAGAAGATAGCCGAACGCCTCGGCCATCCCACCACGTGCCCGTTCGGCCACCCCATTCCCAGCAGCGGCTTCGTCCGCGACAAACTCACCGTCCCTCTCTCAAAGGTCGTCTCCGGCACCACGGTCACCATCGACCGGATACCGGAGGACGATAGGGAGCTGCTCGAGTACTTCGTCGCCAACGAAGTCATGCCGGGGGTGCGGGCCCTGGTCAAGGACGCGGCCCCATACCGGGGCGTGGTCACCCTTGTCACCGGCGCCGGAGACGTGGTCATGAGCTACGACGTCGCTCAGCGCATCTGGGTTACGCCGGTGGGAGTGCCCCTGACCTAGCGGCCTTGCCTACCCAGTACGTACTGGACCAGATGCCAGCGGTCCTCTTCCGTCATTAGGCTGCGGAAGACGGGCATGACGGTGGGGTTGAGCTGGTCGACCATGGCAAGGGAGAAGCCTGTACGAGAGCCGAACGTAATCCAGGCAAACAACTCACCCGCGGTCGCCACCGAGGAGGGCCCGTCGATCATATCGGCCGGGGCCGCGCCGCTGGTGAGCCTAGTGGTCATTTCGCCGTCGCCGCGCAGACTGTCACCGTGGCAAACAGTGCAGTTGACCCGGTACAACTCGCCGGCTTCCGCTGCATCATAAGAGGCGGCAAACGCGTCGGGCTGCGTCAGCGCGGCGTACTCGTCGGAGGTGTACATGATCTCGACCGGCGCCCGAACGGTGGTGTCGGGTCCACCGACCGCGACCGAACCCTCCGGCGGCAGCAGCCTGGGGATCTCTTGCACCTTGTGGGAAGGAGCGTAGTGCATCTCGGAGAACACCATTACCGCGTGGCTGCCGGTCTCCGGGAAGGCAGGCAACTTGATATCGGCGAACCCGACGCCGAAGTCGCCAGTATTGTTATTGTAGCAGCCGACGGCAACCAAGAGCGCCAGCGCGAGGCCGAGCACGGCCCAAGGCCTCCGTACGATTGCAGAGCCCACAATCCGCGAAAATGCGTCGCCGGCCCGGTTGAACAAATTAAACGAAATCGTTCTGCTCCCAGCCGCGCTTCACGTCCTCCGCTCCGGCTCCCTCGAGAACCTCTTCGGCCTTGCCAACCCTTTCTGCGTCGGTGGTCACGGTTATGCCGATCATGCCCTCGGTGACGCGGGTGTCGTAGGCGCCCATGAACACTCGTGGCAGCCGGGACTCGATGATGATCCCGACAACCGTGAAGATGATCGCACCAAGCATGGTGCCCTCGTACATGATGATGGACATCGGGGGCACCGACAGAATTGGCTTGCCGCCGGTGACCAGCGGGTAAGCGAGCTGGGATCCGGCAGTCAGGATAAGGCCGATGATGAAGCCGCAGGCGGCTCCCATCAACGGGTAGCGATAGAGGCTATGGTGAACCTCCTCCTCGCCGAAGGCTCCCTCAGGATACGGGGTGCCAGTGAGTATCTCGTACTCGTTGCGCTCGAACCCCGCGGCCCGCACGGCGTCGAGGGCATCGGCCGCTTCGTCGACCCCCTTGAACAGACCTATGACGCTTCTCCTAGCTAACATGGCGACACCTCGCCCATCCTTCCTTGTCGTAGCCCGACTCGCTTGTTACCTGGCTAGAGGGCCAGTCGTTACTCTCTTATTGAGGCCGGAATCACCCGCCGGCCAACTCGTATCGTGTCTCTCAGTCGCGTCCCCTCTTTCACGTCGAAGACCGGGACGAGCGGGAATATCTTGGCGAAGATCAGTATGCCCATACCAACGAAGGCGAACGTGGAGGCGACCAGCAGTATCTCGACGACGCTGGGAGCGTAGCTGCCCCAGTCGAACTCAAACGGCTGCCTGCGCTGCAGGCCTGGAATGATGATCAGGAACCTCTCCATCCACATGCCGATATTGACGAGAATGGTCGTCAAGAACATCCACTTGGGGCTACGCCTGACGACCTTGAACAGCCAAGACGGAACCGGGATGAAGAAGGCGGCAATCATGAATGTAAGGAACAGGGCGCCCATCGGCATCCTGAAGATCTGCCACTCCCTCAGTGCGATCTCCGGACCCTCGAGCGTGTAGAGGGCGAAGATCCATTCCAGCGCGAAGAAGAAAAACCAGGTGGTCGCCACGACGATCAGGAGCCGGCCGATGGCGTCGAAGTGGTCTGGGGTGATGAACTTGTCCCACTTCCATAGCCACACCATGAGGGCCATGACCATGGCCACGGCCGAGACACCCGAGTGTATGGCGCCGATGATGAAATACGGGGCGAAGATGGTCGAGTGCCAGCCCTCGACGCCGATGGACACGGCGAAGTCCCACGACACGATGCTGTGCACCGACACGAAGACCGGTAGAACCAGGGCCGACAGCAGGATGCCCGCCACCGCCTGCAGCTTCCACTGGCTCGGGGTGCCTCTGAAGCCCAGCGACACGATAGCGTAGAACCTGCGCGACAATCCCGAGCTGCGATCCCGCACCGCGGCCAGGTCGGGTATCAACGCGATGAACACGAATAGGGAACTGCCAATCAGGTAGGTACCCACGGCGGCGGGGTCCCACACGAACGGGGAGCGGATGTTAGGCCACACTCCCCGCTCGAAGTCGTAAGGAGCCACCCAGTACAGCCTCCAGGGCCGACCGGCGTGGAACATGATGTTGGAAAGGGCGGCAAGCAGTGAGAACAGTGTCAGGACCTCGGCCGCCCGGGTGACCGGGCGGCGCCACTCGGCCTGGGTCAGTCGCAGAATGGCCGAGACCATGATGCCAGCGTGGCTGATGCCGATCCAGAACACGAAGTTGGTGATGAGGAAGCCCCAGTAGACCGGCCTGTTCACACCCAACACGCCAACACCCTGGTTCAGCTCCCAGCCATATGCGCCAACGCCGGTCAGCCACACCAAGCCCAGAAAGCCGACCGCCCCCAGCCACCATTTGGGCATGCCCAGCACGCCCCTGAGCAGGCTATGATTGATCTCTTTATCGGTAGCGTAAGTGTATTCCTGCATGCCCCGCTACTCCGGCTTGCCCAGAACCAGCACGATGGTGCGGTGGTATTTTTTGTGCAGCTTGTACAGGAGCAGTTCCTTCTGCTCCCAGAGGTTGATAATCGGTATCACCCTGGTGGCCAGCAGGTACAGGAACAGCGCCCCTCCGATTGCGCCGACCACGATGAAGACGTCCGCCATGTCCGGGTAGACGGTGGCCGGAATATGGTCGATGCCACCGTGGTTGGCGGACTGGTCGCTCACCGAGTAGGCCCCGACGTAGATCCTGATCCGGTCAAAGAAGGTCCCGATCAACACAGAAACCGCAATGAGGGTCGGACCCCATATGCTCTTGCGCAGGAAGTTCCAGATCATGGTGAACATGGGGAAGATGAAGACCGTGATGAAGGTCAGGTAGAAGATCGGCAGGTACGGGCCCTTGACGAATAGCTCGAGGACGGCCTGCTCGTTGGGCTTTTTGCCGTACCACAGTATGTTGAAGCTGGAGAACCAGAACCAGAACCACAGCAGCGAGAGGGCGAACATGAGCTTGCCCAAACCCCAGAACTGGTCGATCCCGATCTCCTTGTAGCCGCCAAACCTCCTGAGCAGGAACATGGTCAGGATCACGGTCGCGGTGCCGGCCTGCAGCGAGTTGGCCGCGTGGGTGGCCGGGTAGAGCGCGTCTATCCAGCCGGGCACCAAGGTCATGAGGAAGTCGATGGAGAACAGGAAGTGCACGGTAACCAGCATCATGAAGTAGAAGGCCGCGAGGACGCCGGATCGATGCTTCTGCCAGTTCCACTGCGCCTCCGTCCCCGTCCAGCCCCGGGCAAGCCACTCGTACCTTCGCCGGGACGAACTGTCCTTCGGCAACCGATCCCTGACTGTGGCGAGGTCCGGGAGGGCGGAGATCCACAACAGGAAAAAGCCGACCGCTACCAGCGCCACGATCGCCAGCGTGGTCCACAGGTGCGGGGAGTATGCGAACACCTCACCCGGGTTGTAGAACCACAGCGACCGCCGACCGTCTTCGAGGCTGGGGAGCGCCCAGAGCATGGGGATAAACAAGAGCAGACTGACGAGCCCCACCACCGCCCACATCTCGGCCGGGCGGGAGATGATTCTGTTCCAGTGGCCCTTGGTCAGCCGCGGAGCTATTGCCACCAGTGGGGCGGACGAGGCGGTAGTCAGTAGGAACGAAAGGACCGCTGCCGTATAACCCCACTGAGCCGTGTCCGAGACTCCGTCCACCAGCCGCATGACCATGCCGATCACGCCGAGGACCAGCATGCCGCCGAACACCACCAGCGCGATCTTGAACCAGCTTCCGGCGCGCTCACGCCTGCCGAGCAGGTCGCTGGTAATGATCTCGGGACTGGTCCAACCCGGGTTTTCGGCCGAGAACCCGAGCGGGGGGTGTACGGACTCGCTAGCCATGCGCATCCTCCGTCACCTTTCCCATGGCCGGGTCGACCTTCTTAAGGTAGAAGACGCTCGGATGGGTGCCGAACTCTTCCAGCAAATGGTAGCCGCGGCCGTCCGCGCCGTGCAGTTCCTTTTCCGCCATGCGCGAAATCCGGCTGCCCTCGTCGTTAAGATCGCCGAACACCAGGGTGCCGGTCGGGCAGGCGTTGACGCAGGCCGGGCTGAGGGCGCGATCGCCGTCCTCGACGACGGTGCCGCCCCACTTGGCGTTGCGACCGGTGCGCCGGATACGCTGGACGCAGAAGCTGCACTTCTCCATGATGCCCCGGCTGCGAACCGTGACATCGGGGTTGAGTTGATTCTTCAGGCTCTCGGGCCACTTCGGCTCCCAGAAGTTGAAGAACCTCACTTGGTAGGGGCAGTTGTTGGCGCAGAATCTGGTGCCTATGCACCTGTTGTAGACCTGCACATTGAGGCCCTCGGTGTTGTGGTAGGTGGCATACACAGGACAGACCGGCTCACAGGGGGCGTCGTCGCAGTGCTGGCACAGCACTGGGATGAAGCGAGCCTTGACGTCCGGGTACTCGCCCTCCCAGGTGCGCTCGATCCGTATCCACTGGTTGGCGCGCTGCTGGTTGAACAGGCCCTCGTCGTTAATGGGTATGTTGTTTTCCGACTGGCATGCAACCACGCAGGCCTGGCAACCGGTGCACCGGTCGATGTCGATAGCCATTCCCCACTTCTCGTCCGCCATCTGTTTTGTTCTTCCCTCTTTGCTTCGTTACCGATGTCCGCCCGGCTCTCAGCGTCGCTATTAACTGTCGGTCGGCGTGATCTTGATTATGTGTTGCTCTTCGTCTCTGACGAAGTCCGGGTTATTGTTCTCGAACTTGGGCAGTCTCTTCCAGTCGCCGACCTTTTCGATCCTGACTTTGGTGGCGGCCCAGGCCAGCGCGCCCGACTCGTCGTCGTCGCGAGGAGCGAGGATCGACAGCGCATTCCCGCCCCTGCCCTCGGCGTATCGCCCGCCCGCCGTGTGGCCCTGGCCCAGCGGTATCGACACCACGTCGGTCGGCACAGCGGGGTGCGGATATGCAATGGCCGTGATGCCCTCGCCGGACAGGTCGTTGTTACCGAAGGCCGAGACCACCCGGACCACGTCACCTTCGCTTATGTCCATCGACTCGGCGACCTTGTGGTTGATCTCCACCCAGGTCTCCCAGGTAGCCGACGTGAGCGGATCGGGCGTGGCCTGTAGCCATGGGAGATGGGCCCCCTGCCCTTCTCCCAGCGAGGTGGAGGAGAAAGGCACCAGATGGAACGTCTCTCCATCGGGTCCTGCGAACTCGGGTCCGGGTGCGTCGGCGGGCAACTCTTTCGTCGCGGGCACTCCACCGGTAGAGAGGGATGTCGTGTCCCACCAGCCGCCACGCTGAAGGACCCCTGCCCAGAAGGCACGGAAATCGTCCGCCCGCACCGAGCCTCTGCCCAGCCCGAAAATCTGCCTAGCGGCGTTCTCGACCAGGTCCTTGATCGTGCTCGCACCGAGCCCCAAGTCGAGGCCCAAGCCGTCTGCGATCGTCATGAGCGCGTCCGGCATGGACCGGGTCCCAAGCTCCTCCCCGCGGCCTTCGAAGAACGGCCGCACCACCGGCTGCTGGAAGCCCACCACCTGGTGGCCGGGCCCCGAGGTCGGCACGTCGGTGCCCCACTCCTCCAACGAGGTGTGGGAAGGGAGAACCAAGTCGGCCATGGCGGTCGTGTCGTCCAGATGGCTGGCGAAGCTGAAGATGAACGGAACCTTAAACGACGCCTCGCGCAGGCCCAGCTCGTCCGGCAGTCCGTACATGGGGTCCGACCCGTCGGTAATAAGTACCCTGACCTCGCCGTCGTTCATCGACCTGACAAGGCCGCGCCAATCCCCGACCGAGCCGGCCTTCACGTTCGCCTCGACGGCGGCCAAGTCATCGGTCGGAGGTGGGGGATTAAAGACCAGTCCACCACGAGAGTGAACCGCCCCAACAAGATAGTTGAGGGAGTAGATTGCGGTCAGGTTGAACAGGCCGTTCGTATGCGCCCCGGCGGAGCCCCCGCCGATGGCAAGGGCAGGTCTGTGTGTGGCGAATTCCTGGGCGATGCGAGTGATCTTCTCCACAGAGACCCCGGTCTCTTCGGCCACCCGCTTGGGCGCCCAGCGGTCGATGTCCACATTCCCGGCGCCCGTGATGTCGCGGGCGGGCACCGAGTCGCCGAGCCCTCCGTTGACGATCACCTGGATCATGCTCAGGGCCAGCAGCCCCTCCCGACCGGGCCGGACGAAGACCATCTCGTCTGCGTTTGCGCCCGTCATGGAGAAGCGAGAGTCCACCTGCACCAGAGTTCCGCGAGTCCGTTGACCCTGGCGGAACTCGCCGTAACCGCGTAAATAGCGAACGGGCGAAACCCAGGTGTTGAGGAAGTCCGCCCCGAACGAGAGAAGGTAACTGGTGTTTTCGATGTCGAAATCGGGGAGCCTGTCTTGGTCGAACAGGTTCTTCATAACCGTCCGCAGGTTGGTGTTCTCAAGCGGCTCGAATCCGAGGTGCGTCCCCTGGTACGCGTTGACGAAGCGGTCCACGACCACCCCGGCGTGCGAGACCGAGGGCCCGGTAACCATAACCACCTGCCGGTTCTGGCGATCGGTTGCCGCCAGCTCCAGTTGGTAGACGACCCGGGAGATGGCGTCGGTCCAGCCGATCTCCTCCCAGTTGCCCGCGCCCCTCTGACCCCAACGGACCATCGGTCCCTTGATGCGGTCCGGGTTGTAGAGGTCCTGGAGCATGGCCTCGCTGCGAACACTGTGCCGTCCCCGGTTGACCGGGTAGTCGACATTGCCCTCTACTTTCTTTGCCCGGCCCTCCATTACTCGAACCACCACACCTTCCGAGGTGGGTGAGCCGTGGCTGAGGGTCGCGTACCAGTTGTCCAGCCCGGTGACGAGGTCCTCCGGCATGCCCGCGGGAGACTGCACGAACAGCTCATCCTCGGGAACGCCGCAAGCGGCCGCGATGACGGCACCTAATGTTCCGCCACCTACTGTCGCCAGGAATTGTCGTCTGGTTAGAGCCATCTGATAGCCGGAGCGTCTCTCATCAGTAGTGGCACGTCGTACAGTCGGTGGGCGCACTGTTGTCCCGGTGGCAATCGACGCAGTTGCCCATCTTCAGCGGCAGCACTTGGCGCACCTTCACCATCTTTTCCACCGAGCCGTGGCAGGTGGCGCAGACCGCCGACGCCGAAATGACGTCTTGCTCCGAGAAGAACGAGACATGAGCCTGATGGTTGAAGCGGACGTGATCCGGCACCCTGTGCACCCTGACCCAGTCGATCGGTTCACCCTCGACCGCGTATTCGCGCAGCTTCTCGACTTCGACCAGGCCTTCCCCCACCACCGCGTGGCAGGTCATGCAAAGGCCGACCGCGGGCACCGTGGCCGCCGGCCCCTCGGTGACGTTGCGGTGGCAGAAGGTACAGTCCAAGCCTATGCCACCGTCCTCCACGGTGCCGGCGTGAACGGTATGCGGGAAGGCCACCGGCTGATCCGGACCCTCCGTGTAGCCAAAGACGCTCAGCGGACGCCCGAGCCATGCGGAGATGACGAACAGGAGGATGAACACCACTCCGACGAAGCTGGCCAGGCTGACAAATCCCAGCACTCCGAGGAGCGCCACCTTCTTGGGCTCCAGTCTCTTGGGTTGAAAGTCGCCTGGAAGCAAGTATCGGTGTTAAGAACTCAGATTGCGAGGAGTTAAATCCAGTAATTCGACCAGAAGTCGCGAAGGACTCCGGCATGGTCGACGACCCTGGCCAGCATGTACATGGCGGCGCCGAACGAACTGATAGCAACCGCATAGAACACAGATCGTGTCTTGGAAAGTTCGTCACTGAGGTGGCGGCTGCGAATGAAGGACGGCAGCCAGTTGTGTGCGATCAGCATGTTGGTGGCGAAAAAGACGATGAACGCCACCATGATCCAGAGGTTTGTAAGCAAGTCGCCGAGTTCAGACCACTGGGGGTGCGCTAGAACTTCCGGGTCCAATGCCTACCTTTCAGCATTTCGATCGGTGATCGAGTCTACGGCTCGACTGCCCTCGGTCGTCCGGATTCATGCCGCCTGCGCAACGTCGTTACTCAGTCAGGACAGTGCTCGCGAGGCTTGGTGAAAATTATCACACCACATTTTTTGTGTCAAGCAAACGTGGGCACCTTATGAGGATAGGAAAACAGCCCTCTCGGGGCTCTAACAATCGATCTCCAGTCCGAGCCTTTTCCGGGTCTTGTAAGGGTGCCGATCCCGTCTCTAAGATTGCCCTTCCGGAGGAACCACCAATGGGTCACAGTGGAAAGGGTCATCAACACCACTTCGCCAAGCGGTTCTCTAACCCTGAGGATGTGGCTGATTATGCCCGGCGCTCCCAGCATTTTCCGTTCCGCAATCGAGGGCTGTGGTCGGTACTCGATTCGCTGGAGCCAGCGGGAACGTGGCTGGTCCCGGGCTGCGGTCCGGGGCTGGTGACGATCGAAACGGTCCGTCATTTTCACAACCTGCGCTTGAAGGGCGTTGACTCGTCCGAGTCCATGTTCGAGTACGCCCGAAACCATGCGGCCGTGGAGGACGTCGAGGATCGGGTGGATTTCAGATTGGGTGACGTGACTGATCCTGACGTATTGAGCGGGCTGTCGCCTGCAAGTGGAATGGTCTCAACCTACACGCTCCATCACTTCGAGGACGGCATGGTGGCCATCACCGCAATGGCCGGGGCGCTGGCGCCCGACGGGCCGATACTGCTGTGCGACTTCCGTCACATCTGGTGGCTCAGGTAGCGGCTGCCCAAGACCAACGCCTACAGACCCAAAGAAGCCGTCATGCCGATGACCCAGGCCGGGATGGTCGACGTGAAAGCGACGGCACACTTCCCGTACGCGATGACCGTCGTCGGCCGTCGACCCGTAGTGGGCTAGACAGAGCATTAGGCAGAATCCGTCAATCGAACAGGAGGAATAAATGGCCGAGGCGCACTTTGGGCAGGAGATATTCCAGTTCTTGGCCGAGCTAAAGGTCAACAACAACCGCGAGTGGTTCCTAAGCAACAAAAGTCGCTATGAACAGCACGTAAAGGCGCCGCTGCTGGAGTTCATCGCCGAGTTCGGCGAGGTTCTGCCCATCATCAGCAGCCACTTCGTCGCCGACGCGCGGGGCAATGGAGGGTCGATGTTTCGCATCTACCGGGACGTGCGGTTCTCCAAGGACAAGTCGCCGTACAAGACCCACGCGGCCGTCCAATTCAGGCACGAGCAGGCGAGGAACGTGCACACCCCCGGCTTCTACCTGCACCTTGAACCCGGCAACGTCGCCGTCGGCTGCGGCATCTGGAAGCCAGACCCCCCGTCCTTGGCGAGAAT
The DNA here is from genome assembly GCA_964637315.1 of uncultured Dehalococcoidia bacterium. GTDB lineage: Bacteria > Chloroflexota > Dehalococcoidia > Lucifugimonadales > UBA2962 > CAUZIR01. The sequence continues at coordinate 216,554 of CAZWTT010000001.1, read as the reverse complement.
TCGTGACGCCATCGCCGCCAACCCGGTCGGCTGGACCGATGCCACCGAAGTCAACGGCTTAACGACTATGGACGGCGACCCCCTCAAGCGACCGCCGAAAGGGTACGACCCGGATCATCCGCTGATCGAGGTGCTGAAGAATCGCAGCTTCGGGCTCTGGGCCCACTTCGACGAGAAGGACGCCACCGAGCCGGACTTCCTTGAGCGCTACCACGCCACTTGTCTTAAGGCGAAGGCGATGATCGCGTTCATCTGCCGCTCGCTCGGGTTGGAGTTCTAACCGTGTGCCGAAGCTCCCGCGTCCAGCAAACCGCCTAGGCCGGCCGGGTTGCACAGCCAGCGGAGCCGGTCCTATGATAGCTACGGCTGCCGAGCCCCGACGCTCCGGCAGCCGCTCTTTTTCGAGGAGGATTTTTCATCATGCCCACACCCATTGAGCAGCGATATATAGACCAGCACCCCAAGTCTCTTGAGCGTTTTGGCGTCTCTAGAGATCTGTTCCCCGACGGCGTCACCCACGACGCCCGGCGCCTGCAGCCATTTCCCATGTACGTCACCCACGCCGAGGGCTCTCGCAAGTGGGACGTCGACGGCCACGAGATAATCGACTACAAGACCGGCCACGGCGCCATGATTCTCGGTCACTCGCACCCCAAGGTCGTCGCGGCCGTGCAGGAGGCAATGGCCAAGGGCACACAGATGGGATCGTCCACCGACGCCGAAATCCGTTGGGGCTCACTGGTGCGCGAGCTCGTCCCCTGCGCCGAGAAGGTGCGCTTCCACAGTTCCGGCACCGAGGCGGTCATGATGGCATTACGTCTCGCCAGGTCCTACACAGGCAAGTCGAAAATCATAAAATTCGACGACCACTTCCACGGCTGGAGCGATTACGCCACGGCCGGCGGCGCGGGGCTCGGTGGCATCCCCAAGGAGACACTGGACACCATGATCGTCTTGCCGCCCAGCGACTTCGGACTGGTGGAAAAGACGGTCACCGAGCGCGACGATATCGCGGCGATAATGTTGGAGCCGACCGGCTCGCACATGGGCCTGCACCCCATTGCGCCGGAGTTCCTGCGTCAGCTTCGCGACCTGACGGCTCGTACTGGAGTCGTCTTCCTCATGGACGAAGTCGTCACGGGATTTAGGCTATCCACCGGGGGTGCGTCCAAGAAGTTCGACGTCACCCCGGACATCACCACGCTGGCGAAGATAGTGGGCGGCGGGCTCCCGGGTGCCGCCGTCGCCGGAAGAGCGGATATCGTCAACCACATCGAGTTCCACAACGACGCCGACCACGACGTCAACAGGCGCGTCGGCCACCCCGGTACCTTCAACGCCAACCCTCTCTCGGCGGCGGCCGGGATCACCGCGCTGGAAATGGTGCGGGACACCAACGTCAACGACAAGGCCGACGAGGCCGCAAATAAGGTCAAGACCGGCCTGAACGAACTGCTGGGCAAGATGGAGATACCGGGACAGATAACGGGCCACGGCTCCCTGCTGTTCATACGGCTGGGCGTCGATTTCGATGTGGAGGACGACGGGGCGACTTTCGATCTCACCGACGAGCAGTGGGAGAAGGTAAACGACGGCGCGCGCAACTCTCAGCTACACTTGGCGCTACTCAACCACGGCATCGACCCGATGAGCAACGGCACGCGCCTGATCGTGGGACAGGCGCACTCCGACCAGGATGTCGAAGAGACGATCGACGCTTACGAGAAGTCCCTCGGCGAGGTCCGCGACATGGGTCTCATCTAGCCCGACCTCACCGAAGAGTTTCAGAGAGGCGGCGCACCGGTGCGCCGCCTCTCTGTTTGCAAATTCCCTCCGGAATATGAGGCTCGGATTCGCAACTTGGGCGAAACGCCCGTGCAACTCCCGACCGGGAGACTGGTCGGGTCATGGGTAATTTCAAACCAACCGTCTGGAGGATCTACTCACGGGGAGTTCCTTGGGGTTCCGCCGAGATCGCCCGGTAGTGGACGAGCACCAGCCAGGTGACGATCAGCACCCACCGCACCGCAACGATGATGCGCTAGCTCAGCCGCGCATCCCCGAGGTCCGGTCCCCAACCCAAACCGAGCCTCGACAAACTCAACATCGAAGATCGCTCAGTCGAGACGCGCCGCGTGGGCGCCGCCCAGCCGGCCGAACACCGACCCGTGCATCAGCCCCGCCGCCCGCAGGCTGCCGTGGTAGAAGATGCCGCCAACGATTTCGCCGGCCGCGTAGAGCCCGACTATGGGACGGTCCTCCATGTCCAGCACCCTGGCGTCCGTGTCGATTTTCAGGCCGCCGTAGGTGTATGTGATGCCACCGGTGATCCGGTAGGCGAGAAATGGTGGCCTGTCGATCCTGATCGCCCAGTTCGTCTTTGCGGGGCTCAGCATCCTGGTGGATCGCCCGTCGAGCAACCGGGGAGCGTACTCCGCATCGTGCGCCTCGGCGTTGTACGCATCGACGGTGCCGCGCAGCACGCCGGGGTTGATGCCAATGTCTTCCGAGAGGCCTTCGATGGAGTCGGACATCGCCGGTGTGGAGCCACCGTAGCGCGGCTCAAGGAGAGGGGAGGAGCGGGCGTCGAAAACCTGGAACGCCGTGCTACGTTCCTGTGCCAGCACAGCCTCTCCGACACGCACGAAGGTCTGCTCGGCAAAGGACGCACCTTCATCGATGAAGCGCCGCCCCTCGACGTTGATCATGATGCCCAGAGGGTATGAGCGCCGCGGCATGGCGTCGGTCAACTGCAGGTCCCCGGCAGGTGGTGCGTCCGCATCGATCGGGGTACCGTGACAGCCGGTCCACTGGCCCGCCGGCGCCGCCCCGACATCCAGCGCGACCCGGTGCCCATCGCCCGTATTGTATCGTGAGCCCCGGACCTTGGCCCTCTCCCAGTGAGAGCCCAGATACTTGACCCGCATCTCGGGGTTGGCCTCAAAGCCGCCGCAGGCAAGCACCACGGCCTTGCTGCGGATATGGTGCCTGCCCTCGCCGTCCTGTACGACGAGTCCTATCATTTGACCAAGCTCTCCCAGCGTCAACTCGACCATCTTGGTCTCGTACAGGATCTGCACCCCGGCTCGCTCGGCCAACCTGGTCAGCATCTCGACTAGGCCCGGCCCCGAGCCGTGCGCGGCCAGACCGACTTGGTTCGGTATGACGGAGGGGGCGTTCTCCAGGTTCGGGTTAACGTACAGTTCCCAGGTAACGCCGCGAGCATGCATCCAATCCACGGTCGGTCGAGACTGGGCGATCACGACCTCCACGAGCTCGTCACTGGTGTCGCCGTGGGTGGCTTCTTGGAAGTGCCGCCGGAAGTCGTCGGTCGTGTACGGATCCATGGACGAGCGACCGAGGTCTGCATCGGCCGGTAGGAGGGTACGGATATCGGCAAGCCCTTCGTGGGTGAAACGAAAGCCGCCTCCGGTGAAGGAGCAGTTTCCGCCCTGGGCCGACCGGGGAGCCTTTTCCAGCACCACGACGCTTGCGCCCGCTTCCCGAGCCGACAGGGCCGCACAGAGCGCCGCGTTTCCGGCACCGACGACGACGACGTCGAAGTAGATATCTTCCGTCATACAAACACCCCTGGCATAAAGACACCTCTGCACAGGTCGGCCAAGTATAATGCGTGGTCAGGTTCTAGTGCCTACGGGATAGCGATCGTGAGCAAGCGAAACAAAATCAAGACCGCCCTACTCCTGTTTACGGTCGCCACAGTCGCCTATTCAATAAAGTCGAAAAAGTCACACGGCCGGTTCCTGGGTGTGCCGTTCGACTGGCGGGTCCCCTCCATCAACGAAGTGAAGCAAAGACTGTGGAACCCATCGGATGATCGGCTGTTCGCTCCCACGACCTTCGGGATCGGCTGGTTACCCAACGCGCACCAGCTGCTTCAGCGGCTCGGCTACCTCGGGGGAGGGCCACGATACACGCCGGCCGACGACGACGAGATGCCTGGGGACGACGAGTGGCTGACCTGAGGCTCTTTCTCATGTGGCGACTCTCACGAGCCGTCTGCCTTCTTTGCCCGGTGGTGTAGTGGTAGCACAGAGGCCTTTGGAGCCTTTAACCCAGGTTCGAATCCTGGCCGGGCAGGCCCCTCGGGGCTGATACCACCAAGCCGAGATCGAACCTCGCAGAAGCGTCGTGGAAATACAAATAGCGATTTTACAAACCAAAACTCCTCGTCACGCACCCGCGATGGGCCGCTTTTGGACACTCGCCGCCTCGCTAGCCCTAGTGGCACTCGTGGCGGTGGCGTGTAGCAGTTCTCCGGCTTCCGAAACCACGGCCACGTCGGACGGCACTGAGAGCGTCTCCATCTCGCCGGTGAGCGGAGTGGGTGCCGTCGGCGCCTTCGCGCTCACCGGCGAGATGGGTAACGACCGCCAGTACCACGGCGCTGTCAAGCTGCCCGACGGTCGCGTCTTGGCAGTTGGCGGCAGGGGCAAGGGCGTCAGCGAATGGCCCATAGTCCACCGGACCGCCGAGATTTACGACCCGGCCTCGGGCCGATGGACGAACACCGGCGTCACGCTCGAAGACCGCCAGTTCCCCACCATAGCCGTGCTACCGGACGGCAAGGTCCTGCTCGCCGGGGGCAACGACAACCGACTTGACCCTCACAAGACGGCCGAGGTATGGGACCCGGACACCGGCGAGTGGACCATGACCGGCAAGATGCTCAAGCACCGGGAGCAGGGGGCGCCGGTCGTGCTCACCGACGGTCGCGTGATCGTGACCGGGGGCAAGTCAAAAACCTTCCAGCAGCAGGCCCATTCCGAGATTTACGATCAGGCGACGGGCGAGTGGACCCTGACCGCGGAGATGAGCATCGGCAGGGCCCTGCACACCGCCACACTCCTGTCGGACGGCCGCGTCCTCGTTACTGGTGGCGGCAAGTTCGACGGCCCCTACATCGCAACCGCCGAGGTGTACGACCCGGCCAACGATAGCTGGTCGGCGGCGGGGGAGATGAGCACGGGACGGGCCCTGCATACCGCGACGTTGCTGTCGGACGGCCGCGTAATGGTCGCCGGCGGCATGGGGAAAAGGGCGAGTGCGGATGTGTACGACCCGGCGACCAACACATGGTCTGCCGCGGGCGAGATGTCGATCTCGCGCGCCGAGCACACCGCCACACTTCTCAACGACGGACGGGTGCTTGTGGCGGGAGGCGTCGGCAGGCGTCAGTCGGCCGAACTGTACGACCCAACCACCAACTCTTGGCAATCGGCCGGGGACATGAACTTCGACCGGTACCGGTATACCGCGAGCCTGCTCGATGACGGACGGGTGCTGCTGGTTGGCGGTCAGAGCGCCATCGCCGAGACTGTCCTGGCCGAAACGGAGCTGTACACGCCGTAGCCACCAACACGGACCTGCAAAGCCTACTTAGGCGCAACTCCCGGACATTTTACCTGTCGCTGCGTGTGCTACTGGAGCCACTGCGACCGCCGGTCGGGCTAGCCTACCTGCTGGCACGGGCCGCCGACACCATCTCCGATACCCGTGCCGTTCCCTCGGTCTCACGACTCAAGCACCTGCTGGCGTTCCGAGCGCAGGTCGCCGGGCCGTCGTCCGAAGTAGCGCTCGAAAGAATCACCGGTGACCTAGTCTCGTCCCGGACCTCACTCGCCGAGGCCGAACTGCTCAGATCGCTTCCCCTTTTGTTTGCCCGGCTTGAGGAGACCGACGATGCCGACGCGGGCAGGATTCGGTCGGTCGTCACCACCCTCACCGAGGGCATGGAGATGGACCTGACGACGTTTCCCTCGGAGGACTCCGGCCAGATGGCAGCGCTACCAGACCTCGAGGCCACGGACCGCTACATATACCTCGTCGCCGGATGTGTGGGCCACTTCTGGACCGAGATATCGGCCGCCCACATCCGGTCGCTGTCCGGTTGGGACGTTCCCGCCATGTCCGAGACCGGGATCCGTTTCGGCAAGGCGCTCCAGCTCACCAACATCCTGCGCGACGTACCCGCCGACCTGCGCACCGGTCGCTGCTACCTGCCGCTCGACGAGCTGACGGCGCTGGGTCTGTCGCCCGAAGACCTCCTCGACCCCGGGGCCTCCGACAGGGCGCGGCCGGTGCTGCGGGCCTTGATGAAGATCACACTGGACCACTACACCGAGGCGCAGAGCTACATCCTCGCCACCCCAGGGCACGAACGGCGACTCAGGTTGGCGAATCTATGGCCCATGCTGATCGGTCTGCAGACACTTGCCATCCTGGCGAGGCGACGCCAGTGGCTGACCTCTGGCCAAGCGGCGAAAGTGACTCGAAGGTGGGTGTACTGGATGATTGCCAGGTCCGCCGTCATCGTCTCCTCAGACGCCCTAGTCTCGCGCTGGATCGAGGGTCTGCGACGCCGCGTTGACGCGTCCCTCTAACCACCCCTCCTTCCACCCACTTGGGTCATCCGCTTGGGGCGCCGTTGACGCTACAAGTCGCCCGTGATACAACGTGCTCACCCCGGCGAGGCGGTGCCACCGCCGCTCCGACGCCAGGGCATGGACGAAGTCGAGGAGGCGACAATGGCCGACGAAGGCCCCACAGGCATGGTGCAGACGGTTCTCGGACCGATTGAGCCGGGACAACTCGGCATCACGCTGATGCACGAGCACATGCTGCTGGACACAACCTGCTACTTCCGCGAGTCCGAGTACGCCAGTATGCGTGCCCTCAGGGACATCCCCTTCTACGCCGAGATGACGTCTCAGCCCGACGGCCTCTACAACCATCACTTGGATGGCAGCAGGATGTTCGAAGAGACGGCGGCAATCGAGGGCGTACTGGAATTCAAGCACGTCGGCGGCGGGTCTTTCGTCGACACCACCAGCGTCGGCATCGGCCGCGACCCTCTTGCACTGGCGCGCATCTCTCGCGCGACCGGCCTGAACGTGGTCATGGGGTCGAGCTACTACGTCACCTGGTCCCACCCGCCGGACATGGACGAGCGCACTGAAGACCAACTGACCGACGAGATCGTCACCGACGTGACCGTGGGCGTCGGCGACACGGGAATCAAGAGCGGCATCATCGGCGAGGTGGGCAATTTCTATCCCCTCACCGACAACGAAATCAAAATCCTGCGCGCGTCCGGCAGGGCCCAGGCCGAGACCGGAGCACCCGTCACCATCCACTCCGGCACGCACGATGATTCGCCGGCGGGCATCCTCGACGAGCTGGTCGCCGGTGGCGCGGACCCCGTCCGCTGCATTCTGGGACACCTAGATGCGGCTATCGAAGACTTCGGCGCCCTCAAGTCGCTGGCTGAGACCGGGTGCTTCCTAGAGTACGACATCTTCAGTTGGGAAGACACCGGGCCGTTCGTGGACCGCGTCATCAACATGCCCAACGACGGCGAGAGGCTGCACAGGATCGCCTTTCTCCTAGAAGAGGGCTTTGAGGATCAGGTGGTCATCGCCCACGACATCTGCCGCAAGTGGCACATGCGTCGCAACGGTGGCAAGGGCTACGCCCACATCATCAACAATATCGTTCCGCGCATGAGGAGCATGGGATTTACCGGGGCCCAGATCGACAAGATACTCATCCACAACCCGGCCCGGGCCCTGGCCTTCAGTTAAGGCGGCCACACATCAACAGGAAGGATAAAACAATGGCGAAAAGCAACAGGACCATCGCGGACCTCGTCAGGGGTTGGGGTGAGCAGGGCATCACCCACGTCCAGTTCGAGTTGCCCGACATGCACGGGGTGAGCCGATCGAAGCTCGTCCCCCTTGACCACGTCGAGAGCTACGCCGAAAAGGGCCTGAACATGTACGGAGGCACCGTCGTGCTCGACACCGCGTCGTCAGTCGTGCCCGGGACCCTGTACAACGAAGAGGTCAACTACGCCGACCAGTACCTCAAGCCCGACCTAGACACCGCCATTGTCGTTCCCTGGTTGGACAATACGGCGCGCCTTATCTGCGAGGGCGAATGGGAGGACGGCACCCCACACCGGGTGGGTCCGCGCTGGTTACTACGCCAGCTCTTGGCGAAGGCAGACGCAATGGGCTACGAGGTCAAGGTGGGCCTCGAGTACGAGTTCTACGTCCTGTCACCGGACGACTCCGAACCCTACTTCGGCGGCCTGCACATCTTCAACACCATCCGCAACCGCTACCTGCCGGTCATCGACAGGATCCTTGAGGAGATGCCGCGCGCCGGGATCGACATCATCACCGCCAACTGCGAGTACGCTCCATCCCAGTTCGAGATCAATTTTGCGCCGGCTGAGGGGCTTGCAGCGGCCGATCACGGCTTCACTTTCAAGAACGGCGTCAAGACCATCGCTCACCAGATGGGTTACAACGCTACCTTCATGACCAAGCCGCTCCCCGACAATGCGGCATCCGGCTGCCACATTCACATCGGTCTCACCGACAAGGCCACCGGCGCCAACGTCTTCCTCGATCTAGAGGACTCGGATGGTTTGTCGTCCACGGCACGCCAGTTCATACAGGGCATGCTGGACCATACCCGGGCGTCCATGGCGCTGCTGGCTCCCACCATCAACTGCTACAGCCGGTTCGTTCCCCACCATTTCGCCCCGTCCAACATCAGCTGGGGGCCACAGGACCGCAGCGCGGCCGTGCGGGCGAAGAACTCCCGTGACGACAACACGCACCTGGAAAACCGGCTCGGCACCGGCCTCGCCAACCCGTATCTCGCGGTCGCCGGGGTGCTGGCCACCGGGTTGCTTGGACTGGGAAAGGGCGTCGCCGCCGAGACCCCGGACCCGAGCGCCGGTCCCGTGGAGGACGATGCTCAATACGAAAAACTGCCCGGCACCCTGGAGGAATCACTCGCCGCCCTAGAGTCGGACACGGCGTTCGCAGACCTACTGGGCAACGACTTCGTGACCGCCTACACCGTCATGCGGCAATACGAGCTTGCCCGTTTCAGGGCCCACATCACCGACTGGGAGTCTGCCGAGTATTTGGAGTTGTATTAAGCTCCGCGAGGCGGAGCCTCGCTCATCAAGGCTTCTTCACGCAAGCGCTCATCGCTTCGGCATTCGAACGGTTACTCCAACGACCGGACCGTCTTGTAGGTCGCCCCGATCACCAGCACGGCCGCGACGATGATCGTTGCGCCCACCGCCGCGGAGGTCGGCGCCCCATAGGCATCGGCCAGCCAGCCGGCCACCAGCCCGCCCCCGGCAACCGTTCCCCAGGTCATCATCCAGATCCCCGAGATGCGGCCCCGGAACTCGGGAGCCACCAATCGCTGGAGGAGAGATGTAACAAGCGTCTGCGTCCCGGCATAGCCGGCGCCGATCACCAGCGCGGCCACGACGGCGACTGAGAACGACGACGAGGCGGCCAATATGGCTAGGCCGACGGCGGCGGTGAATAGAGAGACGACAATGGCGAGTCCCTTGTGCGGGACGTCCCCCATCGAGGCCAGCACCACGGTGCCAGCCACGGCGCCCACTCCGATCAGGGATAGGAGCGTCCCATACCGGGCCGGCCCCACTTCGAAGATATCCGCCGCCAATACAGGCATCAGCCCGTAGGCGAAGGGCACCACCACCAGCGGGGTGAGCAACGCAAACAGCATCAACCCTTGCAACACGGGAGTGTCCCTTACCAGCCTGATCGATTCCCTCAGGTCCCTCATCGCGGACCCGACCGTGACCCTGGTCACCGACTGGACTGGGGCCCGCATCATTACCGCCATTCCCACGGCCATGAACTGCGACCCCGCTTCCACGAACAGGGTTGGACCGGGACCAAATGCAGCCAGTACGACGCCGCCGATGAACGGCCCCACCAAACGGGTCGAGTTGAACGCCACCTGGATCAGCGAGAAGGCGTTCACCAGCCTAGCCTCACCCACGATGCCCGGAGTGATCGCCATGCGCGCCGGCTCCACCAATACCCAGGAAAAGCCCATCAAAACGATGAACGTGAAGATGTGCCAGGTCTGGAGCCACCCGAGCAATACAATCAGGCCGAAGGCCACGCTCAGCGTGCACTGGTAGGCAGGGATCAGTATCAACAATTTCCGGCGATCGAGATTATCGACCAACACGCCTCCCATCGGCCCTCCAATCAGGTTGGGAAGCGTGTCGAGCCCCAGGGCGAGAGCCGTCAGGAACGGCGAGCGGGTGATGTCGTAGGTTAACCACCCGATGATGACCTGCTGGAAAAAGTATCCGCCGGATGTGCCCATGCTCGCCGCGAACAGCAGCCGGAAGTCACGGAGCCGAAGGGACTCGAAGGTCTTTATGCGAGAAAGAGCACCGGCCAAAGCCACAAAGCCTCACAAATTCGAGGTACTGCCGCTTAGCAGACGGCGTTGCCGTCGGGTCGCGGTGCCGAGATGGTAAGTCTAGCACCGGCGGGGCCAGAAACGTGTATTGACTGGCCCCGACCGGCGACCATAGACTGCTTTACTAGTCACAAAAAGCCCTGCCGACCGCGTGGGGCCCAACCACTCCCAGCGAGACAACACCATGTGTGGCATAGCCGGTTTCTTTTACATAAACGGCGGTTCCGAGACGCCCCTCGGGACGCGTCTGACCGACATGGCCACCGTGCTCGGCAGCCGCGGCCTCGACTCCACCGGCATGGCCCTGTACGGCGACCTGCCGACCGGCCACCTCGCGCTCCGCGTCCACCTGGAGAGCGAAGGTGGAGACTCCGAAGCTAGGCTCGCGGAGATACGCGACCGGGTGGGCGAGGTCGCCACGATAGCGAGCGCGCGGTACTCCGGTAACATCGCCCGCGTCGAACTGCGTGGCATAGAAGACATCAATGACCTCGACCACATGACCCGCATCACCCACGCGGTCGAGTCGGTCGGGGTCGAGCTTTTCAGCATCGGCAACGCCATGGAGATCATCAAGGACGTGGGTCCGGCCGCCGAACTGTCCGTCTACGACGTCGCCGGGTTTCGGGGCACGCACGGCATCGCGCATACGCGACTGGCCACCGAGAGCAGAGTCGATATCTGTTACTCGCATCCCTTCTGGGCTCGGCCTTTCCCGGACATCGCCGTGGTGCACAACGGGCAGCTAACCAACGACAACAAGCTGCGACGCTCCTTCCAGCGCCGGGGCTACGAGTTCCTCACCACCAACGACTCAGAGGTGATCGCGGTCTTCATCGCCGACCGTCTAAGGGCGGGGGTTTCGCTGGAGGAGGCCCTCACCGACTCCATCGAGGGCCTCGACGGGACCTTCACGTATCTCGTAGCCACCAGGGACGGCATCGGCTTCGCCAAGGACCGCTTCTCCACCAAACCACTGATCGTGGCGGAGGACGACGGCTTCGTCGCCATGGCCTCCGAAGAGGTGGCACTGGAGCCGGTGATGACCGCGAACACGAGGGTCCACGAACCCACGGCAAGGACGGTGCGCACTTGGCATCGATAGACGCAAAAGGCCTCACCCTCCGGGAAGTAAACACGGCCATCAAGGCCGGCCTCACCGCCGACGGCGAGGTGCTGGTCACCCACACCGAGTCCCGTCACAACCTAGCGGTCGGCCTCAACCAGCCCGGCAAGGTTGTGCTGGAAGGCAATGTCGGTTACTACTGCGGTGGCATGCTCCAACTCGCCGACATCGAGGTCACCGGCAACGCTGGCTGGTCCGTCGCATCGGACATGCAGTCCGGAAGCGTCATCGTGCATGGCAACGCAAGCGCGGCCGCGGGCGCGGCCATCAGAGGTGGCACGCTGGTGGTCCATGGCAACACCGGTCCACGAACAGGCATCTCGCAAAAGGGCGGGTTGATCGTGATCGGCGGAACGGTCGACTACATGTCGGGCTTCGTCAGCCAGAAGGGCGTTTTCATCGTCTGTGGCGACACCGGCGAGGCCTTCGCCGACTCCATATACGAGAGTCGCATGTTCGTCCGTGGCAACGTCAGTGATCTGGGCAACGGGGCGACCACAGAGGACATGGCTCCCGAGGAATCGAGGGAGTTGACCGACCTGCTCGCCCGCTACCATGTCGCCGGAGTGCCGGATGCGTCCGAGTTCAAGAAGATCGTCTCGGACAAGCGTCTCTACAACTTTGACAAAGCCGATTTCAAGATTTGGAGGACCGCGCTTTGAGCGACGGCGCAACGAATAATGGCGGCCCCACCAACGGCGAATCGGAAGAGATCCGACCGCTCCTGCGAGAGAGCTTCTTTTTCGGCCCCGAGGTCATCGAGGACATCCACACCAAGTCAGAGCTGGGTCGCTACCGCATCCGCGGCTTCGGCACGCTGCGCAAGCTGCCGTCCTTCGACGACCTGACGTTCATTACCTCGGGTATGAGCAGAGTGCCACTCGAAGGCTACCGGGAGAAGTGCAGCACCGAAACAGTGCTGGGTTCGCGCAACGCTTCCGAGCCGATCAGGCTGGAGACACCCGTCTACATCGCCGGCATGAGCTACGGAGCGTTGTCGGCGACAGCCAAGGTCGCACTAGGAACGGCGGCCACCCGCATCGGCACCATGACCGTCACCGGCGACGGCGGCATGCTGACGGCCGAGCGCGAGGCGTCCAAGCTCCTCATGTATCAAGTCCTACCCAGCCGTTACGGCTTCAGCCCTGACGACTTGCGCTCGGCCAACGCACTCGAGATCATCATCGGCCAGGGGGCCAAGCCCGGCACCGGCGGGCTGCTGCTGGGCCTGAAGGTCTCCGACACCATAGCCGATCAGCGCGACCTGCCAGCCGGCGTCGACCAGCGAAGCCCGGTTCGGCACCCCGACTGGATGGGCGCCGATGACCTGATGATCAAGATGGAAGAGTTGCGGGAAGTTACCGATGGCCGTGTTCCGATATTCCTCAAACTCGGAGCGGGACGGGTCACCGCCGACGTCAAGCTCGCGGCCAAGGTGGGCGCGGACGTCATCGTCATAGACGGCATGGAGGGCGGCACCGGCGCGTCGCCGGAGCTGCAGCTCGACCACACCGGCATCCCCACCATGCCCGCCACCGCGGAGGCCGTTCGCGCACTCGAGGAACTGGGCTTGGAGGACGAGGTCGACCTGGTCGTCTCCGGCGGCCTCACCAACGGCGCCGACATGGCCAAGGCGCTGGCGTTGGGAGCCAAGGGTGTGGCCATCGGCACGGCCGCATTGATCGCCCTCAACTGCAACAAGGCCATCTATACCAAAGACTATGCTGCTCTGGGTACGCGGGCAGGCGCCTGCCACCACTGCCACACTGGCCTGTGTCCCGTGGGAATCACAACGCAAGACCCGGCGCTAGAGGCACGCCTGGACCCGGAAGAGGCTGCGGACAGGGTGTTCAACTACCTCAATGCACTGACTCTGGAGATTCAGCTCCTAGCCCGCGCCTGCGGCAAGCGCGACATCCACGACCTTGAGCCGGAGGACCTGCGTGCCTTGTCGGTTGATGCCTCCGCCATGAGCGGAATACCCCTCGTCGGCTCAAACAAGGTTTATTAGAGGAGTGGCTTAACTGATGGGAAAGATATTCGAGATGGAGATGGGCGGCGAGACGGTCCGGGCCGAACTGCTCAGCGACGACGCTCCCGAGACCTGCGCCGCCTTCGAGCGCGCCATGCCCACCACGACGTTCGGCGTGAACGCCAAGTTCGCCGGTGACGAGACCATCGCAATGCTCCCGTTCTACACCCCTCCGGGCGAGAACCAGGTGCCTTCGGTCGAGCCGGGGGACATCGGCTACTATCCGCGCAGCCAGACGCTATGTCTGTTCTACGGCGAGATCATGCCCTTCGGCTACATCAACCTGTTCGCCAAGGTCGTCCCCGAAGACCTGCCCAAGGCGGTCGCCGCCGGCAAGCGCATATTGGCGGCCGGTGCCCTACCAGCCACCGTCCGCATGGGAGGTACAACCTACACCGAGAAGACCCAAAAGCAGCCTTCGAGTACCGGCAACGCAGCCACGGACGCGCTGCGGGTCGCGACGGCGGACGTCTGGGAGACAGAGCCCACCGACGTGACCGCCATGCGCACCCACAGGCGACCGCCCATGGGCAACCTCCCATGTATCATCTACTCCAACTTCGACCTGTTCTGGGGCACCGAGAACCTGCACGTCGCTCGCCAGCTAGCCGACGAGCTGCCCGTCACACAGGCCGGCCAAGTGGCCGCCGCCTATCTGCGGCGTACCGAGATTCGCCTGGGCAAGTGGGGCTTCCCGTCCGCAACCGACTTGATCAGCCAAGCGGCCGACTCGGCCGAGTCGGCGGCGTCGACCGCCGAACTAAAGGATCTCCTCGATGCCGCCAACGTCTACCTGAACCGATTGGGAAGCTGGGTGGATGCCATGATCCCCTGGAACGACCTAGACTCCAGCCTCAAGCTCGTCGAAAGCTAATTCGGCGTCGTTGTGCAAAGCGATGAGCGCTTTCGCGAAGAAGTCCTGACGAGCGAGGTGAGGCCGAGCAGAGCAGTGATAAGCGCTCGCGCGAAGGGTAAATAGAGCGAACAAAGTGAGCGGAGAGTAGCTAAAATAAAAGGCCCCCAGCAATGCCGGGGGCCTTTTTCGTTCTGCTCGATTCGTACCCGCTAGCCGGTATCGTTCCGCTCTTGCTTCTCTTCCCGCTCGGCGGCCCGTCGGTCGGCCACCTTCCAGACCAACCCGACGACCACGGCCGCGAGCATCGCCTTCACCAGGTCGCCCGGAATGAACGGGTACATCCCCGAGGAGAACAGCTCCCCGGCGGCCGGCCAGGAGAAGTCACCGTACCGGAGCCACAGCATGGCAGGCAGGTAGACCACCAACATCCCCAAGACCATCGTCCACATCGATCGGCCACGGTTCCAGCCGCGCTGTGACACGTAGCCCACCAGCCAAGCCGAGGCGATGAAGCCGATCAGGTATCCGCCGGTCACACCTTGCCCGGTGTAGGCCCAGCCATTACCGCCGCCCTGGAAAACCGGCACACCGGCCATGCCCATGAAGTAGTAGACGAGAATCGAGAACAGGCCCCAGCGCCAGCCCAGCACCCCACCGATCAACAGCACTCCAAAACCCTGGAAGGTTATCGGCACCGGGTTGTCTGGCAAGAAAAAACGCGCTCGCGCCAGGCCCACCAGCACTCCGACGAGCGCCAGGGACATGGCCAGCTTGTGCACATACGTCGCGGACGGATGGAGCGCCTCAAACAGCGACAGACCGGGCTTGCTCAGCAGCGCCCAGGGCCGCGATCCCAGGATCATTGCGCCCGGGCGTGTGACCATCTGCATCGCCTAGGCCTCCGTCGGTCCGCCGTCTCGCGGACGGAAGATCGAGTCTTTCGCGAACTCAATCTGACCGCGACCGCCGCGGCCGCGTCGGAGCAGTCCGCCACCCAGCGTGGTGAGCACGAATGCTCCGGCCACACCCAGCGGTATCTTTTTTAAGAAGTCCCTGCGGGAGCTTCCCATCCCTTGTTTGTCCTGTGAGTCCATGCAGACCTCCCTGAGTTACGGTCAGCCGAGCGGCATGGATGCCGTCCACCCGGAGCCATCGGCAATTATACCGGGTGCCACGGCACGTAGAAACTCTCCCTCGCCACCCACTTGTTTTCTTCGCTTCACCTGTCCTCTTGAACGCCTTCCTCGCGGATGAGCCCGTGGAAGTGATCCACAGGTCCGTTTCCGGAGCCGACCGGGTATGCGCCACGAATGGCAGCAAGTACATAGCGCTTGGCCGTCGCCACCGCCTCCCGCACCCCCATTCCCTTGGCCAGTCCAACTGCTGCGGCCGAGGCAAACGTGCAGCCGGTGCCGTGGGTGCTGGTAGTGGCGATGCGGGCGTTGGTGAACGCCTTGAACTCTCCCCCAGCGTAGAGAAGGTCGGTCGCCGGGCCGGAGCCCAGACCCCCGGTGATGACAACCGCATTCGCACCCAGATCGGCGATGGTCCGTGCGGCGTCCTGCACTTGCTCCATCGTCTCGATGGGCCGGTCGGCCAAGACAGACGCCTCCTGCACGTTGGGTGTGACGAGCGCCGCCATCGGCACCAGGTACCTAGTGAGCGCCTCCTGTGCGTCCTCTTTCAGCAGACGGTCGCCGGAGGTCGCGACCATCACCGGGTCCACCACCAACCGCTTGACGGCGTGCCGTCCCAGGCCTTGTGCGACGGCCTCGATGATCTCAGCGCTGGCGAGCATACCGGTCTTGACGGCATCGGCACCGATGTCCTCCATTACGCTATCTATTTGTTTCTCGATGGTCGCGATTGGGACCTCGTGCACGGCTGTGACGCCGAGAGTGTTCTGCGCGGTAATAGCTGTGACAACGGAAGTACCGTAGGCGCCGAGGGCGGCGAACGTCTTGAGGTCGGCCTGGATGCCGGCGCCGGCGCCCGAGTCGGACCCGGCGACCGTCATCACCCTGGGTCTGCCTACGTCGGCCACGTCGAACCCATCCCGGAATACGCCTGCTCCCAGAACATCAACTCATAGGACAGTGCCGTGCGAACCAGCCAGTCGGTGCGCTCCGATCTTCGGTCCGGCGGAATCGCATCGAGATGTTTCGCGAGCCAGTCCACGATGTCGCCGAGCGCCTCGGGGCCGTGCAGGTCGATCCATTCGCGGTAGAACCGGTTGTCGGGCACTCGGTCAGCCTCGATCAGGCGGCTCGCCCAGTCGAGATACGTCCCCTCGGTTATGTACAGGACGGTGGCGATCTCGTCGAACGTCCCCTCGTGCCCAACCCTGACCAGGAAGTCGACGAATCCCTGGGTCGCAGGCGACGCCACCGCAGCGGTCAACTCCTCCTCGGTGGCGTTGAGCTCATTCAGGGCACGCACAAAGAGGTCATTCTCCGGGTTCAGGACACCTTCTAGGAACTGGTTTATGGGCGCGCTGGCGCTACCGAGATCCGGCGACTTGGCGATCATCAGTCCCATCACCGCCACCAAGTCTTTCACAAAGATATAGTCCTGCACGAAGTAAGAACGGAACTTGTTGATCGGCAGGGTGCCGTCGCCGAGCTCCTGTACCAGGGGGTGAGTGACCACCCGCTCCCAGGCAGCGGCGTGCTCGGCGCGTATGATCTCGCTGAGGCTGTCGTTCATGGTTTTCGGGTTCGCTGGGCCCGTGTTACCCAGGACATTTGCCCCAGGGTGCCCGCAGCGTCCATCTTCGCATCTCGACGCCCCGTCGCGAAGAGCCTTTGCGCCGGGCTCGAGCTGAGATTAGGCTGGTCTGGTGAATCTGAGTTTAAATTTCAGTAACTCGTCTCGGCTGCGCGTGGTCGCCATCGCGGCGGGCGGGTTCGGTCTCGCCGTTACTCCTTTCCTCATGGCGGCATGGCAAGCGGAGTCAGACTCGTACATGCTGATCGGCCGCATGTACTTCCCGATCTACATCGGCGCGCTGGCCGGCATGTTGCTGTTCCGGCGTCGCCTGAGAGCCAAGCCCGCTTTCTGGGGACGCCTGGGCTTCTGGCTGGCGTTCGGAGCCCTCTGCCTGGGGCTGGTCGGCGACATCGGTGCGTTCTGGAGCGACGGCAACAACTTCGCCATTACGCCAGCGACGCGAAGCCAGTCCGCCTTTTTCTACCTCGATCTACTGAGCGTCGCCCTAGCTCAGTTCGGCATCCTCTACTACGGCCTGGGCCTTGTCTGGTCGGAAATCGTGCCGGTGCGCACCGGTTGGACAATGACCGCCCTGGCTTTCGTGGGCTTCCCGCTGTCGATCGTGCACATCCCCAGCGGGACCATGTTTGCCATCACCGTCTTCTGGGTCGTCAGCGCAATCCGGGCTAGTACTGCCGAACCGGTGGCCGCGCAGGCGCCAGGCCGGCCAGCCCCTGGCGACAAGGCTTCTCCTGAACACAATTAACGACGGCGCCGGTCGTCTTGGACTGGCCTTGAGCGAAGAGCAACTCGACCAGTTGCAGAACTACCTCGACCTGCTGACCGGGGGGAACAGGAGAGCCAATCTGATCTCCGCTACCGGGCTTGACGAGGTACGGAATCGGCACTTCCTCGACTCGCTCACACTCGCCGCCGCCGTGGAGTCCGACCGCCTATCCCGATCGAGCCTGCTGGACGTCGGCTCCGGGGCCGGCCTGCCCGGCATCCCTATCGCCATAGCCTTCCCAAACTGCAAGGTGACGCTACTCGAAGTAACCGGTAAGAAAGTCGCCTTTTTGCAGACGGTAAAACGGGAGCTCGGGTTGGCGAACGTGACGGTGGCGGGTGGGCGTGCGGAGGGCCTGGCGCATGACTCGTCGCTCCGGGAGGGTTTTGACATAGTGGTCTCCCGTGCCGTAGCCCGGCTGGCCACCGTGGCCGAACTGATGCTCCCATTCTGCCGGGTCGACGGCGTGTGCGTCGCCTACAAGGGACTGGGTGTCGAGCCCGAGCTTACGGCGGCTGCCAGCGCGATTAAGGCCACCGGCGGAGGAGACGCGCGAGTGGTCGAGATCGACGACGTGCTGGTCGGTGGAGGCGGCGGTGCGCGCTTGGTCGTCATCCCGAAGATCGGCCCCACGCCCGTTCGCTACCCGAGGCGGGAGGGGATTCCGCGCAAACGTCCACTGTAGAATGCCATAGCTGATGCGACTCTCACGACTCGCGCGATTCGTAGGACTGCTCCGATCGTCCGACGAAACGGGCGCCGAAATAGATCTGCGCTCGACCCTTGGTCGGCGCATCTTTTCTCTCCCGACACTTCTCTCCCTGGGAATAGCCGGGGCGTTCATTTTCTTCATCGCCTCTGGCATAGACTTGGACTGGTCGGCCACCCTGCAAAACATCGGCGACATGAAGGCGTGGCCGTACGTGATCGCCATGGCTCTGTATTACTTGAGCTTCGTATTCCGGGGTTACCGGTGGAGGGTGCTCGCACGCAGCGCCGCCGCCAAGGCGGACCCCGAGGGAAAGACGATCCGGTTACCTTCCGTCCTGCGCTTCTCCCAGCTCATCATCATGGGATGGTTCGTCAACACCATCGCCTGGCTTCGGCTGGGTGACGCTTACCGGGCCTGGGCCTTCTCGGACGACTCTAGGGGCGGTTTTTCCTGGGGGCTGGGCACTTTGCTAGCCGAACGGATGCTGGATATGGCCACCGTGGCGCTCCTGCTGATCATAGCCATCCTAGTGGCCACCGCGACCACCGACATCACCGTGCTGCGTTACCTGCTAATCGCGGCCGCGGGCATGTCTGTCGGGCTCGTTGGGCTGCTGCTGGCGATGCGCCTGTTCGGCATGAGGTTTGCTAGGCTTCTTCCGAGCACCCTGGCGCGTATTTATCGTGGCTTTCACCAGGGCACAATCGGGAGCATCGAGCTCCGTCAGCTACCCCTTCTCACCGTGCTCAGCGTAATCGGTTGGGGCCTAGAGGCAGCCCGCCTCTACTTCGTCGTGCAGGCACTCGGCCTGACCCTGAGCCTGCCGATGGTCATGATCGTGGCCCTCGGCCATGCCCTCCTCAGCACCGTTCCAACACCGGGGGGCGTCGGGGCGGTCGAGACGGGCATGACCGGCCTCCTCGTCCTTAGCATGCCCAAATCGGACGCCGCTTCGGTCGCGGTGCTGGACCGCTCGATCACGTTGCTGAGCGTGATCGTCTTCGGCGGAATCGTCTTCCTGGCAAACGGTGTGATCAAGGGCCGCAGGATCGGTCGGCCCACCGATGGGGCGACGCTATAATGTCCGCTTCCCAAACCTGAATGGAGAGTCTCCCTTAATGACTACCACCAAACCCAACCTCAGGCGTCATAGCGCCGTCCAGATAGACGGGCCCGACCGAGCGGCCGCCAGGGCCATGCTAAGGGGCGCCGGCCTCGACGATGCGGACTTCGAAAAACCCTTCGTCGCCGTCGCCAACCTGGCCAGCGACGTCACTCCCTGCAACGTCCACCTCGACCGCATCGCCCAGGCGGCTAAACAGGGCGTGCGGGCGGCCGAGTCGGTGCCGTTCATGTTCGGCACCATCACCGTGAGTGACGGCATCTCCATGGGCACCGAGGGCATGAAGGCCTCTCTCGTCAGCCGGGAGGTGATCGCGGACTCCATCGAAACGGTCGTGTTCGGAGAGAGCATGGACGGGCTTATCGTGGTGGCGGCCTGCGATAAGAACATGCCCGGCGCCCTGATGGCGATGGCACGGCTGAACGTGCCGTCCATCTTCGTCTACGGCGGGGCCATCTTGGCCGGAAACTACCTAGGCAAGGACATCAACGTCCAGGACATGTTCGAGGCGGTGGGTGCCCACTCGCAGGGCACGCTAACGCTTGAGGAGCTGATCGCCATGGAGCGGATCGCCTGCCCCGGCGAGGGCGCGTGCAGCGGCATGTTCACCGCCAACACCATGGCCTCGGCCATAGAGGCGATGGGAATGGCTCTCCCCGGCACCGCCTCCATACCGGCCGTCGACTCTCGCAACCTAGACGCCGCGCGGCTCGCCGGGCCGGCCATGCAGATGCTCCTGGCGCGAGACCTAAAGCCAAAGGACATCCTGACCCGTGAGGCCTTTGAGAACGCCATTACCGTGGTGCTTTCAATGGGCGGCTCGACCAACGCAGTCCTGCACCTGCTGGCCATCGCCAACGAGGCGGAGGCGCCGCTGGACATCGACGACTTCGACCGCCTGAGCCGCGTCACACCCTACCTCACCGACCTTCGTCCAGGTGGTCGCTACGTCATGCCCGACATGGACAGGACCGGCGGCGTGCCCACCCTGATGCGAGAGTTAATGAAGGCCGACCTGCTGCACGGTGACTGCATCACCGTCACCGGCAAGACAATCGCCGAGAACCTCGCCGATGACTTCGCCGCCACGGGAGGACGGCCCGACAGCAAGGTTATATATCCGATAGACAACCCGCGTAGCCCCACAGGAGGGCTCGTGATATTGAAGGGCAACATCGCACCCGAGGGCGCGGTCATGAAGGTGTCGGGAACCAAGCACTACCGGCACGAGGGCCCGGCCCGTGTATTCAACTCCGAGCGTGGAGCTTTTAACGCCGTCACCGGCGGCGAGATAAACGACGGCGACGTCATCATCGTTCGCTACGAGGGGCCAAAAGGCGGCCCCGGGATGCAGGAGATGCTCGCCCTCACCGGCGCCATCATGGGCGCGGGACTCGGAGAGACCACCCTGCTCCTGACCGACGGCCGCTTCTCCGGCGCCACCCGTGGGCCGATGATCGGCCACATCGCGCCGGAGGCCATGGTCGGGGGAGCCATCGCGCTGGTGCAAGACGGCGACACCGTGGCCATGGACGTGGCGACCCGCGAGCTATCGATCAAGGTCACGGACGAGGAGTTGGCCCGGCGCCGCGAGGCCTGGACCGCACCCGCACCGCACTACACCCGTGGCGTACTGGCGAAGTACGCCAAGCTCGTTTCTTCGGCCTCCAAGGGAGCCGTCACCGGTTGAATCCGGCGGGTTCACAACCTGACGGGCCACTGGCATGGAACAGGAGATCCGTTTCTGCACCACCACCGACGGGATGCGCATCGCGTACTCCCTCGTCGGCTCCGGTCCGCCGCTGGTCAAGGCCTCGAACTGGCTGACCCACCTCGAATACGAGTGGAGTAGTCCGGTTTGGCGGCATTGGTGGGAAGAGCTGAGCAAGGACTACCTGCTATTCCGATTCGATCAGCTTGGCTCCGGGCTGTCCGACCGATCGGTTCCCGGCCAGTCCTTCGACGCCTGGGTCAGTGACATGGAGGCGGTGATCACCGACACCGGCTTGGACACGTTTCCCCTGCTAGGCATCTTCCAGGGGGGAGCGAAGCGAACTGGTCGCCCACTGGAGGAGGTTACGCTCCAGCTTAGACCCGACACAAACGGCCGGACTAGGCGTGGACGATTAGCTTTTTAGTACCTGCCTCAGAGCCTCGGCGAGAGCTTCGGTGCGGGCCTGGTTGAGGTTGATGGGATTGACGACGAGGGCGGCCTCGGCAAGGCCAGTTTCCTGCACGAAGACTCTCGGGTCGCCGTTCTTAAGCTGGTGAGCGACCTCGTAAGCCGTCCGACCCAGCGCCTCTTCATCCAAGGCGAGATTTAGAACCGGCGAGCCTTCGTCCGGCACATCGATCACCACCTCCGCAGGGAGCCCGCTCAGCCCATCGACCAGGTACTCGAGATAGCCGCGCTGCTCTTCGTAGCTGTCGTCGTAGCCGTCCTCGACGAAGATCTTCAGGGCGGTGAGCATGGCCGCCACCTCCTCCTTAGCCACCTTGAAGCCACGCCCGATGCCCTGCCTGGGGATGCCAGGCAGCGAGTCCTTGGGTATGAAGTCGGCAGGCGGGTCCCAGATGTCGAAAAGCTCGTCCATGTCCAGATGCTGCAGGGCGGCAGAGGCGATCAGGTCCCGCCGCCCGCACAAAATGCCGCTGGATTGCGGGCCCCGAAGTGCCTTGCCCCCGGAAAAGGCGACCAGATCCGCGCCCGCCTCGATGAACCGGCGCAGGTTTGCCTTGGGCGGTAGCTCGCCCGCGGCGTCCACTATCACCGGCAGACTGTGCGTTCTCGCCACCTCAATTACTTTAGTCAATTGGGGGGCACTATCGGGGCCGCTGGCGTAATAGATGGCGGCTGTGTTGGGAGTTATCGCCGCCTCGTATTCCCAGGGCTCGGTGCGGCGGACACCGGCATTGGCGACCACCTCGTTCATGCCCACCTCCACCATCTTCGCACCGGCGAGACGAGCAGCATGATCGTATCCGCTGCGGTGCTCACGGGCGACGATGAACTCGTTTTTTATCCCAGTCGTATCCGGGAGTCGATCCATTATTCCCGGGTCCAGCCCGGCCAGGATGGCCGCGGAGGCCAGCGTCAAGCTGGAGGAGGCTCCCGCGGTCACATAGCCCGCTTCTGCCCCCGTTACCTCGGCCAGGTAGCGGCTGGCCCCGGCCTGCAGATCGACCATGGACACCGACTCGGTCGCCGCGTCGGCCATCGCGTCCACTACCGCCGGCGGCATGAGAGCGCCGCTCACCCGAGTCGAAAGCCCGGACACGTTGATGATCGTCCTAATCCCAAAATCCTCATACACAGGCATTGTTATCCCTCGCGATTCATCTATTGGTTTGCTACCAGCCCTGGCCAGATTGAGCTACTCAACCTGTCAGCTTCCTCATCGGCCGAACGCCTGCAAGACCCGGGCCGCCGACTCGTAGTCTCTCCGGCCTCCTTTGAAGATCGGTGGCACGAGATACACGTTCTTGTATCCAGCGTCGGCATAGCGCCCGATCAACTCAACGGCTATTTCCACCCCATCTCGGCCTTTTGCTAACTCATCCGACACCCACTTCGGCGGATCGCCAAAAATTATGCCGTCGTGCACCAGCACCTGCACGCCACAGAAGATGGGTCGCGCCAACTCCTCGCCACAGGCATCGGCGTAGGCCTCGGTAAAGGTGGTCAGCCGCTCCGGCTCGAACAGGGCTTGTAGCAGAAAGTATCTGGCTCCGGACTCCACCTTGCGACGTGTGAGTTGGACCTGTCTGTCCAACCGCGATCTCAGGTCGATAGTAGCTCCCACGCAGAAGCCGGACCGGGAGCGCAGCTTAAGCCCCTTGAAATCGAGGCCCTCGTTGAGGTCGTTTATCGCCGCGATTAGCCCGGTCGGTCGGTAGTCGTCGACCGAAACCGCCCACTCTAGGTCCCTCCCTCGGAACGGGTCGCCTTTAACAACAACGACGTTTTCCAGGCCCAGCAGGTCAGCTCCTAGAAGCAGGCTCTGCATCGCCATCCTATTCACGTCCCTTGTCGAGACGGTGAACAGCACGTCCCGTCCGGTGTTCTGGGCGATCCAGTGGGCGCCGGCCACCGAGTTCAGTCTTGGTGACTTACCTGGATTGTACGCAACGGATATTAAGTCGGCCGGGATATCCGATGCGCTCGACAAGAGGGCCGGGTCGCCGCCCCTGGGTGGGGAGAAATCACAGACAAATACCGGCTCGCCCCCGGCTTGTTCGCACCACTCCACGACCGACGTCATGGGCGCCAGTGTACTGGCCCCCGTAAGCAAAACAAAAGAGAGTAGGCAACAAAAAGACCGGGGAGCTGGGTGCTCCCCGGTCCCTATGACTCTGGTGTGTTCGCCAGATGTCAGACGTTCGACTACTTCCAGCCCAGCGAGTTGTTCCTGCCGGGGGTGAGGGACACGCGATGCCCCTGCACGCACTTAAAACGTTCCTCCCGGATGTCGCGTCGCTTGCCAGACAGGGACGACTGCTCCATGGTGGTCGAGCAGAATGGGCAGCATACTTCGTACACAGCCCGGTTGCGCAGCCGAACCGCTTGTACGTAGGCCAGGGTCTCCATCAGGCCCTTGGAGTCGCCAACGTATCGCAGGACGTACCGTGTGCCCGCGCTCACGAGGTTCGTCGGGCGACTGTTCTTGGAGCGGTCCACGTACCCGTAATCGACGTAGCCACACTTTAGGCACTCGGGCTCATTAAAGCCCTTTACCAGTGTGTCACTGCACCGGGGGCACTGAAGCCGGGTACCAGGGACGAGTACCGGGCGTCGAATGACCTTGGATCCCGGCTCCACTCGTGGCTTGACCACCACCGGTGGCGGCGTTCCAGGCCTGAAGGTTGTAGGAGTGGCCTGAATGACCATGTGGTTCCTCCGCATCGGCGTTACGAATCGTCTGGTCGCCCAAAACGCCATTCCAATTAGTTTTCGGACAATAACTAAATAAAGTTTGAAACTTTGTCAATACTTTTTTCAAAGATTTCGGTTGATTTTCAGCCCAGATTTCCCTTCCCAGACTCACCGGGGTACGTTAGTGACCGTTTGCACAAAGGTCGTTAACCACACCATAGTGCGATGCAGAACCCATGAGAGAAGGTCCGAGAAGGTCTATTAGTGGGACGGTTGTTCTACGATTTCGAGTCCCGTATTTAAGATTACGGCGTCCTGAAAAAGGGCGCACGTCGGCGCCGTCAAACCGGATTGACACCTCCCCAAGGCGGTGCTACATTCCGCCCGCCACCGTGAAGATCGTCGTTTGTGCCAAACAGGTAGTCGACCCCGAGACCCCGGTCTCGGCGTTCAAGATCGACCCGCAACTACGACGAGTGGCCTCCTCTCCGAGCATACCGCCGGTGGTCAATGGCTTCGACGAAAACGCCACCGAGGCCGCTCTCCGAATCAAGGACTCGACGGACGCCCATATCACCGTCCTGTCCGTCGGTCACGGGTTCACTGATGCGGGTGGTATCGTGCCGGTCATGAAGAAACCGTTGTCCATGGGCGCCGACGAGTTGGTGCTGGTGGAGGACCCGGCCCTAGTGGACCTGGACCCGTTCGCCACCGCATACGTACTGTCCCATGTCATTAGGGACATCGGCGACGTCAATTTAGTCCTGTGCGGCAGGCAGGCCTCGGACTGGGACAACGCCCAGGTCCCCCTCATCTTGGCCGAGATGCTGGAAGTGGCCTGCATCACCGTCGCCCAATCGGTGACTGTGGTGGACGGGATGGCAAGAGTCGAACGAGTCATTCCCTCCGGCTACGAGGAGATGGAGGCCGACCTGCCGGCCGTGGTCACCGTAACCAACGAGCTGGGTGAGCCACGTTACCCCACTTTGCGAGGCATCATGGGCGCCGGGAAAAAGACTCCCACCTATCTCACGCCTGCTGACCTCGGGTTGGAAAGCGACCGACTGAAACCGAGGCTCACACTGGAGGACATATACGTTCCCGAGTCAGATCGCAGATGTGAATTTGTGGAGGGCGACAGTGAAGAAGACTCCGGTCGACTGCTGGCCCTGAGGCTGAGAGAGGACGGTTTGATCTGATCGAGCGCGTACTCGTCATCGGAGAGCTGGACGACTCGTCGCAATTAGATCCGGGCACCGGCGAGCTCATCGCCCTGGCGCGCACCCTCGGGGAAGAGGTCGATCTGGCCCTGGTCGGCGACCAAGACACCGCCGAACAGACGATCGCACTGGGCGCGAACCGCGTCTACCTGTTCGGCGGCGAGGCTCTGGCCAGAGCCGGTCTGGATGGCACACTGCAAGCTTACGAACTTGTATGCAGTGAGAGCGACCCTTCAGCGGTGCTGTTGTCAAAGACGGATGCCGGAGCCGATATCGGCCCTCGACTGGCGACCCGCATCGGCGCGGCGCTGGCACAGGACTGCACGGCGGTCGGCCTCGATTCCGACGGCCGGTTGACGGCCACCAGGCCCGTCTACGGCGGCAACGCGGTGGCGCGAATGTCGTTCGGGCCGGGTCAAACAGGCGTGGCGATAGTCCGGGGCAAGGTATACGAGCCCCTCGACGCGGACTCCACGCGCACCGGCGAGATCGTTGAGATGGAGCCCAAGATCGATCCGGGCCGGGTTCGGGTTCGTTCCATACGAAAGGTAGTCCAGACCACCACCGGCATCAGGCTGGAAGATGCGGCCGCGGTCGTGAGTGGAGGAAGGGGACTAGGCGGGCCAGAGCCGTTTGAGCA
Source organism: uncultured Dehalococcoidia bacterium (assembly GCA_964637315.1). GTDB lineage: Bacteria > Chloroflexota > Dehalococcoidia > Lucifugimonadales > UBA2962 > CAUZIR01. The sequence goes on along the minus strand of CAZWTT010000001.1, from coordinate 190,177 downwards.
TCTTGCCGATCTGGCGACTCTCCTCGGCGGTGCGGTGGGTGCGTCCCGAGCGGCCTGTGACGCCGGCTGGATCGACCATGCGTCCCAGGTGGGTCTAACAGGCAAGACCATTACGCCGGACATCTACATAACGGTGGGTATCTCCGGCGCCAGCCAGCACATGTCCGGCTGCTCCGGGGCGAAGAACATCGTCTCTATAAACAGCGACGAGAGCGCGAACATTTTCAAGGAATCCCGGTACGGGGTGGTGGGCGATTGGAAGGCGGTGCTACCAGCCTTCCTCGCGACCGTACGAGAACTCAGGAGCGGCTGAAACTGCCACTTGGCGAACTCCTCCATAAAGACGTAAAATGGAGGTGCCGGATCAAGGTCAGATATCGCATCCGCGGCTCGTCGACGGCCTCACCGGCCCACCCAACGCAACTGCTATGGAGAGTGCCTGTTGATGGACGGAGACTTCGAGTTCGACGTCGACGAAATCCTAACCGATCTGAAGGGCGCCGACGTCCTATCGATCTTCTTTCCGATGTTCCGCAAGTCGCTTGTCCTAGACCTGCGCTCGACGGAGCACTCGGGGCCCATGGTCAAGATCATGTCCATGGTCGCCTCCCCTCAAGAACGGATGAGGTCCATTCGCAGGCTGCGCCCCGGATTTCCTCGTCGACACAGCCTGTCGGTCATAGCTTGGCCACGATACGTCGACAGCCTCCGGGCGCACGGCATCTGGCAGCAACTGGTCGAACGCCTAAAGGGGGCGGGCCACAAGCGAGCCGCAGAGTACATGGACAAGGCGCTGCAGGAGTTGCGGCGTCAAGAGAAGGCCGAAATGGCCCGGGTGGTGATGGGCGACAACTACCACACCATCTGGACCAGCCAGCGCACACCCTAGTGAAAAGATAAGGCCCGACCTGAGGTCGGGCCTTATCTTTTAGACGGCTACCGCCTCTTTTTCGTGGGCCTCCACTATGCGTCCGACTAGGTGGTCCGGTACCGGCACCAGTCGCGCCACCGCCATCGTGAAAGTACCCTGTCCCTGCGTCTGTGACCGCAGGTCGGTGGCGTACTGCAGCACTTCTGCCTGTGGGACCTCGGCCTCAATCACGGTGGTGCCATCACCCTGTGGGGTCATTCCCTGAATGCGCCCCCGCCGCCCGTTCACATCGCCCATGATGTCCCCCGCCGCGTCGTCGGGCACCGTCACCGTGAGCGTCATGATGGGCTCCAACAGAATGGGGTTGGCCGCCTTTATGCCCTTTTGGAACGCCTGGGAGCCGGCGATCTCGTAGCAGATTCCCGAGGAGTCGACCGGGTGGCTGCTTCCATCCACCAAAACGGTCTTGACGTCCACCACCGGGAAGCCCGCCAGCACTCCATCACCCATCGCCTTGGACACACCCTTCTCAACCGAGGGGATGTACTCTCTGGGAACCGATCCCCCGACCACCTTGGCCTCGAACTCGAAACCAGCGCCCCTAGGCAGTGGCCCGACTTCCAGCCACACGTGACCATACTGGCCATGGCCGCCGGACTGCTTTTTGTGTTTGTGCTCAACCCTCGAATTGGATCTGACTGTCTCTTTGTACGCGACCTTGGGCACCGCTAGGTCGACGTCGACGGCGAACTTGCGGTTCATCTTCTCCATCGCCACGACCACGTGCGTGTCACCGAGGCCGCCGATGAGCAACTCGCCCGTGTCGGGTTGGCGTCCGACCGTCAAGGTCGGGTCCTCCTCGGATATGCGAGCGAGGGCGCTGGTGAGCTTGTCCACGTCCGTCTTGGCCGTGGGGCGAACGGCCATGTGGTAGACGGGGGCCGGGAAATCGGTACCGGCCAGAGTTACCGGACCGTCCTTTACCGTTAGTGTGTGGCCCGTCTGAACGGAGTTGAGCTTGGAGACGGCTCCTATGTCTCCAGGCCCCAACGCCGGGACCGCCTTAGTGTCTTTGCCGGTAACGACGAATACTTGGCCGACGCGCTCCGCCTCACCTGCGCCGGCATTCCACGCCTGGGAATCGCTCTTTAGCGTCCCGGCCATTACCCGGAAGTAAGAGAGCTTGCCCACGAACGGGTCGGCCGAGGTCTTAAACACGAAGGCCGCCAGCTTGTCGTCGGCGGCACCCTGTTCCTCGCCCCTCGCACCCTCAACCGCGGCCGGGGACGGGAGGAGGGAGATGATGGCGTCCTGCAATTCCTCGATGCCTGCGCCCTTGGTGGCCGACCCGAACAGCACGGGGATGACGCCTCCTGAGGCAACGGCTTTCTTAAGGCCGGACGAAACGTCCTCGGCGGACAGGTCCTCCCCTTCAAGGTATCTAGTTGCGAGGTCGTCGTCGCTCTCGGCCACCGCCTCGACCAGCCTCTCGTAAGCCGATGCCACCTGATCCCCCACCTCAACCGGGGGATTGGCGACGAGTACGTCGTGAACCCTGGAGAACGAGGCCTCCGCGCCGATGGGGATGTTGACCGCCACGCACTCTCTTCCGAATGCCGTAGTGATCGATCTCATCGCCCGGTCGAAATCGGCGTTCTCGCGGTCCATCTTGTTAACGAAGATCAGCCTGGGTAGCCCGGTTTCTCCGGCCATGTTCCATGTCTGGATGGTGCCCACTTCCACTCCTGAGTTGGCTGAGACCACCTCGACGACTCCATCGGCGACTCGCAGTGCCGACACGACGTCGCCACGGAAGTCGGCGAAGCCCGGCGTGTCCAGTAGGTTGAGCTTGTGCCCTGCCGTGACGACCGGTATCACTGAGGTCTGGACGCTGGCGGTCCGCTTGACTTCCTCCGGTTCGTAGTCGGAGACGGTCGTACCGTCGTCGGTACTACCGATACGAGACGTCTGTCCCGCCGCAAAGAGCATCGCCTCTGCGATCATCGTCTTGCCCGCCCCGCTATGAGAAAGCAAGGCCACATTTCGCAGCTTTTCCACGCCAAACTCGGCCATACTCGGTCCTCCTCGATCGAGTGAGCCTCGCACCCGGCGCGCCACCTTTTACAGGCCGGGCGAGGGTCGGGTCATTGTAGTGGCGGTCAGGTGGGGACGCAATCGAGCTTTGCACACCCACCACCTTGCCGTACCACCAGCAGCGAGAGGACAATTGAAGGATGACAACATCGACAGTCGGCTTCATTGGTGGTACCGGCCCCGAGGGTCGCGGGCTCGCCCTCAGGTTCGCCCTGGCCGAACTCACGGTCATGATCGGCTCTCGCGACGAGAAGAGAGCGAACACGGCGGTCGCCAAGATCGCCGACAAGGCGCCGCCTGGCTCGATCACCGGCGCCCACAACGACGTAGTCGCGACCGAGGCGAACATTGTCTTCATCGCTGTTCCATATGCTGGTCAGCGCCCGACCCTCGAATCGATCGCCCCAAAGCTTACCGGCAAACTGGTGGTGACGGTGGTCGCCCCGGTCACTTTCGACAACGGCGTCGCCGCCGCCCTATCCGTTCCCGAGGGCTCGGCCGCACTGCAGGCGGCGGCCCTGCTGCCTAACGCGAGGGTGGCGGCCGCGTTCCACAACGTGGCAGCCCGGGACCTGCTCAGGCCGGAGGCATCTGTGGACTCCGACGTCTTCGTGTTTTCTGACGACGAGCGGGCCAAATCCGAAGTCGCCGAGTTGACCGGCCTCATCCGGGGGGCGCGGGCAATCGACGGGGGCGGCCTCGTCAACGCCCGTTACGCCGAGGACCTGACCGCGCTGCTGATGAACATCAACCGCATCCACAGGGCCCACACCTCGATCCGCATCACCGGCATATAGCCGGTAACCAACCCTTGCGTATTCACATGACACGCATGACCACCCTTTTGCTGCCCCTTGTACTGGCCGTGTTAGTCGGCACAGCAATGGCGGCCGCGCCTCCCGGGGTCCCGGACTCGGCCGAGTCCGGGACCCCGGTGGTCGAGTCTCGATCCGGCATTAGCGTTGTGACCTCAAGTCATGATGTGATCTTTCCAGACCGCATCGACTTCCTGCTGGTGGCCGAATCCGAGAGCCCGATCACCGCGATCACCTTCTACTACCGACTCGGCTCTCATCCCATATCCGTGTACGGCTACCCGACCTTCGAGCAGGGCACAACCGTCGCCGCCGAATTCTCCATCGACGCCAGACGGGCAGCGTACATCCCGAGCGGCGTTGAGATCCAATATCACTACGTCATCGAAAACGCGCTCGGTCAGCGGTTGAAATCGGGCACACAGAACCTTCTCTACCTCGACCCGGCGTTCGACTGGCAGACCATGACCATGGACAACATCGAGGTGTTGTGGCACGACCGCCCGAGCGACCGCGTGGAGACCGCCGCCAAACGGGTCAACAACCGATTGACCGAGATCCAGAATGTCTTCGGACTGGACTCGGCGCCGGTGATGCGGGCGGTGATCCTCAACGACCGGCGGGAGGCGACCCGCAGCTTCCCGCCCATCAGCTCCGCCGCCACCGACAGCCACCTGTACGCCGGGTTCGCCTACGGGGAATACGACCTCTTCGTTCTCGTCGGCCTCGGGGTGGACGGCATGGTGCACGAGATGACACACTTGCTGCTGGACGAGGCCGTCGTCTCGCCGCTGGGCCGCGTACCAGCCTGGTTCAACGAGGGGCTGGCCATGTACTTCGAGTCCGGTGGGTCTCGCACCGACCCAGACGTATTGGCGGCCGCCCGCTCCGGTTCGCTGCTGTCGCTAACCGCGATGAGAGGCCAGCCGGGACGGCCCGCCGACGTTCGGTTGTTCTACGCCCAGGCCCGCAGCCTAGTCCGCTACATGGTTCAGCATTATGGCGAAAGCAGCGTCTCGCGAGTGGTCCGCGCCTTGAGTCTCGGGTCGCGGTTCGAGGACACCGTCGCCAGCGCCTATGGACGGTCTCTCGAAGTGCTCGACGAAGAGTGGCGCCTAACCCTTGGCGTGGTGCCATCCGCCGACCCGGCCGGGTCGGATCCCGTCGGGACCGATGGCGGGGAGCCGCCGATCGACCCCACACCACCGACACCGGAGCGCGACGGCTTCGAGCAAGGGTTCCGGGCAGACCCCGGCACCTTCGGCACTTCGCTGCTGCTGGCCCTTGCCGCCGCCTTTGCCGCCGCCGTTACGGGAGCTGGCTGGCTGCTGCGTCGGCGCCGTGTCACCACCACTCCCCGTGGCGACGAGCTGGAGCGTTTCGACCCCCGTTTCGACACACCCCCCTAGTCGCAAGCCACAGCAACGACTGCGCACAATCCCCAACAATCGAGGTGCTGGCTCGATTGCCGCCGCGTGGACCCCCGCCTAAAATAGCCTGAATGAAGCTGCGCATCCTCGGCGTCAACAACATGGAGAGCGACGACACCCGCATGGCCGGGTACGTCGTTGACGACGTTCTGGCACTGGATGCCGGCAGTAGCTCCCGCGGACTAACGTTCGACGAGCAGCGCCGCATCGCCGCTGTGCTCATCACTCACGAGCACAACGACCACGTGCGCGACCTGCCCACGCTCAAGCACAACATCAGCTACACCGGCGGCACCTTCGACGTCTACGGCCTGCCCGAGACCCTGGACTACATCATGGACCGTTACCTTCCGGAGTCCAAGGTGCGCGGCGTGCCTTGGAACACCGTAACCCCCAGGCCCATCGACAACGGCGACCGGTTCACCGTTGGCCGACACGAGGTCCAGTCGCTGCGGGTCCACCATAGCGTCCCGTGTACCGGCTACTACGTCTCCGACGGCGAAGTGTCCCTGTTCTACACTGGCGACACCGGCCCAGGCCTGGGCGACATCTGGCGGAAGATCGAGCCAGACGCCCTGCTCATCGAGGTTACTTTCGGAAACGAAAACCACAAAATCGCCAACCTCCAAGGGCACCTCACCCCCCGCCTGCTGGAGACGGAGCTGAACGACTTTCGTTCGGCAAGAGGCTACATCCCAAGAGTGCTGGTCACCCACATGAACCCGCCCTGGGAAGCCGTCGTTCGAAGCGAGATTGCTGCCCTGGCCACGAGCAGGGATGCGGATGTCTCCGTCGCGAACCCGGGCGAAACGCTCGACCTCAAGCCGGTTCGTCGGTAGGGGCGTGTCCCTTCGGCGTTCGGCCTTCGTCTACTCCGACGCGCTGTCTCAGCACGTTCTCAGCGACACCCACCCGATGAAGCCGGAGCGGCTCCGTTACACACACGAGCTTCTCCAAGCCTACGGCGCGTTCAAGCCCGACAACGCCCTGCTCATCGAGCCGCGGCCCGCCACCGACGCAGAGATCGGCGGCTACCACACGCCCGAGTACATCGAAGCGGTGAAGTCGTACGGACGGGGAGAGGTCCCGGCCGACGCCCACCGGTACAACTTCGGCCCCGGCGACAACCCCGCCTACCTCGGCGTCTTCGACGCCTCGGCCCTTTCCACGGGGGCGTCCATCGTTGCCGCCGAGATGCTCATGACCGGCGACGTGGACGCGGCGATCAGCGTGTCCGGTGGGCTGCACCACGCAATGCCCGGCTACGCGTACGGCTTTTGCGTGTTCAACGACCCGGTGGTGGCCATCAAGGCCATGGTAGCGAAAGGCCTGAAAGTGGCATACGTGGATGTCGACTGCCACCACGGTGACGGCGTCCAGAACGCGTTCTATGAGACCGACCGGGTGATGACAATCTCCCTGCACGAGTCCGGCGCCTACCTGTTTCCCGGCACCGGCTGGGCGCAGGAAACCGGCGCGGGCAGGGGCCGGGGCTACTCGGTCAACCTGCCTCTTTACCCCCATACCACCCCGGATACATATTTTTGGGCGTTCAGCGAAGTGGTGCCACCTCTGATCAAGCGCTTCGCCCCTGACATACTGGTGACCCAGCTCGGCATCGACACCCACTACCGCGACCCCATCACCCATCTGGCGCAAACGGTGCAGGGATTTTCTGACGTGGTCCGGGTCTTCTCAAAGATGCCCCATCCCTGGCTCGCGCTGGGAGGTGGCGGCTACGACCTGCAGGCCGTCGCCCGCTGCTGGGCCCAGGCCTTCGCCATCATGTCCGGCCAAGAGTTGGCGCCAGCAATACCGGAGCCATACGCCGGTGACTACCGCATTGAGTCCCTGCTCGACCCCGACGATCTGCCGATCAAGGACGAAGTGAGCCGCGAAGCACGCACCTACGCCGAGGGCGGCGTGCAGGCGCTGCACGGATTGATCTTCCCCATACACGGCATCCGCCCGGCGTAATGCCCAAGATCACCGGCTCAGAGCTTATTTCGCGGTCATTGACCGACTGGGGAGTGGACACCATTTTCGCCATCGCCGGTGATCACACGCTGCCGCTCATGGACCGCTTGGCGGGCGACGGCTTCCGCTTCATCGACACCCGGCACGAACAGGGCGCGGTGGACATGGCGAACGCCTGGGGCCGCATCCGCGGCGTTGGCGTCTCGATGTTCACCACTCCCGGCCATGCCAACGCGATACCGGGCCTGACCTTCGCCCACCAGCTCGAATCTCCGCTGGTAAACATCACCGGCTGCGCCGCCCAAGACCGGCTGGGACAGTGGGCGGCGCAGGAGATCGACCAGGTGGGCATGGCCACCCCGGTGACCAAGGCTGCCTGGATGGTATCCGATACTCGTCGACTACCCGAGATCCTTTCTAGCGCCTTCCGCACGGCCATGTCGGGCCGGCGCGGCCCCGTGCACCTCACCATCCCCGTCGACGTACAGACGGCGAGCGTGGATGAAGGTGACGTGCGGCCACACCCGGCGTACCAAAACGTGTCGTCGCCTATGGAGGCCGACCCCACATCAATCAAAGCGGCAATCGGCATCCTGAACACCGCGAGCCGCCCGGTGATCTTAGCCGGCAATGGCGCATGGACGCTGCGGCAGGGCGACCTCGACCGACTGGCCGAGATTACTCGAATCCCGGTACTCACGGAGGAGGCGGCACGGGGAGTGATCACCGACGACCACCCCTACTGTGGCGGGATCGCCGACCCACGCGTGGTCGACGCGGCCAAGCTCATCGGCACGGCCAACGCGTTGCTCCTGCTGGGCAAGAAACTCGACTTCACCCTTAACTTCGGAGAGCCTCCCGTCATCGCGGCCGACGCCCGCATCGTGCAGGTCGACCCGGAGCTCACCGTGATCGGTCACACGAGAGATGCCGACGTCGGAATCGTCGCCGACATGCGAGCGGCGGTCGCCCAGCTAACTGCCGCGGCCGAGGACAGGAGATGGACCGAGGGATCGCTGGTAGCCGAGTTGCGAGAGAGCCGGGACCGAGAGCGGGCCGATCTGGCTGCGGCCGCCGAAACGGGCCCCGGCATCCACACGATGAAAATCCACACCGTCGTCGAGCCACTGCTGGACCGCGACGATGCCCTGGTGCTGGAGGGAGCCGACGTCGGCTTCTACGGTGCAGCGTACCTGTCCTCGGTAAAAAAGGACCGCTGGTTCACCAACGGCGTGATGGGGATGTTGGGTTGGGCAATCCCGTTCGGGGTCGGAGCGCAGGCGGCGCTGCCCGACTCTCGCGTGGTGGTGATAGCGGGCGACGGCTCGTTCGGCTTTAACGGCATGGAGATCGACACCGCGGTGCGCCACAACATCCCGGTGGTAATCGTCGTCGGCAACGACTCGGTATGGGGCATCGACTATCACCAGCAAGTCAGGTTCTTCGGCCGCTCAGTGGCCACCGAGCTTCAGTCCGGCACCCGCTACGATCTAATCGCCGAGGCCCTCGGCGCGCACGGCGAATACGTCGAGAACGCCGCCGAGATCGGCCCGGCGCTAAAGCGGGCCTTCGGATCCGGCCGGCCGTCGGTGGTCAACGTCCGCACCAGTCCGTCGCCGAGCCCCCTCACACGCTGGGTGTTAAACACCAAGCAGTACTGAGCCCTGGGCACCGACCGCTACCCGCCCTTCCGCCCGGAGGAATAGTCCTTCAGGGTTGGAGGTTAAGAGTCTTCTCCACAGCGTAGCACTGCTTCGTCTTACCCACCGTGTCGGGCAGCCTCGCCGTGCAGGCAACTTATCAGGCGCTGCCATCATCTACGACCATTCTTAGGATGACCTAGCGCGACGAAACTCAACAATAACCGGGCCCGTCAGTTGGACGGGCTCGGTCCGTGGCTTCAGAGTGGCAAGGCTAGGTCGTTAAACCTCTTTGAATTCGCCTTCTATGGTGCCGTCCTCGGACTCGCCGTCTTCCGGTCCGCCGCCGGGTGGTGGTGGCGCACCGTCGGGGTCGGCTCCGGCGGCTGCAGCCTGCTCTGCATAGACGGCCTGACCGACGCGTTGCATCGCCTCCTGTAGCTCCTGCACCGCGAGGTTGATGCGACCTGTGTCGTCCGTCTCCAGAGCGCTGCGCACCTCGGCGACCTTCCCTTCGATCTCGGTCTTTTGCTCCTCGGAAACGGAGTCCGGGTTGTCGGCGATCATCTTCTCGGCCGCGTGGGCCGCGCCTTCCGCCTCGTTACGGGTTTGAACGGCTTTGCGCCGCTCCTCGTCCTCCTCGGCGTGAGCCTCGGCGTCTTTGACCATCTGGTCGATCTCACTATCGGACAGGCCGGATGATGCGGTGATTGTAATCTTCTGTTCCTTGCCCGTGCCCTTGTCCTTGGCCGACACGTTGAGGATACCGTTGGCGTCCAGGTCGAATGACACCTCGATCTGGGGCTTTCCCCGGGGGGCCGGCAGGATGCCATCCAGCTTGAACTTGCCGATAGTCTTGTTGTCCCCGGCATTGGCCCGCTCACCCTGCAGAACGTGGACGTCCACGGCGGTCTGGCCGTCGGCGGCGGTAGTGAAAGTCTCGCTCTTGGCCGTCGGTATGGTGGTGTTGCGAGGGATGAGCGGGGTCGTGACCGCCCCCATCGTCTCGATTCCCAGGGTGAGCGGGGTCACGTCGAGCAAGAGCAGATCCTGCACCTCGCCCTGCAACACGCCGCCCTGGATGGCCGCGCCCATCGCCACCACCTCGTCCGGATTGACTCCCTGGTTGGGATCCTTGCCGAACAGGTCCACCACGGCCTTCTGAACCGCCGGCATTCTGGTCATACCGCCGACGAGGATAATCTCGTCGATCTCCGAGGAGGCGACGCCGGCGTCCTTTATAGCCTTTCTGCATGGGTCCATCGACCGCTGGACCAGGTCGCCCACCAGGCTCTCCAAGTTGGCCCGTGAAAGGGTCATGACCAAGTGTTTCGGCCCGGAAGAATCGGCCGTGATGAAGGGCAGATTGATCTCGGTCTGCATCAGGGTCGACAGCTCAATCTTAGCCCGCTCGGCCCCTTCTCGCAGGCGCTGCAACGCCATCCGGTCCGCTTTGAGATCGATACCATCGCTCTTTTTGAACTCTGAGGCAATCCAGTCGATTATCCGCTGGTCGAAATCGTCACCCCCGAGATGGGTGTCACCATTAGTGGCCTTAACCTCGAACACCCCCTCACCCAGCTGGAGGATGGTGATATCGAACGTCCCGCCGCCGAGATCGAAGACGGCAATCGTCTCGTCGCCCTTCTTCTCCAAGCCGTACGCCAACGAGGCCGCCGTGGGCTCGTTGATGATCCGCAGCACCTCCAGTCCCGCTATCCTGCCGGCGTCCTTGGTGGCGTTGCGCTGGCTGTCGTCGAAATAGGCCGGTACGGTTATGACCGCTTGGGTAATCGTCTCCCCCAGCTTGGCCTCGGCGTCGGCCTTCATCTTCTGAAGGATCATCGCAGAGACCTCGGGAGGAGCGTATTTCTTGTCCGCCATCGTCACGGCCACGTCGCCATTGGACGCCGCCGAGATCTGATAAGGAGTCAACTCCAGGTCCTGCTTTATGGTGTCCTCGTTGTGTCGTCTGCCCATGAAGCGTTTGACCGAGTAGACCGTGTTCTCCGGGTTGGTGACCGCCTGTCGCTTAGCGGTCAACCCGACGTAGCGCTCACCGCTCTTGGGATTGACGGCCACCACCGAAGGTGTCGTCCGTGCTCCCTCCGAGTTCTCCACCACACTCGGGTCTCCGCTCTCGATGACGGCCATGCACGAGTTGGTGGTCCCCAGGTCTATTCCTAAAATCTTTGGCATACGTAATTGGCTCCGTAGTTGAGTTTGTTTAAATTGGCCCGGCTATGGTGCTTTCGACACCATCACCTGGGCGGCGCGTATGATCCGTCCGTTTTGTTTATATCCGGTTCGGATAACCGACAAAACGCGGCCGGCCTCCAGTTCAGTTGTTTCCTGGAACATGACCGCCTCGTGCTCGGACGGTTCGAAGGGCTCACCCTCGGCCTCAATGGCGTTCACTCCCTCGGTCTCCAGCAGGTGGTCGATACCCCGTTGCACAAGCTCAAGGCCCTCTCGCCACCCGGGAGCGACGGCCCCTTCGGGGACCATCTCCATGGCTCGCCGGAAATCGTCCAACACACCCAACACTTTCAACATGACCTGGGATTGGCCGAATCTGCGTAGCTCCTCTCGCTCTTCGATCGCCCGCCGTTTGTGATTTTCAAGGTCTGCCTGCACCCTCTGGGCGAGCGCTCGGAACTGATCTTTCTCCCGCAGGGCTTCCTCCAGCACGGCCTGGAGATCATCGTCTATTGATTCGGTTTCCGATTCGGCGGCGTTCCCGCTCGCCTCGTCCGCGTCACCCGTCTGCTGTATTTCCTCTTCGCTCATTTCTCGGCGCTCCGCCCACCGCTTCTTTCGCAAAAGGGGTTCTGGACGTTACCTTGCTCCCACTCCAAGCATCTCGAACAATTCATTTAGGCTCTGGTCAACCACCTGTTTTAGCCGCTCTCCATGCAGAGACTCCGAACCGGCCCGCAACCTGAGCAGTCGGTTGAACAACCCGAGCACCAACTCAACGCCCGCAAGGTTCAAACCCAGGTCTCCCACCAGATGCTTGATGAGCCTGAGACGGGCGATATCCTCTTCCGAATAGAGGCGACGAAGCATTCCGCCGGTCCTGAACGGAGAGACCAAGCCGATCCGCTCGTACTTGCGCAGGGTTTGGGGGTGCATCTCAAGGATGCGCGCGGCGACGCTGATGATGTAAACACCGTCGCTCGTCGTATGGTAGCTGGCTGGCCCTCTCATCAGGCTCCCATGCCTCCTCCTCGGCCACTCTCGTACACCGGGGTCTCCTCTCGACGCCCTAACCTCCACCATGCCCATCCGTTGTACTACTCCTGTACTACTCCGTCGGACTAGGAGCAACCGGGATCGACCAATCTACTCTTATGAGTGTAAAAGTTGACACATAACGTGTCAATTTACTTCACTTGATTTGGCCCGGACCCCGGGAGGTCGGCCGAAATATTCGAATCTCAATCCGAGGCCGTACATCGAACGTAGTAGCTGTTCATACAGGCCCGTACGAGCGAAGAGGACGGCGGCGGTGAAGATATCAGTATTTGAATATCGAATACTGAATATCACTAAAAATCACTTAACAAAATGTTCGGTGCGGTAAAGAATGGTGGTCCGGCAACAGGGCCGGATGGAAAAAAGAGGAACCAGAGATGTTGAAGCTGAAGAACTGCTCCAGGTGCAAAGGTGACATGCATTCCAACAGGGATGTGTACGGCGCGTACGCCGAGTGCCTGCAGTGTGGCCACATGGAGTACCTGAAAGATACGTACAAGATGCAGTCCCGGGCCAGAAACAGGTCCAAAAAGCCCGCAGCCGCATAGCCGACAGAGCAGGAAGTCGAATCAGAGGCCCGCTCGGTCGAGCGGGCCTCTTTCTATTACCGAAAGTCGTCGCTGAAGCGCTGCTCTTTCCACGGGTCGCCCTCCATGTGGTAGCCGCGGACTTCCCAGAAGCCGGCGGCGTCCTCGGCCATGAACTCTAGGCCGTTGACCCACTTGGCACTCTTCCAAGCGTAGCGTTTCGGCACCACCAGCCTGAGCGGGCCCCCGTGTTCGCGAGGCAACGACTCCCCGTCATGGCGGTAGGCGAACAGGACGTCATCGTCGTCGAGCACGTCAAGTGAGACGTTGGTGGAGTATCCGCCATAGCAGTGCACCATTACGTATCTTGCTTTGGGTAATGGCTTAACGGCGTCGAGCACCGCCCAGATGGGCACGCCCTCCCAACTGTTTACCAGTCTGCTCCATTGGGTCACGCAGTGGAATTCGGCATCCACGGTAGCCCGGCCCAGGCCTGTGAACTCGTCCCAGTTCATCTCGGTCTCGGACTCCACCAATCCAGAGACACTCATCCTCCAATCGCCATGGTCGACATGAGGAGTGCTGCCAAACGTCAGAACGGGGAACTTTTCAGTAACGAACTGGCCAGGAGGAACACCGTCCTCGCGAGACCTGGTTCGATTGACTCTACCGAGCTTGTTGAGCATCAAAATACACTCGCCTATCGCAGTGTGCCGAGCTCCACGGTCCGGCGCGGCTGCCTGACCGAAGCGACTAACCGGCGCGGCGGTTCACGCCGTCCAACGCGGCCGTCTTGTAGCACTCGGCCAGCGTGGGATAGTTGAACACGGTCTCTAGGAAGTAGTCCACCGTTCCCCCAAAGGTAAGGACCGCCTGTCCGATGTGAACTAGTTCACTGGCGCCCTCGCCGATTATGTGGACTCCCAGAAGCTTCATCGTTTTCAGGTGGAAGATCAGCTTCAGAAACCCCGTTGTGTCCCCGATGATCTGGCCCCGGGCGATCTCGCGATAGTAGGCTTTTCCGACTTCGTATGGAACACCCTCTTCCGTGAGTTCTTCTTCCGTTCGCCCAACCATGGAGATTTCGGGGATGGTGTAGATGGCGAACGGGAACAGCTCCGGCAGGTGATGGGCCTCCCGGCCGAAGGCGTGCAGGGCGGCGTGCCTACCTTGCTCCATCGAGGTGGACGCGAGTGACGGGAAGCCGATCACGTCCCCTACCGCATAGATGTTAGGCACCTCGGTCTGGTAGTCGCGGTTGACGGAGAGTCTGCCCTTGTCGTCCGGCCTCACGCCAGCCGCCTCCAGGTTCAGTGACGCCGTGGCGCCGCTGCGACCGGCCGCGTAGAGGACTTTGTCGGCGGCGATCTGTTTTCCGCTGGCCAACTCGATTTTCACACCCGGCCCGCGTCCGTTCTGGTATTGGCTGATTCCGGTGACCTCTTCTCCCATCCTGAGCATCGTCCGGTTCTGCCGCAGGTGGTAGGTGAGGGACTCGACGATCTCCCGGTCGACGAAGGGGAGCATGGCATGGCGCATGTCGATCATGGTCACCTTGACCCCGAGCGCGGCGAAGATGCTAGCATACTCGCACCCGATCACCCCCGCCCCGACCACTGCGAGGGTCTTGGGGAGTTGCTCCAACTGCAGGATGTTCTCGGCAACGAATGCGACCTGACCATCCAGGTCCACGTTGCCTTCGATCGACGAACCGCTGCCGGTGGCGACGACGATCTTGTCAGCCGTAATCCGGCGACGCGCGTTTTCCCCCACCAGGTCGAGGCTGATTTCGTGTGCGCCGTCGAACTGTGCGCTGGCGCCTATAACCTGCACGCCGTTCCTGTGGAGTTGGTCGCGAATCACCTCGATCTCGTTTTTCACCACATGATCGGTGCGGAACGTCAGGTCATCTATGCCAATGTCATCCTTAACCGTGTACGAGGCCCCGTAGACGCCCTTGAGCCGGGTGCCTGACAGATAGAGGGCGGCCTCACGAAGCGACTTGCTGGGAATGGTCCCGGTGTTGATACAAACGCCGCCCACCACCGTCTTGCGCTCGGCGAGGGCGACGCGCTTATCGAGCTTGGCGGCCTGGATGGCGGCACGCTGACCGGCCGGCCCGGAACCGATCACGAACATGTCGTAGTCGTAAATGGGAGTGTCCTTCGATCAATGCCGCGGCCAGGCCGCAACGAGGCTTACGTTCCATCGTATACCCAAGCCATCCCCCGGACGCCACCGGGCTGGCCCCCATCTATTGGCGAAAACGGGCGACGACTGTACACGAATGGCGGCACATCTTCCCGATGCTAGAATTCTCCCAATGGCGACCTCCTCAGTCAGCCCTTCCACCGCAGGTCCGGTACACTGCAAAACGACGCTCGAAAACGGGCTGCGCGTGGTGACGGGCGCGATGCCGCATACCCGGTCCGTGAGCATCAGCGTCTTTGTGGGCGTGGGCTCCAGGCACGAGACGGACGAGGACGGCGGCGCCTCCCACTTCCTTGAACACCTGCTTTTCAAGGGCACCACTCGGCGACCTGAGCCGGAGATGATCAGCGGGCCGGTGGAGAGCGTTGGCGGCGTCCTGAACGCCGAAACGGAGCAGGAGATGACCGTCTACTGGTGCAAGGTGCCTGAGCCCTATTTCTTCGATAGCCTCGACCTGCTCATCGACCTGGTCCGCAACCCACTGATGGCGCCCGAGGAGATCGAGCGGGAGCGCTGTGTGGTCATCGACGAGCTGGCGATGATCCACGACCATCCCGACTACAAGGTCGAGTCGCTGATAGATGAGATGCTCTGGCCGGACCACCCGCTCGGCAGGGATATAGGGGGCACCAATGAGACGGTCTCCGCACTGAGTCGCGACGTCCTGGTCGGCCATCTCAATCGCTACTACGCCCCGAACAACACCGTGGTCAGCGTGGCCGGGGCGGTGGAGCACAACACCGTCGTGAGCGAGCTGGAGCGCCTGACGGGCGACTGGGAGGCAGGACCACTCCCGGAGTGGACTCTATTCGAACGCATGTCACGACATCCTCAGGTACGGATGGACTATCGACGTACCGAGCAGGCCCACCTATCCATCGCTTTGCCAGGAGTTTCGCTTTTTCACCCCGACCGCTACGCGCTAGGAATACTCAGCGTGGCGCTCGGCGAGGGCATGAGCTCCAGGTTGTTCCTGGAGCTGCGGGAGCGGCGCGGCCTAGCCTACGACGTGCACTCAGGCGTCTCTCATTTCCGGGACTGCGGTGCGTTCCAAATCGCCGCCGGCACGGAGCCCCGCAGAGTCTATGACGCCGTCGACACCATAGTCGCCGAAGTGGCATCCATGAGGGACGGCATATCGCAGGGGGAGTTCGACCGGGCGCGACGGCTCACCTCTGGACGGTTGATGCTAAGAATGGAGGACTCTCGAGCCGTCTCCTCATGGTTCGGCGCCCAGGCAATGCTCACGGGAGAGATCCTGGACCTGGACGATGCCGTGGCCAAGCTCGACGCCCTCACGCCGGGAGACATCGACAGGGTGGCGAGAGAGGTCTTCGTTGCCGACGGCCTGAGCATGGCAGTAGTCGGCCCGTGTCGTGGGCAGCGTCGTCTCGAAGTCAGCCTCAATCTGTAGGCCGTCGCGCCCACTGACGGTGGCCACTATTCCTCGACTAAGAGTGAGTTTGGACCCCTCGTCGAGTGCCCGCAATCCAATAAGTTGATACCCTAACGCCATGAAAGACGTGTTCCAGGATGCGAGGGCCCAGCTCGCCGACGGCCACAAAGCCGTGGTCGCGACCGTTGTGCGCACCAAAGGGTCGACTCCGCAAAAGCCGGGGGCCAAGTTGCTCGTGCGAGAGGACGGCACCGGCGTAGGCACTCTCGGTGGGGGATGTGTAGAGGGCGACATCTGGTTCGCTGCCAGGGAGCTTCTCGATCGCGGGGGCTCGGCCCAGTACCGCGAGTACGAGCTAAACGAGGACCTGGCCGCCGAAGACGGCCTGATATGCGGCGGGACGATGTACTTCCTCATCGACCCGATATACCGTCCCGAGGAGTTGCTTTCCTACGCCGAAGAGATCGAGGCGGCCTACGATGGCCACGGCTCGGTGGCGCTGGCGTCCCTGATCAAGCTCCCCGCCGAGGAGGACGGACCGCTGCTGTCCGGGGCCGGGACGGGGCGAAAGCTTTTCATCCGGGAGGACGGCACGACCAACGGGTCCCTTGGGACCAAGCAACTAGACCGCGACGCGGTCGAGCGGGCGATGGGCCTGATGGCCCACGGCCGTAACGAATACGTCGTGAACCAGAACGGTACCGAATACTTCATCGAGGCCTACACCACCCCGCCAAGGCTGATTCTCGCAGGCGGCGGTCACATCTCCAACTCCATCGCTCCTTTAGCCGCGAAATTGGGCTTCCAAGTCTACGTCACCGACGACAGGGCCGAGTTCGCCAGCCCCGAGCGCTTCCCCGATACCGTTCAGACCATCGTCGCCAAACCTGAAGACGCGCTTCCCACGCTGCCGACGAACCCGAACACCTTCATCATCATCGCCACGCGAGGGCACCGCTACGACAACGTCGCCCTCGCCGCCGCCGCGGCGACACCGGCGCGCTACGTCGGCCTGCTGGGCTCAAAGCGCAAGACCATCCTAATCTACGAGGACCTGCTGAGGATGGGGGTTTCACTGGAGCGCCTGCGCGAGTTGCGCGCGCCGATCGGCCTGGACATCCACGCCCGCACCCCGGACGAGATCGCCGTCAGTATCATGGCCGAGATGCTCATGTTCCGCCTGGGCGGAACAGGCGCCGCAATGAAGCTCGAAAACCGACTCGTGGACAAAGCGTACGCCAAATATCTTGCCTACGGGGCCGCCAAACTGGTGCCCGAAGTTGCGGCCTCCTCCTCGGACTAGCACTCCCCGTTTGCGGGCGGCTTTGATCTGACCGTCGCAACCATTCTCACCGCGGCCGGAGAGTCCGTCCGTATGGGACGACCCAAGCCCCTGCTGCCCTGGCCGGACGGCTCCGGCTCGGACATCACTCTGGTGCAATACCAAATCTCCCAGCTACGGGCCGGCGGCGTCGACGAGGTCGTCGTCGTGCTGGGCCACCGGGCGGAAGACATCATCCCGCACGTTGAAGGTCCTGGAGTCCGTTACGTAGTCAATCCCGACTACGCAGCAGGCAAGACGACCTCTATCAAAGCCGGACTGAGTCAATTGGATTCCAAAGCTGAAACGATCGTCCTGCTCGCCGTGGACCAGCCGCGACCGGCGTCGATCATCCGCCGGGTGATCCAGGCCCACTGCGAGAGCCGCGCAGCCGTCACCTCCCCTATCCACGGGGTCCGGGGAGGCCATCCCATAGTTTTAGACGCCCGCCTGATTCCTGAGCTAAAAGAGATAACCGAGGAGAACCAGGGGATACGAGAGGTCATTGGACGCCACCATTCCGAGGTTCACCGGGTGCCGATCGACGAACCAAACGTCCGCCTGGACCTCAACACCCCGGAGGAGTACGAGTTGAGTTATCGTAGGGCGAAGAGTTATACCTGAATATTGACCGTCTTAGTATTCGACGGCCCGACCGGGGGTGACGCTGCAATTGAGGATCAGATCTCACGACAATCTTTGGCACGTAGACGGCCTACTAGGTGACTGGGATTCTTACGACCCGCGAGACCCTGCCTTCAATGTGGATGAAATTTAAGGTTGACTGGCGCAATTGCGAGTTTGTCCTGCCAATTCTAGTCCTGTGTGGTGCCTAACCTATCGAAATACAGTTGACCAATCTACCAACGAAAGTATCCGCTAAGTTCGAAGTCGTGGGCCGTAGTCACGACCTCGAATTTTCGGCAACCAACAACGGCACTTGGACCATGGAGCGCAAACCGGTCACGATTTCGTTGGGAGATCCGACGCCTTAACCGTCAGCCTCCCTTGCAGCGGTCGCACAGGACGTCGATTTCGATGCGATGACCAACGATGTCCCCCGCGACCTCAGAGCCGATCGCCCTCATCAACCGTTCGATGGTGGCATCCCGGAAGTCCTGCACCCGGCCGCAGCCGAGGCAGACGGTGTGGTGGTGGTGCTCGACCCGGGCGAGGCTGTACTTGGGCCCTCCGGCAAGCATCTGCAGCTTACACACGACCCCGGCTTCCAATAGAAGCTTCAGGGTTCGGTAGACAGTCGCCCGGCCGACTTCCGGTAGCTCTTCGCTCAATGTCTCGGCCGAGAACGCGCCGCTCTTGCCCTTGATCAGATCGATGACGTCCAAGCGTGGCCCGGTGACGCGGTGCCCCTGATCTTGCAGGGCGGCGACCATGGAGCGTCCACCTCCGTTGGTGGAACCGGCGGACTCAGGGTCGAGCTTGCGTGCCTGTTTGATCGTCATTCCGTGTACGTCTACAACCTAACATCGCGGTCGTATCGCCATCAAACCGGGGAGCGATCGAGCCCGATCAGTCGAAGGTCCGCAGGAACTCAACGGTGCCGGCGTTCAGTCGGCGCACGACGGCGGCCACCAAAGCCACCAGACCGTCAAGATCGGACCGATCTATCACGCCGCTATGACTGTGCAGGTATCGCGTCGGCACGGTGACGTTGATGGAAGGCACCCCGGCACGGCTCTTTTGCATCTCGGCGCCGTCCTCCCCGTAACCGGCGAGCACATTGTACTGGAAGGGAATGGCCTCGCTCTCGGCCGTCTCGACGAACAGGTCGCGGAACCTAGGGTTGGGCATCATCGAGGCGTCGTGCAGGAAGATGCCAGGCCCCGATCCCAGGCGCTCCTGAGCTTCGTCCGTCGTAATGCCCGGGTGGTCGCCGGCAACGCCGACCTCCAAGCTAATGCCGATATCCGGCTCGACCTGGTGGCTGGAGGTCTGGGCGCCCCGGAGACCCACCTCTTCCTGCACAGTGCCGACTCCAATGACCGTGTTCGGGCCTGGTTCGGCCTTGAGAGATTTCATTACCTCGATCAGGGCGGCGCAGCCGACCCGGTCGTCCAAGGCCTTGGCCATGTAGCGACCACCACCAGTCAGTTCGGCGAAGCGACTGTCCGGTGCCACCGGGTCTCCCGGCCTGACGCCCAACCGTTTTTCGGCATCCTCTTTGCTAGTCGCCCCGACGTCCAAGAACATCTCGTCACGCTTGAAGAGTTTATTACGATCGTCAGCCTCCAACATGACGTGCATCGACTTGATGCCGGTCAACCCAGCCACCGGGCCGTTCCGGGTCAGCACCACCCACCTCTGGTTGATGATGGACTGGTCGAGCCAGCTGCCCAGGGGCAGGAATCTAACATAGCCATCGTCGGTGATGTATTTGACCATCAACCCAAGCTCGTCCATGTGGGCGGCGAGCATGACCCGTGGTCGGTCGGATCGACCTTTCTGCGTGGCAACAAGGGAGCCGATGCCGTCGGTCTCTACTGAGTCGGCGACGGGCATTAGCTCGCGTCGCAGGATGTTCCGTACCGGCCCCTCGAACCCGGTGGGCCCGTAGGCGTTGGTTAGCTCCTGCAACAGCTTTCTTACTTCCGGCAATCCCTGACCTCCAATTCGTTTGGTGGGTGCTTCACCCCTTGAGGTAAATACCGCCGGGGTCTACCTCACGGCGCAGAAGTTCTACGATCTCGTCAGACGGTGGCTTGATCTCCGGGATTTCGGTCGGCCGGATCAGATCGAAGCCGGTCTTTTCTTGCACGGCGTCGAAGGTTACGCTAGGCGCGAGTCGGGCCACACCGAGAGTCCCGGTCGCGCTGTCGATCTCCATGACACACAGGTCAGTGATGACCGATATCCGAGGATACGGGACGGACAGACCGGCCCTCTTCCTGGCGTCGGGACCGTCGAGGTAGCCGGGGCTGGTGATGTAGTCGCAGCGCTCGGGGAATCGTCGGCGCTCGTGACGGGTGATGATGAGGATGCGGGGCGAGTGGGAGGCGAGGTCGTTGGCGCCGCCACTGCCCGGCAGCCTCACTTTCGGCTTTACGGGATCACCAATGACCGTGGAATTGAGGTTCGCGTGGCGGTCGATCTGGGCACCCCCTAAGAACGAGACATCGGCCATGCCGCGCTGGAGCACCCCGCCCAGCGAGTCGAGCAGCGAGCCGTGGCTGACCGCCCCGTGCATGACTCGCGGGTCGGAAACAGAGGTCGGCGTCGACAGTACACGAGGCGCTACCGGGCCGGTCTCGACCACGTAGCACATGTTTGGCGCATGCGTTCTCTGGGCCAGCAACCCCGCCACCATGGGCAGGCCGGTGCCCACGAGCACCACGTCGCCGTCACTGATGTGGCGCGCCGCCTCGACGACCATCAATTCGTCGGGTCTCCAAGCGGTCGTCAACGGCTCGTGACCCAACTTCGCGTCACCCTAACCCTCACTTCGGCGGGATTGATGGGGGACAAGAACCTCAAAGGAGACGCTCCATCTCTTCGCGCAACGCGACACGCTTCTCGTCGGTCAGAGTCCAGTCAAGGAAGCTCCCAAAATCACTTGACTCGTGGACGGCTCGCCACAGGTAGTCTACGTACTCATCGCCACCGGCACGGGCAACGCGTTGGTACTCAACGATGTGCTCGCGGTCGTGCTCGTACCGCCCGTACACTGACGTGGGGTAGCCACCGAACGGCTGATGCACCACCGCGTCGACGAACAGGAACGGCACGGTCGTCTCGCCCGGGTTGTCGCGGAAATACTCTGGATCGACCAACTCCTCGCAACTGACGATCACCGATTTGGACGCCTTGACCATCTCAGGCTCATGAGTGGAGAAGCCTCCGATCGACAGATTGCCCGCGGCATCGGCCTTCTGGACATGGATGATGGACACGTCGGGGCTGAGCGCAGGCAACAGCGCCACAGGTTCTCCTCCGGAAAAGGGGTTGTCGATGAGCACGTAGTCGGGGTCCGGACCATCAGTTCGTTTGGTCGAGAGTATGTCGGATCCGAGCAGGCTCTTGACGGGCATGAACGGCAGCCCGAGGGAGGCCGCCAGAAACCGGGAGGCCATGCCGAGGTGGCTGTAGTCGACCACGGTCAACTCGCCCGACTCCGCCGCCGCCCGCCAGCGGAAGGCGGTACCGTAACGCTCCAGGTTGCCGGTGCCGCACTCGGTGCGCCGCACCAAGCCCGACCCGACCAACACATCCATGGACATGGCCAGGTTGCAGCCAACGATGGTTAGATCTCCCTTGGCCTGGCGGACGATCTCAAAGGCCAGCGCCATGGGACAGCGGCCGATGCTCTGGCCGCCCATCCCAAGCACGGCGCCGTCCGGCACGAAGCGCTCGACCGCCTCGGCCGCCGTCATTACCTTGTCAGCTGTGGATTTCCTCAACTGGCTCCTTTTGCCTAAACCGAAGGCTCACACGCCGCCGGCCACGCAAAATTGTAGCAGGCGCGCCGGTGCCGCTATGATGCTGATCAATCGGCTTGGGAGGACGGATTTGGAGCTTGGCTTGAAGGGAAAAGTGGCGGTGATCGGAGGAGCCAGCATGGGCCTGGGACGTGCCTGCGCCGAGGCGCTCGGGGCCGAGGGGGCCAACCTCGCGGTATGCAGCCGCGACGAGGAGCGGATAACAACGGCGGCGGGCGAGATCGCTGAAGCTGGCGGTGTCGACGTGCTACCAGTGTCGGCCGACCTGTCCCAGCAAGAGGAGATCCAGAAGCTGATGGCGGCAGCGGTCGACCACTTCGGCCGCCTGGACATCGTGGTCTGCAACTCGGGGGGACCGCCCGTGGCAACGCCGATGGAGGCGACCGAGGCACAGTGGGACCGGGCGGTCCAGCTCTCGCTGATGTTCTTCGCCCGCATGAGCCGGGCCGCGGTCCCGCACATGCGGCGGGTCGGCGGCGGCCGGATCATCAATCTCCTGGCGAGCACGGTTAAGCAGCCTTTCCCAGGGTTAATGCTCTCAGGTGCCACCCGGCTCGGAGCCGTGGGGTATGCCAAGGCGCTGTCGGACGAGCTGGCGCGCGATGGTATCCTCGTCAACAACATCGCACCAGGCTTCCTGACCACCGAGCGCATGATGGAGGTGGTGCGTGGCCGTGCCGAGGGTTCGGACATGACCGAGGACGAGGCGCTGTCTGACCTGACCGGGTCGATACCGATGGGACGAGTGGGCAGGCCGGAGGAGCTAGCGTCGCTAGTCGCATTCCTCGCCTCGGACGCCGCCAGCTACATCACCGGCACGACCATCCCGGTGGACGGCGGCTTCGTCCGCTCCATGCTCTGAGGGGGCGCCGCCCCGTCAAGAATGACCATTCGCACGTGAAATTCAACTGATGGCGCCGTTTTCGGAGATTGCGAAACAGGCGAGCCTGTTTATGGTTGAGCGAGGCATCGGTGGTTGGCTCCTATACGACTACCGGTACTCGAATCCGGTCATGTGGGACGCCCTGGGACCGGTCGCGTTCCTCACCCGCCCCTGCTGGCTGTGGATTCCGGTCGAGGGCGAACCGGTGCTGATGCTGAGCACGGTCGACCTGAGCCGATTCAAAGACGTTGCTGTAGAAAAGCGGGCGTGGTCACGACGGGACGAGATGATCGCTCTTGTTCACGGCGCCATCGCTGACGCAGGCACCGTGGCGATGGAGTACTCACCACGCGCCGAGCTTCCCCGGGCCGCCCGCGTCGATGCCGGCACGGTGGAGCTGGTACGCGAGGCGGGAGTCGAGGTGGTATCGTCGGCCGATCTATTCCAGTACGCCACCCAGCGCTGGGGGCCGGACCAACTCGCCTCGCACAAGGAGGCGGCCGATCGCCTATCGAAGGTCGTGCTGGAGGCTTACGCCTTCATCGGCGAGCGGCTATCGAGCGGCGTCAGGGAGCACGACGTGGCACAGTTCATCCACCACCGGTTTAAGGCGGAGGGGATGGCCGTACTGGACGGCCCCGTGGTCGCCGCCAACGCCAACTCGGCTGACCCCCATTACGAGCCGACGCCTGAACATTCGGCGACCATCCAGCCAGGCGACTGGGTGCTCATCGACCTGTGGTCGCATATGGAGGGCGAGCAAACAATGTCGGCCGACATCACCTGGACGGGATATGTCGGCACAGAGGTGCCCGCCGAATACCTCAAGGTATTCGACGTCGTGATCGGAGCCCGCGACGCAGCGGTCGAGCATCTCCGTATCGATCATTCGCGTGGGCAGGCGTTGATGGGCTTCGAACTGGACGAGGTGGCCAGAGCGTACATATCGGACGCCGGCTACGGAGACTATTTTAGACACCGGCTGGGCCACAGCATCGGGAGAGAGATTCACTCCAACGCGGTCAACTTGGACGGCTACGAGACCAGAGACACCCGGCAGATCATTCCAGGTATTTGCTTTTCAGTAGAGCCCGGCATCTACCTGCCGGAATTCGGAGTGCGCTCGGAGATCGACGTGTTTTTGTCTGAGGACGGCCCCGAGGTTACGACGGCGATGCAGAGAAAACCAGTTTTGGTTCAGGTCTAATACCGAAAAGGGGCGACCGGAGCGACTCTTTAAGGCCCCACCCGGGTCGGCGGGGGTCCAGCGCATCAAGCACGCTCCGTAGCGCGCCGACATTTGTTGCCACTTAATGGCTAGTCGGAGGAGGGGAGGCGTTTTGGCTGCTGGACGACCATCTCCTGGTCGTTGCACTTCAGGACGCCGGTGCCCGCCTTTGTGCACAGCAGCGTGACGCCGGTGTCGAGGGAGCGGTAGCGCTTGCCCAGCTGGGTGGCCACGGCTACTTCTTCACCTCGAGAGGCCTGTCGCAGCACTTGAGGGCACCGTCGCCGCCTCTCGTGACCACGAACTCGGCCCCGCAGTCGGTGCAGACCACGCGGACGCCAGTCCTGTTTTCTGGTTCGCCAGCCATTTCCGCTCGATTATATCGACGCTAGGCTCAGGGTGGCTATACTGCCTGCCAAATGCCGCCGGCGAGGATGATGAGCCCGACGAAGATGACGAATGCGCCCAGGTTGACCCGGTCGGCCACCTCCATGAACAGCCGGATGACGACCAACCCTACTACAAAGGCGATTGCGGCCGATACAAGTGCCTCGCCCGACCAGGCGAAGCTCTCCCTCAGACCGGCCCACAGGGCCGCTCCGAGGGACGCCGGTATGCTCATCAGGAAGCTCAGCGCCAGAGCCTCGCGCCGGTCGATGCGCCGGGCGAGCAACGCGGCGATGGTGGTGCCGGAGCGGCTCAGGCCCGGCAACACAGCGAGGCCCTGGCCGACACCGGCGATAACGGCGTCCGGGATTGACAGGTCGGCGCGACCTCTCTCACCGGAGTCCTTACTACGCAGTTGCGTGTAGCCGGTCACCAGCATCAGCACTCCCACCACGGCCATCGCCGAGGCGCCCGCGCGCTGGGACAGTTCTTCCAGGCCGATCAACAGACCGAGGCCGATAGGGGCGCTGACTATGGTTGCCACGATCAGGAAAGTGAGGAACGGCGACGGGCAGCCCCGAAGGTTTTTCACCTCCTTCAGAATCCCCACGCAGTCACGTCGGAACACGACGAGCACCGAGGGCACGGTTCCTATGTGAAGCCAGAGGGCGAATTGGACGGCCTCGTCGAACGACTTGTCGAAGAAAAACGAGTAGCTGGCCGACACGACGCCCTCGGAGGAAACAGGCAGCCACTCGAAAACGCCCTGGAGGGCGCCTAGGAGGAGAGCTGCCGTCAAAGCGGGCCGAGCCCGTGCACACCTGTGAGCACGGGGCCAGCTTACCTCAATGGCCGCCGATCCCGGAACCTGTTGGAGATATAATCAAGCGGTCAGTTTGGTCGCGGGGAAGTGTCGGAATCGGTAGACGAGCATGATTTAGGATCATGTGCCCGAAAGGGCGTGCGGGTTCGAGTCCCGCCTTCCCCACTCCACAATAGACTGGCCTCCCTTACGACTTCGCCAACAATGAATCCATTACGTTGATCAACGGAGTTGAGCTGCGTGCGAGGTTGCTGCGGCATAACATCGAACTATGAAGCCTTAGCAATAACCAGGATTTGAGGAAACCGGTGACGGAGTGACCACTCTGTTGGCTTCGAGTGCCGGTCAAAGGCGCCTTCTGGAGGGCCGGGTACCAAAGGTTTTCGCGACGCAGTGGTTGGTCGTCGGGAAACGGTAGGTGGGCGACGTGAAGATCCTGCTGGTAACCCCGATGAAATAGGAGCAGTTTTCCGAGCGAGGCTACACCGCCCCCAAGAGAGGCCATCCTAGCTCAACCGGCGTTGGCTAGCGATCCAGACGCACCACTGCTCCGATCACCCGTGGTCAGGCTCAATGCAGCAGGGTGCTGACCTCGGAATGAAGAAGATCCTTCACGCCCGCCACCTATCTCCCTACCCCTGCCCCTCCCATCCAGAGTAGGACTCTGGATGTTTGTCGCCTTCTCCGGTGGGCGGTTCCCACTTCGCCTTAAGTACGGCCCTGATAGCGATTTCGAGACTCTTGAGAGCAATTGAATGAAAAGGGGCCGTCAGCAAAACCAACGGGAGCGGCCATCTGCCCGCTAATCCCGGCTTGGCGATTGAGGGTGAGCCACCCTCGGGATGGGCGGCCTCCACGTCATCTACATGGGCCAGGACATTGGAGGCCACCACATAGTCGAGGCAGGCGGTCCGAAACGGTAACTGGCCCCCATCGCCCAGAATCAACCCTCGGCGGTCCTCCCTGTCTTGAACGTCCAGCCGCACGCATCGAATGCCGAACGCGTCGAGCAGCGTCGAAGGTTCCACACTCTTCGCACCGACCTCGAGCCCGACTGCCCCGGGGGTGTCCCCGAGGTGAGTCTCAATCTCCCGTACCATCTGCAGTTGACGCAGCGCCGCCGGTTTCGAGGCAAAGGTGACGCCTCCATACGTGGGCCGGGAGCCGTTAATTGTCGTGGCGATATCGATCATCCGTGTTCTTCGGAGGCTCTCACCCTGAGGTTCGGTCTCTTGAATATCGTGGCCAAGTGGCTCCAGCCATACTCAGCGGCCGGTTTTCGGCTATGAGCGTCCACTTCAATCCTCTTCGTTGGGTCTGTGGTCAATCTCTTTATGGCCTCGGCCAACGCCTGAGCATCCCGTTCAAGGGCTACGAATCTGTTGGCCCATCGACAACACAACTATGACACCCCCAATCGAATTCACAACCAGCCTATAGGAACCGGTTGCTGGTAGATTGGGAGTCGCATTCTTTTCTCGCCGTCGCGTGCCGAATGGGTCACCGGCTGGCCCTGGTGGACAACTGACCCTTTGAAGAACGTTCCGGATAAAGTTACCGGCTCGAGCGTGGCTCGCGGCTCGATTCCACTCGCCGTCTCCCAGTATCTGAGTATCGCCATTCGAATGGCCACGATGGTAATTCTGACCTGGGAACTCGGCGTTCGCGACTACGGCCTGTACGTGATCGCCTTTGCGGTAAACCTCGCCGTCAGTTCCGTCTTCAAACTCGGCGCCACGCGTACAGTCACGGCCGACATCTCCATAGAGATAGGCGCCAAGAAGTTTGGACGTGTCAGACGTCTTCTGTTGGAGTTCTCGGCCCTTCAGTTGGTCTTAGGATTGGTGATAGGCGGCGGGGTTGCTCTGTTCACTTTCGTTTTCGGCGACCGCCTTCCGCCCTCGGTGCCGCCGGAATGGATGAGCCTTGTTGCGATCCTCGTTGCCATGTCCGGACTCGATAACATTGCCCAGACCGGCCTCACCAGCCACGGAAAATTCGGTGCGCTCGCCGCTCGCCCTGTGCTAAATGCGGTCACTAAGCTTATCGCGATCCTGGTGCTGGTTCTGGTACTGGACCGGGGAGTCCGGGGCGTCCTGGAAGCCGACATCATCGCAAACGCTATCTGGCTGGCGGTATCTCTTCCCGTCCTCGTTCGATCCTCAGCCTATCTGCGATTTCACACTCCTCACCCGGGCTGGATTTTGCCCGGCATATTCAAAGCGCACGGAAAATGGGATGCGCTCACTGCCATTGCCACCCAGCTGACCGAGAGTGCCACCAATTGGATTATGGCCGGCATTCTTGATGTCGAGGCTGTGGGCGTCTACACACTTGCTAAGCGATCCGTCGGGTTCGTCAAAGTCGGGCTGCCCTTAAAAACAGTCCTGTCACCGCTAATGGCCAGGCGGGTCGGCGATCCGGCCCAGCTCCGGCGAATATTCAACAAGACTCTACAGTACAGCGTCCAGCTCAATGTGCTGATGGCTATGGCTGGGGGCGCCTTAGCTTACCCGGTATTCAAATTCCTTTTCCCTGACTTCTTCCCTCTGGTTCTGCCACTGTTCCTACTGCTGCTGTTGCGTTACATCTTGAACGCATACAACACCGTTACAACCCCGCTTGTAGAGGCGATGCAGTCCCAGCGGATCTTATTCATCATGTTTGCCGTTCGCAGGCTGTCCTACTTCGCGCTATCGCCCGCCCTAATGCTTGGAATAGGAGTGATAGGCGCAGCGGTAGAAACGGTGATCACCACCGTCATCTTGACCCTGGTGAAATACCGGCTCGTCGCCCGGCTTGGCCTCAGCCTGAGAATCGACGCCTCCTCGTTTTTTCGTTTCGACGGCGAGGACCGGAAACTCGTCAAAGGAGCGGTGTTTGGCAAGCTGAAGAAGGTCAGACGCAAACGAGTGTAGTCAACGTCACTGACCTGCACCCCAATGCCAGATTCAGGAGGTTGGGAGTCTAACGCACACCTTGACCTGCCCCCCAAAAACTGGTCCAGAACTAAAGTTAGTGCTGGGTTGGAGAGAAAGGGGGCGAAATGCCGAGGAAGAGACACACGCCAGAGCAGATCATCAACGAGCTCAGGGAGGCGTACGGCTCACAGTCAGCACGATGCGCGCATTTTTTAGGGACAAGGATGCCTCACCAGACGACGTAGTCTTGGTATGCAGGGATTTGCCCGACTGGGTTGGCACCCTCCGAAGGCTGCGGGCAAATTTCGAACATGAACTGGATTCTGCTTGGACAGACGGTCAAGTAACGCCGATCCATCGAGCATGCTTTGGCATTGGGAAAACCAGCGTGATCGTGGAAATCGTTGAAGTTGGAGTCCCCTTGGAGCGCCCTGAATTGACTCGGCGCAGAGCAACTCCTTGAAAGACTCTGTATTGCACTTTGCAACCGGCCAGTCCGGGATCCAGTTTCAAATAATTTGACATCAATGTTGACAGCAACGCAGCGACACACGGGCGGACAGTAACGGACGAAATCGAGCCCCAACCCTAGTGATCCGTACTTAGGCGCACCTTGCAAAACGGTTCGAATGGGATTTAGGATCATGTGCTCGAAAGAGCGTGCGGGTTCGAGTCCCGCCTTCCCCACCATGGGTTGTCGAGGTCATATTTTCCGGTCACTCCACGGTAGGAGGCCTGTCTTGAAGCAACCTGAGTTCTCAGATTTTCCCTTTGATGAATACCTGTCCCGCGACAGCAGGACTAGGGCCGCGTTGCAGAGCGCTGGACTGAACTTTGAGGTCGCCGCCTTGTTGGGGGGCGAAAGTGACCTCGGCGCTCACCTCTAGGCGCTCGGGAGCGTGCCGGCACCGCCGAGGCCCGCCGAGAGGGCCATGCAAAAGCAGTTTGCGTGAGCCGCCGCTGCCATCTCCTCAGGGCTGGTCTTGCCGCCGGGTTGCTCGGTTCGGGTCGCCCAACTCACGGGGAGTTCGGAGAAGGCCACGCTGCTCACCACGCTGACCACGCCGCTTCCGGACATGAGGTCACCCTGCCAGACCGCTTCCGCTCGCCTGATTGCTGCCCTCTCGCTTACTCCTCACCACTCAAGGTATTAGGTCCACTCCCGATGGGTGGGGGCGGCCAGAGGGCAGCGTCCTACCACCTATAATTGAACGCCATGGAAGCGTCCCGCATCCGCAACTTCTGCATCATCGCCCACATCGACCACGGCAAGTCGACGCTGGCCGACCGACTGCTGGCCGAGACCGGCGCCGTCGACCCACGTGACCTGCAGGAGCAGCACCTCGACTCAATGGACCTCGAGAGGGAACGGGGCATCACCATCAAGGCGCAGGCGGTGCGACTGGCCTGTAAGGCGGACGACGGCGAGAGCTATCAACTCAACCTGATCGACACGCCGGGCCACGTCGACTTCACCTACGAGGTGTCGCGCTCCCTAGCCGCTTGTGAGGGCGCGCTGCTGCTGGTCGACGCGACGCAGGGCATCCAAGCGCAGACCCTCGCCAACGTCTACCTGGCGTTGGAGAAGGACCTGGCCATCATCCCGGTGGTGAACAAGACCGATATGGTGGCCGCCGAGCCCACGCGAGTCGCCCGCGAAGTCTGCCAGACCTTCGGCTTCGACGAGAGCGAGGTGATCTACGCCTCCGGCAAGACCGGCGACGGCGTGCACGACCTTCTTGAGGCGGTGGTTGAGCGGGTCCCACCGCCCTCCGGCAACTCGGATGCGCCTCTGAAGGCTCTCATATTCGACTCCAAATACGACTCGTACAAGGGCGTAATGGCGTATGTGCGTGTGTTCGCCGGGTCGATCCCGTCGGGGGCGAAGATCAAAGTGATGGGCAAGGGGACCGTGGGGGAAACTCTCGAGATCGGTGTCTTTTCGCCGAAGGAGATCCCGGTAAAAGGCCTGCAAACAGGGGAGGTCGGCTACGTGGCCACCGGATTCAAGAGGGTTGGCGATGCGCCGGTGGGTGACACCATAACCCTCGTCAATCACGGAGCCGCGGAACCGTGGGACTCCTACGAGCCGATGAAGCCGATGGTCTTCGCCGGCCTCTATCCGGCCGACGGGGAGTCCTACGCCGACCTGCGCGAAGCACTGGAGCGGCTGGTGCTCAACGACGCCGCTCTTGTCTACCAGCCGGAGCAGTCGGTCGCGCTGGGACCGGGCTATCGCTGCGGATTCCTCGGCCTGTTGCACATGGACATCGTTCAGGAGCGGCTCGAGCGCGAGTACGAGTTGTCGCTGCTGGCTACGGCCCCCAGCGTCGCCTACCGGGTGGCGATGACGGATGGCACGGTGGTCGAGGTCGACAATCCCGCCGACATGCCGCCGACACAGACCATCGACGAGGTGCGTGAGCCCTGGCTCGACCTGACGATTCTGGTGCCCGACAGCTATATCGGCCCAGTAATGGAACTGGTGACGGGCAGACGTGGCGAGATGAAGCGGATGGAGTACATCCAGAACACCACGGCAAACGGCACACAGGATGGCGGCAATGCCGGGGGCCTCGCCGTGGCCCAAGGCCAGCGGGTGATGCTAGAGTACGCGGTGCCCCTGTCGGAGGTGCTGGTCGACTTTGCCGACCAGCTCAAGTCACGCACGCAGGGGTACGCCTCGATGGACTACTCTCTGGCCGAGTACCGGCCGGGAAAGCTGGTCAAAGTAGACATACTGGTCAGCGGGGAACCGGTGGACGCGCTGTCGATGATCGCCCACCGCGACACCGCCTACCAGCAGGGGCGCGACCTAGTGACGCGGTTAAAAGAGTTGATCCCTCGTCAGCTTTTCGAGGTCCCCATCCAGGCCGCCATCGGCAACAAGATTCTCGCCCGTGAGACGGTCAGGGCTCTGCGCAAAAACGTGCTGGCCAAGTGCTACGGCGGCGACGTGACCCGCAAGCGCAAGCTGCTGGAGAAGCAGGCCCAGGGCAAAAAGCGCATGAAACGAGTCGGCCGGGTGGAGATCCCCCAAGAGGCGTTCCTCAGCATCCTAAAGGTCGAGCGGTGACCGATCGCGATCACGCTACCCGTCGGTGCATAGCCTCCACCAGGCGAAGTGCGGCAACTGCGGCGGCCCAATGGTGGGCAAAGCCGGATACAAGAGAAAGGATGGCACCCTGTACAAGAATTACTGGTGCCCCAGAGCGTAAAAAAGCCGGGACGTTTGCGATACCTACAACGGTCACGCTGCCAACCGGCTAGAACATGCGATCCTAGCGTATCTGGAGAAGTTCACCGATCCAAAGCTGGTCAGGCTGCATCTTGACACCGCCAAGAAGCGGGACGTTACGACTAGGTCGAAAGAACTGGACAGGGTTGAAAAGGCTCTTGCTGGGGTCGCTGCCGACTTCCTGAGGCACCTGCACGCACTCGACCGAGGTGATCTTGCCCGCTCCGTTGCGACCAAGCAAGCCGTAAATCTCGCCCTCAGCGACGGAGAACGAAACATCGTCCACGGCGACGTTGTCGCCGTAGACTTTCCTCAGGCACTCTGTCTGGGTGACGTTTGCCATGGCGCTTGCGTCCCGGGTGGCTACGCCCAACCCTTTACGCGTGTCGAGAACATTAGCGGAGTGCTTGGTGCGCAAATCGTGACCCTTTGGGGTGACCGCGTGAAGGGTTTGTGGCGGTTGCGCACCCGGTTGCGTCCGGGTGTCCCGTTGCCTACCATGAAGACGGCCGTGCTAGGCGGGGAGCTAGCGGTGCCCTGTACTCGCAATCCGCTTTAGCGAGGCTGAATTCCCCTCGGAGGTCCCCCTTCCGAGACCACTGTCCCCGGACGCCGGCGTTGAGGGCCGGGTCCCACGCGGCGAGAGCCTGTGAACCCCGTCAGGTCCGGAAGGAAGCAGCGGTAAGCAGAGTCTTTCGGGTGCCGTGGGTCCACCTGGCTTGAGCCGGCCCCGACGGTCATGTCTCAGGAGGAGATCGAAACAGGGGTGCACGGCCACCTCACACACCTTCCCTGAATTCACGATACTCTGCGGCGATGGGGTCAGCAACGCGTAACAAGACCGACTCACGACCCAAGCGCTCGCTTGGTCAAAACTTCTTGCACGACCACACTGTCGCACTGAGGATCGTCGACGCCCTCGACCTTGCCCCGACCGACGCAGTGGTGGAGATCGGGCCGGGGCGGGGCGCCCTCACGAATCTGCTGGCGAAGTGGGCGGGCCATCTGACGGCCGTCGAGATGGATGATTCTCTCGCTCCTGCATTGGTGGGCCGCTTCGCGTCTGATGCCTCGGTTAAGATCGTGCACGGCAACGCTCTGGAAGTCGATCCTGCCGGTCTCGTCGAGTCGGGCAGGCCATACAAGCTAGTGGGCAATCTGCCCTACAACGTCGCTTCGCCCATCATCCGTCGGTTCCTAACGGCCCCCCAACGGCCGGACCTGTTGGTGGTGATGCTTCAACGCGAGGTGGCCGAGTCTATGACCGCCGTTCCGGGTGACATGACGTACCTGTCGGTAGAGGTGCAGTTACGTGCTCACGTGCGCAAGCTGTTCACGGTCCCTCCGGCGGCGTTCAGGCCTCGGCCGAAGGTCACCTCCGCCGTCGTCGAAATAACCCCACATCCGGAGCCCGTACTCGATCTCGACTCGGAAGAGCAATTCCTCGAACTGGTGCGGGCCGGGTTCTCGGCGCGGCGCAAGCAACTGCGTAACAGCCTCAGGAACGGTCTTGATATGGATGCCGCCCCGGTAGACGACATACTCCAGGCATCTGGCATCGACGACACGCGGCGGGCACAAACGCTGTCGCTGACGGAGTGGAGCGCAGTGTACTACGCCTTACTTAAATTGGAACCGCGAGCATGAGCGACGTGCATGTAACGGCGCCCGCCAAGATCAACCTGACGCTGGAGGTGCTGGGGAAAAGGGCCGATGGCTACCACGACCTGGCATCGATTCTGGTCGCCGTCGATCTGGCCGACGAGCTTACGTTGGAGGATGCCGACGATCTGACGCTGGAGTGCAATGTGCCGGAGTTCGCGGGTTCTGACAACCTTGCTTATCTGGCGGCCGACAGGCTCCGGGAGGAGGTCGGAAAGAGCGATGGGGTTCGCATATCGCTGCAAAAAAAAATCCCGGCGGCGGCTGGATTGGGCGGCGGCTCCAGCGACGCGGCGGCGGTGCTGACCGGCTTGAATCGGCTGTGGGGCCTAGGCATGACGGTGGATGACCTGACCCCGATCGCGGCGGAGTTGGGCTCTGACGTGCCGTTCTTTCTCCACGGCGGCACCGCGATGATGCAGGGCCGAGGGGAGATCGTCCGGCCCCTGCCGGCGGCCGACATCAAACACGCTCTCATCCTGTGTCCCGACATCCCGGTCGAGAACAAGACGGCGACGTTGTTCGGCCTGTTGAGGCCTCAGGCCTCCACCAGAGGAGCACTGACCCGAAAGCTGGAGGCGCGGATACGGGGAGGAGTCGACGTACCCGCCCAATTCCTCTACAACCGCTTCGACGACATCGCCGCCGAGGCGTATCCGGCGCTATCGGAGTACAGGGTCTCGCTTGCGAGCATGGGAGCGACTGAGATTCACCTGTGCGGCGCCGGTCCGTCGCTGTTCACCCTGGTGTCTCGGCGGGAGGTCGGGACGGCACTGGAGCTGCTGCTCCGGCACAGGTGCGGCTGGCGCGCTCACTTAGTCTCGCCCACGCCGCCGGTCGATTGGTCGTTTTGAGTACGGCGCGAGGGACGCCGCAACAGGGACGCTGCAACGGGAACGCCACGTGACCGACGCCGTGCTGGCAGGGGCGTTCCTAGGAATGCTGATGGCCTCAATCTTCGTGGCCGTGGGCGCGGTCATCCTGCTGCCATATGTAGACCCCAAGTCGCCGACCGTCCAGCTGCTGGCCGCACGTGACGGCAACACCACCCGTTTCGTGACGATCGTTCTGGCTTTCTACCCGGCCTGGGCGACGATAGGGGCGGTCATGGGACTGGTGCTGGTGGCCATCGAGCGCGGGGCACCGGGCGCCGGCATGGGAAGTCCCAACCTTGTGTATACGGTTGTACTCGTCGGTCTTGCCGTCCTGATGGCGACACCTGCAGCCTACTTGCTACGGCGCTCCGCGCCGGCGGTGATCGTCATGGGGCTATCGTTCGCCGGTGTCTTCGGCTGGGCGCTACCACATTTCGCGAGCTAGACTGGGCAAGCTCGAAGGGATGAACCGACAATAAGACAGTTACTTCCGACCCGCACGCCGATCCTGGAAGAGGAGTGGATTGCCCTCGATCTTGAGACGACGGGGCTGTCCCCGAAGTCTGAAGCGATCATCGAGATCGGTGCCGTCCGGTTCCGGGGTGACGAGAGGCTCGGCACCTTCGAGACTTTCATCAATCCCGGGCGCAAGCTGAGCGATTTCATCGCCGGGTATACGGGCATCACCCAGGTCAATGTGGACGCGGCGCCCCTGTTTTCCGAGGTCATCCCCGAGCTTACCGCCTTCATAGGGGGAGCGCCGATAGTCGGCCACAACGTCGGGTTCGACCTTGGCTTTCTAGCCGCCGGGGGTCTCCGTCCGGCCAACCCGACCTCCGATACGTGGGACCTTGCGTACGTGCTGCGGCCGGGCTCCCCGGCTTATGGGCTGGCCAAGATCGCCGCTGAGCTTGGGGTGGCCCACGATCGGCCACACCGGGCGCTGGAGGACGCCATTGTGACGGGCCGCCTGTTCGTAGAGATGGTCAAACGGGCGGCCGAGTTGGAAACAGACTTGCTTGTCGAGATCGACAGGGCCGCGCGCCGATCCAATGCGCGGCTCGCCTATGTCGCTTCAGGGCTGGTCGACCAACGGCTTGCCGAGCTGCGGTCCGAACGAAAAGGCGATGCGGCACCCACGATCGGGTTCAATCTGGCGGCAATCCGGGCACGCATCCAGAGGGCTCCGGCACTAAGGTCCACCCGGGAGCCGAAGCCGGTGGACGTCGAGATGGTCGCCAGGATGCTGGGCGAGGACGGGCCGCTGGCCGCCTCCCTGCCGAGCTTCGAGCACCGGGAAGAGCAGGTGGGGATGGCCCGCGCCGTAGCCGAGGCGGTGAACTCCGGAGCGACGGGCAATGGTCGTCTAATAGTCGAAGCGGGCACGGGCGTGGGCAAGTCACTGGCGTACCTGCTGCCGGCGGTCCTGTTCGCTCTAAAAAACGACGCCAGGGTGGTGGTGTCGACGAACACGATCAATCTGCAGGAGCAACTGCTCAACAAGGACCTGCCGGTTCTCATACAGGCACTCCAGGCGGCGGAATCAGACGGCGTGGACCAGAAAGGCCTGCGGGCCACCCAGTTGAAGGGTCGGTCGAACTACCTATGCCTCAACCGGCTGCTCAGGTTGAGGGCTAGCGAGTCGCCATCGGAGCCGGAGGCCCGCATGCTGTCGAAGCTACTCGTGTGGCTGAGGGAGACCGCGACGGGCGACCGGTCCGAGCTCAATCTCGGTGGACGAGCCGTCGCGACGCCCTGGGACCGGCTCTCGGCGCAGGGCGCAAGCGACTGTAACGGCGTGTCGGGGGTATGCTTTCTGAGGGCCGCCCGCGAACGGGCAGCCTCGGCCCATCTTGTCATCGTGAACCACGCGCTGCTGATGGCGGACCTTGCCACGGACAACTCGATCCTGCCGGACCACGACCTTCTAATAATCGACGAAGCCCATCATTTGGAGGAGTCGGCCACCAGACAGCTGGGGTTCGAGCTGAGTCTGCCCGCGATGCAGGACCACCTCGCGGCGATCTCTGGCGACGGGAGCTTGCTCGCCACCGCGGTGGGGGTGCTGAAAGCGGAGTCTGTGGCCGACAGCCGCCGTCAGACGGTGCGGAAGGTGGCCGACGACACTGCCGCCATGGCCCCCAAGGTGCGGGAGGCGCTGGCCGGCCTGCTGGCCAACGTGGGCGCGATGGCCGACGAGACCAGGTCGAACGAACGAAAGGCGGGCGGGCGGACGCAGGAAATCAGGATCACAAGCGGAACCAGAGCGCAGCCCGCCTGGTCGGGCCTAGAGGCGAAATGGGAGAAAGTGGACGTGGCCCTGTCCGAGCTGTCCGTTGCGCTCACCCGTCTTCTAACGGCGTTGGACGATTTGGAAGAGTCGAGCCTCCCGGGGTACGAGGGGCTGCTGGTGGAGGCGGCTGAGCTGTTCCAGTCCAACGACCAGATCCGCGCCCGTATGGCGGAGTTCTTTCCACACCCGAACAGGGACAGCGTGTACTGGGTGTCGCGCTCGGCGAGACAGGGCAGACGGACGCCGGAGATATCGCTCAACGCCGCGCCCCTGCATGTCGGCGACACACTGGAGGACATGGTGTATTCCCGCACCGGCGCGGTGGTGATGACCAGCGCCACCCTGGCGGCCGACGGGACGTTCGACCACCTCGTCGATCGAACGGGCTTCGACGACGCCGAGCACCTGTTGCTGGGATCGCCGTTCGACTACCCGAAATCGGCGCTGGTCTGTCTCCCAACCGACGTGCCCGAGCCGTCGTCCTGGGCCTACCAGGGCGCCGTCGAACAGGCGATTGTCGACGCATCGGTGGCCGCAGGCGGCCGGACGATGGCCCTGTTCACGTCCTACGCCTCGCTGCAGCAGGCGACCCAGGCCGTGCGACCGGCGCTGGCACCGCACGGCATCTCGGTCCTGGCACAGGGCGCTGACGGCACGCCCCATCGCATCGTCGCCGACTTCCTGGCGAACCCGAAGTCGGTGATATTAGGCACCGCCAGCTTCTGGGAGGGCGTCGACCTATCCGGGGAGTCGTTGCAGGTGCTACTGGTGGCGCGGTTACCATTCTCGGTGCCGACCGACCCCATCTTCTCGGCCCGGTCGGAGTTGTTCGAGGACTCGTTTCGCCAGTACTCGGTGCCGGAGGCGGTCCTCAGGCTGCGCCAGGGTTTCGGCCGACTGATCCGAACCAGTTCGGATACGGGTGTGGCGGTGATATTGGACCGGCGCATAGTATCGAAGGGGTATGGCAAGACGTTCGTCAGGTCGCTTCCACCGGCGACGTTTACTCAACTACCCCTCGACGAGGTGCCGAGCGCGATTCGCGAGTTCTTGGGGAAATAGACCCCTCAATGCTGATCACCCTGCCCAGCCCGCTGGACCTAGAAGCGACACTGGACAGTGGGCTGGGGTTTCGCTGGCAGCGACGTGGCGAGAAGGTACGCCGGCTGGGCGAACCATTGCCTGTTCCACGACCGCCGTATCCGGCGCTAGGTGGCCGTTAGACCACCGTCGATGGTGAGGCAGGAGCCGGTGATGTACGACGCCCTGTCAGACCAGAGAAAGACGACCGCGGAAGCGATCTCCTCCGGTCTCCCGATCCTGCCGATGGGGTGGAAGGCCGTGGCCGCCTCCCGCGCATCGGTGCCCTCGGGCCCGTAGGTCTGCTCGAATAGCGGGGTGTCTACCCCGCCGGGACAGACCGCGTTCACCCGGATGCCCTTGTCAGCATACTCCAGCGCAGCCGACTTGGTCAGACCGACCATGCCGTGCTTGCTGGCGGTATAGGCGGCGAAGAGCGCGGTGCCGATGAGGCCGTTGGCGCTCGCCATGTTGACGATGCTGCCGCCACCGGTCTTGAGCATCTGTTGCAGTTCGAGTTTTACGCACACAAAGGCGCCGCGCAGGTTGACCGCCATGACCAACTCAAAGTCTTCCTCGGTCACCTCATGGATGACGAGAGGTTCGGCACCGATGCCGGCATTGTTGCAGGCGAGGTCCAGCCGGCCATAAGTGGCCACGGCCCCGTCGATCAGAGCCGCGACCTGGTCGGGCTCGGCGACGTCGGTGGGGATAAAGATGGCCTCACCTCCGGCGGTTTGGATTTCTCGCACCAGCTCGGCGCCGGTCTCCTCACCACGAGCGCCGATGGCCACTTTCGCGCCCTCGGCGGCGGCGCGCATGGACACGGCACGGCCGATGCCATAGGTGCCACCGGTGATCACCGCCACCTTTCCGTCGAGCAAGGCGGTCACTACATCGCTCCCATGCCGGCGTCCACGGACATGGCGTGACCGTGCACGAACGCGGCGGCGTCAGTGCAGAGCCAGGCGACGGCCTCGGCGACCTCCCCGGCGGTGCCGTATCGACCCATCGGGGGTTTCGACTTCCATTCCTCGTACGTCCCCGGGTGGGCCTCCCAGAAGGGTGTGTTGATCTCGGTGTCGATCATGCCAGGGGCGACGCAGTTGACTCTTATCCCCTTGCGCGCGTATTCGAGGGCCGCGGCCTTAGTCATGCCCACGACCGCGTGCTTGCTGGCCGAATAGACTGACAGGCCGGCGTTACCGACGAGGCCGGCCTGTGAAGCAGTGTTGACGATGCAGCCGCCGCCCTCAAGCATGGCCGGGATCTCGTACTTCATGCAGAGGAAGACGCCCGTGCTGTTGATCGACATCACCCGGTCGTAGTCGGCCTCTGTGTGGTCGTCTATGGCTTTGCCGAATAGCCCGATACCGGCGTTGTTGAATGCGATGTCGAGCTTGCCGTAAAACCTCAAAGCGGCAGCGATGAGCCCTTCCACATCGGATTCTGAGGAGACGTCGGCATGGACGTAGGACGCCGTGCCACCCATACCGGCGATCATCTCGACGGTCTCGTAACCGCCCTCATCGGCGACGTCGGAGCACACCACCGTGGCACCGTCGCGGGCGAAACGGAGCGCCGCCGCCCGGCCGATGCCCCGCGAGGCGCCGGTAACCAGCGCGATCTTTTCGTCGAAAACGTCCATCTCCCGGTTAATAACCTCGTTTGGCTTTCATGCTGGTGAGCCGCGGCACTACTGGGCCGTCGCACCGCCGTCTATCGTCATGGCGTGGCCGTGCACGAAAGAGGCGTCGTCGGAGGCGAGCCAGGCCACAACCTCGGCGATCTCCTCGGGCTCGGCATAGCGCCCGATGGGCTCGATGGTCAGCCACTCCTCCTCGGCCTCGGGGAACTCGTCCCAGTACTTCTGGTTGATAGGGGTGCGGGTGATGCCGGGGCAGATGCAGTTGATCCGTATGCCCTTGGAGGCGTATTCCAATGCCACCGATCTCGTCAGACCGACCACGGCGTGCTTGCTGGCGGCGTAGGCGCTGATCCCTGCTAGGCCGACTAGGCCCATCATTGAAGAGGTGTTGACGATCGCTCCCCCACCCTGCGTCATCATCTGCGGAATCTGGTACTTCATGCAGAGGAAAACGCCCTTGGTGTTGACGGCCATGGTGCGCTCAAACTCGGCCAGTGTGTACTGGTCTATTGGCTTACCGAGACCACCAATGCCAGCGTTGTTGTGGGCCACGTCCAACCGGCCGTAGCGCTTGACGACGGCCCGCACCATCGCCTCCACGTCTGCGGCGATGGAGACGTCGGCACGGACGAAGGATGCAGTGCCACCGAGATCCTCGATCATGCGGACGGTCGCCTCGCCCGACTCGGCGTCGATGTCGGAGCACGCGACCGTCGCACCCTCGCGGGCGAAGACGAGGGCGGTCGCACGGCCGATACCCGAGCCGGCGCCGGTAATGAGAGTTACTTTTCCGTCGAG
Organism: uncultured Dehalococcoidia bacterium; assembly: GCA_964637315.1. Taxonomy (GTDB): domain Bacteria; phylum Chloroflexota; class Dehalococcoidia; order Lucifugimonadales; family UBA2962; genus CAUZIR01. The sequence continues at coordinate 150,347 of CAZWTT010000001.1, read as the reverse complement.
GTCGCCCATTGGTTAGTACATTTCCAGCTTTGTTTGTAACCCCAGTTTCTGGAGCACTGGCGCAGGAATCCTAACCGGCCCCGCCCTACTGCGCCACCCAGCCGCCGTCGACGACCAGTCCGGTTCCGGTCACATACGACGCATCGTCTGAGCAAAGCCACTCAACGGTCGCGGCGATCTCCTCAGGCGTCCCGAAGCGGCCAGCGGGATGAAGGGAGAGCGCACGCTCCTCGAAGCCGGCGATGCGGGCGAAGCTGCGCTCGACCAGCGCGGTCCTAACCACACCGGGGCAGACGGCGTTCACCCGGATGCCCATGTCGGCGTATTCGAGAGCGGCGGCTCTGGTCAAGCCTAGCACGGCATGCTTAGAAGCGGTGTAGGCGGACAAGTTGGGGTAGGAGACGACGCCACGGATGGACGAAGTGTTGACGATCGCCCCGCCACCGGTCTCCAGCATGGCCGGGATCTCGTGCTTCATCGACAGGAACACGCCGGTGAGGTTGACGGCAATGAGGGCGTCCCAGTGGGCCAGGGTGGTCTCGTGAGTGGGCAGGCCCTCACCGCCCATACCGGCATTGTTGTAGCCAAAGTCCAATCGTCCGTAACGGCGCATCGCCGTTTCCACCATGCGCTCACAGTCGGATGCCCGCGTCACGTCGGTCTCGACGAACGCGGCCCTTCCGCCGTCGGCCTTGATCAACGCGGCGGTCTGTGCCGCGCCCTCGGCGTCGTGGTCTGCGGCGACGACGTCAGCGCCTCCGGCGGCGAAGGCCAGGCAGGTCGCACGGCCAAGTCCGGCGCCGCCACCGGTCACCAGGGCGACCTTGCCGTCGAATCTCGATTCAGGCATCACTGTCTCCGCTGCGCTGAAAACTGACGACTGCCGTTACGAGACGGATAAAACTATCTTGCCGAAGAAGTTTGTCTCTCCCATCAGGCAGTGGGCATCAGCGGCATGCTGCAACGGGAAAGTTTCCGCAATTACACCTCCGATGGTGCCCCGGCTGGCGAGGTCGACGATATGGCGCAGGTCGGAGTTGCGACCCATAAAGACTCCGAAGACCTTCTGGTGCTTTAGGAACAGCAGGCCAACCTGCAATTCGACCTTGAGGCCGGTGGTGGCGCCGCAGATGCCGTAGCGTCCACCGACCGCCAGAGACCGGGAAGCCGCCTTCCAAAAGTCGGCGCCGACGTGGTCGATGACGACATCGACGCCACGGCCGCCGGTGATCTTTTTCACCCGGTCGGCGATGTCTTCTTTTTTGTAGTTGATGACCTCGTCCGCGCCCAGTGCTTTCGCTTTCTCGGCCTTCTCGGCAGTGCTTGTGGTGGTGATGACGCGGGAGCCTACTACGTTCTTGGCGAGTTGGATGCCGGCGGTGCCGACGCCGCTGGAGGCGGAAAGCACCAGCACGGTCTCCCAAGGCCTGAGCACACCGTGGCGCATGAGGATGGACCAGCAGGGCAGAAAAACGGTCGGCAGTGAGGCGGCCAGTTCGTAAGACAGGCCGTCGGCCAGAGTGACGCAGTTGGCCGCGGGCGCGATGGCAAGCTCGGCGTAGCCGCCGTTCACGGTGGAGCCGATCATGCCGGGCCGCTCGCACAACTCCGTCTGGCCCGCGAGGCAGGCCGGGCACTGGCGGCAGGTGAGGCGAGGGTTGACGACGACCCGCTCGCCGACGGCGAGCCTTGTCACCTCGCTGCCAACCTCGACGATGTCACCGGAGATGTCGCCGCCCAGTATGTGTGGCTCGTCCAGCGGCAAACGGGTGCCGCGCTCGCCGGCACGGGTGTAGAGATCAAGCCGGTTGAGAGCACATGCCCGGACGCGTATGAGGGCGTCGTTCGGCCCTGGCTTGGGATCCGGCCTGTCCCCGAGAGTGAGGACGTCAGGCCCACCGTGCTTGCTGATGTAAACGGCTTTCATTCTTCTCTCATCACTTGATCGGGTACGGGGAGTCTTTGCGGACTAGATCGCCCTGACGAGCGGTCTAACCATGGTAGCGAAGCGGTCCATGCGCCGCATGGTTTTATCGACGGTGTCGCCCTCGTAATCGATCATGAGGTACTCGACACCGAGGTCGGACAGGGCGGCGATGTCGTCCGCGACCTGCCCGGGCTCGCCCGTCAACAGGCGGCGGATGCCATCCGCCTCGTACCGCGGACCGGTGTCAGCATAGAACATCTCGGCGCTGTAGGCGATGCGCACGGCGTCGCGATCACGGCCCGCCTTTTCGGTCTCGTCACGGAGCCTGCCGATGCCAGCTTTCAGCCGGTCGAGGGAATCGAGAGAGTGACCGGTGTTGTTACCGGAGGGATACCAGACGTCGCCGTGCTTGGCCGGACGGCGGGCGGGCTCTCTCCACCGATCCAGATGGGCGGATGCGGCCTCTGCACCGGCTTCGGTTCAAAGGCGATGCTGGCGAAGGAGACGAAGTCACCTTTGAATCGCGGTTCGCGGGCTGTCCATAGCTCTTTGAAGGCGGCGATGTATTCGTTGGTGACGGCCCCTCGGCGGGCGTAGGGCGGCGACTGGAGGGCGACGAACTCCTCTTCCATCCAGCCCGCTCCGCAGCCGACGTCAAGTCGCCCGTCCGAGAGCACGTCTATCGTCGCGAGCACCTTCGCCGTCAGCACGGGCTCCCGGTAAGGTAACACCGAAACTGAGGAGAGCAGTCGGATGGTTTCGGTGCGCGCGGCGAGGTAGGCGAGCACGGTTAGTTGTTCGAACATGATGCCGGTGGAGGTCGATCCCTCGGTTTGTGCCCACTCCCCGGCGAAATCTCCCGATTCCGTATACGGGTAGATGGAGTCGATCTGGCGGGGGACGACGATATGGTCGCCCAACACCACATGATCGAAAGCCAGTTCCTCACCGTGCCGTGCGATCTTGGTCAGCGCATCGGGGTCGGCGAGAGTCTGGGCCGTGATCTCGAAACCGTACTTTATTGGACCGCCAGTTTAACCCACCAGCGGCCGAATCTCGCTGGTAAAAAAGTCCATGCGCTCGGCGGTCTCCGTGGTGGACGGGGAGTCCACGCCGAAGCCGAGCACGTCAATGAAGATGCTCTTCACGCCGACTTCGCCGAGAGCCACGATGTCGCCGGCGATCTGCTCGGGTTCGCCGGTGAGGATGAGTCGACTTCCGTCCTCGGTCTCCAGCGCGCTGCGCTCATCGTACCAGCCGGCGGCGTAGGCGAGGGAGATGGACTCGGGCTCGCGGCCAGCGTCCTCGGCGTGCTTTTTCACGCGGCCGAAGTACTCGGCCAGCAGTGCGGGCGTGCCGAGCCGGTGGCTCGGATTGTTGCCGATGGGGTACCAGGTGTCTGCCACCCTGCCTGCACGGCGCAGCGCGGGGGGGCTCTCGCCGCCGGTCCAGATGGGCGGGTGCGGTTTCTGCACCGGCTTGGGCTCGAAGGCGATGTTGGAGAATGAGACGTAGTCTCCACTGAATTTTGGATTATCGATCATCCACAACTCTTTGAAGGCGGCGATGTACTCATCGGTCACCCGGCCCCTTCGGTCGTAATCAAGAGCGCCGAGGGCCTCGAATTCCTCGCGCATCCATCCCACTCCGATGCCCAGGTCTAGGCGGCCGTTGGAGAGGACGTCGATGGTGGCGAGGGTCTTGGCGGCGTGCACGGCGGCCCGGTGAGGCACGACCATAACGGTGGTGAGGAGCCGGGCGCGGCTGGTAGCGCCGGCGAGGAAGCTAAGAGTGGTCAACTGCTCCAGGCACTGGTCGGCGATGTCGCCGCCGGGAAAGTCGCCGGTGTCGGAGTAGGGGTAGCACGAGGCGATGGAGCGGGGGATGACGATGTGGTCGGAGACGCCCATAAAGTCGAAGCCGTGCGCCTCACCACGTTTCGCCAGGTCGATGACGCCTGCTCGCGTGGCGAGCGGCCCCCTGTTTGGAATGCCGAATCCGAACTTCATGGCGGCGTCACACTAATCGCGGGTAAAGGGATTGTCAACGCCTTGACAGCCCAGAACGCTAGTGCTAGGTTTTGGCCAGAACATCCGTGCGGAGAATGCAAGATGGTCAAAAAACTTTCCGATAAACAAGAGCGAATCCTCGGGTTCATCCAGGGTTTCTTGAACGAACACCAGTATCCTCCCACCGTCAGGGACATCCAGGGCGGCTGCGAGATCAGTTCGACCTCGGTGGTCGATTACAACCTGCGCATTCTCCAGAGGGAGGGTCACCTCAAGCGGCAGAACGAGGTCTCGCGGGGTATCGAGCTGCTGGGTTCGGCTAGGCGGACGGCGCCCAACATGGTGACGGTGCCGATCGTCAGCAGCATCGCCGCCGGGGAGCCCCTCGCGGTGCCGACCCAGGACACGTGGAACAATGAGAACACCGAGACGGTGGACCTACCGTCCTTCCTGACAAGGGGCAAGGAGAACGTTTTCGGGGTCAGGGTCAAGGGCCAGTCGATGATCGACGCGCTGATCACCGACGGCGACCTCGTATTGCTGGAATCCGTCGAAAAGGTGGCCGACGGCGAGATGGTGGCGGCCTGGCTACAGGACAACGAGGAGGTGACGCTAAAGCGCTTCTTCCTGGAGAACGGGCGCGTCAAACTCCAGCCCGCCAACCCGTCCATGGACCCCATCTACGTACCGGCCGACAAGATCTCGGTACAGGGCCGTGTAGTAGGCGTCATAAGGTCGGTTAACTAGCGATCTTTTCACAGTCGCGGTATCATTCCTGTGTGGCGCAGCTTAGGCGCGCAGCAGGAGGAGGAATGAGATGCCGTTTCGCGTAGGACCGACCGAGCTAATCATCATCCTGGTGATCGTGATGCTCATATTCGGCGTGGGACGCCTTCCTGAGATTGGTGGTGCGCTGGGCAAATCGATACGGTCATTCAAGAAATCCGTGACCACCGACGAAGAGGAAGTGTCCGACGTGGTCAAGTCGGTGAAGGACGCGGTGGAAGAAACAACAGAGAGCAAGACCTAGAGACGAATAATTGGCGATTACGAAAGCCCCCGGCTGAGCCGGGGGCTTTTTCATTTCTCTCGTAGCGGAGTCCCCAACTGCCAGAGTTGCCCGAGGTTGAGTCGTACCGGCGTTACCTGCACGCCAACGCGTGGGGTCGCCAGATAGCTTCCGTGCCCCATCTGGACGCGTCGATCGTCCGCCACACAGACCCGCAGGCGCTCGTCGCCCAGTTGACGGGCAGTCTCGTCTCCTCCACTCACCGGCACGGCAAGTTACTGTTCGCCGAACTGTCTCGCGGGGGCCACCTGGTCATGCACTTCGGCATGACCGGCGACCTTCAGGTCCACCCACCAGCCGAGATTCCCCGCCATGCCAGATTGGTACTCGATTTCGACGCCGGAGACTCGCTAGCATACGTGTGCCCGCGCAAGTTCGGTTACCTGTCCCTCACCGATGAACCGGAGGTGTTCCTGCGGGGACTCGGTTTGGGCCCGGACACGCTGAACGACCTAGACGAGCGCACCTTCGTCGACGGACTGGCGGCGACGCGCAGTCCGGTCAAAGCTGCGCTGATGGACCAGCGCCGGTGGGCCGGGATCGGCAACCTGTACGCGGACGAGGCCCTTTTCCAGGCCCGTACCCGGCCAAGCACACCGTCGGATCGCATAGGCCCACGGCAGGTGCGCCGTCTATACGAGTCGGTCAAAGAGGTCTTGCGCACGGCCGTCGCGCTCGACGCCGACTTCGACGCCTACCCGGACGGTTACCTGCTCACGGGCAGAAGCCCGGGCACCCCCTGTCCACGCTGCGGCACAGGCCTGCGGTCAACAAAGGTCGGAGGCCGAACGACCATCTACTGTGGGACTTGCCAGAAGCGATAATTACGCCGAGTCTTCGGTCGCCTTCTCCCGGGAGCGGCGGCGGTTATGCGTGCCGAGCTTGGCCAGCCATATCCCCGCCTCGTACAGGATGACGATGGGCACGGCGACGAAGGTCTGGTTGATCGGGTCGAACGTGGGGGTGATGATCGCCCCCAGTACAAAGGCGATGATTACCGCGTACTTGCGCCTCTTAGCCAGCCACTCTGAGGTGACGACCCCGATGCGTGACAGGAAGAAGAGCACGAGAGGTGTCTCGAACACGATGCCCATCCAAAACAGAAGCGACAACATCAGGCTCATGTAGGTGCCGATTCGCGGCATAGGCGTCGCGATATCGCTCCCGAAGGTCAATAGGAAGTCGACGGCGGGCGGGAACAGGATGCGATATCCGAACGCGGCGCCCGCCAGGAAAGCGATCAGGCTCATCGGCAGCAGGGTGTACAGATAACGTTTCTCCGCACTGTTCAGCCCAGGTGCCGCGAACATCACGATCTGGAAGAGGACGAACGGTATGGATGCCGCCATGCCCACCAGCAACGACACCTTCATTGCCACGCCGATGAACTCGGTCAGGTCGAGATAGACCGGTTTGCCCTCAGGCACGTTGGCGAAGCCCTGCGCCGGTTCCATGAGCAAACGCAGTATTTCACCGTGAAAGTAAAAAGCGGTGCCGGTGGCCGCGAACACGAACACCGCGGACCAGACAAGTCGACGGCGCAACTCGACCATGTGTTCGCGCGCCGGCATTTCGCGGCGCCTGCTCACCGGGTGGCTCCGTTCATACCCGGGTCGCTCTCATGCTCGTCTGGATCGTCTTCCTCCGGTGCGGCGTCTGACCTGTCACTCTCGGGGCCGCCACCTGGAGCGTCGGCCGCGATCGACAAGCCTGATGCGGCCTCACCATAGGTCTTGAAGGAAACCGGTTCGTCATCGGGGACCTGGCTCTTTACTTCAGCGGGTGGCTGACGAGACGGGTTAGCGAGGCTCCGCGTCCCGGTCAGATCCATGTCGTCGAATTCGGTCATCGAAATCGACTCCTGCAGCCCGGCGCTCATCTTCCGTAACTCGCGTACCAGCTTGCCCGCCTTTTTCCCCATGTCCACCATGCGTTCCGGTCCGACCAGGATGAAGGCGATGAGGAATATCACCAGTATCTCGAGTAGCCCCATACCTAGGAAGCTCATACGGCGGCGATCCCTTCCCTTAAGGCGGCGGGTGAGCGACAGGACTCGCAGGAGCCGAGTCTCAGAGCCACCCTAGTCCCGGGCGTCGCCCCGGCAAGAAGCTCTGACAGCCGGCACAGGGGCAGGCCGACCACGTTCAAATAGCACCCACGCACGCTCTCGGCCGGGGCGAAGGCGGGGTCCTGCACCGCGTAGCCACCCGCCTTGTCGAAGGGCTCACCCGAAGCCACGTAGACGTCGATCTCGTCGTCCGAGTACAGGCGCATGTGGACTTCGGACGTCTCATGGCCGGAGAGTATTTGCGGAAAACCGGGGGCGGCGACGGCTAACCCCGTCGTGACCGAGTGCGACCGGCCGCGCAGTTCTTGCAGCATCTCCCTCGCCTCGGGCCCGGTATCGGGCTTGCACACGGGTTGACCGTCCAATTCAACCACCGTGTCGGCGGCGATCACGAGGCCCAAGGTGGAGCCCGCTGCCACGTTCCGGGCCTTCGCGCTAGCAAGTCGGATGGCGTAGTCAGACGGGAATTCGCCCACCATGGGTCCGTCCTCGTCTATCCCCGAGGGGAGCACCTCGAATCCTCCCGACCAGGCGCCGGAGAGTATCTCCCTGCGTCGCGGGGAGGCCGAAGCCAGCACTAGGAGCGGCAATGGCGACTCATCGCGCTGTTTTGTGGAGGAACCGGGCATCGCGTTCATTGTAACCAAGGCGGATACACGATGGCGGCCGGTTCGGGGGCACCGGACCCCGGAGCCTCGGCTAGTGGTTCGTCCGGTCGAGCGTTACCACACACTCTACATGGTGCGTCTGCGGGAACATGTCCAGAGGCTCTACCCTGACAACCCGGTAGCACTCGGTTACCAGCAGCGCGAGGTCACGTGCGAGGGTAACCGGGTCGCAGGAGACGTATACGACGCGGTCGGATTCGGATTCGATAGTCGCCCGAATGGCGTCCGGGTGGCAACCCGCACGTGGTGGGTCAAGAACGATGGCATCCGGTGGGTGCCCCAGGTCGGACAGTGCTTCCTCTGTCTTGGCCTCGACGAACTCGATGTTGCCGAGGCCGCCGATATTGACGGCGGCGTCCCTCACGGCGGCCGAGGACTCCTCGATGGCGACGACGCGCTCGGCGAGCGGGGCCAGCAGGGCAGCGAAGGTGCCCACTCCTGCGTAGGCGTCCACCACCGTCTCGGTTCCAGTCAGCCTGAGTCTGTCCTTCACAAGCTCGCCCAGCACCTCGGCCTGGGCGGTGTTGACCTGGAAGAACGACGGCGATGCGATGCGGAAGGCCTTGCCGGAGAGACTCTCACGGTAGTGGGTCTGACCCGTCGGCATCGGTATTTCCGGGCTCTTCATAGACGGTTGAATGAGCCATTCGCCGGTGTTGATGCCGTAGCGCACCGACAGCTGTGTGGTCTCGCCCGCCATTCGTTGCAGTCGATGCAGTATGTCGTTGACGCCGTCGGCCATGAGCAAGCATTCATCCACTTCCACGAAACGCCTGGTGACCCGGTTGACGAATCCCATGCGCCCTTCGCTGCGCACGGTGAACCGGGCATGGTTACGGTAGCCTAGGCGATCCGGGCTCGGGAGAGTGGCGGCGACTTCCACTCCGGCCAGTTGAGGATGGTCGGCGAAAGCACGCTCAACCGCCTCCCGTTTGAGCACAAGCTGGTGCTCATAGGCGATGTGCTGCCACTGGCAACCGCTGCACGGACCATAGAATGGACACGGCGGGGTGATGCGAAACGACGAGGCGTCGAGCACCTCTTTCACCATGGCCGCCACGAACTGACGCCTACGCTTGCGGTAACGGTGAATGCGGGCCATGACACGCTCGCCGGGGATACCGCCGAACACCTCGATACGGCCGTCCTCGAATTCGGCGGTGGTGTCGCCGGAGGGCGCCAGCGGACCCAGAACCAGTTCGACAAGCTCTTCGGGCGTGCTGTCTTTTTCTGTCGGTTTTGCTGTCTGTTCGGGTGTCATAACGAGTAGCCAATATAGCACCGGTGCCGGGTGGACAGGCGTTGCTGGCGGCTCTGATAACATGGCTTTGATGGTCGAGAAGGTAACTAAAAAGCCCCGCAGACGGCTGCCCGAATGGCTGAAGGTAAAGGCCCCAGGGGGGGAGAACTACCTGCAGCTTCGCAGCCTGCTCCGCGCCGAGGCACTGAACACCGTTTGTGAAGAGGCGAACTGCCCCAACATTGGCGAGTGCTGGGACCGGGGCACCGCGACGTTCATGGTCCTCGGCGACATCTGCACGCGCGCCTGCACCTACTGCGCGGTCAAATCGGGAACGCCCCTCGCAGTGGACCCGGCCGAGCCCACTAGGGTCGCCGCCAGCGTTGAGCGCATGGGTCTGAGCTACGCGGTCATCACCTCGGTTGACCGCGACGACCTGCCCGACACGGGCGCCTCGGTGTTCGCCGAGTGCATCGGCCGGATCCGGGCCCGCACGCCGGAGTGCCACATCGAGGTGCTCATTCCAGACTTCGGTGGCGTTGAAGAGCATCTGCGAGTGGTTATGAGCGCCGGGCCCGATACCCTCAACCACAACATCGAGACGGTGCGGCGGGTGTTTCCCAGAGTGCGGGCCAGGGGCGACTACGACCTGTCGCTGGAGCTGATCGGCCGCGCCGGTGCGATGCGGCCCCAGACCCCCACAAAGTCAGGAATGATGGTGGGCCTGGGCGAGACCTACGAAGAGGTGGTCGAGACGATGCGCGACCTGCGGTCGGTCGACTGCAATCTGCTGACCATCGGCCAGTACCTGCGGCCTTCACCGAAGAACGCGCCGATGACGCGCTGGTGGACGCCGGAGGAGTTCGACGAGCTAAGGGGCGAGGGCCTCGTGATGGGCTTCAGCCACGTGGCGTCCGGCCCGCTGGTGCGCTCGTCCTATCACGCCGACGAGCAGCACGCCGCCGCGATCTCCTGATGTTTTGGGCCGACGAGCAGCACGCCGCCGCGATCTCCTGATGTTTTGGGCCGACGAGCAGCA
>CAZWTT010000001.1:0-140227 GCA_964637315.1 uncultured Dehalococcoidia bacterium | reverse complement strand
CGAGCAGCACGCCGCCGCGATCTCCTGATGTTTTGGGCCGACGAGCAGCACGCCGTCGCGACACCGTAGCGCCGACCCGGTAGTGAGCACCGGTCGGCTGAGCGGCCGCTTCCCCTTTTACTACGGCTGGGTGATGGTGGCCGTCGCCGGGGCCGGAGTATTCGCCTCGGGGCCGGGCCAGACGTACATCGTCTCGGTCATGGTCGAGCCGTTGATCGAGGAGACGGGCTGGTCCCGCACGCTGGTGTCGGGGCTGTACAGCGCGGGTTCCATTGCGGCGGTGGTCGGCGCCATTCTGGCGGGCCGCGCACTGGACCGCTTCGGCGCGCGCATCGTGCTAACGAGTGTCGCCGCGATGTTCGGGCTGGCGGCACTGATGATGGGGAAGATCACCAGCCCGGTTCACCTGTTCTTCGGGTTCTGGGCCATCCGCAGTTTCGGCCAGACGGCGCTGGTGCTCGTCTCGACGTCTCTAGTATCCATCTGGTTCGTGCGGCTCCGGGGCCGAGCTACGGCGTTTACGGCGCTGGCGGCCCCGGTCGGCCAGGCGGCTTTGCCGCCAATTGTGTTCGGCATCATCGCCCTGAGCGACTGGCGCACGGCCTGGACCGTGATGGCGATCGCGATCTGGGTGCTGCTGCTCCCCGCCTCAGTGCTGCTGGTCAGGCGCAGTCCCGAGTCGGAGGGCCTGCTCCCGGACGGCGACAGGCGGCTCCCGCCCACCGCTTCGTCCGAGTCGAGTGACGGCGACGGCGAGCAGCACTGGACGTCGGGAGAGGCGATGCGCACGCGGGCCTTCTGGCTGCTGCTGTTTGCCGGGATGGCCCTGTCGCTGATCGGCACGGCGCTGACCTTTCATCACATCTCTCTGATGAAGACGAAAGGCGTGGACGAGGGCATGGCGGCGGCCATCCTCAGCGTCATCGCCCTGGTCGCGATCGTCACTACGTTCTTCGCCGGGTTCCTGCTCGACAGATTCCCCAACCGAATAGTGCTGGCGGCGGGTCAGGCCGTCATGGTGGTCGCGATGCTCTCGACTCTGCTGGTCTCCTCAACCTGGGAGGGGTTCGTATACGGCGCACTACTGGGAGTGGCGGAGGGGCTGGTGATGACGACCAATATCGTCATCTGGCCCAACTACTTCGGACGCAGGCACATCGGCAGCGTGCGGGGCGTGGCGTCTATCGGTATGGTGGTCTCTTCCGGTCTCGGGCCGCTGCCCTTTGGGGCACTGTTCGAGGCGACAGATAGCTACGACGCGGCGGTGCTGGGCTTTCTCGCGCTGCCGGTGCTGTGCGGGCTGGCTGCGCTGGCCGCATCGCCGCCCAAAAAGGCCGCGCCACTGCCCGTGCCAACTTAGTACCGGGCAAAGCAGGGAGAAACCATGCACGGGCCCACCGAACACGTCGCCATCGAGAACCTGCGCCAGGCCGTCAGGGTCTACGCCAGGACCGCCGTCAGCGTCTGATCCGGGCGGCCGGGGTGACCGGGCCATACGTAGCCCGGCCGCTAAACAGCGGTGCACCGTTGCTGGCGGGTGCAGTACGTTTGTTCTATACTAGCCCGGTGATTTCCACCGGCATCGATGACTATCAGCGCACGCTAAGAGAGGTCTTCGGGTACCCGGACTTTCGTTCCGGGCAGGCAGAGGTGCTGTCCCGCCTGACGGACCGCGACGTGATGGCCGTGATGCCCACCGGATCGGGCAAGAGCCTGTGCTATGTGCTTCCAGCTATCAGCAGGGGACGCACGGTCGTCGTCTCGCCGCTTATCGCCCTGATGCGGGACCAGGTCCAGTCGCTCAAGGCGGTCGGGGTGCGGGCGAACTTCATAAACTCTTCACTCAGCCGGTCGGCACAGAACGCCAATTACCTGGACTTCATCGAGGGCCGGGCCGACCTGCTCTACGTCGCCCCCGAGCGCTTCGCCAACGCCCGGTTCGTCGAAGGGCTGCGCCAAGCGGGTGTGAAGCTGCTGGCCATTGACGAGGCCCACTGCGTGTCCGAGTGGGGGCACGACTTCAGGCCCGACTACCTCACGCTGGGCGCGGTGCGCGAGGCGCTGGGTCGGCCCCGCACGCTGGCGCTCACGGCAACGGCTGAACCCCGCGTCCAGGACGACACCCTGGCGCGGCTCGGCATCCCCAACGCCGCTCTCGTGGTCACCTCGGTCGACCGGCCCAACCTGCGCCTGTCGGTCGAGCACCTGCCCGACCTCGACCGCCGCCGTGACCGGGTCATCGAGCTGCTGACGGAGCGCAAGGGCCAGTCCGGCATCGTCTACGCCCGCACCCGGCGCATGGCCGAAGACCTGGCCGAAGCGCTGTCCGGCGCCGATATCCCAGCCGAGCCCTATCATGCGGGCCTAGAGATGAGCCGCCGCGATTCGGTGCACCGCCGCTTCACCGTTGATGAGGCCCCGGTGATCGTGGCCACAAACGCCTTCGGCATGGGTATCGACAAGCCCGACGTCCGCTTCGTCGTCCACTTCAACATGCCGGGCCGGGTCGAGGCCTACTACCAGCAGGCGGGACGGGCCGGTCGGGACGGCGAGTCCGCCGACTGCATCCTGCTTTACGGCGGTCACGACATAGCCGCACAGCGCCAGTTCATCGAGCGCGGCCACCCCGACGAGGCGGACGTGCGAGAGACCTGGGTGTCCCTGGTCGCGGCTCATTCGGCCGGACCGGAGGACCTGGACTGGACGGATCGCATCGACCGCAATTCCGATGGCTTCGCCGCCACCATCGCCGCCTTCAGAGCGTCAGGACTGGTGGACACGGGATCCCTCCGACTGCTGTCGACCGATCCCGACGCGCCGATCGACATAGCCACCATCGTCACGCACAGGCGACACGCCGAGGACCGCCTGAGCCAGATGGTGGAGTACGTCGAGTCGACCGGGTGCCGCCGCGCGATGATCCTGCGCTATTTCGGCGAGCGACCGGCCCTTTCGTGCACTGCCTGCGACAGCTGTCTGGGCGAGCGGCAGGAGACCGGGGCGGAGTACCCGTCGGACCTCTACGACGCCCTGCTCAAGCTGCGGGAGAAGATCGCCCGCAAGACCTCCCGAGCGCCGTACCAAGTCCTGGAGTCGAGAACGGTGCGCGAGCTGGCCACCCACAGGCCCCACGACCTCGACGAGCTGCTGGAGACCTGGGGTATCGGCGAGGTGAAGACGGACTGGTTCGGGGAACGGCTGGTACGGGCCATCCAAATCTGGGAAGAGAAGAACCCCGACGCCCCCGAGCGGCAGCGCCGCAGGGCCCAGAGGTCTTTCTCGACGGCTCTCCTGCCCGAACCGGTCGTCGATGACGCCGACCCGCTCTACAACCAGCTACGGGCCTGGAGGTCGGATCGGGCCAGGCGCGACGGCGTCCCCGCCTACATGGTCTTCTCCGACCGTACGCTGAAGGCGCTGGTGGCCTCGCAGCCCGACAACCGCGATTCGCTGATGAGGGTCAAGGGCGTGGGTCCGGCCAAGATCGAGACCTTCGGCCCGGACGTGCTGCGCCTGTTAAGGGGCTCTCCGCTCGGCGCTGCCTCGCTCTAGGGGCTTCTTCGGCCAAGGCCTTATCGCTTTGGCAATCTGCCGTCCGCTTCGTTAGGGCCTGAACACCCCGAAGGAGAATGACTCTTCGAGGGGGGTGACGACCGAGCTTCCCGACTCGTCCGTCTCAAGGAACTCGGTCATCCACGCCTGCCAGCGATCGACGACGTCGCCGCGGACGGCGTGCCAGTCCTTTTCCGTCGGTGCGATGCCGTGGACGAAGAGCAGATCGCCGTGCTTGTAGATCGCCATGCTCACGCCCGCGGCTGAGATCACATCGGCCAGGTCGGGCCAGATCTCGTCGTGCGCCCTCTTGTACCCGGTGTATCCACCGGGCTTCAGTCTCATGACCGATCCAATGCTGTACATGGCCTTACTCCTCCGTTCCAGAATGTCTTGCTACATGCTCCCATAGCGCCTGCGCACGCTCGGCCCCGTCGCCTTCGACCGGGTCGATGACGCGGCGGCAGGCCCGGGTGTATGAACCGATCACCTGCAGGTCGGTCCTGCCCGGGTCCCAAGCCCAGGGCGAGCCGTCCGCCCTCCTGAACACCCGCTCGCACAGCGCCCGATCCACCGGCACGGCGCGGGAGAACCGACGCGAACCGTCGCCACCTTTGAATACCCAGAAGCCGTCCCACAGCGCCGGGTCGGTGAGGCCACGGCGCAGGTGAGCGTTGGCGCCGAAGGCTCGAACAATACCGTCTGAAGGTCTCGACCTGACGCCCAGCAGAACCCCTTCGATTCGCAGAACGCCGATGAGAAAGAACCCGTGCCGCCCGGTCGGGCCGCCGTCTTCCCACTCGGCCAGGCGTACGAGGAAGAACAGGTTGTCACCAGGTCCGGCGGACTTGAGGCCGGCCGCACGGGCGTTGGCCTCGCAGTTGTCGCCGTAGGTGAACGTCTCGAACTCAGGGTCGTTGTGGGTGGCCACGGCTGCCACCCGATTGGGGAAGTACGCCGCCAGCGACGTTTCCGGGTCGTAGAACGACCGCAGGTCGCCGTAACGCACGGCGAACGGCCCGGTCAGGTCGGGCGATTCCGGGATGGGCAGGAACTCGAATCGCCCGTCCGGGAACACCGGTCCGGCGAACCGGTGAGAGGCGTTCGCCCCCACGTTGGCCAGATAGATCTTTCCCTCGGTCATGACGGGACCGAAGTCACCGCAGCAGCCAGAGCCGCTTCAATCTCGGCCAGCGCCTGGGGGTCTTCTTCTCGCACTCGGGCGTCCCTCAGGGCATCAACGGCCTCATCAGCGCCGATGCGGCCGAGTGCCCAGGCGGCATGGCCTTGCAGCATCGGCTCCTCGGCGTTCACAAGCACGCGGGCGAGGGCCGGTACCGCCGCCGGGTCGCCGATGTTACCCAGGGCGACGCAGACGTTGCGCTGCAACCCGACCCGCTTGGCCCGCCGAATGGGGCTGCCGCGAAAGCGCTCTGCGAAGGTCTCGTCGGTCAGGTCCAGCAGGGGGAGCAGGGCCGGGGCCGCGAAGTCGTGACGCTGGGTGAACCGGGGTTCCAGCACCCCCAGGGCCTTGCGGTTCACAGGGCAGACGTCCTGGCAGATGTCGCAGCCGAAGACCCAGTCACCGACCTGCGATCTCATGTCAACGGGGATGGGGCCGCGCAGCTCGATGGTGAGGAACGAGATGCACCTGGTGTTGTCGACCACGTACGGGGCGAGTATGGCGCCGGTGGGGCAGTCTTCTATGCAGGCGGTGCACGACCCGCAGGTCTTTTTCAGAGGCGAGTCGGGTTGCAGATCAACATCCGTGATGACCTGGGACAGAAAGATCCAGGAGCCGTGTGTAGGTGTGAGGATGTTGGTGCTCTTGCCGAACCAGCCGACTCCGGCACGTTCAGCGGCCGCGCGATCATTCATGGGGCCGTCATCGACGAACACGCGGGTTTCGACGGGTCGCTCCACGACATCGGGCAGATCCGCGACGAACGTTTTGAGGCGTCGCTTGATGACCTTGTGGTAGTCCTCGCCCCAGGCGTAACGAGCAACTTGTCCTGATATCTCACCGTTCACCGCGGTTTGTTGAGTGTTGTAGCAGACGGCGAGAGAGACGACCGAACGGGCCCCGGCCAGCAGCTCGGCCGGACGGTTGGCCCTGCGCACGCGCTCCTCCGTGTACCACAGCAGGCCGTCCATCAGGCCGTCGCGCACTCTCTTCGACGCTGCCTGTTCGTCCCGCGTGAACGGCTCGGCGCCAGTGATGCCGACTAGGTCGAACCCGACTGACAGGCCCAATTCTTTGACTTTGGTTTCGAGGTTTGTCATGGGTTTCCGACGACCAGATTCTACCCCTGTTGACCGGGGTTCTCGCCCAGGAATATGCTTGGACCTCACACCACTTTTCTCTCCCCAACAAACAACAAAACACCACCACATTCAGGGGTACGTCATGACCGATCCGGAAATGAAGGAGCTTACCCGAGCCTACGGGTTCGACGAAGTCGCGATCGTCCCCGGGGACGTGACCATCAACCCGGACCAGGCCAACACTCAGTTCTCCGTCGACGGTCAGACCTTCAACATACCCATAATCGCATCGGCTATGGACGCCATCGTCTCACCGGAGTTCGCTGGCCACATGGACAGGGCCGGCGGCCTAGCCGTGATGAATCTCGAAGGGGTGCAGACCAGATACGAGAACCCGGCGGAACCCCTGGCCCGCATCGCAACGGCCTCCGACGAAGAGGCCACCGTGGTTATGCAGAAGGCATACTCACGTCCGATCCAGGACAACCTGATCAGCGAGCGAGTCCAAGACATCAAAGGAGCCGGTGCGCGGTGCGCGGTGTCGGTCACGCCAGCTCACACGAAGCGCATGGCGTCGGTTGCCGTGGAAGCCGGGGCCGACCTAATCTTTGTGCAGTCCACCGTCACCACCGCCCGCCACTCGTCAAAGAGCAAACGTGGGTTGATTTTTTCGGAACTGCTTGAGATGGTCGACGTGCCGGTGATCGTCGGTAACTGCGTCTCCTACGGCGTGGCGCTGGAGTTGATGGACACAGGAATCAACGGTGTACTGGTCGGCGTGGGGCCGGGCGCCGCCTGCACCACCCGCGAAGTCACCGGGGTCGGCGTGCCTCAGGTAACAGCCACCATCAATGTAGCCGCGGCCCGCGACGAGTACCTCAAGCGCACCGGGCGCTATGTGCCCGTCATCACCGACGGCGGCATCCGCACCGGCGGCGATATCTGCAAGGCGATCGTCAGCGGAGCCGACGCCGTAATGATAGGAACGCCGCTCGCCCAAGCCGAGGAAGCGCCGGGCAGAGGCTACAACTGGGGCATGGCCAGCCCGCACCCGTCCCTGCCGAGAGGGACGCGGGTCAGCGTCGGGGTGAAGGGCCCGCTCAGGCATATCCTCTTCGGCCCGACCTCCAAGACCAACGGCACACAAAACTTAGTCGGTGCAATCGAGATTTGCATGGGCATGGTGGGCGCGTACAACATCCAAGAGATGCACAACGCAGAGATGGTGGTCGCCCCCTCGATCAAGACCGAGGGCAAGCACTTCCAACGAGGTGGCAGCTAGATAGTCAGTCTCCCACGTAGGACAGTCACGCACCAGCCGCCGACAATAACGCGGATTGGAATCCCATCGTCCACCCCAACCGTGACCTCAATGCGGCTTGGCCTTCCGATCTCGGTGCCCTGGGAGACGGTCAACCGCGCCACCCCATCTCCTGCATCTAGCAGGCACTCGGACGCGAGGTACGCGCCAAGCGCCCCGGCAGCGCTGCCAGTGGCCGGGTCTTCCACGATCCCCGAGGTGGGACTGAAGAAACGCACCCTTGCCGTGCCCGCGCTATTAAGCACGAAGGCGCTGACCCCGATGATATCGAGATCGCGCTCTATCGCCGCTAGAGCCGTCAGGTCCGGCTCAAGGCTCGAGAGTGCCTTAATGCTTGTCAGAGGCACCATCAACTGCCGCAGGCCGGTCGATGAAACCCTCGGCAGGAGGCCCGAGGGCGAGATGTCGGTGGCGGCGCAGCCGAGGCCGGCCGCGAGCCGATCAAGGTCATCGACCGTTTCCAAGAGCCGCGGCTCCCCCTGGGTCATCGTTATCAACGGTCCGTTGCCGGACTGCGTTATCTTGATGGGCAGGACACCGATACCGACTTCCTGATACACCGTTACTCCTGTCTCTATTGCGCCAAGCCGTCCCTCCTCCAGTAGCGTGAAGGCTGTGCCGACGCTTGGATGGCCGGCGAACGGCAGTTCCCGGTTCGGGGTGAAGATCCTGATCCTGTAGTCGGCGTTCGGTTGCGTCGCACTAACGACGAACGCCGTCTCGGACAGGTTGGTCTCGGCCGCCACCGCCTGCATCGTTTCGCCGTCAAGCTCGTCGGCGTCCAGCACGACGGCTAGCGCGTTGCCGGCCAACTCACGGTCGGCAAAGACGTCTACCTGCCGAAACTCCAAGTCGGGCATCAGGTTCGATTCGCCGGTCCGATTTCGAGGACACGCGCCAGTCCCAGCAGGTCCCTATGTACGGCAACCGGCGTTTTCGGGAACGCTCTTATCGCCAGTCTCTCGGCTTCCGGAGCACTGTCGGAGTAGATCTCGATCAGCAGGTAGCCGCCTTCAGCCAGCAGGCCAGGGGCCTGCTCCATCAGCTTTCGAGTGGGAGCCAGGCCGCCAGGGCCACCGTCCAGGGCCAAGGGGGGCTCGGCGCGGACCTCGGGCGCCAGGGTGTCGAGCACGGCCGAGGGCATGTAGGGTGGGTTGGACACGATCACGTCCCAACGCCCTGGATCGCCTGCAAAAGGCGACATAAAGTCGCCCTCGTACAGCAATACTCGGTCGGTCAGTCCGTGGGTCTCGCGGTTGCGGGCGGCAATGGTCAAGGCATCTTCGCTCACATCTATCGCGTGAACGTCGGCGCTGGATGCATGGAGGGCTATGGCTAGGGCCACACATCCGCTGCCGGTGCCGACGTCGATGGCCCTCGGGTCCGTCATGTCGTTCAGCCGCTCGACGGCGAGATCGACTAGCAACTCGGTCTCCTGTCGGGGCACCAAGACGGCCGGAGTAACGGCAAAATCCGTGCCGTAGAACTCGCGCCGACCCATGATGTAAGCCAGGGGCTCCCTGCCTACTCGCCGGTCCAAGAGCCGGTCGAATTCGGCCGCCGCCTCATCGGAAACCGGGTCGCGCTGCTCGGCCAGAAACGAGGCCCGATTGATGCCGAGCGCGTGACGCAGCAGCACCTCGGCTTCGAGCGTCGCGTCGCCGATACCGGCCTGTGACAGGCGATCACTCGCCGAAGCCCAGACCCGATCCAGGCAAATTGGCCGCGCGTCGCTCAGGAGGTCTCGCATCGCATTACTCATTAGGTCCAGGCTGGCCTGGCTGGTTAGATACCGGCGGCTTCTAGCTTGAGCTCTTGCTCGCGTTCGGTGAGCGAGTCTATGAAGGGTTGGATGTCGCCGTCCATCACCTCGTCCAGGTTGAACTGGGAATGGCCGGTGCGGTGGTCTGTGACCCGGCTCTGGGGAAAGTTGTAGGTGCGCACCCGCTCCGAGCGGTCACCGGAACCGACCTGGCTCTTTCTCTCCTCGCTGATCTCCCGCTGCTGTCGCTCTACCTCTCGCGCGTACAGACGGGAGCGGAGAACGGCCAGCGCCTTCTCTTTGTTTTTGTACTGGGAACGCTCGTCCTGACAAATGGCCACGAGCCCGGTGGGCTTATGCGTGATACGGATGGCCGTCGCCACTTTCTGCACGTTCTGGCCGCCGTGGCCACTGGCATGGAAAACGTCGATCTGTATTTCCTCGGTCTTCATCTCCACGTCGACCTCTTCTGCCTCCGGCAACACAGCAACCGTCGCGGCAGATGTATGGATGCGGCCGCTCGACTCCGTGACGGGGATACGCTGGACCCGGTGCCCGCCGCTCTCGTACTTGAGGGCGCTGTATACCCCATTTCCCAAGATCTTGACGACTATCTCTTTCACGCCGCCCGGGGAGGATTCGCTCGTGGACATCACCTCAAGACCCCAGCCCATACGCTGGGCGTAGCGGGTGTAGAGGCGATACAGGTCGGCGGCGAACAGCGCCGCCTCTTCCCCGCCGGTGCCCGCGCGGATCTCCATGATGACGTTCTTGGCGTCGTTGGGGTCCTTGGGCAGCAGCGCTATCTTGAGGTCGCCCTCCAGCTCGGTTTTGCGCAGGTCCAGCTCGGTCAGCTCGGTGCGGGCCATCTCGACCATCTCTTTGTCCGATTCGTCGCGGACCATGGCCTGCATGTCGACGGTCTCGCTCAGGACTCGCCGGTACTCTTCCGCCAGTTCGGCTAAGTGTCTTAACGCTGCGTGCTCACGCATCAGGCCCTGGGATCGGCTGAAGTCGGCGGACACTTCGGGGTCGGCGAGCTGGCTCTCGATCTCGGCGAAGCGCTCCAAGAGCGAGGCCAGCTTATCCTGCATCGTCCACCCTCCGTAACGACCCGGTCATGGTTCGTACGGCGTCTTTGAACAGCCAAGACGCCAGTTCCTCGCGCGGTACGCTCCGCTGTTCACCGGCTGACATGTCGCGAAGCGTCGCCGTGCCGTCCCGCATCTCGTCATCGCCGATGATCACAGCGTGTGTGGCGTCCACCGACGACGCATAGCGCAGCTGGCTCTTCAAGCCGCGAGCGGGCGCTACGATGGCCGTGATGCCTTCTCGGCGCAGGCTGGAAGCCAGAATTACCGCCTCCCTGCGCGCACTGTCGCCCATGTGAGCGACCACGGCCTTCAGCGCCTGCATCGGAGCGTCAGCAGTGGACAAGGGGAGGTTGGATACCACACGCTCGATGCCCATGCCGAAGCCGATGCCTGACGTGGGCCTACCTCCCAGCTGCTCGATCAGGCCGTCGTAGCGCCCACCGCCAATGATGGTGCTCTGGCTGCCGGCATCGGGGGGGACGATCTCGAAGACGGTGCGGGTGTAGTAGTCGAATCCCCGTACCAAGGAGTGTTCGATCTGGTATGGGATGGCGAGGGCTTCAAGATGGCCGAGCAGGGCCCACCAGTGCTCGTCGGCCTCGGAGCCGAGGTGGTCGACGGAGCGCGGGGCGGCGGCGGTGATCTCGGCCATGCGAGGGTCCTTGGAGTCGAGCACTCTGAGCGGGTTGGTTTCGACTCGGTCTCTGATTTCCTGCGGGATGTCGTCGACGCAATCCCGGAAATAGGTCTGGAGTTGGGCCACGTACGCCGACCGGGTTTCCATATCCCCCATGGTGTTTATCAATAACTTGAGGTCGGCGATGCCGAGGGCGCCCAGCAGGCTCCAACCCACGTCTATGACCTCGGCATCGACCTCGGGCTCCGTGCTCCCGATCACCTCGATGCCGAACTGGTGATGTTGACGGTACCTGCCGGACTGCGGCCTCTCGTAACGAAAGACCGGGCAGAAGTAAAAGAGCCTGACAGGCTGAGGAAGATTGTGCATGCCGTGCTCGAGATAGGCTCGGCAAACGGGGGCCGTACCCTCGGCCCTGAGCGTGAGAGGGTCGCCGCCGCGGTCGTCAAACGTGTAAGTCTCTTTTTCGACTACGTCGGTGACCTCCCCGATGCCGCGGACAAACAGGCAGGCGTCCTCGAACAAGGGGGTGTCTATGCGGCCGAAGCCGAACTTTTCGGCGGTCTCGCGGGCGGCGCCCGTCACCCGGTCCCACTGGGCCTGATCCTGCGGCAGCCGGTCGTATGTACCCCTGGGGGCCTGGAATTTCATGGGCGAATCGGAATCATCAGGTCGCACCGACATACTGGGAGCGAGCGTTCAGATGGTACGCGGAGTCGGACCCGAATGAGCGGATAGAGCCGGCCACCACATCCTCTTTACGCCTTGGACAAGGGACAGGATTCGATATTAACACAGCGATTCAGAACGGATCAGCACCGGGGTCGATCGGTCCCAATGAAGGTATAATCAGGGGCGAGACGATGGTCGAAGCCCTGATAAAGAAGGCCCGCAAGTACCTGCCCGAGGATCGGCTAGACCTGCTGATGCGCGCCTACCACTTCGCCGATGAAGCCCATAGCGGCCAGACTCGCCTGTCCGGCGAGCCGTACATAGAGCATCCACTGCAGACGGCTATATTCCTAGCCGAACTCAGGTTGGACCCGAACACGCTCGCCGCCGCTCTCCTGCACGATGTGATGGAGGACTGCGACGTCCCGTACTCGGACCTGGAAGGACGCTTCGGAGACGAGGTCGCCAAACTGGTGGACGGCGTCACCAAGCTGACCAAGAATGAGGCCTTGGCCGAGCGGCGCGCCTCCGTCGTTGCCGATCTGGCCGCCGACACCGAACTGCTCACCAACGGATCATCTTCTAGCACCAACCAGCCGCCCACAGAACCGGAGACCGAATTGTCCGGAGAGGGCAAGGACATGGCAGAAAAGGATCGGGCCCGGGTCGAGAGCCTGCGCAAGATGCTGATGTCCATGTCCGAGGACATCCGGGTGGTCCTGATCAAACTCTCCGACAGGCTGCACAACATGCGCACCCTCAAGGCGCACACCAAGGCTAGGCGCGTGGCAATAGCGCAAGAGACGCTGGACATCTACGCCCCGCTGGCTCACCGCCTCGGCATCTGGGAGATAAAGTGGCGCCTAGAAGACCTGGCGTTCCAGCACCTCAATCCACCTGTTTACAAAGAGATCTCCAAGATGCTGCGCTCCAAGCGCACCGAACGCGAGGAGTACATCGTACGCGTGCGCAAGACACTGTCCGACGCGCTGGAGGAGGCGGGAATAGAAGCGGAGGTCACCGGCAGACCGAAGCACATCTACTCCATCTACAAAAAGACACAGAAATACGAGGCCCAAAATATGTCGATGGGCGACATATACGACCTGTTCGCCCTGCGTGTCTACGTGCGTGAGATGCCGGACTGTTATGCGGCGCTCGGAGTGGTGCACGCGCTCTGGCGCCCTCTCCCCAACCAGTTCGACGACTACGTGGCCAACGCCAAGGACAACCTGTACCAGTCCCTGCACACCACCGTGCTGTGCGAGGGGGCTTCGCCGGTGGAGATACAGATACGCACCAACGAGATGCACGAGGTGGCAGAGTACGGAGTCGCCGCCCACTGGCTGTACAAGGAGGGCCGGACGGCCGACGCCCAGTTCGAAAAGAAGATGACGTGGCTGCGTCAACTCCTCGACTGGCAGCGCGACGTCACCGGAGCCGAAGAGTACGTCGAGTCCTTCAAGACCGACATCTTCGACAGCCAAGTCTACGTCTACACCCCGAAGGGAGATGTCAAGGAATTGCCCGCGGGCTCCACGCCACTGGACTTTGCCTATCGCATCCATACCGACATCGGCAACCGCTGTGTCGGGGCACAGGTGAACGGCAAGCTGGTGCCGCTCCAGTACAGCCTGCGCAACGGCGACACCATACACATCGTGACATCCAAGACGGTCCGTGGCCCGAGCCTAGACTGGCTCAATCCGAACCTAGGGTACGTCAAGACCAACTCCGCCAGGCAGAAGATCCGACAGTGGTTCAACAAGCAGGAGCGGCGGATCAACGTCCAGCGTGGCAAGGAGCTGTACTCCAGGCAGATCAAGCGGCTCACAACGGACCTTGATGAAGGCGCCATCGCCAAGCTGATTGGTATGGACTCTGTGGACGAGTTCTACTATTCGCTGGGCGTGGGCTCACTGACCGTCTCGCAGATCGCGAACAAACTGTCTGCCGAAGAGGTGGCCCCGCAGGAGGTTCAGCCAATACCGATGACGCCGACGGGCCCCGCGGTCGGTATCGAGGTGCTGGGAGTGGGCGACCTGCTCACCCGCATCGCGCGCTGTTGCCAGCCCCTGCGTGGCGACGACATCATCGGGTACATAACCCGAAGCCGTGGTGTCACGGTCCACCGGCGGGACTGCCCCAACATTGCGGCGGAGAGCGTGCAGGAACGATTGATCGAGGTCGGCTGGGGCCGGTCCCAGACCCTCTACCCCGTCAACATCCAGATAGAGGCCTATGACCGGGTGGGATTGCTCAAAGATGTGACCGCCCTGGTATCTGGGGAGCATGTTAATATTGCCTACTGTGTCACCCGTGAGGTGGAGGACCGCAGCGTCATCTCGATGACGGTCTACACCAAAGGGATCGACCAGTTGAATCGACTTTTCGCCAAGCTGGAGGGCGTCAAAGGCGTCATCGGCGTGGCCAGATCCATGGAGCAGCCGACATTGTCCGGCTGACCGACAGGAGACAACCCAGTTGCCCAGCGCCAAGTCACACAGAGCCCAAAGCCGGCGAACCGCCCGCAATGCTCCCCTGCGCACCCGGGCCAAAACCACGGTCGCCCGCGCCCGTGCCGCCATTGCGGGAGGTGACCTGGAAACCGCCGAGAATCAAGTGCGCAGCGCCGTGGTCGCTCTTGACAAGGCTGCCAAGAAGGGCGCCATCCACCGGGCGAACGCGGGCCGACGCAAGTCCCGCATCATGAAGCAGATGGCCGAGGCAAGGGCGTCCGCCTAGCCTCCCCGACCAACCTCTCACTCTCCCCTCACCTCGTCTAGAAATTCCCTCAGCGCCGTGAAGTACGGCGCCTCCGGCTCATGATGCGGGTCGTTGTGAGAACCGTCTTCGAGCAGGACGAGTCTCTTGTGAGCGGGGGCGGCGGCATGAATCTGACGGCCCATCTCGGTCGGTACGATCTCGTCTCGCGTTCCGTGAAAGACCAGCACGGGCGACTTCACCGACGGCATCCTAGCCAGCGAGTCGAAACGGGCGCGGACCAAGAGTCCCATCGGGACGAACGGGTAGGTGCGGCGGCCTAGGGCGCGTATGGAGGTGAACGGCGCCTCCAAAATCAGCGCGTCCACCTCTCGCCGGGTGGCCAATTCGACGGCGACGGCGGCTCCCAACGACCTGCCATAGACGGCTAAATATGCCCCGAATAACTCCGGCCGATCAACGAGATAGTCGACCGCGGCCTCGGTATCCTGGTACAGACCCATCTCGCCCGGAGACCCAACGCTCAGGCCGTAGCCCCGGTAGTCGATCATCAGCACCGTCACACTCGTGGCCCGTACCATGGCCGCCAGGGCTTCCACCCGGTCCCCGATGTTGCCCGCATTTCCGTGCAACCACAGCATCACCCATGCCGGCTCTCCGGACGGGATGGGAACGGGAGCCAGCCATCCGTGCAGCCGAACCCCGTCGGATGTTTCGACCCACACGTCCTCATATGGCACACCGTGGTCCGCTGGGGTCGAGGTCAGCGCTCGCTCGGGGAAGTAGATGAAAAGCCGGTCCAGCAAACCCACCCGTCCTACTAGGAACCCCGTGACCAACAACGCGGCGGTGAGGACCACAGCCCAAGTCACGGCGCGGACGACCACCCTCAACAATGTGTGCCTAGCGGTAACACGGAGATGGCACAAGTGCACTTACCCAAGCGTCCTAGGTATTAACACCCCCAGAGGACAGCACCGGGGCAAACAACATGCACATCCGCAGCCCACGTCGGGGTCTCCCCTGTTATAAACCGGCTCGTCGCCGGTGAAACTCAACCTCACTTTATAGATCCCTCTAGATACACACACAGTGAGGGCCTTATGGCCGCGGCGGACGAAACCGAAACCAAGGAACTGCTCAGAGACTACCGTACAAACGGCGACACGGATGCGAGAGATCGACTGCTTGATAACTACGCACCTCTGGTCAAACGAGTTTGCTCACGCCTCAGAGGGTCGCAGGAATCGCAAGACGACCTGATCTAGTTATGATCGGTCTTCTCAACGCCGTGGAGAAGCTCGATCCCGACTATGGCACCGCGTTCACGTCGCTGGCCATCCCTGAGATTTTCGGCGCAGTTCTAAACTACCTCAGAGACCATGGCTCGCCACTCAAGGTGCCCCGCGGCCTGAGGGAGAACAAGCTGACGGTCTACCGCATCGGCGAGGAGTTCAATTCGTGGCTGGGGAGGCCCTCAACCACTGCGAAACTCGCCGTTGCGAAACTCGCCGTCGCTACCGGTCTCACCGAGAAAGAGGGGACTGACCGTCCAACGTTTCGGGATGGTGGGCCAACCGAGATACTGGATGCTCCCGTGGAGTCGTTGGACGCGGACGGTTCGTGCACGCTAGGCGACCTCATCGGCGGCGGCGAGATCGAACTCTCGATGGACAAGCTGGACCTGCAAGACGCACTGGGGGGTTTCGGAACGCGAGCAGTTCATCCTGACGCTGCGCTTCTACAAGAGCTTCTCCCAGCGCCAGACCGCCTCCGTGATCAGCATCTCACAGATGCACGTGTCACGACTTGAGCGCGCCGTGCTGGGTAAGCTACGGTCGATAATAGCCCGGGAGGAGTTGGCAGCCTAGGCCGACGCGCCCCTGGCTTGCTAGGCAGACATACCTCTGACTTGGAGATAGTCTTGGAGGCGTTGCACGATCGCCGTGTTTTCCTCCTGAGAGAACCCGTCCACCATCGGTACGGGGTCATGGGTCATGCCGTCGACTAGGCCCGCCTCGACGAAGCTGTCGAGGATTTCCCTTTCGCGCTCCACCGAGGCGAGGACGTTGCGTCCCGATCGCTCCGACAGTGCAGCAACCAGGCCATAGCCACCCCAATTGGACGTGCTGGCGATTACCAGCTCCGAGGTCCTGGTTACGCAGGGCTTGCCCACTAACTGCCCGCTAGCTGCCACGACGCCGGCATGGTTGCCCATGCCGATCTCGTTCCCGCCGTCCCCGACACCCACGGTGCGGTCGTGCGGAGTGAAGAGGAAGTCGGTCCTAGCATTGTAGTCGCCGATGTCCCTGCCATGCATGTTGAGAAAATCGCCCTCGCTGTTCATCCCGCAACGCTCAATGGCGATCACGACGGACGGCGAATAGCGGGAGAGCAAATCCACCGCGAACTCTTCACTCTCTTCTTCGGATACGATCGGGTAGTCAACCACGTCCGCCGCATCCCCGACCGTCTGGATGATGGAGGGGGCCGTGTAGCGGTCGGAGACGTAGACCACCCGGTAGTCGAGGGCTGCCAGTCCCTCCCCTATTACCACCGCACCGGGCGGGCCGTCGGTCTCGGACGCACCAGCGTCGAGTATGTAAAACCCCGTGACGACGAAGGCCGTGCCGGGAGCGTCCAGGATCAGGTCGGCGGCTTTGGTGCAGAAGTCGGGAGGCACGTGGGGCCGCAGGGCGGAGATTCCGCGCCGGTCATGGTCCAGGACGATGTCTTCGATTGTCTCCAAGATCGCTCCTTACGCGGGTTCTGTCTCGCTCAAAATACGGCGTAGTCCTCGTCCACCGCGTCGGTGACGAACATGAACCCGGGCGAGTGCGTGATCATCAGCGGAGGTTTGGAATTCATGGCCACCGCCTGGGGCGTGACGCCACAGGCCCAGAACACCGGCACCTCACCTTCCCTGATCTCGACCGGCTCGCCGAGGTCGGGCCTCCCGACGTCGCGGATGCCGATGGCCTCCGGATCTCCAATGTGGAAGGGCGCTCCATGAACGGCCGGAAAACGCGAGGTCACCTGCGCCGCGCGCACGACCTGCTCCTTTGGGATCGGCCGCATGGACACGACCATGGGCCCGGACAGGGAGACTGCCGGGTCGGTCTGCACGTCCGTGATGAACATGGGCACTGTCGAGCCGCAGTCGATGTGGCGCATGCTTATTCCCGCCCGGATGAGGGCGTTCTCGAACGAGAAGCTGCACCCCAGCAGAAAGGCCACCAGATCGTCCCGCCAGTGGGCCGCGATGTCCGGCACCTCCGCCTCCAGCTCCCCGTCCCGGTAGACCCGGTACTTTGGTATGTCGTACCGGAGGTCGGCGCCTGGCGCCAGACGCCGGGGCTCATACACACCGGGCTCGGTCACTTCCAGGAGTGGGCAGGGCCTCGGATTGCGCTGGCAAAAGAGCATGAAGTCGAAGGCCATGTCGCGGGGCAAGACCACGAGGTTGGCCTGGACGTGCCCAGGGGCCATCCCCGCCGTCGTCTCGGCGATCTCGCCGCTACGAATGAGATCCCTGACTCCGGCCGGATCGTGGGGCAGGGCCGTTACCTGCATGGACGCGCCTCCTCTCGCCCGGCACCGCCAACTCCCCGTATCCGGATTATCGGGGGAATCGGGAATGTCGCAGGCCTGAACAAATTATACGTGCCGGTCCCCCGGCGGCTCCGCGTTCGGGTTGACTGCATTTACCGGATACGTGTTTTGTAGCGCAGTTAGAGCCAGAAGCCGCCGAACCTTTTCGCTATCAGCAGAATTTAAGCCCATATTATATATAATATCTCTTATTAAGAATAATTCCCGCCACCAGATACTCGCCAATCCTCTTAGCCTGATTAGTCTGACCGGATATCACCCCCAGCTTCGGTGTGACCGATCATGGCGTCAACTGGCTCCCGCCTCATACCCTATGAGTGTCGATCCGACGGGCCGAGTCGCGCGGTCATCAGGTCCCGCAAGCGGTGCGGCGGACCGGAGACCGCCCGGCACGGCAACACCCAGGGCGGCAAGCAGCGCCTTCGTTGCCGAACTTGCGTCGCCGCCTTCCTAGACAACTCCGCCCCCTAGGATGAGGTTCTCCACTCAGGTCATAGCGGCTGCGCTGGAGTCGTTTTATGGGGGAGTGACTCTCAGGGAGATAGCCGACACTCTGGCGCCCCACGGCGAGGCGGCATCGAATTACGCGAATATTCACCGATGGATGGTACGCGCTGTGCCTTCACTGCAGTCACGTGGCCTACCCGGACATCCCGGACGCGAGAGCTGAGAGAAGAGCTGCGAAAAACGCCTCTCGCGAGACTGCCAGACCGGCCGCCTTCCGCGTGGAAGAGGTGGACTGGCGCGATCTATCTGTTGGAACGGGCCAGCTAGGCACGCCGATCAGGGCTCGTCTCGGGCCCTCTCCTTCAATTCATAGAGCTTGGTGATGGCCTCCAACGGCGTCATCGCCGAGGGATCGATTGCCGCCAGTTCGTCCAGGGCCGGCGACGCCGCGCCCAGAAAGTTCAACTGCTTTGCCGAGTTAGTTTCGGACACCGGTCCGTTACGCGAACCAGACCGCTCAAGCTCTGAGAGCACCTTCCAAGCCCGGTCGATAACTCCAGGCGGCAGGCCCGCCAACCTAGCTACATGAACGCCGTAGCTGCGGTCGGCGCCACCAGGAACAATCCTGTGTAAAAAAACCACCTCGCTCCCCTCTTCGGCCACCGACACGTTGTAGTTCCGTACTCTCGGTAGCGTGTCCACCAGCTGGGTGAGCTCGTGGTAGTGGGTGGCGAACAGCGTGCGACAACCCAGACCGGGATGGTTGTGGAT
This sequence comes from uncultured Dehalococcoidia bacterium, assembly GCA_964637315.1. Lineage (GTDB taxonomy): Bacteria > Chloroflexota > Dehalococcoidia > Lucifugimonadales > UBA2962 > CAUZIR01. The sequence continues at coordinate 121,370 of CAZWTT010000001.1, read as the reverse complement.
GTACTCGGCGGTGGCCCGAGCTATGGCCAGGCCGTCGTAGGTCGACGTCCCTCTGCCGATCTCGTCTAGGACGATCAGCGACCGACCGGTGGCGTGGTTGAGGATGGCGGCGGTTTCAACCATCTCCACCATGAACGTCGACTGGCCGACCGTCAGATCGTCCTGCAGTCCCACCCGGGTGAAGATCCGATCCACCATCCCGACGGTTGCCGACCGTGCCGGTACGAAGCTGCCCATCTGGGCCATCAGTACGATCAGAGCGACTTGGCGTATGAAGGTTGACTTGCCGGCCATGTTAGGTCCTGTAAGGACAACCAACTGTTCGTCTTCGGTGGACAAGCGGGAATCGTTGGGAACGAATCGTCCCGTGGCTAACACCTTCTCCACCACCGGATGCCTGCCCTGCTCTATCTCCAACACGGTATCGTCAGCCAATACCGGTCGCACGTAATTGCGCCCCGCGGCCACCTCGCCCAGCGCCCTGAGTACGTCGATACGGGCGAGGGCACGGCTGGTGACGAGTACCTGATCGGCGGACCGGGCGATTTCGCCGCACACGTTTCGAAACAGGGCGTTCTCAACTTCCGCAACCCGTTCCTGGGCGTTCAGGACACGAGACTCGTACTCCTTCATTTCTCCCGTTACATACCTTTCGGCATTGATGAGCGTCTGGCGTCTGATGTAGTCGCCCGGAACCCGGTCGGTGTTGGCTTTGCTCACCTCGATGTAGTAGCCGAAGACCTTGTTGAACCCCACCTTCAGGGACTTGACGCCAGTTCTGTCCCGTTCCTGGGCCTCCAGGCCGGCTATGTAGTCGCGCGCTCTCTCGGCCCCGTCCCTGATGCCATCGAGCTCGGAAGAATAACCCCGCCTGATGACCCTGCCCTGTCCTGCCGAGGGAGGTGGGTCGTCGGCTATCGCCGCCTCGATGAGTCCGACCACCTCTTCGTGTACACCTATTCGCCCGGCCAAGGCGGAAACTCGATCGGCGTCGTCACCCTCTGACAGACGGTCGCGTATCCGGGGCGCGAGCCGCAGACTATCTCGCAGGGCCACCAGGTCCCTGGCGGTCGCGGATGCGCCCCGCACCCTGTTTACCAGTCGCTCGATGTCGGAAACGCCGGCCAGCAACTCGGCCACCCCACCCCTGCGCAGGGCGCTGGAGTGGAACCACTCGACGGCGTCCAGCCGTGCCTCCAGTCTGGCAAGATCGAGCAGCGGCGTCCCGATCCAACGCCGCAACAGTCGGGCACCCATGGATGTTCTCGTGTCGTCCAGCACCGACGTGAGGGAGGCGCCCCGGTCGCCCCACCGACCACCCTCAAATAGCTCCAGATTGCGTATCGTCTGGGGGTCGAGCACCATGTGGGACTCAACCGAGTAGGTGGTCAGACCGGTCAACTGGGCCAACCCCGCGCTATGACTGTTCCCGAGGTATTGGACCAGGGCGCCCGCCGCGCCGGTGGCCAAGGGCAGGCCTTCGCACCCGAAAGGCTCCAGCGACGCCACCTCGAAGTGACGCCTGAGAATCTCGGCCGCCGTCTCCGCACCGAACGAATGGAGGGGTAGCTTCACGGTCGGTCGGTCCGACGCGTCCATCTCCAGACCCTCCGGAACGAGCACCTCGGCCGGCACCAGCCTGCCCAGCTCGTCATCCAGCAGGCCCGCGTCAAACTGGCCAGTGGCGAACTCGCTAGTGGTGATATCCGCATACGCTAGCCCGACCTGCCCATCGCGTTGAAAGACGGCGGCGAGGTAGCTGTTGGAGGCAGGATCTAGGATGGAGTCCTCCACCACGGTGCCGGGGGTCACGACCCGCATGACCTCCCTTTCGACAAGCCCCTTGGAGGTGGCAGGGTCGGAGATCTGCTCGCACAAGGCCACCCTATGCCCTGCCTTGACCAGTTTCCCCAGATGCGAATCGAGGGCATGGCATGGGATGCCGGCCAGGGGAACGCGCTTCCCCTTACCGAACTCGCGGCTAGTTAGCGCGATCTCAAGGACCTTCGCGACCACCTCGGCGTCGTCGTCGAAAGTCTCGTAAAAGTCCCCCATGCGGAACAGGAGGATCTCGCCAGGGTGCTCGGCCTTTATGCGAAGGTACTGACGACGGGCCGGGGTAGTCATACCGTCATTCTAGCCATTGCATGGCGGAGAAGGCCACGTCGCTAAGACGGTCGTCCCAACAGAGATCGTAGCGTGACACATCGCGGGTCAGCCAATACGGCCGTGGACGTCGATTGCCAAAGCGATGAGGCCTTGGCCGAAGATGCCTTTAGAGCGAGCGGAGTGAGCGGAGGACTAGGTCAGTCCTGTTTCCAGAAGCGCTCTTCTTCAACCGAGTATCCCTGGGGGACACAGCGGTCTTTAACGTCCTCGATCATCCCGGGGTGGCCACAGGCGTAGATGAGCGTGTCTCCGGTTGCCAGACCCCAGAGATCGAGGTATTCCTCGACGACCTGGTTCGCGCGACCAGTCTGCCCGGTCCAGCCGTTGTTCCGGGACTCCCTCGGGCGGCTGATTGTGGGTACGAAAGTGAACAGGTCAGGGAATTCGTCGGCGAGCGCCGATAACTCCTCATCGTAGACGAACTCGTCAGCGTAGCTTGCGCCCATCAGCACGTATATGTGATGGTCAGCGGTCTTCTCGTTCCACTCGACCAGATCGTGGAGATACTGCCGGGCGATACTGACGTAAGGGACGATGCCGGTAACGGTCGCTACCATCATGTGGTTGCGCCACTCGGGCCTGAAGACAAAGACCCCCTTGCCCCTCGGCCTGATAGAGACCGTGTCGCCTTTAAGCAGGTCCCAGATGAGGGGTGTTAGCATCCCGCCTTCGGCCTTGGGCACCAGTTCGACGAACAGTTCCAAATCTTTTTCGTAGGGAGCGGACACGATTGAGTAGGCTCGCTCAATGCCGTCTATGCCGATGGTGCAGTACTGTCCCGGCTTGAAGGTGAAACCCTCCGGTCTCTCGATCCACATCTTGAGCAACTCGGATGTAACGTCGGCACGTCGCAGAACTTTGACTTGTTGAAGTTTCTTTGCCTTTGCCGCCCTCATCTGGGCGACCCTTGCTTTAGGGGTCAATGCAACCTCTCTGACCTTGTGCCTAAAAGCACTAATTCAATGGTGGCACGCACGTGTCTCTCTTACAAGGGTAACGCCACCAACCAAATCCGCTCTCCACAGGTGTGGAGACTGGTGGGTGAACGGATAGGAGCACAGGAGCCACTGGGCTCGAAACGAGAGTCGAGGTCTAGTCGGCAACTTTATCCAAGCGCACGGGCACCAGTGGTAGCCGCTCGGTGGCCAGCATCGGGTCCGGCGCTTTTGAGGCATCCAATTTGGCGGCCAACCCACCGAACAACTCGGTGATGGCGACGAGGCCAGGCTGGCCACCGTTGACGTGTATGACTCCACGCAGGCGACGTTTCCTGCCAACCACCTCGACCACGTCGCCGTCTCCGACGCCGAGGCGTTCGGCGTCGGCGGCGTGGACCTCGACAATCTCTTCCCTTCGGATCTCGTTACGACCGCGCTCGGACACGACGTCCAAATGCCGGTCTGATTGCAGCAGAACCCGGCCGGGAGCCAGCAGCAGAGGGAAATCGGGGTCGGAATGCACCGGGGTGGGCGTTAGCTCGATCATCGAGAACCTGCCCGCGCGACCGGAGTCTCCGGCGACCCGGTTGATGATGGCGGTGCCGCGGGAGTCCAGGCTGTCGCAGGGCCACTGTATCGACCGCTGCCGTAGCCGTTCGTAGGACATCCCCGCGTAGGAGTCGACCTGCTTTGTGATCTCTTCGAAGACCTCCGAAGCGGTCTCGTACTCGAAACCTTCGACCCCCATCAGCCTGGCGATTTGGGAGAGGATTCTCCAGTCCACGTCCTGGTCACCGCCGGGTCCGAGGGCCGAGGACAGCAACTGGACCCGACGCTCCAGGTTGGTGTAGGTGCCGTCGGCTTCCGCAAAGGTGGAGGAGGGCAGGACCACATCGGCCCTGTCGGTTAGGTCACTGGGGAACGTGGCGTGCACGACCAGCAGGTCGAGCTTGTCCAACGCCTCGGTAAATTCGCCCAACTCCCCGTTGTAGAGCGCGGGGTCCTCGCCGATCAGGTGCAGCGCACTCACCCGTCCATCACTTATCGCCCCGGTCAACTGAGTCAGACCGATACCGGGCTCGGACGGGATCTCATATCCGACCGCCTGCTCGAAGTTATGACGCGAGTTCTCGTCGTCCACCGGCCTGTAGCCCGGCAGGTGTCGGGGACCAGCGCCGACGTCCTTGGCCCCCTGTTCATTGGCTCCGGTGAACAGCGGATACACGCCCGTCGACGGACGACCGACGTTGCCGGTCGCCAGCGCCAAGTTGACGAGGGCGCGCACGCACTGGCTCCTAAGCTCTGGGGGGATGGTCTCCAGCCCGTACAGCGCGGCGGCAGGAGCGGTGGAGGCGAACAGGCGGGCGGCCTCCTGTACGCGTTCCTGCGTGATGCCCGTCGCCCTGAACACCTTGATCAGGTCGAACGCTGCCACCGAATTCTTCATCGCGGCCGCGTCCTCGCAGTGATCGGCGACGAATTCGTGGTCGTCCAGCGACTCGTCGACTATCGTACGCAACATTCCGCCGATAAGGGCAGTCTCGCTGCCCGGCCTGAGCCGAAGCCAGATGGTGGCGAACCGGGTCAGCTCGGTCTCCCTGGGGTCGATCACGATCAGCTTGGCACCCGCCTTTACGGCCTTTTTAATGGGCACGGCGATTACGTTCTGTTCCTCCGTCAAGTTGCTCGAGACCACAAGGAAGCACCTGGAGGACTCCAACTCCCAGATGGGGTTGGTCGCCGCCCGGTGCCCCAGCATTTCACCGAGGGGCTCAACCAGCTCCGGCCTGGTGTTGGAGGAGACGTCGATGTTGTTGGTGCCCATGACCGAACGGGCAAACTTCTGGGCCACGAACCCATCTTCGTTTGTGCCCCGCGGTGACATCAACAGAGCATAGCCCTCTCCACCGGTGTGTGCTTGTAGCCGCTCTGCGACAAGGCCGATCGCCTCTGTCCAAGTCACCTCGCGTAGCGTTCCATTCTCTCGCACCAGCGGGGTCTTTACGCGCTCCTTGCGGTTGACAAAGTCCAGGCCAAACTTCCCTTTAAAGCAGGCTTGGCCATGATTGGTCTCGGCGTGAGGGTCGGGTATCGTGCGGATCAGCTTGTTACGCTTGTTGACCTCAAGGGTGAGGCTGCACCCAACCGGGCAGTGCGGACAGACGGACTTCACGGTCTTGGCCGGCTTGTCCCACTTGTGATCCCGCTCGACCAGCGCGCCCGTGGGGCAGGCGTCGATGCAGGCCCCGCAGAACTCACACCCGGACTCAAGGAGCGAGGTGCCTTGAGAAGTCCCGATCAGGGTCTTGCCGGCCCTGTTAAGGAAGGTGAGAGCGGAATCGCCCCTTACCTCGTCGCACACCCGCACGCACCGCCCGCACACGATGCACAGGTTCATGTCCATGTCCCAGAACGGGTCGGTCACGCTCAGCGGCAGGCCACGGTTCTGGTAGGTGAGCGGGGTCTCCATGTCCATGTTGAGCCAGCGCACTGTGTCTTTCAGCTCGCAGCGCTCGTTCTTCGGGCACGTCACACACCTGTCTTTTACCGACACGTGGCGCAGGCAGACGTCCGCCGGTCCGCACAACTCGATGCGATGGCAGGTGAGGCAGCCGTGCGGGTGCTCGGAGAGGACCAGGTCCATGATGCCCCGGCGCAGCTCGACTATCTCTGGAGTCTTGGTGTTGACCACCATATCGGGGGCTACCGGGGTAGTGCATGATGCCGGGGCGCCGGGGCGGTCTTCCACATTCACCACGCACATGCGGCAGGCCCCGTATGGCTTGGTGCCAGGGTAATAGCACAGGTAGGGGATGTAAATCCCCGCTTCCATTGCGGCCTGCAGGACCATCTGGCCCGGCTTCGCCTTGACCTCGGTCCCGTCGATGTTGATTGTCAGTTCGTCAGCCAAGGATTTTCTCCGCTAGCGACCGGCAAGCTCGGGGGCCAATTCCACCGGGGCGGTCGGCTCACCGATCGGCACTTCTGCGAATGGTCGGGTGTTTACCGGGGCGTAAGCGGGCCTGCGGCAGGAGCCGGTCGGGCACCGCCACTCCTCCATATGCGTCCTGAAATCCGACTCAAAATGCTTGATCGCCGACTCTATGGGGTTGAAGCCGAGTTGACCGTGTCCGCACAGTGAGCCCGCTTGCATGGTCTTGCCCAATTTCTTCATGAGCTCCACGTCCCCGGGTCGGTCCTCGTGGCGGCAGATGCGCTCGACGATCTCCAGCAGGTTGGTGGTGCCCAACCGACAGGGGAAGCACTTGCCGCAAGACTCAAATTGACAGAACGCGACCAGGACTCTCGTCAAATCCACCGCACACGTTCGGTCATCTGCAACTATGATACCGCCGGAGCCGAGGATCGCCCCAGCCGCGCTCATCTCGTCGAAGTCGAGGTGGACTTCAGTCGACTGTCCGCCGAGCACGCCGCCCAGGGGCCCGCCGGTCTGGAGAAGCTTCAGGCTCCGGCCTTCCGGCACTCCTCCTCCTATCTCGTTGATCACCTCTCCGATGGTTAGGCCCATGGGGACTTCATAAAGGCCCGGGTAGGTGATGTTACCGCTCAGGCAGATGATGGCCGTGCCGGTGCTCTTGTTGACGCCGATGCCAGAAAACCACTCCGCTCCGTGCTCAAGAATGGATGGGGCGTAGGACAGCGTCTTTACGTTGTTGATGGTGCTGGGACGGCCCCACACGCCGAAGGCGGCCGGGAAGGGCGGCCGGGCCCTTGGCATAGACCGGTGCCCCTCGACGGCCTCCATGAAGGCCGTCTCCTCGCCCGCCACGTAGGACTCACCGGTGAGCGAGACCTCGATGTCGAAGCTGAAGTCGGTGCCAAGGATGTTCTCGCCCAACAGTCCCGTTTCGTAGGCTTGCCTGATGGCCGCTTCGGTGCGGTCGATGGGGCCGTCGTGGCCGTGGCGAATGAAGATGATGCCGTTGGAGGCGCCGGTGGCGTAACCCGCTATGGTCATGCCTTCCATGGTCGTGTACGGATCGCTCTCAAGGATGGTCTTGTCGTTGAAGGCGCCGGGGTCCCCTTCCTCACAGTTGCAGAGGATGTATTTGGGGTTCTCACCCTTGGTCATGAAGCTCCACTTGAGCCCGGTCGGGAACGCGGCCCCACCCCGCCCCCTGAGGCCGGAGGATTTCATCTCCTCGATCACCTCGTCGGGCTGCATCGCCGTCAGTGCCCTGTTCAGACCGGCGTACCCGCCACGTGCCAGATACTGGTAGACATCCGCCGGGGCGGTGGTACCGGCATTACGCAGCGCGACGCGCCGCTGCCGGCCTATCTGGGGAAGGTCGCCCATGTCCGCCACACCCTCGATCGGCGACTGGCCGTCTTCGGCGAGGTAGCCAATGACGCCCTCGCTTGGAATCGTGCCGGTCTTCAAGTAGCCATCGACTATCTCATCGACATCGCCGACTCCGACGTTGCAGAAGAAGAGACGGGCTCCGCCGGGCATTGTCACGTCGACGAGGGGCTCGGCAAAGCAGATGCCTAGGCAGCCTACCTCGTCCACTCTCGCATCGATGTCGGACGAGTCCAGCTTGGCTCGCAATGCGGCGACCGTGTCGAGCGCTCCGGCGGCGTGGCCGCAGATGGCCGTACCCACCCGGACCCAGGGACGCTCGCCCTCGGTCAGATCGCGCCAGTGCTCGTCGGCGGCAACCTTCAGCCCCGCATAAGTCGTCATTAATTGCCCTTCAGTGCCGCGATTCCCGAGCCTGCGTCTTCGGGGGTTATGCGACCCATCAACCGGTGATCGATACTCATAACCGGAGCCTGGGAGCACGCTCCCAGGCAGGTGTTGAACCTGAAGGTAACCGCGCCGTCAATTGTGTCCCCCTCGCCTTCAAGTCCCAGTTCACCGAGGACACTCCGAATGACCTCAGTAGCGCCCACGAGATGACAGCTGGGACCCCAGCACACCTCCACGCTATGATCTGCCGGGGGTGTAAAGCGGAAGTTGGGGTAGAAAGATGCGACGCCCCACACCTCGTTGATGGTGGCGTCGTTATGGGACGCCACCAGTTCGATGGCTTCCTCAGGAATGTATCCCAGCTCATCCTCTATCGCCAAAAGGGATGAGAGCACGGTCACGGTGGGCCTCTTTTGCGACTCCACCGCGCCCTGTATTCGCTGTCTCAGTGCTTCGGATTCTGCCTCGGCTGTTGGGCCGATTTTCGGGGTGACATCGGGCGGCAAGCCCTATCTCCTGCGTTCATAACCGGGTTTGTAGAAGAGTTCACAAATCGTACCAGAAACCCCTCGGGCCAACAAAGACGACTGTAGCGTAACGCCACCGCCACCGGAGCACTAGGCCAAGTCTTCTAGCATCATGCGCGCCACCTGACGTCCCATGCGCACGGAGTAGTTGGTGCCCCGGTCCTCCGGATAGATCTGAGTGGTGTTGGCAAGGTACAACCGCTCGAACGGGGTGCGGTGATCCGGGATGCGCTGGGAATAGCCGGTGCCGATGATGGGTTGAGCCGCCCCGACTTTGTGATGGTAGCTGGTTTCTATCCAGCTCTCGTCGAAGTCCGGGTTCACCTTGTTCAGGTGGGGCAGGTACTCGGCTAACAACTCGTCCTTATCCATCCCGTACAGGGGATGACCGACGCTCAGGTAGTTGGACAGGTAGACGATATGCTTCCCTTCGTACAGCGACCGGTCGATCATGTTGGTGTGCTCGATCATCCCCACGAACGGGATCGAGCGGTCGGCGACGTTGAGCCAGTACACGCCTGTCAACGGACGGTCGAGCACGAGGATGATCAGCACCGCCGCCATGTAGGGTACCCCGGACAGGCGTCCATCGTACTCATCCGGCATGGGCGGCACCAGATCGGGTAACACGAACGACGGGGCTGTCGACAACACCGCGTCGAACCGTTCTGTCTTGGACAGGCCGTCGCTCATATTCACTTCGAGTCCATTTGCCGTGCCGTCCTCCACGACGACCCGATCGACGGCGGCCGACAAGTGTACCTGTCCGTCCAACTCACGCACCTTGTCGGCAAGCACTTCGAAAACCTCACCGAAACTGCCCATAGGATAGCCGAGCAGCTCCTTCATCATGCCCTTGCCCCTGGAAGCGAATCTGGTGTGGATCTTCCCCCAGAACCAGGGCATACCCACCTTGTCGAAATGCTCATCGCCGAACTTGCCGCGCAGCAGCGGTCCCCAAACCGTGTCGTACACGGCGGGGCCGGCCCAGCGCCGGATCCACCGATCCGCGGTGATGCCCTCCATGCCGTGCCAGTCTTTGCGCCAGTTCAGGAGCATGGTGACCACCCCCAGCCTGACACGGTCCACGAAGCTCAGAGGGGAAAACCGCAGCAGGTCCATCGGGGTGACCAGGCTTCGGATGTGTCCGTCGTCGCTGAGGATGCCGACGCTCGACTCGAACCATTGCATCCGGTCGCCCAAGCCGATCTCTTCGATCAACTCAAGAATCGCCGTGTCGGAAGTAAACAGGTGGTGATACCCGCGCTCCAAGGGCGACCCTCCGATGTCGAAGGTGGAGGCCTGTCCGCCGAGAAACGGCGCTCGCTCGTACACCGCCGTCCGATGGCCGGCCGTGCCCAGCTCGTACGCGGCGGCCAGACCGGTCGCGCCGGCGCCAATAATCCCAATCCTCATGTTTGTTCTCTTTCGACGTTGTGACCGCATTCACCCTCCGGTCTGCCGGAACGCCACAGGCGCCGCAGCGAGACGTGATCTGCCCACAGTATTCCCTGCCCCATCACGATGATGGGCAGCAGCAGCACCGCGTGCACGACCGCCACGTAGCCCCCAGCGACCGCCCGGTCCACGGCGCCAAGCGGCAGCAGCACCAGCGTCTCCCTGGCGATCAGTTCGAACAGGCCGATACCCCCCGGAGCGGCGGGCACGGACGCACCGATGTTGGCGACCGCGGTGACCAATACGGCGGCGACCATGAGGTTGCCATGTCCGCCGACTGGGCCCTGCAGGTCGAACGAGATGGCGATCATGTAGAACAGGCTCGCCTCGAAAAGCCAGATGGGAACGGACAGGAAAAACAGCAGCGCGATGGCGCGCGCGCTCTTGAGTGGAACCAAGCCGAGTATGAAGGTCGCGGCGAGTCCGGAAGTCAGGCCGCCGATCCGGTCCGGCAAAAAGCCCGTGATTCGGTCGACGACACCCTGAGCGGCGTTCGGGTAGCGGGCCACCGCCACCATGACCCCGAAGATGGCCACGAATGGCAGGGTCGCCCCGAGCACCAGCAGGGGCCAGGCGACGCCGGAGCGTTCGCCGAAGCCCTGGGCGACGCCGCCTAGGGGGATGAACAGGGCGATCACGACGATGAAGACCATCAATGTCAGTGCGTCCAGCACTCTTTCGACAAATACTGTCGCCAGTGCCGCGCTCTTACTGATGCCCTCACGCTCGCCCACATAGTAGCTGCGTACCAGCTCCCCAAGCCGCATGGGAAGGATGTTGTTGGCCATGTAGCCGACGACTACCACCGGTAATAGACGGCTGACCGGCACTGCTCGTATGTGCAGCAGCATGACACGCCAGCGCAGGGTGCGGAATACCACCGAGACGAGGTACAGGCCGACGGCCGGGATCACCCAAACGTAGTTGGCATCCGTCAGGGCCTCGACCATCCGACGCACATCGATGGTGAGCAGGAACAGCGCCAGCAGCGCGACGCTGACGCCCAGCCCGATCCACAGCTTTGCCCGACCGATCACCCGCTTAGGTTACACGGGGCGTCGAGGGCGCACTGAGGGCTGAATGTGCGACGTGAAGACGATCGGGACTAGGGCGGCGTCGGCGGGGTAAAGCCGCGAAGGTCCTCGTCGGAAAAGAACACGAACGCGTCCTCACTCCCGAGCCTGAAACTCACCTTGCGGTGGAGGAAGTAGTCCATCGCCCCGCGCCAGGAGTCGCGGTCTCCGAACGACTTGATGAACTTGCCCAAGGTGAGGCCCCGGTAGCTCTGCTCAGGAAACCACCACCGGTGCTTGATCCGCACCCCCTCGCCAAACTCGTCTCTCCACCTTGCCACGCCGACGGCCCGGGCGGCTTCGACCTTGTTATTGGCGTGTACGAGCAGGACGTCGGCGTCCGGGGGAGAGTCGGGCACGTTGCCGTCGTAGTTAGGATATCCCGTCTCGGCTATGTCCCGCAGGTACCAAGCCCACGGCCACTGGAAGCCACTGGTGGAATCGACCGTCACCTCCAGTTTCTCTTTCCCCGCCGATGCAGTCGATATGGCCCGGGCCAACTGCGGAATGTCCGGGGACGTCTGAGTGTAGACGATCATTTCCACAGGTACGTCGCCATTCTGATAGGCCGCACGGGCTCCCGTCTTGACGGTGATGGCCAGCAGCGCCGCGACCACTCCGACGACTACCATCGCGGCGAACGGGTGTCTCTCCACCTTGCCACGCAGATAGAAACCAGCGTAGAACAGCACTCCAGCGCCGAGCAATAGCATGAGGAACCAGGTGGGGTGCGCGGTCCCCCCTTCACCGAAGAGCGCCAGTTTCCACAGCACGAAGCCTAGGAGCACAACCCAGCCGGCGACTGCGACTGCAAATGGGTCCAGCAATCGCCTGGGGTCCAGCCGACCGACCAGATCGCCAAAGAATTTTCCCGCCAGTACTATTAACGGGAGTGCGATATTGACCAGCAGCCAGGGCATCTTCTCGCTGGCGACCGTGTACAGGACGAAGGTGATCAGCGCCCAGTAGATGAGGAACCGGCCCAGGGGGTCGGGACGCCGCCAGTAGTAGACGGCCGCCAGCGCGGACAGCATCAGGGGAAGGAACTCGTACAGGGGGGTCATGATGAAGTAGTAGTAGGCGGGCTGGTTGCCCCGCGCCTCGCCCTGCTGCACTATCCAGTAACCGAGACCACGCCAGAAGCCCGAGCCCACGCCACCGAAGCATGTGGAGAAGCCGGCCCATGGAGCACAGTTGGTGAAGAACGTCGTATGCATTGGGATGAAGATCAGGTAGAAAATCAACGCCGCCCGCCACCACACGCCCCATCGCCAGCGCCAGCCGATGTAAACGGAGACCAGGGAGAGTGCGATGACGACTATCGTGGCAATGGCCACTCCGCCACCCGAGGGCGCGCCGATGCTGCCGGTCTTTGACGCCAAGACCAGATTGGAACCGTCCGACTGGAGCACACTGACGAACGCCGACCACAGGGGCAGCGTCAGCGCGCCAATGAGGATCAAAAGCGATGCCGGTCGGGACGCCCCGGCCACCGCCCCCTCACGGAACAACTCGCTCCAACCGGCCGCCAGAATACGACCGGCGGCGACCGGAGGTGAGGCCCCATATAGCCGGTCACGACCCAGGCCATCGTAGACACGCTCCCACCCTCGCCTGACCACCAGGAAGCCCAGGAACAGCGCCATGATCGCTATGACGAGATACGCGCTCTCTTTCGTCGAGAAAGCGAGGCCCAACAAAGCTGCGGAACCGTACAGGTAGCGGTTCTTGCCCGAGTCTAGGTATCGCCACATGAAGGCAACGAGGCCAAGTGACCACAGCGCCATGAGAATGTCGTTTCTGGCAAACCTGGAGAAGTAGATCATCGACGGCGAGAACGTCAGCATGGTCGCCGTCGCCAGCGCGCCTATCCGACCTATCCGATGCCTCAGCAAGTAAGGCACCGCGACTATCGCGACTCCCGTTATCACGTAAAGTATTCGAGCCGTAAAGTCGGTCGATCCAAACAGGAAGAACACCCCGGCGTTGGCCTCGAACTGGAGCGGGCCGTGCATCATCGGGTTGTGCACGAAAGACCGCCCCTGCGACAGCTCCCAGGAGAAGTAGGCGTGCAGGCTCTCGTCATGGTGCAGAGCGCGGGAGCCCAGGTCCCACAGCCGCATCCCGGCGGCAACCCCTACCAGGCTGATGTAGGTCGAGAGTTCGGCCCAGCGCCATCGCCTATCTTCGCCGTCGCCGTTTACGAAACGGAGAATCACCCGATACGCTCTCTTCGGGAGGTCCTCCCAATAACGCGTCGCGACGCCCGGTGCTGCGGACGTCATGACCCGGCCTCAGGTAAACGATAGATCACCACCGTGTCGTTTACAAAGGCCCTCACCATGAATTCGTCGAACTTACTTAGCCCATCGGTGCCGTAGGTCCTGCGTTCTCTGGGACCGACGTACACGTAATCTACGTCGTAGTGGCGGAGCAAATTCTCCGCCGTCTCTGCGTCTGGCGCCTCGTATATGAGCCGGACGTCTTCCTCGCGACCGTCGAACGGCTCCAACGAGCCCCGCCACTGTAGCTCATGACCCGGCCAGCCCAGCACGGTCGGTATGCCGGTCGCTGAGGACACCCGGCCGAACTCGGTGTACGAGCCGCCGACGGCCTCCAAGACCGCGGAGTCGCCATCCGCGCTGGCTCTGAGAAACTCAATCGCCTCCAGTTCGTCGGGGTTACCGATCGCCAGATGCGCGAGCCCGTCCAGCCCGGAGGGCCCGTTCGGCAGGTCGGGCTTGCTGCCCAGGGCCGCCGCCGGATAGTAGAGCGCCGCCACCAGCAAGAGGCAAAAGGCTCCCGCCCAGACGGCCGACAGCGCCCGTTTGTACCCGCTCAGCCCCCCGAGACGTGACACCCAGTAGTAGAGCGCAAACCCCCCGGCCAGCGAGAGCAAGACCCAGACCTGATAATAGAACTTGAAGATCGTGTTCATGCGGGTACCGAACTGGTCGCCCACGAACACCATCTCCGGCCCGAGCAGCAGCAGCAGACCGAACACGGCGAGTGCCGACGCGAACCCGGCCCCCGCCGGACCACGGGGTCGCGATCGAAGAATCCACAGGATGGCGTAAACGCCGCCGGCTATCAGCAACATCAGGGGCAGCACCTTGAAGAACCTCGCGGCCACACCGACTTCGCCCGTCGATCCCCACAGCAGCACCCCCAGCCAGGCCACGAACGGCAGGAAGCCCACCGCCAGCGCGGCCAGGGCCATCCGCAGCCATCCCGTCCCCAGCCTGGTGGACCAGAAGGTCGCGACGATCATCGGAACCGCCGCCACCAGCAGCAGGCCCCAGACGATCAGGAAATGAACGGGTCGTGTCGTGGCCTCGACCACAGGACGGATGCCGGAAAACTGGCTCTGAAACGAGCCAAAGTAGGGCAGGTAGAGGATGAACGCCAGGCCGATCACGACCGTTCCCACCAGCAGCACCGAAAACGCAATATCGCGCAGCGACGGCCCCCGCATGGCGTACGCCCTGAGCGCAGCGATACCCAGGAAAATGGCGGCGAACACCGGCAGGTCCCAGGCGTTGATGAATCCGAGTCCGCCCAGCGCCAGTCCGAGTAGCAGAAGCGACGGCAGACCGGGCGCGAAGCCCTGTAGCCAAGCGCGAGCGGCGATCCCCGAACCGCGACCTTTGTAGACAGACGTCAGGCTACCGACCCGCGCGACTAGAGGACGCCCGGCCGCCATGAAGTTGGCGCACAGGGCGAGAAAAAGCACCACGAACGGCAGGGACATGAAGTGCGGGTGCAGATCGCCGAGCAGCGTTGAGAAGAACGGGAACTCCTGGATGGTGAAGTCAATCCCCTGTCCGCCGTCGAAGGTGTTGATCACCCGGCTGGAACGCCACCACCACCAGAACTCATTCGGCTTCCAGCCCTCTGTGACCTGCGGTGCAGGGCCGTCCAGCCCGTCGATTGCGATTCCGTCCCAGAACCGGTCGGATCCCAGGGCGTTGGCACGCATGAACTCCAGCACACCCTCGAGATTAGCCACCGCCACCAGCAGCACCGCCGCGAGAAGACCGGATGCCAGTGCGATCTTGAACCTGCCGCCCGCCCCGGTGACAAGGTTGTACACAAGCCCAACGGCACCGGTCGCCGCCATAGCCGGTATGAGGGCTAGCGACAGGTTGTAGGCGACCGTCGATACGACGCCGGTGAGATTCGCCAGCGCACCCATCATCCAGAAACCGAAATAATAGTAGCTAACCGCTTCGCCCCTTAGCCAGGGGTCCTGGGGTGGCGCGAAGTCGGCTCGCATGGACGCATTGAGGAACGCAAGGTCCATGGGTTGCTCGGTGTGACTTATGGCCGGGTCGAACGCCCGATACAGAATCCAGCCGACAAAGACGGCCAGGAACACCACCTCGGCGACTACCAATGCCTTCCACTGGCCGCGGATGTGGGCCAGCAGTTCGTTCCCTTTGCGATAAACGATCCATCCCGCCGCCGCGGCCAATAGAATCAGCGCCGCCTGGGGGCCGAAACTCGCGTTGGGCACGATGTGGGCGGCGCTGAGTATCCAAGCGAGATAGCCAACCAGCAGCAGTCCGAGCGGCTTGGCCAGCGTCAGGCCCCTGTCTCTCAGTCCACCGAACGCCACGTAGGCGAGGGGGATGGCGGCTAGGCCGACGGCCTCGATCCCGATCAGCCATAGGGCGGCGTCGAGCAAGGGAGCTAGCCCGCGGCCGCCGAGAAGAGGGCCTCGGCGAACGCACCGGGGTCGAAGGGGGCCAGGTCGTCAAGCTGCTCACCGGTGCCAAGGAACAATATCGGCAGTTCCAATTCGGAGACGATGGCCAGGACAACGCCACCCTTCGCTGTGCCGTCCAGCTTGGACAGCACCACTCCGTCACAGTCGACGGCCCCCACGAACGACCGGGCCTGGTGGAGGCCGTTCTGGCCGGTGGTAGCGTCTAGGACCAGGATGATCCGCAGTTCACCGCCCTCAGCACGCTCCACCACTCGTCGAATCTTTTTGATCTCCTCCATCAGGTTGGCCTTGGTATGCAATCGCCCGGCGGTGTCGATGATGGCGACGTCGGCTCCTTGTGCCTTGGCCGCCTGGATAGTGTCGAATGCGACGGCGCCGGGGTCTGCGTTGGCGCTGTGGACGACCACGCGAGCATCAAGCCGCGCGCCCCACACCTGCAACTGTTCGATCGCTGCCGCGCGGAAGGTATCGGCAGCGCCGAGAACCACGTCCATTTTGCTGGAAAGGTACAGGTGGGCCAGTTTGGCGGTTGTGGTGGTCTTGCCTACCCCGTTTACACCGACCATGAGCAGCACCAGAGGACGGCGTCCCGCCGCCGGATCAAGCAACCGGTCGAGTTGCCTAGAGCTTTCATTGGCGTCCAGCAGAGCCGCCACCTCCGACCTGAGCACGGCCAAGACGCTGTCTGTGTCGACGGCCCGTTCGGCGGCAATCCGCTCGCGCACTTTCTCCAGCAATACCAACGTGGTGGTTACGCCGACATCGGCAGCGATCAGGGCCTCCTCCAAGTCGTCCCAAAGCTCATCATCGACCCGTCCACGTTGGAACAGGAACGATATGCGCCCGGTCCAACTCCGGCCGGTTTTGACCATAGCGCTGTCGGCCTTGTTCTTGCGGCCTATTCCGAACAGTCGCAGATCGTCATCTCCAGGGTCGTCATTATGGTGACCGACCTGCCCGGGAGCCCGGTGCCATCGGCTCCACGAGACTATCACGGAGGACCGCGGGCCGCCAGTTGGACCGGCGACGAATTGGATGTTTCCGGGCAACAACAAAAGGAGCGTCCGCTCTCGCGGACGCTCCCGTTTATCTGAAACGTCCGGTCCGGCCTCTTGGCCGGACCGGACGAGGACTGGCTACCGACGCCTGATGGCGGAGCGGTAGTCCCTGCGGGCCTCGTCGATCGTGGGACCGCCATTGATCCGGCGGGCACCCAGCGAGCGCATGTAGCCTTCAAACCCGGCCGGAGCCGTGGTCTCGCGCATCGCCTCAATGAACTTGTGGAACATGACTCTTCTCTCCTCAGGGATCGGTGTCGCCACCCCTTATGGTCTATGCGATTAATTGTCTCGCTGTATTTACATTGTGTCTATACATGTTGTTGGATGATAATTATCTAGTTCATAAATGTTGAATACCTGCGGGAGGATGGCATGGAGTTGAGAGAGTTAAGGAGTTTCACTACGGCGGCGAGGCTACACAGCATCACCCGCGCCGCCGAGGAGCTGGGCTTGGGGCAGCCGACGGTCACCACCCACATCAAGAAGCTGGAAAAGGAGCTAGGCACGGTCCTGTTCGACCGCATCAAGCGGCCGATCCAGCTCACGCCGGCTGGAGCGACGCTGTCAGAACTCGCCACCCCGCTGGTAGAGGGCATCGACTCTCTCGCCACCGACACCGGCATTGCCGAACGGGAGAGCCCGGTCCGCATGGCCTCAACGCACGACATCATCCCCCATCGGCTCCTGAGAGTGGTGCGGATCTTCCTGTCCACGCACCCGCACGCACACCTGCGCATCCTCTCCGGCCGACGAGAAGAAGTCGTCCACATGGTCGAGGAGGGAACAGTGGACATGGGCCTTGTGCCGGGCCCGGAACGCGGGATGGAGTTCGACTTCCAGCCGCTGTTCGGCTACGAGCGCGTGCTGATAACGCCGGTGGACCATCCCCTGCTGGAGGCTCCGCTAACCTCGCTGGACGAGATCGCCCGCTGGCCGCTCATCATGATGGGTCGGGGAACCTACACCAGAGTGATGTTGGAGAGCGAGTTTCGACGCCGGGGGTTGGACTTCGAGATCATCGTGGAGCTGGACAGCATGGACATGATCAAACGCTACGTGGCGCTGGGCATGGGGGTTTCGGTCGGACCCCGTCTGGCCATCGACCCGGAGGACCAGGAGAACCTGGGAGTCGTCGGCCTGGCGCACCTACTGCCGGTGGAGCAGGCCGGCATCATCACGTTGCGCGGCAAGACGCTATCAACGCCGGCGAAATCTTTTATCCAGACGCTCAGGGACGCCTTGGCCGCGAGAGCGACCTAAGCTCTAACGCCCACCAGCTTGGCGGTGACCAGCAGCCGATGGCTATAGTCGAGCCTGGGGACGCAGGTGACCAGCGTGATGTAAACTCCGTCAGTTTCATACAACCGCAGGTCGTCCGCATGCATGACCTGGGTGGCGGTCACCTCGTAGAGAAACTCGCCGGTGGTGCTCTCGACCACCACGTAGACCGCACCCTCTCCTACCTCGGAGAAGTGTTTCAGCAACTGGGGTATCTCGGGCAGGCGCTGGAACACGTTGCCCTCGCCCCTGAACGGGCTCTCCAGGTGGCCGAAAAACCAGCCGTTGCCTAGCTCGCCCGGGTCTGCGGTATCTGGGATATGCCCCACGGTGTTGTCTGGCGTCTCGTACTCGCGGCTGTCACCAAGATCCACTATGGCCAGTTCGTTGACCCCGGATTCGACACCGATGGACGGGATGCGCAGTTCGCGGGCCACGGTCTTGGGCTCAGCGAAGCGCCGGTAGTCGTCCGCAGACGCCGCCTGGAAACCCTCGGGTAGGTCCTGCACCAACCGCATATCCGTTCCCGCTCGAAGGGGATGGTGCCAGTACTTGGGGTGCAGTTCGACGCCGGTATACATGGTGGCGTAGCGCCGAGCCAGGCCGTCGGTCGACGCCAGCGTCGCCTGGGGGACGTCGGCGGGACTCTCCTCCAGTGCGAGCGTTACATCATCTCCGTTGAGCGGTCCCGCATCCACGCCGTTTCCTACCGCCACTTCAGGTTCAACGAAGTTCGTCGGTTCAGTAAGTCCGACGAGAGGCTGGTCTGCATCTTCGTCGGTGGAGTTGCCCACCGGGCGGGCCACAGTTACCTGCTCGACCTCCTCAACGTTGAAGTTCAGGTCGTCGAGGTTGGAGCGTCCGTAGGCGCCGTAGCCGATATAGGAGCCCAGCGCGGCAAGCACGACGACTCCGACGACGATCATGCCATACCCAACCCGCCGGTCGGAAAACCGGGCAGTAACGGCAGTGATGGAGATCATTCGCTCGACCTTAGCACCTAGCCGGCCGGTGTTTCGGCCTTCCCCCACATCATCCTACCCACACCGGTGTCCTTCGGCACCGGTATTGTCCTGCTCTCCTTACGCGAAATCGGCATTGCCGGTTCCCCCGTTGCGGCGTTGAGGCGACGTTGCCTCTAGCGCATTCGCGGGGAGTGGTCGGCGCCGTTGATGATCGGTTCGTTGATATAGACGTCCCCGTTGCGGATCTTGATGTTGTAGCCGCAATCGAGGTTACTGCACACCCATGCCTTGAAGTGGATGGGAGCGCCCTGACTCCCGAAGTCGGAGAGGGGCAGCAAATCCCCATCCGTGCACTTTTGGCAATCCGGAAATCCGTGATTTAACAACTTTCGCCCCTCTCGCTCTCCACTCTCACCTCGCGCCATGCACCGCGATTTCACCGGGCAAACACCCCTCGGATCTCGTCGGCGTCCAAGCACCGGGAGTGTAACATAGGGCGCCGGGGTTCCGGGCCTGAACCCCGGTCCCTAGGCGTCCCGGGCTCTTGAGCCGAGGGGGACGGTGGCAAGCCTCTCGTACCTGGCTCCCGCCAGACTCAGGTGGCTGGTCATCAGGCCTATGGAATCGACCTCGAAAGCGACTTTATTGGGGGGCGATTCCTTCAAGACTTGGAGGGCTCGCCTCCGGTAGAGGCCGGCGGCATTCCTGGCAAGCCGTGCCACCGTGATGTGAGCCGCGAACTTGCGGTCCTCCGCCGGGTGGCCCCGAGACTTGACGGCGTGATCCACCAGTACATACAGACGGCGCGCAGCGTCCACGTCACCCTCAACACCAACCCACAGAACTCCGGGCGGGCCTTTCGCCGGGAACGCTCCCGGCTCCCCCAGCCTGAGCTGGAACGGCGGGAACAATCCCGCATCGACGGCGAGAGCTTCAGGGAGTGCTTCGAGACGATCGGCCGGCACATCTCCCAGGAAACGGAGGGTGATGTGGGCGGACCCGGATGTCACGGGCAACAAGCCAGACAAGTCGGCCTCTCGCAGAGCACTCAGCGTGGGCTCAAGCGCCACCACCACGCGTGGGGGCAACTCCACGACGACGAAGGCCCGCATCAGGCCTGTGGCGTAAGGTCCAGCAGCCGGGCCGCGTTCCCGCCCAGCAACGCGGCCCTTTCGGCCTCCGGCAGTTCGGTCGCCTCGACCTGGCTTCGGACGCGCGTGTAGCGCATGAGAGGGTAGTCGCTGGCGGCGACTATGCGTCCGGACCCGACCAGAGAAGCCGCCACCTCGAAGACTCGTGGGTCATAGAGAAACGGCGATGCGGCAGTGTCGAAGTGAACGCCCGATAGAGAGTCGGCCACCTCGGGCATCAGGGCATAGAAGGGCAAACCGCCACCCCAGTGAGCGAGCACCAGACTTAGGCCGGACGCCATGCCGACCAGATCCATCAATCTGTCGGGCGTGTTACGTCCCTTGCCGGGGTAGGTATGCCCCACCGGTTCGGAGCAATGGACGGTGAGCGCCATGTCATGCGCTCGCAGGGCGTCGAGTACAGGCTCCATTACAACCGGGTCGGCCACGTCGAATCCCTGAGTGTCGGGGTGCAACTCGCCGATGCCGCGCAACCCGATGCCGGCACACCGCTCGACCTCCTCAACCGCTCCATTCAGAGCCGGGTTGACGATCCCGAAGCCGACGATGCGAGCAGGGTTACGACTCACCACTTCGGCAATGTAGTCGTTTGACTCGCGGGCCAGGTCGGGGTCGGCCCATCCGATCCCCAATACGACCGAGACCTCAACATCGTCCTCGTCCATGTCCCTGATCAGATCGTCGTCCGTGGCCATGCGGGCGGCCGGATCGGAGTACATCTCGGCGAAGGTGGGGTCGATGGCGACCAACTGCCCCCTTCGACGGATCATCTCCGGCGAAAAGAGGTGGACGTGAGAGTCGATGATCAAGTGTGGTTGGGTGGCCGAGAATGGGCCGTCAAACAAGTGCAGCGCTAGATGACGACGGCGGTCAAACTCGCTTATAGTCGTCCTGGAACCGCTCGATATCGTCCTCGGCCAGATAGCTTCCAGTCTGTACCTCGACTATCTCCAGTGGAACGTCGCCGGGGTTGGACAGCCTGTGCTTCATTCCCCGGGGGACGAAGGTGGACTGGTTCTCCTCCAGTTCGTAACTTTCCCCATTCCTTACGACGGCTGCCGTTCCACAGACCACCACCCAGTGCTCCGCCCGGTGCTCGTGCCGTTGCAGCGAAAGGGACGATCCCGGCTTCACGGTCAGGTGCTTGACCTGGAAGCCATCCCCTCTCTCAATCACCTCGTAGGTGCCCCAGGGCCGGTGAACTTTGCGGGGCTCAAGCTGCTCGTCCCGGTCGCTTGCCCGAAGCTCGGCCACCACCTCCCTGACCTGATGGTCCCTGTCCTTGCCGGCGACCAGCACCGCGTCCGGGGTTTCCACCACCACTAGGTCATTGATGCCCACCCCCACCAATAGGCGGTTGCCGGCGATCATCATGGTGTTTTTCACGTCGTAGGTGAGCACGTCCCCCTTCAGCACGTTGCCACCCCTGTCCGTGGGTGAGCGGTCCTGAATGACCGACCACGCCCCGACGTCGGACCAGCCCACATCCAACGGTACCATCGTGGCCGGGACGCCCCCCGGCCCGGTGGCACGCTCCGCCACCGCGTAGTCGATGGAATCGGAGGGGCAGGCGCGGAACTCCTCCGCACCCGGCCGGAAAAAGTCGCCGTCCACGCTGCCGGATGCGTAGGCGGCGCGACAGGCCTCGGCGATTTCGGGTCGGTGCGCCTCGATCTGGTCGAGCCAGACCGAAGCGCGCATCATGAACGTGCCGCTGTTCCAGACGTACTCCCCGGTCGACAGGTAGCCTTTGGCGGTCTCCATGTCCGGTTTTTCCACAAACTCGGCCACCTTGAGCGCGCTCGGCTTCCGAGACGATCCCACCTTTTCGCCGGTGACTCGGATGTAGCCGTAGCCGGTCTCCGGTCCGGTTGGGGGTACGCCGAAGGTGACAAAAAGGCCATCCCTCGCTAGGGTCTCGCCCTCGCTGACAGCCTTCCCAAACTTTTTGTGCTTGGCGATGTGGTGGTCAGCGGGCATGACCAGCAGCGTGGCGTCCTCGTCCCGGTCCGTCGACCACAACGCGGCCAGCGTGAGCGCCGGGGCGGTGTTTTTGCCCATGGGCTCCAGAATGATCGCTTCGGGGGGCCTGTCGACCATCTGGAGCTGCTCGATTATTAAAAAGCGATGCTCCTCGTTGCCGATCACCAGCGGTCTGGCCATCTCCCCCACGGACGACGTAGTGGAGTCGAGACGCAGAACCGTCTGCTGCAGCATGGTGCCTTCGCCGAGCAGCGACAGGAACTGCTTGGGATAGTGCTCGCGGGAGAGCGGCCAGAGCCGTGTACCAGAGCCCCCCGCGAGGACTACGGGTCTGATCATGTCTGCGTCCAGTTCATATCAGTTCGTGCAAGCGACCGGCATCGAGTTACTGTGCTGTGACTCCGCCGTCGATCACCAGATCGGTTCCGGTGATGTAGGAGGACTCGTCCGATGCGAGAAACAGGATGCCAGCGGCGATCTCCTCGGGCGCAGTGAAACGACCGACGGGGACTTTCAAAATCACCCGCGGGCCGATTACCTCGTCCTCGAATTCGAGCTGTGCCATCGGCGTCATGGAGTATCCGGGGTGCACCGAGTTCACCCTGATCCCCGCGGGGGCGTATTGGATGGCGGCCATCTTGGTGAAGCTGCGCACCGCGCCCTTTGCGGCATGATAGGCAGCGAGAGTCGGGCTGCCGGTGATAGCGTGGACGGAGGAGACGTTCACTATCGAGCCGCCGGCACTTTCCCGCATCGCCCGCGCGGCGTGCTTCGTCCCGAGCCACGCTCCCCGACCATGCACTTGCTGATGAGCGTTCCATAGCTCGACGGTGGTCTCTTCTACGTCCGCCACATCTCCGATGACGCCAGCTGCATCCTCCCTGGCGAACATCCCCGCCGCAACGGCGCCGGTGATCAAAGCCACTTTTCCTGCCAGTCTCATGGGCCACGGATTATACCAACGGTGCAGTATCGACCATCCTGCCGCCCGATCCTTTCAGTCGACCCCCGGTGTATATTGCGAACTTCGTTATGGAAAGAATCGGGGTCAGAATCGAGAACGATCCCCGTCTTTCGGTCACCGATCTCGTCGAGATCGCGGTCGCGGCCGAGGTAGCGGGGATGGAGTCGGTATGGGTGCCGGAGGGCGGGGGCCGCGACGCCCTGTCGCTGCTCGCGGCTTTCGCCGGGGCGACGAGCCGAGTCCGGTTGGCCACCGGCATCCTGCCCATCTTCTCGCGCACCCCGGCCGTCACGGCGATGTCGGCCACCGGGATGGCGGCGATCTCGGGCGACCGGTTTATGCTCGGGCTCGGTACGGGTCACCGCCCCATCGTTGAACACACCCATGGCATCTCCTACTCTGGCCCCCTGGCCCGGATGGAAGAGACGGTCAACATTGTCAAAGGCCTGCTCGCGGGCGACTCGGTGACCGCAGATGGCCGACACTTCACGGTATCCGACGCCAGACTCGGCAGGGCGACGGCGGGTGTTTCGACGCCGGTTTACGTGGCCGCCCTGGGGCCCAAGATGATCGCGCTTGCCGGCCGAGTGGCCGACGGCGTCCTGCTCAACTGGACAGCGGTCGGGCACATAGCGGCCTCGGTTGCGACACTGCATCGGGCCGCCGAGGGGGTGGGTCACAATCCGACATCGGTGGACGTGGCCGGCTACGTACGCACCGCCGTCATAACGGGAGCCGAAGACCCCGCCATCCGAAAAAGCCTGCAACTCCAGATCGCCGGATATGCGGGCCACCCCTACTACCGAAACTTCTTCGTCTCCACCGGGTTTGGCAAGGAGATGGACGAGGCCGGGCGGGCGTTGGAGACGGACGACGCTGAGTCAGCGGCAGCCGCAATATCTGGAGAAATGCAAAGCCAGGTGGCAATTGTGGGTACGGCCGCCGAGTGCCGGGCAGAGATCGAGCGCAGGCGTGGGCTGGGTCTTGTGCTCCCCGTGGTCGCACCATTCGCGGTGGACTCCGACGTCAAGGGCGCCTATTTGCGGGTAATCGACGCATTCAACCGGGAGCACAGGGTTTGACGGGACGCAGCAAAATAATGAGGGAACTGGGTATCGAGCCCATCATCAACGCCCACGGCCACCCCACGACCATCGGCGGAAACAACCCGTCCGAGGTGGTCAAAGCTGCGATAGACGACGCCTCACTAGACTACGTCAAGATGAGCGAGTTGGTGGAGGTGTCCGGCGACCGCATCGCCGAGATGCTGGACGTGCGCGCGGCCATGGTCACGCCCGGCTGCGCCGCGGCCCTGGCCCTCGCCGCCGCCGCCTGCATCACCCGCGATCACTCCGACCGGATGGAGCAAATTCCGGACACGACCGGCATGCCCAACGAATTCATCATCCAGCGTCAGTTGAGGGTCATCTACGACAAGGCGCTAACTATTCCGGGAGGGGTGCTGGTCGAGGTGGGTGACGAGGACGGCACCACTGAGGCGCACATCGAGGCTGCGATCAACGAGCGTACCGCCGGCATTCACTATCTCGCCGGGGGGCTGTACGACGACCCTGACGAGCGAGAGACGCGCAGAGACATCATTCCTTTTCGGCGATTGGTCGATCTGGCCCACAGCAACAATCTGCCACTGGTAGTCGACGCGGCCGGGCAAGTCTACCCTACCGACAGGCTGAGCCTGTATGCGCGGGGCGGGGCCGATCTCGTTGGCTACGGGGGCAAATATTTCGAGGGCCTCAACACTTCGGGTCTGCTGCTGGGCGCGAACGAGGAGTTGGTGCACATGGCGTATCGGCACAGCTTTATTGGCTTTGAGTACGAGCACGCCCGCATGTTCGGCCGTTCGATGAAGATGGACCGACAGACTGTGGTCGCCACCTACGTGGCCCTGCGCGAGTGGCTGACCACCGACCACGAGGCTCGGCTGACAGGCTACGAGGAGCGGCTGTCGACGCACGTGCGACCGGCGCTCTCCGGCCTGCCGGGGGTAACCGTCAGGGACTTCCCAGCCCGGGGTCTGCTGGAGGGCCTGAGAGTCGTGGTCGACCCGTTGGTCGCCGGTATGACCGCAGCGGACCTGGAGCACGAGTTGGCTGAGGGGAACCCGCGCATTCACGTAAGGACGGACGAGGTCGCCGACTCGTTCGTCATCCGCATCCAGACGGTGGGCGAGGGCGACGAAGTGATCATCGCCGAGCGGATCCGCCAGATCCTAACGGGCTGACCAGGCCACCCGGTCCAGGCGAGTTTAGAGGGTAAAGAAGACGGTTGTCCCGACGCCCTCTTCGGTCATCACCTGGGTATACTGGCGGACAGCCGCCACTGGCACGCTCCATTGCTAGATATCGACCACATTCGCTCCGACCCCGACGCCGTCCGCCGCGCTCTCGCACGGCGGGGTGAGGACGCGCCAATCGACCGTGTGCTCGAGCTGGACGCCCGCCGTCGCGCCATTCATCAGGAAGCAGACGACCTGCGCGCCCGGCGCAACGCCGTGAGCAAGGAGATCGGCCAGGCGAAGCCTCCCCCTCCCGACTTGATCGACGAGATGCGCGGCGTCTCCGGCCGCATCAAGGCCCTCGAAGCTGAGTCCAGGGAGGTCGAAGGGGAGATTCGACAGGCCCTGCTGGGCATCCCCAACCTGCCCCGGGAAGAGGTGCCAGACGGGCCCGACGAGTCGACCAACGTTGTGGTGCGCACCGTGGGAGAGATGATCGACACAGGCGGCGAGCCCGTTCCTCACTGGGACCTTGGCGAGCGGCTGGGCATCATCGATCTGGCCGCCGGCGCCCGCATATCAGGCTCGCGTTTCTACACGCTACAGGGTAAGGGCGCCAGGCTGCAGAGGGCTCTGGTGTCCTGGATGCTTGACGTGCACACGGAAGACCACGGCTACACCGAGCTGTACCTGCCGTACCTCGTGAGCACCGGCACCGTTACCGGCTCCGGCCACCTGCCCAAGTTCGCCGACACCATGTACCACGACGAGGAGGACGACCTGTGGCTGATCCCCACCGCCGAGGTGCCCATTACCGGCATGTTCGCCGGCGAGGTCCTCGACCCCGGCGTCGTCCCCGTCCACTTCGTGGCCCACACCCCGTGCTTTCGGCGGGAGAAGGCGGCGGCCGGCCGTAACACCCGGGGCATCAAGCGTGTTCACCAGTTCGACAAGGTGGAGATGTACAAGTTCGTCCACCCCTCAGATTCCGACTCTGAGCTGGAAAGCCTGGTCGCCGACGCTGAGGACCTGATCCGGCGCCTGGGGTTGCCCTACCGGATTCTCGAGCTATCGACCGGCGACCTCGGCTTCTCGTCCGTACGCACCTACGACATGGAGATTTGGGCGCCGGGCAGCGGCGAGTGGCTGGAGGTCAGTAGCTGCTCGAACTGTGACGACTTCCAGGCCCGTCGCGCCAACGTGCGCTACCGCCCGGAGAAGGGAGCAAAGCTAGTGTATCCCCACACCCTCAACGGCTCCGGATTGGCGCTGCCGCGCGTCTTGATAGCGGTTCTGGAAAACGGGCAGCAACCCGACGGCTCGATCGTCATCCCCGAGGTCCTGCGCCCCTACACCGGCTTCGACCGGATCGACTAGCCCGGCCGCGCTACGACGCCCCGAATCGCTCTCGTAGCTCGCGCTTGAGGACCTTGCCCAGGGCATTGCGGGGTAGTTCGTCCACCTCCATGACCGACTCTGGCTTCTTGAAGCTGGCCAGCTTTTCTCGGCAATGCTCGATCAGCTCGGCCTCGTCCACGCCCCAGTCGGTGGTAGGCACCACGACGGCCCGCACCGATTCGCCCCAGTGCGGGTCGGCTATTCCAATCACGGCGGCGTCTTCAACCGACGGGTGCTCCCGCAGCACGGCCTCGACCTCTTCCGGGGAGACCATCTCTCCGCCTCGCTTGATGAAGTCTTTCGCCCTGCCCGCAAGGTACACATAACCGTCCTCGTCCACCCGGCCCAGATCGCCGGTGTGCAGCCAGCCGTCGTAAATGGTCTCGGCCGTGGCCTCGTCGCGGCGCCAGTACCCCTTCATGAGACGGGGGCCGCGGGCGACGATCTCACCCACCTCGCCGGTGGCGACCTCCTCACCGTCCTCGTCGACGACACAGACCTCCACGTCTTTGAGCGGCAAGCCTATGGAGCCGAGCCGCCGTCTGCGTTTCGCCACCGTCTCGGGCGTGCCCGTCAGATCGTGGTCCTCTGGAGGCAATGCGGTGATGGTGGCGCCGGTCTCGGTCTGGCCGAAGGCGTTGATGAACCGGACCCCGGGCAAATGGTCGATGGCCGCCGAGATGACATCGTGCGGCATGGGCGCGGCGCCGTAGGTCAGTATCTGCAAACTGGACAGATCTCGGGCGGCGAAGTCGGGGTGCTCAATCGCCATCTTAAGCATGGTCGGCACCACGGTGGCCCGGGTAACACCCTCCTCTTCCACCAGCCTTAGCCAGTTGCCCGCCTCAAACTGCGGCTCGATAACCAGCGTCCGTCCTCCGTAGATCGAGGAGAGGAAGACCTGCACGCCGGCGACGTGGTAGAGGGGTACCGACAGCAGGGTCCGCTGCTCGAACTCGGGGTCGGCGGGGTTGACGTTCTCCAGCGGGTACGCCGTCAGTGCGTCGTGGGTGAGCATGACCCCTTTCGGCCGCCCGGTCGTCCCCGCTGTGTAGAGAATCATGGCCGTGTCCTCGCCATCCCGGACCGGCGACGCGTCGCCTCCACCGGCCAGCAGGTCCTCGTACGCCGCCCATCCCGAGGGTGGCTCACCCTCGATCGCCACCAGCTTCTTCACCGACGTCAGCCGGTCGCCGTGCTTGTGCAGCAGTTCGAACACCGCGGCCAAATATTTGGATCCAACAAACAGCACGGTCGCGGCTGAGTCCTCGATTACAAAGGTCAGTTCTTCGTCCCTGGCCCGGTAGTTGACCGGAACGGAGACAGCGTCGGCCCGGCCAATGCCGAAGAAGGCCTCTATCTGAAGGTCACTGTTGACGTCCATCCAGGCCACCCGGTCGCCGCCAGTTACACCGGCGAGCGAGGTGAGCCCCGTGGCCAGTGCGCTCGCTCGGGCGTCCAGATCACCGTAAACGGTGCGCCTGCCGTCCATCACAGTAGCTATGCGATCGGGCACGATCTGGGCAGAGATTGACAGCAGGTCGGCGACGTTCATCGATCCAATCCGATCCGATACGTCAGCCCTGTCACAGGCTTAGCACCAGCCGGCGTTCCAGATTGAGACCCGCACCAAACGGCACGTCCAGACCATCGAGGACGGCGGTCTTGATAGCCGTCAGGACGGCGGGGTCTCGATTCGCCAGCGCTGCCGCCATCCCATCAACGACGCGCTCCAGTTCTAGGCGAGGCACGACGCGGTGGACCAGCCCGGCCGCCAGCGCCTCACCGGCTGACATGCGGTCTCCTCGTTCGGCCAGCAGCCGGGCCATCGCCCTGCCCGGTCCGACGGCCCGGGGAAACGTCTGGGTTCCACCGGCCCCGGGAATCATGCCGATGGTCACTTCTGGAAGAGCGAACACGGCGTCTTCGGACGCCACCCGGATGTCACACAGACCCGCGATCTCGACGCCGGCGCCGATGACGTAGCCGTGCAACGCCGCCACCAGAGGCTTGCGGACGCCCGCAAGCAGGCCCCACAGGTTCCTGCGCTGCCGGGTGCGGCGGGCGACGTCCTGGGACGGGGCGGTGCCGAACTCGATCAGGTCGGCACCGGCGCAGAACCCTCTTTCTCCAGCCCCTCGAATCACCGCCACTCTCAGTGCAGGGTCGTCTCGAAACGAAGAGAGCGTTTCGTACAGGCCGTCGCGTATGGCCATATTCAGGGCGTTGATCCGCTCCGGGCGATTCAGGGTCAGCCGGGCCACGGGGCCGTCCACGTTGTAGAGAACGGTCGCCTCACTCACCGTGGAACTCCGGTGTGCGCTTCTCGGCAAAGGCCCTGAGGCCCTCAGAACGATCGGTCGTGGAGTGCAGCAGCGTGGCGAGGTCCACCTCCAGCCGCATGGCCTGATCGAGCGCCAGGTCGGCACCTTTGTAGACGGCTTCTTTGAGGTAACGGACGGCCACCGGGCCGTGTCTGGCGATGACCTCGGCGGCCGCGATGGAATGCTGTAGGGTCTGGCCCGGCGCCGTCACCTCGGCAATCAGGCCCATCCCGGCGGCTTCGTCGGCCGATACAACACGAGACAGCAGGATCATTTCCAGCGCACGCGACCGGCCGATGAGCCGGGGCAGGCGCTGGGTGCCGCCGTCCCAGGGGATGCCGCCGGAAACGGCCTGGGTTAGGCCGAGCCGGGCGTTGGCGCTCGCGACGCGAAGGTCGCATCCCAGGGCCAGCTCCAGGCCCTGGTCTAGGGCGTCGCCCTCTATTGCGGCGACCGTCGCTTTACCAATGGCCGCGATGACCGACGCAATCGAGTGGGAGGCGATCTGCTCACCGGAGGGACGGCCCGTCAGGCCTGAGCCGACACAGAAGTCCGTACCGTCTCCCGTGAGCACCACGGCCCTGACGTCGTCGTCGTCGTCGAGTTCGGAAAACGCCTCGCGCAACTCGGCGGCCACCATCTCGTCGATCGGGTTGCCGGCACCGGGGCCGGCGATGGACACGACGGCTACGCCGGCCGCGACCTCTAGGCGAATGCGGGTGAAGGGCATTGCGGCAGCATAGCAAAGTCGCGGCGTACGGCTCGCCCGCAACTCCGGGGCGACCGAAACAAACAAGGGGTAGTCGAGACGAGAGCTTAGTAAGGCTCCTCGTCGGCTGGGCTGACCACCACCTGGCGGTCAGAGCCGGCGCCGGTGCTCTGGGTGACCACCCTCTCGTTTCCGGCCAAGGCGAGGTGCACAAGCCTGCGCTCGTACGGGGTCATGGGCTCCAGTGTGATAGACCGGCCCGAGCGGGTGACCCGCTGGGCGACGTTCCTGGCCAGGTTGTACAGCGCATCGTCCCGGCGCTCCTGATACCCGGACACGTCCACCACTGCGTAGGGCCTCTCGCCCAGTTCCACGGTGGCAATGAAATTCACCAAGAACTGTATTGCCTTAAGGCTCTCGCCCTTGCGCCCGATGAGCAGGCCGGAGTCATCGCCGCTCACGTCGAATACGGGTCCTCCGTCGTGGTCCCCGTGCGCCCGCTTGAGGCTGGTCACGGCGTCCACGTCCATCAGGTCGAGAAGGGTGTTAAGGACTTTCGAGACGACCCTGACGACATCGCCGCCGGTCTCGTCCTCTTCGAAATCGAGCAGGGTCACCCGCACCCGGGCCGGCTCGCCGCCGATGCCCAGAATGGAAGACTTTCCCCTGCTAACGACGTCTATTTCTACTTCGTCTCGATCTGCGTCTAGCTCCCTTAGACCTAGCTCTATCGCGTCCTCGACCGTCCTCGCCGTCGTCTCTATCGACTCCCTCTCCACTTGCGGCCTCCTCGTCGCCGGGCGCCGCCATCGCGGCCGCCGGCGCGGGTTGTGTTACTCCCTTGAACTTGAGCAGGTTCCTAATCGGGTCCCACCCGGTCACGAAACCTTGTATCACGACACCTATCACGTTGGAAACCACCCAGTAGACGGCAAGGCCGGCGGGGAAGTTCAACGTAAAGAACCCGAACATCACGGGCATCATCCACAGCAGCATCTTGTTGGTGGATTCCTGCTGCGCCGAGCCGGACGGCATCGTTGTCATCTTCTGCATGACATACATGGAGACACCCACCAGGATGGGCAGGACCAGAGGCAGGGGGTTGTTCTTCGCCGTGTCGGCCAGGTTCAGGCCCAGGAATTGTCCGTTCAGCGGTACCGACTGATGGGCGAGTGGTAACCATGAATAGAACTTGTCGGACAGCCCGACCAGCTTCTCTGGTGTCGATGGCAAAGTCTGGATTACGGCCTGGTACAGGCCGATCCAGATGGGGAACTGGATGAACATGGGCCCCAGGCAGCCGAGGGGGTTCACCCCCTGCTCCCGGTACAGCTTCATCGTCTCCTGGGACGCCTTCTGCTTGTCGTTTTTATACCGCTCCTGCAGCGCCTTGAGCTTGGGTTGAATGGCCTGCATGGCCTTCATCTGGCGAGCCTGCTTGATCGTCATGGGGATCAGGACCGCACGGATGATGATGGTAAACAGGATGATCGCCAGACCGAAGTTGGAGAAGGCGATGTAATACAGCAGCACGAGGCTGTTGATCATCGGCCTGATGATCGCTTCGTTCCATATGGAGCTGATGAATTCCAAGTCGTCTATCGCCTAGCTCGCGGGTATAATTTTCAAAGAATCGTAGCGCTCAACCCTAACGTTCATACCAAACAACGCCACATGAAGAGACGTCGAAGACGGGGTTTTCGGACGGTGACCGGTCGGTCTTGTAGATCCACCTAGTATTGAGCACACCGAAGCCGTTGATCTCAAACGCGCGCACCGTATGATCCCATGCGCCGAGATAGATGGATCCATCGGAGCCGACCACGTTGGTTCTCAATCGGTGGCCGATTGAGCACTTTGACACGCGCTGGTTGCCCCTATCGGCGAGCGAAGCGGTCCACACAATGCCGTCATCGGAGGCAACTACGAGGAAGTCATCAACCGCAGCCGGGGTGCCAATGATCCGGTCGCCGGTTTCGAGCGGTTCGGACCAGATCTGCTCACCTGTAACCGGTGACAGCGCGTACACATTACCGTCAAGAGAAGCAGCGTAAACGGCAGTCCCGGTGATGAGTGGACGTGCCCAGTACCATCCGGTCGCTCCACGGAAGCTCCACTCTTCGACGCCGGTAGTTGCGTCCAGGGCATAGAAGACCCCATCAAACGCACCCACGAAGATGCGGTTACCCGCCTTGGCCGGGGGGGCTGTGACCGCTCCCTCGACGGGAACCTTCCAGACCTCGTTGCCTCCGGCCAGAGCGACCGCGTAGACGTGCTTGTCTAGAGAGCCGAAATAGACCACTCCCTCGTCGACGAGTGGGGTCGTCCAGACCATAGAATCGGTCGCGAAGGACCACATCTCCGTCCCGCCTTCAGCATCGAAGGCGTACACCGAACCGTCGGAGGAGCCTACCACCACCACACCATCGCCGTAGCCCGCGCCACCGACGATTGGTTCTTCTTCCGCACCCACCGGCACCTCCCAGATGGCGGAGCCGTCGATCCGGGACACAGCGTACAGGTGGCCGTCGTAGCCAGCGGCGTAGACCTTGTCGCCCACCACCACCGGGTCACCGTAAAAAGCGTGCCGCCGATCGTCTCCTTGGAGGCTGCCGAACTCCCATATCGGCTTCCCGGTGGCGATCTCCAGCGCCAAGAGCGTTCCGTCCATGGAGCCGGTGTAGATGACATCATCGACCACGACCCCACCCGACCACCCGTCCGGGTTGTCCACCCGGCCGCAGGCGGCCGATTGGCAGGCGGCCGATGCGACGATGAGGACCAGCACAAGAACGATCAGCGGCCGGACGCGCGAGGTGGCGGACATGGAGAGATAGGAGGTGGTCACGGGACGGGATCGTACCCCGACGTTCCCAGCGGCCGGCAGCGGGACAGGCGAACGGCGGCCATGCGGATGCCGTTGACCACACCGTGCTTTGTTATGGCCGCGTGTGCGTACCGTGAGCAAGTCGGGTCGTGTCGACAGGCGCCACCTACGTAAGGCGAAAGCACGATCTGGTAGAGCCTTATCACCCCCAGGGCCGTTTTGGTTAGTAGCATCGATTGACGGCAGTTCGGTTCAGCCTTGCCCACGTGCGGACGGCGAGTCCGGCGACCGGCTAATGCCCGCGCGCCTGAGCAGACCTGTCATTGACATTTGAATCTCCAAGTAATCCGAGCCGACGAGCCCTTTGCGCGCGATTACAAGAACGTCCCAGCCCGGCTCAAAGTCGGCCTGATGCACCGCCGCCCTCAATCTCCGCTTCGTCCGGTTGCGCTCGACGGAGTTGCCGATACGCTTGCTCACCGAGAAGCCGAAGCGACTGGGAGGCGCCGACGCGCCGTTTTCCCGGTCGCGCCGCCTTGCGGCCACGACCAGCAACCGGTCGGCCCAGCTTTTCCCACGCTCACGGATGGCACGAAAATCGGTCGCCCTTATTAGGCGATGGTCGCGATTCAACGGGATGAATTGGGAGGGGCGCAGGCGGCGCCGACCGTTAGACGGTCAGCCGCTTACGGCCCTTGAACATACGGCGCCGCAGTACTTTCCGCCCGCCCGGGGACCTCATCCGAGAGCGAAAGCCATGCACTCTCATCCGGCGCCGTTTCTTCGGCTGGTAGGTTCTCTTAGACATAATTATCGGCCAATCCCCGTCACCGGATTATATTCGTCGCCACGGTCTAAGGTCAATTTGTCTTTCAGGTCGTTTGCGCCTGTTTACCGGCATACATAGCCAACCGATGTCCCGCGCCGCAAGGTACCGAGGCGTTGACCGGAGCGGCGCTGGGAATTTAGACTCTGGCCCAGTCTCTGGCCACGGAACCCAGGGGAGGTAGCGATAGCGTGGACACAAAAGAATCGGTCACCACGGCCCTGACGGAGCGGGCTCAGCGGCTGTGGGGACTGGACCGGGCGCGACAGGCGCAGGGCAACATCGAGGAGGCCGCCGAGTACGTGTGGCTCATCGCTGGGCACCCGCTTACCAACGACGACGCGCCCCTGTTCCACCCTCCGGCAGGCTCCTAAACGCCACCGTCATGCTCCCGGGCACCGAGGGCGGTCGCCTGCTCCTTGATCAGTTCTGCCACCCCGACGGCGGCCAGGTCGAGCATCTCGTCAAGCGCCACCCGGTCGAATACCGCCTCCTCGCCGGATCCCTGCACCTCGACGAATCGGCCGTCGGCGGTCATAACAACGTTGAAGTCGACATCGGCACGGAAGTCCTCTTCATAGTTCAGGTCCAGCAGCGCCTCGCCGGCCACCAGTCCCACGCTCGTCGCGGCAACGGGCTGCTTGACGGGAGACTTTTGGATATCTCCACGCTCAACGAGAGTTCTGCAGGCAATCTCCAGCGCCACGTAGGCGCCTGTGATGGCGGAGGTCCGTGTACCGCCGTCTGCCTGTATGACATCGCAGTCCACCGTCAGCGTCCGCTCCCCGAGCGCCTTCATGTCCATGACCGCCCTAAGGGATCGGCCGATCAGTCTTTGGATCTCCTTGGTCCGGCCCTTGTTGATACTCGACCGGGGGGTGCGGGTGAGGGTCGAGCGCGGCAGCATCGCATACTCGGCCGTGACCCAGCCCCTGCCCAGTCCCCGCAGAAATAACGGGACGCCGGACTCGACGGTGGCCGCGCACAGGACGCGGGTGGCGCCCGTCTCCACGAGGACCGAGCCCTCAGGGTAGTCCTGGGCCCCTGTCGTCATCTTCATCGGCCTGAGCTGGTCGCTTCTCCGGCCGTCATTGCGTGCCATGTCGGTCTCCAGTTCTGTCCTCCCATATCGGGGCCGGCCCAGTCTATCAGCCTGCGGGCCGGCTTCCTCCCGGTTCTATAAACGGGGGATAAACATGTTTCCCGGCTGCTGACGGCCGATGTAAGATACCGCGTCGTAGAAATCGAAGGCCTAGAGGAATCGATGCGTTTGGACAACTCGACCAGGGGGATCGCCCGGGCCAGCGCCGGCCGGCCCTAGACCACGATCGCGATCTGGATCGTGCTGATAGTGGTCAGCTTGGTGCTGTTTGCCGCACTGTTCACTCCGACAACTCAAATGTCCTTCTTCAACAATCCCGACGTCATTCGTGCTGACGAGTTGCTGGAGACGCGCATGCGCGGTCCGAAACCGGTTCAGGACATCGTGCTGGTGAAGTCCGAGGAACTCACCATCAACGACCCCGACTTCGAAAAAAAGGTTCGGGACATAACCGCCAGTGTGCTTGGGCTGAGCCGAGACGGGGTGGGGTCTGTGGAGTCAGCCGTCAATTTCTACATAATCAGCGAACCTTCACTGGTCTCTAAGGACGAGCACACGACGATCATCCCGATAGTTATGGCCGGGGACCTGGACCATGCGGTCGCCGGCGTTGAGGACGTGCTGGAGATCGTGCGGGAGGAAAATGGTAGGGAAGGCTTCGAAGTCTACATGGTAGGTGAGGCCAGCGTGTTGGCGGAGTCGAAAGAACTGGCTACCAGCGACATCGAACAGGGCGAGCGGTTCAGTGTTCCAGTGGCCCTGATCATCCTGCTGGTCCTGTTCCAGGTAGACCTTCATGTCGGGCTGGTCGGGCGCTTGGGGCACGGTGGTCTTACCCGGCGCAGACAGGATCACCTCCATCTCGGGTGGTGAACTCGACGTCCTGGCTATGGCAATCTGGCGCTCAACATCACACCCATGGCGGCCACGATAAGCAGACCGGTTACCAGATATCTAGTCGAGAAATCGACGGATTTTTCCGCGGTGCCGACTATATTCGCCCACCGTCTCCTCCGCAAACGCTTGAAGGCATTCCGACTCCACGACACACCACGACCGCGGGTCGGACGGTGTAGGGTTGCACCACTGATTTATCCTGGAGGCGTAACAATGAAGGCGATCACGGGCGCCACACTGATCGACGGCAACGGTGGCGACCCCGTCTCCGGCGCCACCATCGTCATTGGCGAGGATGGGCGGATCGAGCGGGTCGGCCCCGAAGTCGCGCCGCCCACGGGCGCAGCGGTTATGGACGTGGACGGACGCACCGTCATGCCCGGCCTGATCGACTGCCACGTCCACTTCATGATCGACATCACGCCGATGCACGACCTGGCGCAGATGCCGCTCAGTCTCAAGATACTGCAGGCGGCGGACAACGCCCGCAAGACGCTGGACGCCGGCGTCACCTTCGTGCGCGACGCCGGGGGCACGCCGCTGGGTTTAAAGCTGGCGGCAGAGAGCGGACTCATTCCCGCTCCCCGCATGAAGATCGCCGTGTCGATCCTGTCCCAGACCGGAGGTCACGGGGATTTCCTGTTGCCCAGCGGTCTGCACTTCCCCATGGGAATGCCAGTGGACGGCAATCTGCCGGAGTGGCCGTCGACCGTTTGCGACGGGGTGGGCGAGGTGCGCAAAACGGTGCGGGCCACCCTGCGAGCGGGGGCCGACGTGATAAAACTCTGCTCCAGCGGCGGCGTGCTGTCGCCCAGTGACGAGCCCACGTCCACCCAGTTCAACAGGGAAGAGATCGCGGTCATGGTTTATGAGGCGGCCGCCGAGGGAAAGACCTGCATGGCCCACGCCCAGTCCACCGAGGGGATACGCAACTCCGTGGAGTGCGGCGTGGAATCGATAGAGCACGGCGTGTACATGGACGAGTCGGTGATAGACGAGATGAGGAAGCGGGGCACGTTCCTGGTGCCCACGTTGCTGCCGGGGGAGACGCTCTTCGACCTCGCCCGTGAAAAGCCCGGGGCCGTGCTGCCCCAGTCCCTGAGAAAGGCAAAGGAGGTGTTCCCCTATCACCGGGCCAGCTTCCACATGGCTGTGGAGGCCGGGGTGCGCATCGCCATGGGCACCGACGCCGCCGTCTGCCCGCACGGCGAGAACGCCCGCGAACTAGGCCTCATGGTGGACGGCGGCATGACACCGATGCAGGCCCTCGTCGCATCGACAAAGACCGCGGCCGAGTGCATCCACGCAGACGCCGACGTGGGCACGCTGGAGACGGGCAAGCTGGCTGACCTTCTGGTGGTGGACGGCGACCCGCTGAGCGACATCGGCGTCCTCGCTGACAAAGACAGACTCCTCGTCATCATGCAGGGCGGCCGGGCGCACAAGGACCTCGTTTCCTAGCATCTTCCGGTCCAACCGCTGGCGCTAGGTAATTTGAGAAACCTGGTCGAAATCCCGGCAGCGCCTTGGACATGCGATAAACGGCGCCTAAGGCGCCTTGACCCGCCTCCGCGCCGCTACCTATAATCAACCAGCCTTTACCCCCTTCTTACCGGAGTCCGCCATTACCCAAGAGGTAGCCGCGCGCGCGGCCGAGCTTCAGTCCCGAGCCCTCAAAGAGCTGTCAACCGTCTCCGACGCCGAGGGGCTGGAGGCGTGGCGCGTCGCTTACCTAGGTCGCAAGAGCGAGGTGACGCTGCTCAAGCGCAGCATCACCGACGTCCCACCCGGCGACCGCCGGGAGTTCGGACAGGCCGCCAATGCCGTCGGCGAGGCCCTCGCCTCGGCATTTGAGCAGAGGCGAGCCGATATCGAGCGTCCCGGCACCAAAGACTCCGATGCCTTAGACGTCACCCTGCCCGGCCGACCCTCGCGGATCGGTAGCATCCACCCGATCACGTCCACGGTGCGTGAGATATGCGCCGCGTTCGGTGAGATGGGCTTTGGTGTCGTGGAGGGTCCGGAGGTGGAGCTCGATCACTACAACTTTGAGAAGCTCAACATTCCCAGGCACCACCCGGCACGTGACAGCTTCAACACCCTGTGGATCGACAAGACAGGCGATGACGGCGAGCGGCCCCTGCTGCTTCGCACCCACACGTCGCCGATGCAGATCCGCACCATGGAGCGCCAAGAGCCGCCCGTGCGGGTGATCGTGCCGGGCAAAGTCTACCGGTATGAGGCGACCGACGCCACGCACGAATGGCACTTCTCTCAGGTCGAAGGGCTGGCGGTAGACAAGGGCATCACCTTCGCTGACCTCAAGGGCACGCTGTACGAATTCGCTCGGCGGTTGTTTGGGGAAAGCGTGCGGGTGCGCTTCCGCTGCGACTACTTCCCCTTCGTAGAGCCGGGGGCGGAGATGTCCATCGACTGGTCGTCACGTGGTGGAGGCGCAAACGAGAAGAGCGAGGAGAACTGGATCGAGATACTCGGTGCCGGCATGGTGCACCCCAAGGTGCTGGAGGGTGTGGGGTATGGCCCGGCCGTCTACACCGGGTTCGCCTTCGGCATCGGCATCGAGCGCATCGCCATGCTCAAGCACGGCATCGACGACATCCGGCTATTCTACTCCAACGACGTCCGTTTCTTGAGGCAGTTCTCCTAGGGTCCGCGATGATCGTTCCTCTCTCTTGGCTCCGCCGCTATGTGCCAGTTGAAATTCCCCCGGAAGATCTCGCTCACCGACTGACGATGGCCGGAGTCGAGGTCGAGTCGATCGAAATGATGGGCATGCACCTCGATCCGGAACTGGTGGTCGTCGGGCGGGTGGTGGATTTGGAACCGCACCCGGATGCCGACCGGTTGAGCCTGCCCACCGTCGACCTGGGAGACGGCGAGACGGCCAGGGTGGTCTGCGGTGCGCCCAACGTCGCGGTGGGTCAGAAGATCGCTTTCGCAAGGCTGGGTGCGCGACTCTACAACGCCCACTCCGAGCGAGAGGAGCCTCTGCGGCCGGCCAAGATCCGCGGCTTCGAGTCGCGTGGCATGGTATGTTCGGTCAAAGAACTGGGACTGGGAGACGACCACGAGGGCATCCTCGTCCTTGACCCCGACGCGGAGATAGGCACGCCGCTCACCGACATCGTCGGCGACGTCCTGCTGGATATCGCCGCCACCCCCAACCGACCCGACTGCCTGTCCGTGCTGGGCATCGCCCGGGAAGTGGCAGCCCTGACGGGACAGGCAGTAATCGAACCAAAAACCGAATACGCAGACGACGGCGACCCGATAGACGGTCGCGTCACAGTGGAGATAGCCGACCCTGACCTGTGCCTCCGTTACACCGCTTCGCTAATAGAGGGAGTCACGGTGGGGCCGTCGCCGGCCTGGCTGCAGGAGGTCCTCATACGGGCCGGCCAGCGACCAATAAACAACGTCGTGGACGCGACCAATTTCGTCATGCTGGAGGTCAACCAGCCACTGCACGCGTTCGACTTCGACCTCGTGAAAAACTCCAAGATCATCGTTCGCCAGGCGCGAGACGGAGAGATGATCGAGACACTGGACGGTCAGCGACGCGAGCTTGCGCCGCCGATGCTGGTCATCGCCGACTCAGTGGATGCCATCGGCTTGGCAGGAGTCATGGGCGGCGCCAATAGCGAGGTGTCCGGGAACACCACCCGGATATTGCTGGAGTCGGCCAACTTCAACCCCGTTAACACTCGGCGCACCGGGGCCGACCTGCGACTGAGCACCGGCGCTTCGTACCGATTTGAGCGAGGCCTGCGGCAAGAGCTGGCCGAGATCGGCCTGCGCCACGCCACCCGCCTGATCGCCGAGGTCGCAGGCGGCACCGTGGCGCGCGGTATCATCGACGTCCACCCCGATCCAGTTGCCGCGCCGGTCGTCACCCTGACCGCAGCCCGGCTCAAGCAGGTGTTGGGCACGGATATTCCAATGTCGCAGGCGAAAGACGTGCTGCACTCATTGGGCTTTGAGCGATGCGAGGCGGGGGGACCGGACACGTCCATCTCAGTTAGCTCACCATACTGGCGCTCGGACGTGGCGATAGAGGACGATCTGGTGGAAGAGGTGGCCCGGGTGATCGGGTACGACGAGATGTCCACCACCATGCTGTCCGCCCCCATACCGCACCGCCAGCCGCAACAGGCCTGGGACCTGAAGGAACGGGTGCGGGACATGCTCGCTGCCGCCGGAATGCGCGAGGTGATCAACTACAACGTCGTCTCCGAAGACCGCCTGCGTGCGGTCGACGCCTGGATCGATGACGCGCTGGCCCTGGCCAACCCCATGAACGAGGAGCAGCGTTACCTGCGTACCAGCCTGCGGGCCAGTATTCTCCAGACGGTATCCGAAAACCGACGGGTCGGCGGCGGAGAGGGACTGCGCCCATTCGAGTTGGGCCGCGTCTTTCTTCCCAGCCGTTCGGACGACGATAACGGCCTGCCGGACGAGCGCGAGACGCTTGTCGCCGCCTTCTCCGGACGGCGGAGTCCACACTCCTGGCACGAGGCGGACGGCGCAAACAACATGGATTTCTTCGACGCGAAAGGGGTGGTCGAGGACCTGCTCGGCAGGCTGGGTATCGAGGCCTCTTTCGAACCTGTGGCCGACCCGGCGCTGCGGCCGGGTCGAACAGCAGCCGTCCTGGCAAACGGCGAGCGGCTAGGCACGGTCGGCGAGATCGCCGATGGCGTACTCACGCAATTCGATCTAGATGGCGTCGTGGTGGCGTTGGCCGAGATCGACGTGGCGGGCCTGCTCGCCGTCGCCCCTTCGGACGACCGCCGCTACCTCCCGTTCAGTCGCTACCCGGAGTCGGTGCGAGACCTTGCGCTGACGGTGGACCAGGCCGTCTCGGCAGAAGACATCAGGGCCGTGCTTACGAGGCACAAGTTGGTGAAACAGGCCCGTGCTCAGGACGTTTACACGGGCGAGGGGATTCCGAGAGATAAAAAGTCGATCGCCTTTGGACTGGTGTTTCAGTCGGACAAAGGCACCCTGACGGCCGAGCAGATAGACCGGGTGCTGGAGGATCTGCTTCGTAGGCTCCAACGGTTGGTCGGGGCGATGCCTCGCCGTTGACCCCTGTGACCGAGCATCGGCACGTGCATGCAGAGGCCATGCTCAGCGTCGAGGACGCTCTCGCACGTATTCTCGCCTTCTTCGAGCCGCTGGATGCGGTGCAGGTTCCGGTGGCAGAGGCCGGTGGCATGGTGCTTGCTGAGGATATAACCAGTGACCTAGACGTGCCGCCGCTCGACAACTCGGCGATGGACGGGTACGCCGTCCGGTCCGATGACGTCGCAGCGGCGACCGGGACCGCGCCGTCCGCACTCCGAGTGGTGGGAACAATCGCGGCCGGTGAATTGCCGTCGGTCGGCGTTGAGTCGGGTACGGCAATACGCATCATGACCGGCGGCCCGCTGCCCCCGGGGGCAGACGCCGTGGTGCCGTTCGAGGACACCGACGAGGTGGAACGCCGTAGCGAAGGACGACCGTTGACCGAAGTGTCGGTCAAGGCGCCGGCAGCGCCCGGCGCCCACATCCGGCTCACCGGCCGCGACGTCTCCCAAGGTCAAATGGTGCTCGGCGCAGGAACGGCACTGAGACCGGCGCAGATCGGCCTTCTGGCAAGCCTCGGCCACCCAACCGCCCCGGTACACCGGCGACCCGTGGTGGCGATCCTCGCCACCGGCGACGAACTGGTGGAGTCGGGAAAAACCTTACCCAAAGGCGGAATCTACGATTCCAACAGCCCCAGCGTCGCTGCAGCCGTTCTGGAGGCCGGGGGAGTACCGAGATCTATCGGGGTCGCCCGGGACGACCTAGACTCGGTCAACGCAAAGCTGGACGAAGGGCTCGCCGCCGATCTGCTGATCACCACTGCGGGAGTATCGAAAGGCGACTTCGACATGGTCAAGGACGTGTTGAGACAGAGGGGAGAGATGCAGTTCTGGTCGGTACGGATGCGTCCAGGCAAACCTCTCGCCTTCGGCGCCCTTACGGTCGGCAATAAAGAGCGGGCGGGTAAAGGCGCCGCGCGACGGCGTGTTCCACATCTAGGCCTGCCCGGCAACCCGGTGAGCGCACTGGTCGCATTCGAGCAGTTCGGCCGACCCGCGATAGCGAAGATGCTTGGCCTGGGACCGGTGCCGAGACCGACGGTGCGAGCGGTTCTTACCGACCCCATACACAACACCGATGGCAGACGCGTATTCGCTCGGGCGGTGGTAACCAGACGCGACGGCACGTACCATGCGTCGTTGACCGGTGATCAGAGTTCGAACCTGCTCACCTCGATGGCGGAGGCCAACGGCCTGGCGATCTGTCCAGAGAATGTGCCCGGCAAGCAAATAAGTGAGGAGGTGGAGGTGCTGATGCTTCAGTGGCCTCCAGAGGTGTTTTGAAAGAGCAAGGGGAGATAAACGGTAGATGACCACGGATAACGGCAACGGTTCCGAGCAGCGTGAGCCCATCAGATACTACGTGGAGGTGGAGGCGAGCGAGGCGAGTTCGGTTTCCCTGCTCATATCGGACCGCCGAGACTTCATGTCGCAACAGCACGACACCATCGACGAAGCGGCCTCGGCGGACCCGTTGGTCATGATCGACCAGATCGCCGACCAGTCGGCCGGCACACCCGACTACCTGTTACCGGACACACCGCTCAAAGAGGCAGTGTTCCGGGTATTGCTGGCAAAGCGCAACGAGCCCATGAGCGCCTCCGATGTAAGCGAAGAGCTCAAGCAGTGGTGGACGATGAGCACATACCCCAGGGACCTGTCTCCGTCGGTTATCGGCCGGCTCCTAGAGAACATGAACTCATACTCCATCGCCCGGATTCTCCCACCGGAGCCTGAACCCGAGCCAGAAACCCAGGTGGCGGTCGCCGACGCCCAGGACGAAGTTTAGGTACGGCCGCTCTATAATTGCTAACGACGCCCACCAGCCCGCACACGACAGCGGCCGAACCAGCCCGCGCCGCCGATCACCCGGAGTTTGATGTCTAAGTCACTCGCGTTCTTCCAGGGCAACATCGTGCCGGTCGACCAGGCAAAGGTCAGCGTAATGACTCACGCGCTGCACTATGGGACTGCGGTCTTTGAAGGTATCCGCGGCAACTGGAACGCCGAACGGGAGATCATGTACGTGTTTCGCATGCGCGAGCACTACGAGCGACTCCTGCAGGGCTGTCGCATGATGATGATGGAAATCCCCCACACGGCGGACAACCTGTGCTCGATCACCGAAGACCTGGTTCGGGCCAGCGGTTACCAGGAGGATGTCTACATCCGACCTCTGGTGTACAAGAGTGAGGAACTGGTAGCGAACCTCAAGCTGCACGAGATCGACAGCGACTTCACGTTGATCATCGTGCCGTTCGGTGCGTACATCGACTCGGACGGGGCCATCAACTGCTGCACCTCCTCGTGGCGTCGCATGGACGACACGATCATCCCGCCGCGCGTAAAGATATCCGGGCACTACGTCAATAGCATCTTGGCCAAGACAGAGGCGGTGCTAGCCGGTTTCGACGAGGCGATAATGCTCAACCAAGACGGGAGCGTGTCCGAAGGCACGGGGGAAAACCTCTTCCTAGTCTCCGGCGGCAAGCTGCACACACCCCTTGTGGCCGAGAACAACCTTGTGGGCATAACCCGCGACTGCACATGGACCCTGGCAGTCCAGGAGCTAGGCATGGAGGTGGTCGAGCGGCGCATCCGGCGCAGCGAGCTCTATCTCGCCGACGAGGTGTTCCTGACCGGCACCGCCGCCCACATCACCCCGGTCGGCAGTGTGGACAGCCGGCCCGTCGGGGACGGCAGAGTGGGCCCGGCGACAGCGCAGTTGATGTCAATCTACGCGCAAGCAATGCGTGGAAATCGTGACGACTACATGCACTGGTGTCATCCGGTCGCACTGGAGCCCGTTTAGCCCCCGATCAATGAGTCCCTTCGTAGCGGACTATTTGATCTTCGTGTTCTGGTCCTCCATTGGGGCCATCCAGGTGGGGGCGTCCATAGGACGCTTCGACGGCCTGCTCTTTCTCAAACATGCGGTCGCAGCACGTGTTTTCGGGCTCGTCTTGATAGG
Organism: uncultured Dehalococcoidia bacterium; assembly: GCA_964637315.1. Taxonomy (GTDB): domain Bacteria; phylum Chloroflexota; class Dehalococcoidia; order Lucifugimonadales; family UBA2962; genus CAUZIR01. The sequence continues at coordinate 77,923 of CAZWTT010000001.1, read as the reverse complement.
CGGCGCCATCGCATGGTTCTTCCTGACGGAGGAGCGCAATATCAACGACACCGAGGGCGGTCTCGACGCCAACATGCAGGGCGTCGGCTTTTTCGGGGGTGCTGCAGTGGCGGTGCTCGCGACCGTGGCCATCTCTTCGCTTGTCAACGCCCGTATGCACCGGGGCGAGCCGGGGGTCGGCGAGGGGCTTGAGGCCCTGAGGAAGACCAGCTACTTCGAGGCCATGCGCCGGAGCCTGCCGCCCTGGCGGCGCGGGTTTCACGCAACGCTGGTGCGCTTTTATTCCGGCGACAGGGAGGGCATCGTCTTCCAAATCGCCGGGAGCCTGATTAACCGGGTGAGGCTGGGCTAAGGCGATGTTCATCGACGGGCCCATCGGTCGGTGGGACGTGGAGGCCTTCCTGTGGCTGAACAGCCTGGTTGGCCGATCAGACTTTCTTGACGGTCTGATAGAGTTGCTGGTCAGCGACTACCTCATCCCGGTCACCATGGCCCTGGGGCTGGTCGCGCTGTGGTTCGCCGGCCGGGACGAAGCGTCCCGCTACCTCAACCAGATAGGGGTCTTCGTCGCCCTCTCCACCATGGGGCTCACCAGTTGGGCCGTGCAGGAGATAAGCCTTGTGGCGGAACGAGCCAGGCCCTTCCTGGACCATGACGTGAGCCTACTCTTTTACGAGGCCACCGATTTTTCCTTTCCCTCCAACTCGGTGGCAGCCGTGTTCGGCATAGCGGCCGGGGTGTTCGGAGCCAACCGAAAGCTGGGGCTGGCGATGTTCGCGTTGGGAGCGATGCTGGGCTTCTCTCGCGTCTTCGCCGGAGTACATTACCCTATCGATGTGATCGCCGGCGCTTTGATAGGGCCGATGATAGCCCTGCTCGTCTACCAATTCCGCAAGATCATCGAACCGATGCCCACTTGGTTCATCAAGACCGCCCGCATTTTCCACCTGGCGTGAACGTATGACACCCAGCAAAGCCGCGACCACCAAAGTCATCGTCCAGCGATACACTGATGAGGTGTTCGTCGACGGCGACCTCGACGCCATTGGAGAGACGATTGCAACCGACTACGTGCACCACTCTCCGTCGACGCCGGACGCGGTGGGCATCGAGGCCATGGCCGACCTAATCAGGTCTTTCAGGACCAGTTTCCCCGACATCTCATCGACGGTCGACGACATGGTTGCACAAGGCGACCGCGTTGCCGACCGGCTGCGCATCTCAGCCGTTCACTCCGGTGAATTCAATGGGATTGCCGCGACCGGGAGGCGAATTACCTTGAACGGCATGTCGATAGACCGCATCGAGGACGGCAAGATCGCCGAGGGCTGGGAGTTGTCGGACGTCCAGAGCCTGAAAACTCGAATTCTGGGAGATCGGACCTAATCCACTTACGCGGGCTCCACTGACACGGGCCACACGACCCCCACTACCCGGGAGGGAGCGACTATTGGAAGATTTTGAAATGGTTCTGCGAGGCGGTAGGGTGATAGACCCCGACTCGGGCATGGACTCCCAGCGTGACCTCGGCATCTCGGGTGGGCGCATCCAAGCGATCGAGGAGATCTGGGGCCGGGGCATGAGCGGCGCGGAGGAGATCGACGTCACCGGGCTCGTGGTGGCGCCGGGCTTTATCGACCTGCACGCCCACGGCCAGGACGTGGAGAACTACCGCCTGCAAGCTCAGGACGGGGTCACCACGGCGCTGGAGTTGGAGATCGGAACCGCGGACGTCGATGCCTGGTACGACGTACGGGAGGGCCGCACCGCGATCAACCACGGGGTCAGCTCCGGCCACGTCCCGTCACGCATGGCCGTGATGGACGACGTCGGGTCCGGCCTGATCCCCAGCGGGGACGCCGCCCACCGGGCGGCTAACGACGAAGAGCTTCGTGAGATCACGCGGCTAATCGAGCATGGCCTCGAGCGCGGCGGCCTCGGGGTCGGCTTCGCACTCCAGTACACTCCCGCAGCGGCGCGGTCCGAAGTCATGGCAGCGTTTCGCGTGGCGGCCCGCTTCGACGCCCCGACCTTGGTCCACGTCAGGGGCATGGGAGAGCCTCCGGCCGAACTTGGTAGAGCCGGTGGCATAGACGGCCTGCAAGAGGTGATCACTGTGGCCTCCATCACCGGCGCCGCCCTGCATGTGTGCCACGTATCGAGCGTCGGCCTGTCGGCGACGCAGGAGTTGCTGGCGATGGTGGAGGGCGCGGCCGGGAACGGCCTAGACATCACCACGGAGTGCTACCCGTACAGCGCTGGCATGACGCAGATCGAGTCGGCCCTATTCGAGCCCGGTTGGGAGAAAATGACGAAGGTCGGGTACGACGAACTGCTATGGCCGGCCACAGGTGAGGTGATAAACGAAAAGCTGTTCAAAAAGTACCGGGCCGAGGGCGGCATCGTCATCATCCACTTCATCCCCGAGGCCTCCATGGACGCCGCCGTGGCCAGCCCGGTGACGGCGATAGCGAGCGACGGCTGGATCATATCGGGTGCCGGCCATCCCAGGACGGCCGGCACCTATGCCCGGACGCTCGGGCGATTCGTGCGCGACAAAGGCTCACTGACTCTGGTGGAGGCGATTCGCAAGTCGTCGCTGATGCCCGCGCAACGTTTGGAGCGCCGGGCCCCCATATTCCTGCGCAAGGGCCGCATCAAGGTGGGGGCGGACGCCGACCTGTCGATCTTTAACCCGGCCACGGTTACAGACAACGCCACCTACCAGGAGCCCACACTACCCTCGACCGGGTTCGCTCACGTCCTCGTCAACGGTGTCCCGCTGGTGCGAGACGGCCGCTTCCAAGAGGACACGTACCCGGGTCGCCCGGCGCGGGCGCCCCTCGTGTGAAGAAGGGTGTGAGGCAGAGGGGTGCGTGAAGGCTAGAAGCGCTCTATCTGCGGCAGGTCCAATTCGGCGGTGATGTGGTCAAACCACTCGATCACCTCCCTGTGGAGCGGGATGCCGTTGACCCTGCGGTTTATCTCTTCCTCGTGCTCGGACAAGCCCGGGTACAGGACTCGCTCGTGGTCCTCGGCGGGCCTGGTGGTGCGCAGCGTCCTGAGCATCTCGTCCATGGTGTCGAGGAACCAGTCCAGGTCGGTGAACGCCTCGATGCTGTAGGCGGCGAAGTAGTGGTCCTGCGCCAACCGGTCGCCGGGCAGCATCGCCGGAGTCGCTCCCGACAGCATGGTTCCAAGTATCTCGGGGATCATCGCCAAGCCGAAGCCCTTGTGCGAACCCTGCTCCCGCGTCCCGCCGAGGGGCAATTGCCAGTAGTTGTCTCTGCCCGGGGATATCTCCGGCTCCAAGATCGGTGTGCCATCGAGCCGGGCTATCCAGCCCGGCTCCAGCATCGCCCCCACCCTCTCGGCCAGGTAGATCTTGTTGCCGGCGATGGCCGTCGTGGCCGCGTCGTAGAGCAGGTACGGCTCGCTACGGGCGGGCGCAGCGATGGAGATGGGGTTAGTGCCGAGACGAGGCTCGGCGGCAAAGGTCGGCAGCACGAACACCCTCTTTCCCGCGCCACCAGAGGTGGTGGCCATACCCACCATGTTCTCCCGAGCGGCCAGCATGGCATGGTGGCCGACGGCGCCCATGTGGCCGCTGTTCTGCATGACCGCAATGCCGACGCCGACGTTCTTGGCCTTCTCGATGGCTCTGCGCATGGCACCAGGGGCGACAATCACGCCCAAGCCCCTGTCCCCGTCTAGGGTCACCGTACCCGGGGTCTCGCGGATCACTTTCACGTCGGGTCGAGGGTTCATCTTACCCGACTGGAACTCGTCCACATAGTAGCGCAGCATGTTTGAGACCCCGTGAGTCTCGACGCCACGAAGGTCCGTAGTGACGAGAGTGTTGGCACCCTCCGCCGCGTCCTCGGATGGGCAGCCCATTTTCTCCAGAATCGACTGCACCGTCGCAGTTAACGCGTCGTGGCCGATGCGCATCTGGTCTTCTTCGGGAACCTTGAAGCGTTCTAGCAATGTTTCCTCTGATCTCCTACCGGGTTTTGTTTGTTGACGTTGCGGGCGGCGGCCGTCAGTCGTTACGCAGAAGCTCCTCGCGGAGCCGTCCGATCAGGACCTCGACCTCGTCATCGTCGAGGTTAAGGGGGTCCACCGCCAGGGTGTCCGGGCCCCCCAGCCAATGCAGGAAGATCTTGGTGTCGCTCTCCTGCATGCGGCTTAACACGTCGTCCCGGCTCGGTCCGGTCCACTCCTCGGTGAACCTAAAGACAGCGGTGGGTATGAGCCAGTCCCGCTTATCGTGCCTGACCTCGGCGTCCAGGCCGGGGAACTCGATGAGGGCATCAACAACTCTCTGCGACTTCTCTCGAAAGACGGCGTTCTCCGCGTCTTCATCCTCTGTGACAAAGGTGTTCAGCGCCTGCACGAGGCCGACGATCTCCTCCTTTGCGACCTTCAAACCTCTGCCGAAGAACTGGTTGGGAGAACCGTTTGCGCGGGCGGCATCGATCAGGTCCTTGCGGCCGGTCAAGATGCCGGTGCCCTGCGGGCCGCGAATCGCCTTGCCGCCGGAGAATATGACCATGTCAGCACCGTCATCGATGTACCTGGTCAGGTTCTCTCGGGGCGGGACCATGGTGGCGGCATCCACTATGACCGGGAGGCTGTGAGCGTGCGCGATCTCCACCACTTCCGGTAGCGGCATCGCATAGGGCGCTACGAACGGCGCGACGAGATAAGCCACGGCGGCCGTGTTTTCGTTGATCGCGATCTCCATCTCCCAGGGCAGGCAGCGCAGGAAGTCGCCGACACCCACCAGTTTTGCGCCGACAGAGGTGTAGCACTGGTCGTAGGGGAAGCGGTGGATGTTGTGGATGATGATCTCGTTTTTCATCCCCGTCGTATCGGGCAGACGCCTCATCTTCGCCTTGTCGGTGCCTGCCACCACCGCTGCGGCTTGCAGGACGAGTGCACCGGCGGAGCCGGAGGTGACCATCCCTGCCTCTGCTCCAGTATGTTTGGCTATCATGGCGCCGGCGGCGTCGTTGAGTTCGCCTAGGTCCACCATCACCTGGGAGGCGGCGTTCATCGCCTCGTGCAACTCCGGGCGCAGTTTGGTACCGCCGAACGCGGTGGTGGGGCCGGACGCACTTATCGCGGGTTTCACACCCAACCCGCGAAACACATCGGCCGGGTCGTTAATTGGAGCCATAGAAATACCCTCGCTCGATCTTTCAGGAACGCCGACGGACAGGCGTCCATCCCTCGGCAAACACGACGGCGATTATACGTGTCGCCACCAAGTCACCACAAGCGGCCGAGGCCGGGTATAGCTAAGACCCACTAGGCACAGCCAGCCCGCGCAGCCGGTCCGCCAGGTCCGGTTTGCTCAGAGTACCCGACGCGACCTCCACCATGGAAGAGTACCCGGGATTTGTTGAGTAGAGCGTGCTAGACCTGGAAGCGTTCATTCGTTCGACTTGATGCTATACAGTCGATCTAGGTGACTGAAGCTGCCAAAAAGCGACGTCGCCAGGTCGACCCTCCCTCGAGAACGCCCGTCGTTAGTGTGAGTGCAATTCGCCTCCAGTCGGATGGTCAGGTCGACCTGGACGCCTATGTTCCTCAGTCAACCGCAACCCTTTTCCAAGAACACGGACAAATCGGAAGGTACCTACAGCACCAGCATCGCGTCGCCAAGGGAGTAGAAGCGGTAGAGTTGCGCCACAGCCTCTTCGTAGGTGGCGAGGACCTGCTCGCGACCGGCGAAAGCGCTCACCAGCATGAGCAGGGTCGAGCGGGGGAGGTGGAAGTTTGTCACCATCGCGTCGACCACCTTGAACCCATGGCCGGGCGTTATGAAGTAGTTGGTGCTGCCGTCGCCCGGGGTCATCGGGCCGCCGGTATCGCCATCAGCCCGCTCGTAGGTTTGGCCATTGGGACCGTCGGTCGCATTCGACTCCAACAGACGCACGGCGGTGGTGCCGACGACGATGACCCTACGTCCCTCCGCCTTCGCTTGGTTGATGGCCGCAGCCGACTCGGGCGATAGCTCGTAGCGCTCGGAGTGCATACGGTGATCGCGCGTATCGCCCGTGGTCACCGGCCGGAAGCTATCCCAGCCGACGTGCAGGGTGACGAAGACGGTCTCGACGCCCATCTCACGAATCTCGTCTAGTAGGCGGTCGGTGAAGTGGAGCCCCGCCGTCGGCGCGGCCACGCTGCCCTCAGGGCGCGAGTACACGGTCTGGTAGCGCTCCGGGTCGTCCAGTGCCATCTTGATGTAGGGGGGAAGCGGGACGACGCCGACGGCCGACAGGTCGAGGCCGCGGGGCAGGCGGACCAGCCTTGTGCCATCCTCAGCCATCTCCAGCACCTCTGCTAGATCGCCCTTCTGTCCGTCGATGGAGAACGTCGCTCCATTTCGCAGGCGGCGGCCGGGCCGGGCCAGCGCCCTCCATTGATCTTCGTCGACGCGTTCCAGCAATAGCAACTCGACCCGTCCGCCGTCGTGCCCGCGGCCGTACAGGCGGGCCGGAAACACACGGCTGTCGTTGAAGACGAGCACGTCTCCCGACTCAAGGTAGCCTGGAAGTTCCGAGAAGCGGCGATGCTCTAGCCTCCCCGTGGCCCGGTCGAGAATGAGCAGCCGGGATGAATCGCGTGGCGTAACCGGGGCCTGGGCGATCAACTCGACCGGCAGTTCGTAGTCGAAGTCGGCGGTTCGCATCCCCTTATGGTAGTGTCACCGGGCCGCCCGGACCCCAAGTGCGGTGATTGCTGTTTGGAGGAGTAAATGCTGCCGGAGCTTGAACTGAATGGAAGAGTCGCCGTCATCACCGGTGGCGGAAGAGGAATCGGACGTGACATCGCACTCGCGTTCGCCGAGTCGGGGGCCGACGTGGTGGTCGCCGCCCGCTCCCAGGCGGAGGTAGACGAGGTGGCAGCGGATGTCGAGGCAGCTGGTCGGCGGGCACTGGCCTTGACCACCGACGTGACCGACTCGGCCCAAGTGGACCGGCTTGTATCGACTGCCATTGCACAATTCGGAAGAGTCGACATCATGGTCAACAACGCCGGAACGGTGCACTTCCTGCCGCTCGTCCCCATGCCCGACGGCGGGCCCGATTCCGTACGCTTGACCCGGCCGCCCATCTCACCCGTCACCGACGACGAGTGGCAACACATGATGGAAGTGAACGTCGCCGGGGTCATGTACGGCTGTCGCGCGATCGGTCCACACATGCTTGAGCGAGGATCGGGCAAGGTCATCAACGTCTCGTCGACGAACGGCCAGATGGGCGTACCCTACATGTCGCTGTACAACGTGTCCAAGGCAGCGGTGAATATGCTGACCAGGGTGTTGGCTTTGGAGTGGGCGCCGCACGGCATCAACGTCAACGCCCTGGCCCCCGGGGCGTTTCACACACGCATGACAGATGGCGTGTGGACGAGCGAGGAGGGAGCGGCTGAAAACCTAGCCACCATTCCTATGGGGCGGCATGGCAATCTACGGGAACTGGGCGTGCTGGCGGTCTACCTGGCGAGCCCGGCATCCGACTACATGACCGGGCAGATCGTCCTCCTAGATGGAGGCCGCACCGCTAAATAACGCATTGAATGCGAGTAAAGACCGGCCCGCAACCCTCGCCCTCGCGCATGGTGGTCGTGAGCCGGTACACAGGCAACCGGACGACCGACCAGTGCCAGCATGGCGCCAGACGACGGCGGGTGCTAGGCTTAGGCGAATTTCAGCATCGGGGAGGATGAAGGAATGAGCCCAAAGGGACCGACGGGAAGAGTCCAGACCGTTCTCGGCGAGTTGGAGCCGGGGTCGCTCGGCATCACCTTGACACACGAACACCTGCTGATCGACTTGCGCTGCTACTTCCAGATGCCGGAGGAGGCCAGCGAGCGCTGGTACGTCGACCAGCCGGTGACGATGGACAAGCTGGGAAAAATCAGGTCCAGATTCTACACTAGCAAACACAACCAGCAGCTTCTGGACGAGCGCTTCGCAATCGAGGAAGTGCTTAAATACCGCTACGCCGGCGGTCAGAGCCTTGTCGATACAACGAGCATCGGTATCGCCCGAGACCCTCTCGCGCTGGCCCGCATCTCACGCGCCACCGGGCTCAACGTGGTCATGGGGGCCAGCCATTACGTCCCCCAGGCGCACCCTGCCGACATGGATGAGCGCAGCGAGGAGTCGATCGCCCAGCACATCATCGACGACGTCACCGTCGGGGTGAACGACACCGGGGTCAAGTCCGGCGTCATCGGCGAGGTGGGCAACCACACGCCGCTGACCGAGAACATGCGCAAGGTGCTTCGTGCCTCAGCACAGGCCCAGGTGGAGACTGGCGCTCCTATCCTCATCCATCCCGGCATCCACCCCGACACTCCGCTGGAGATCATCAAGATCCTGACGGACGCTGGGGCCGATGCCGAAAATGTCATCATGGGCCATCTGGATAACATCCGGCCCATGTCCGCCATCAAGGAACTGGCCGACACCGGCTGCTACCTCGAGTACGACAGATTTGGCTCGGAGGACACCAGCGGGACTTACCGGTCGGGAGACATCGAGACGAGCAGCGTCAGCGACGTACAGCGCATGGACTCGATCGAGTACCTGCTATCCGAAGGCTACGGCGAGCGGATCACCATCGCCCACGACGTGTGCCTAAAGGTGGACAACACCGCCTACGGAGGCAAGGGTTACGCCCACATACTCGAAAGCATCGTGCGACGCATGCGCAATCGTGGGTTCACACAGGACCATCTCGACAACATCCTGATCCACAACCCGGCAAGGGCACTCACTTTCGCTTAGCGGGCGCTAGTCCGCGGAAAGCCGGGCTGCCTTGAGGGTGTTGACCAGCAGCATAGCAATGGTCATGGGGCCCACACCGCCGGGCACCGGCGTGATCGCCGACGCTTTCTCGGCCACGGGCTCGTAGTCGACGTCCCCCACCAGCCTGTAGCCGCGCTTGCGCTCCGGCGCGTCCACCCGGTTGATGCCTACGTCAATGACCACGGCGCCGTCCGTCACCATGTCGGCCGTAACGAACCGTGCCAACCCGACGGCCGCTATGAGGATATCGGCCTGGCGGGTAATGACGCCGATGTCGGCCGTTCTCGTGTGACACACGGTTACCGTGGCGTTGGCGTCGTCATTGCGCTGCATGAGCAGGGCCGTGACCGGCTTGCCGACGATGTCTGAGCGGCCGCACACCACTACATGCTTGCCTGCAGGCGCGTTGCCGGTTCGCAGCAGCATCTGCTGCACCCCCGCCGGAGTGGCGGACACGAAGCGGGGCGTGCCAGCCAGCAGCAGCCCCATGTTCACGGGATGCAGGCCGTCCACGTCCTTCTCGGAGGCGATGCGCTGGATGAACTCCTTTTCGTCCAGGTGATCGGGCAACGGCAACTGGACGAGGATTCCGTGTACTGCGGGGTCGGCGTTCAGGCCATCGATCTTCGCCCTGAGCACCTCGGCCGATGTGTCGGCGGACATCGTATGGTCTTCGGCCACCATGCCAGTTTCGGCGGCGGCTTTCTGCTTGTTGCTCACGTACACCTGCGACGCCGGGTCCTCGCCCACAAGCACTACCGCGAGGCATGGCGTCACACCGGTGTCGACCTTGAGCCGGGCCACGCCGTCGGCCACCTCCGATCTCACCTCGGCGGCGATCGCCTTGCCGTCAATGATCTCTGCCGTCATTAGACTCTCCAGACGCGCAAATTATACGGCCGCGACCAAGAAATGGGGTCGGGAAACCGGTGGGCGTAGAATCTGACGGTGCGAAGATGCTGGTAAACGGTGTGGACATGATCGAGATTCCGCGGGTCAAACGCGTGGCCGAGCGGTACGGACAACGCTTTTTCAACCGTGTTTACACAGAGCGGGAACAACGGTACTGCAGGGATCGTGCGCCTCAACTCGCCACCCGCTTCGCCGCCAAGGAGGCGGTAATGAAGGCCCTCGGCACCGGGATACGGGGTGTCCCGTGGAAGGACGTCGAGGTGGTGCGGCGACCGGGTCGTGCGCCGACGATCGCGCTCCACGGCAAGGCGGCAGCACAGGCCGAGCGCATGGGTATCGACCAGATCGCCGTCTCCCTGTCCCATTCCAACGAGTTCGCCATCGCCTTCGTGGTGGCCGAGAGTACCCTTCCAAATTATTAGAGCCTGTTACCCCAACCAGTCACCGTACAAAGCTCAATGAAGATTCTTACATCCAGGCAGATGGGCGAGATCGAACGGCGATCGGAAGCGTCCGTAATCAGCACCGACGCCCTCATGGAGAACGCGGGCCTGGCAGTAGCGGAGACGTGTCGCCGGACGCTCGGCCCGGACGACGAGGGCGGCCTGTCTGAAACGTCAGTACTGGTGTTAGTCGGGTCCGGCAACAACGGGGGCGACGGCCTGGTGGCCGCCCGCCACCTGTCGGGCTGGGGGGCCCGCACCACCGTTTACCTGACCGCGACCGACAGGGCGCCACATCCAAAGACCGCCGACCTACCGGAGCAGGTCCACCTGGTTCGCGCCAAAGACGACGCCGACCTGAGTGTTCTGAAGCGGGAGCTATCTGAGGCCGCACTGGTCGTCGACGCTGTGCTTGGGACGGGGGCGTCCCGCCCCATTACCGGCAGCCTCACCAGTCGACTTACCGCACTTGCCAGCGCCAGAGAGGACCGTCCGGAACTGCTGCTCGTCGCGATCGACCTGCCCTCCGGCGTGAACTCCGATACGGCCGAAGCCGATCCGGCCTCCGTCCAGACAGATATCACCATCGCCCTCGGGTACCCCAAGATCGGCCACTGCGCACTGCCGGGGGCCGACCTGTGCGGACTGGTGTCGGTGGAGGACATCGGACTGCCGCCCGGCCTAGATGCGGACGTGAAGCTGTCCCTCATCACTCCAGACTGGGCTGAATCGAAACTGCCGAACCGGTCCACGAGTGGTCACAAGGGGACTTTCGGTAGGGCACTCGTCGTCTCCGGGTGCCGCAACTACGTTGGTGCGGCGTACCTTTGTGCGACGGCCGCCACGAGAGCGGGCGCGGGCCTGGTCACGGCGGCGGTGCCGTCGGGCATCCAGATGGCGGTCGCCACGGCGGCACCGCACGTCACCTACCTGCCCATGCCCGAGACGTCCGAGGGGGGCATCGCGGCCGACGGGGCGAGCGAAATCCTCGCCGCCCTATCCGGTTACTCCGCCCTGCTATTGGGCTGTGGCCTCGGTCGCGCTGCTGGCACCGGTGAGATGGTATCGAGGTTGCTCCTGTCAGGGGCCGAGCTACCGCCCACTGTAGTGGACGCTGACGGGCTCAACCTGCTATCCGAGGTGACCGACTGGCACAAGCGCTTCTTGGCACCGGCGATCGTCACGCCGCACGCGGGTGAGATGTCACGACTGACCGGCTCCGTCGCGCTGCCACAGGGCGCCGAACGCATTGAGCAGGCTCGGCGCGCAGCGTACGAGTGGGACAAGACGGTGGTGCTGAAGGGCGCCTACACCGTTGTCGCCGACCCGGATGACCGAGCGATGGTGAGCCCGTTCGCCAACCCCGCCCTGGCCACTGCAGGTACGGGTGACGTCCTGGCCGGCGTAATCGTTGGACTACTTGCGCAGGGCGTGCCGCTGTTCGAGGCGGCGGCCCTCGGCGTCTTCCTGCACGGGTCGGCGGGAGAGATCGTCCGGTCGCAGATGGGGGAGGCGGGCGTCATCGCCGGGGACCTGCTGTCCGAGCTACCCCCGGCCATCAAGAGCCTAGTCGAGGGCTAGCAGATGGCCTCGCTTCGAGGCCCCGAGCGGGCCGACTACGTCGCCTGCATGTTCGGCCGCATATCTGGCCGTTACGACCTGCTCAACACCCTCATGTCCGGCGGTCGACACCACGCCTGGCGTCGCAGTGCCCTGGACATGGCACTGGACGGCCTGACGGCCGAGGGCCCGGCGCTGGACCTCGCCACCGGTACTCTCGACTTCGTATTGAATGCCGCCGGTCCAATGAGGTGGACGGCTGTTGACTTCTCAGCACCGATGCTGGCAATCGGAATGGACAAGTTGCGGCGGGCGGGGATGGCGGACCGGGTCGCCGTAGCCCTATCGGACGCACACTCACTACCATTCGACGACGATAGCTTCACCCTAGTCACGGTCGGCTTCGGGATGCGCAACTTCATCGACCGGCCCACCGCTCTACTGGAGGTCCATCGCGTCCTGAAGCCGGGTGGCCGACTGGCTATGCTGGATATCTTCTCCTCCAGTAACTCGGGCCTCGCAGCAAGCCTTTTCGGCACCGTCTTCAGGACCGTCGCTCCGGTTTTGGGACTGGCGTTTGCCGGTGATAGCGATGCCTACACCTACCTGCCTGAGTCGGCCGCCGACTTCACACGCGACGGCCTGGCGCGCGACATGGATGCAGCCGGTCTGCCGGTAGCGAAGAGCCATCGACTGGCGTTTGGTACCGTCGCAATCCTGGTCGGGGAAAAGGCGGCGGTTGACAGAGCGCCAGCAGTCAACAAGGATCTCCCTCTAATAGACCGTTAGTTTAAAAGCTGCAATCAGTCGAGCAATGTCCAACTATCAAATAAATATGATCCCTCTGCGGACATGGTCCTTTACGAAGGTGATTGTCTCGATTTGCCGTCGCCGATTCCGGCCGGTACCGTCAAACTGGCTGTGCCCTCCCCCTAGGGAAGCCGTATAAAACGCGTGGCGACTTAGAACTTACATCGCGGAACAACCTCGGGTAATCGAGGTGTGTGTCGGAGTAGTCAGTGAGAACGGCAGCATCTGTTGGCAAGTCGGTAACTACGTTGAAAATGGCGCAATCGTTCCGCTAGATATACTCCGTTATCCGAACCGTCTTAGCGAGATCCGTGAAGTGATTCTGGTGGATACTCCTAGTCGTTGACGGCCTCGCCTATCGGGGACGCAGTTGTGGGAAGAGGATGACCTCGCGGATGGAGCGGTGGCCCGACAGCAACATCGCCAGGCGGTCCACACCCACACCCAGCCCCCCGGTCGGGGGCATGCCGTGTTCGACCGCCACCAGGAAGTCCTCATCCAGGCGGTCGTAAACCTCTTCGGCCTCGTCATCTTCCTGTACCTGCAAGGCGGTGCGAAGGGCTTCCTGCTCTTCGAATCGAGCCCGCTGGTCGACCGGGTCGTTAAGCTCAGTAAAGGAGTTACAGAACTCCATGCCCGCAATAAACCCCTCAAAGCGCTCGGCTACCCCCGGGTCCTGGCGATGTCGCTTTGCCAGGGGCGACATCTCTATGGGGTAATCGACAAGGAAGGACGGCTGGATGAGTTTCGGCTCTACGGTGTCCGACACAAGCTTGTCCAGCAGCCCGGCCCAGCTGTTTTGCTGTGACGTATCGAGGCCTTGACCCCGCATCTTGTCAGCGAGGGAATCAAGATTTGGGTATTCGAGGAAGTCGATCCCGGCGTGCTCGATGAGCTGGTCGCGCAGGCTGAGCCTCGGCCAGGGCGGGGTGAGGTCGATCTCGTCGCCGTCGAACTCGACGGTCATGTTGCCCAGCGCTTCTTTTGCGATGGCGCCAACCATCTGCTCCACCATTTCCATCACGTCGTTGTAGTCGGCGAAAGCCTGATAGCTCTCCATCATGGTGAACTCGGGGTTATGGTAGAAGTCCACGCCCTCGTTGCGGAACACTCTGCCGATCTCGTAGACCTTCTCCAGCCCACCAACGATTAGTCGTTTAAGATACAACTCCGTAGCGATGCGCAGAAACAGGTCAGTGTTGAGTTGGTTGTGGTGGGTAACGAACGGCCGCGCCATCGCGCCGGCCGCAACCGGCACCAACACCGGGGTCTCGACCTCCATGAAGCCCTGTCCGTCGAGAAAGCGGCGCATGCAGGAGACCACTTTCGCGCGCAGCACCGCCACCCGTTGAGCATCGTCGTTGGCGATCAGGTCGAGGTAGCGCCGGCGGAACCTCACCTCGGTGTCCGCGAGGCCGTGCCATTTTTCGGGTAGCGGCCGAAGCGACTTGGAGAGAACGGTCAGCGACTCTGCCTCGACCGTAACCTCCCCCTTCCTCGTCCGCATGACCGGCCCACTGACACCTATCCAGTCGCCGATGTCGAGATCGTCGAGCAGTTCGTACGACTCGGTGAGGGCGTTGCGTCGCAGCAGGGCCTGAATTCGGCCGTCGGCATCCTTCAGGTCCACAAAGGTGGCCTTACCCATGCCTCGGACCGCCATCAAACGGCCGGCGACCGTCACGGGTTCGGTGCGAACGGAGACATCCGGGTTGGTCGATGTCGCTTCGGCGGCGGCTAGGAATTCCCGCGCCCCGGAGCTGGTATGTGTCCGCGTAAAGGAGTGCGGGTATGGGTCGATACCCCGCGCACGCAGCCTGCTTAGCTTGTCCCGCCTGACCTGTATAAGGTCGCTGGGTGCCGGAGCATCGCCATCACCAGCCATTACTGAATCTTCTCTATCGTCAGCGTCTGGTGCCCGGAGGGGGTCTCGTAAACCACCTCGTCGCCCTTGTTGCAGCCCACCAGGGCGTGGCCCAAGGGGGACTCGTTGGAGATCCGATTCTCCAGTGGGGCAGCCTCGGCGCTGCCAACGATCTTGTAACGGTGGCTTTTTCCTTTGTGGTCGGCAACCGTTACGGCGGACCCGATCTCGACGGCTTTTCGCGACTTGGGATCGTGGTTCGAGACACGCGGGGTGGCCAGAATGTTCTCGACATCCTGTATGCGTCCTTCGGCGAACGCCTGCTCATTTTTCGCCTCTTCGTAGTCGGCGGTGTCGGTTCCCTCGCCGGAGGCGACGGCTTCGTGAATTCTGGACGCCACCTCGTGGCGGCGCACGTTGCGAAGGTGCTGCAGTTCGTCCTCAAGCTTCCTGACGCCGTCTTCGGTCAGGTAGTGGACAGTGTGGTTTCTACTGGTCATTCTTCGGCCCCCGGTTCCGGTTGTCGGCGGCTGATGAACCACACCGGTCGCCATTTAGAAACGAAGGGGCTGAACGCCCTGCCCCGGTGGCTCCCCACTCAGCCCGGAATCCAATTCTAACCGACCACCGCCTCTTGAGCACAAGGACATTTACTAGACTTTTTCTAAAACTTGTACAAAAACTACTTCTATGCCGGTGGCCTCGCTGCTAACATCGCGTCACTCTCGATGGCTGGTTACCGGGCCGCGCTGAAGTCTCGACCGGCGAAGTGAGGCTGATGAGCACCCGAATCTCCGGCGGTAAGGATAGGGGCCGGAGGCTCCAGACGCCAAAGGGTCGATTGAGGCCGACCACCGAAAAGGTTAGGGCCGCCATCTTCTCGATGCTGGGAGACTGCGTAGAGGGGGCCAGGGTCTTGGACCTGTATGCCGGGACCGGGGCAATGGGGCTGGAGGCACTCAGTCGAGGGGCGGCTCGGGCCGACTTTGTAGAGGAGGATGCCAAAGCATGCAACACGATCAACGCCAATATCAAGTCGCTCGGATACGACGACCGAGCGACGGTGGTAAGGGCCAGAGCAGAAAAGGTGGCTGGTTCACCGGCCACCCTACCTGGCTCCAACAAGGGTGGCCGCGATGGAGGACGATACGACTTGGTCTTCATAGACCCGCCGTACGATGACGACCCCTGGGAAGGGCTCCTAGCGGGCTTGAGTGACAGTCCGCTCTTGAGTCCGGACGGTACGGTGGTCGCCGAGTACGGGTCCGGCCGCGCGTTGGAGGCTTCATACAGGCGACTGGACCTCTCCAGAACTAGGCGTTACGGGGACTCGTCGATCTCGATATTCACATTGGCGGCCATCAATGGCTAAGGCCGTTTACCCTGGCACGTTCGACCCGGTCCACAAAGGACATGTAGACGTCACAAAGAGGGCGGCCAAGCTTTTCGACCACTTGGTGGTGGGGGTCTACGACAGTCCGCCCAAGTCGCTTATGTTCACGACTGACGAACGGGCGAGCATGTTCGCCGACTCCGTGAAAGAGACAACCAACGTGGAGATTCGAGCCTTTTCAGGCCTGGCAGTCGATTTCGCTCGCACCGTGGGCGCCGGATTCATCCTTCGTGGCCTGCGAGCGGGTTTGGACTTCGAGGTTGAGTTCGAGATGGCTCACATGTGGAGGAGCTTGGCCCCCGACGTGGACGTAGTGTGTGTGATGAGCGCCCTGGATCACCAGTTCATGCGTTCTTCGCGAATCAAGGAGGTCGCCCGACTGGGCGGCGACGTGCAAGGCCTGGTGCCCCCCGGGGTCGCCGACCTGCTGCGGCAGAAACTGAGCAACTGAGTACGAATGAAGGAGAGCCGGATGTCCCACGCGATAGACAACATTCTCGACGAGCTGAACGAGCTTGCCAGGAACTCGACAAAGGTCCTGGGCATGCGCAAGAAGGTGATGGTCGACTCTGGGAAGCTGACCGCCATCGCGGCTGATCTTCGGGAGTCGGTCCCCCACGACGTGCTGGAGGCCGGAGAGGTTCTCAAGCAAAAAGAGAGCATCGTCAACCAGGCGTATCTCGAGGCCAAACGCCTGCGAGAGTCGGCCAATCAGGAGGTCGCGGCCATCACCACGGCGGCTCGCAACGAGTATGAGTCACTGGTCGCAGAGACCGAGATCGTCAAGTCGGCCGAGATCAAAGCTCAGGAGATCAAGGACGAAGCCCACCGGCAGGCCAATGACATCGTCCAAGAGGCGCAGCAGCAGGTCTTCCGCACGATCGACGACGCCGAGGCGACCGCCGCCGTCCGCCGCGAGGGAGCCGACCAGTACTCTCGCGAGGTACTGTTCAGCATCGAGGAGCGTCTGTCGCAGATGCTCGGCCAGGTGCGCAGGGGCATCGATGCGCTGGGCGCGCAGGTCGAGGAACCCGAAAAGCCCGTGGTCGAGCCCTCCGTCAACGGCAACGCCGTAAAGTAGAAAGTAGGCGGTTCGCCGCCCAGAGTTGGCACCAATAACCGCGCCGAACGGTGCGGTTATTATCCGAGGGCCTGTTTGAAGGCGGTCCCATCATTGCCCATGATTACGCGGTCGCCCGCGACAACCAGCGCCCGCCGTTTGAACCGTGGCGCATCGGTCATCAAGGCGATCATCTGAGCTTCAGTGAGGCCGTCGGGGTCGAGCCCCAACTTGGGGAATGACGGGCTCTTGAGCGAGAAAAATTCACGCACCGGCCGGCCTCCGATCAGCGCCCGCAGCTCGAATCCCGTCAACGGTTCCTTAAGAAAGGGTCGCACTCGACGAGGTCACTCCCTAGGCCCGAGAGCGTCTCACGCGCCCTCTTGCAGGTGGTTCAGCCTCGCTTGCAGTAGAAGTTTGGCCTTCATGTCACAGCGCCTAGAAGCCTCCGCCGGAGTTGGCGAAGGGGTTGGCCTGGATGGTCGGCGTGGCAATCGCGGTCTGCTGGAGTTGCTCCAGCATCCACGAGTATATTTCGGAGTCGAAGGCCGCGTCTATGTCGTGGTTGTCCCGCTCGTCGTTGATCCAGTTTTGGAGGGCGCGCGACTTCATGTCCTCAAGGTCGGATGGCGACAACTCCCGTGCGGCGTCACGCTCGGAGACCATGAAAAACAGGACCGCTTTGGGACTTTCGAAGTCGGTGATCGGGGCGCTGACCTCTCCCATCTCGAGGTTGAGGATGGTTTCGGCGTAGACATCGGTGGAACCCAACGGCATCCAGCCGGCGTCTCCCCCCATCCGCACGGTCTCGGGGTCGTCCAGTGAGAACTCTCGAACGATCTCCCACCACACCGCCTGGCGCTCCTCCGGGGTAGTGGCCTCCGCGAGGCCGTCCTTGAGTTTGACCAGCATGATGTCCACTTCGGCGCCGACCGTCATCATGATCCGGTGGTAGTGGACCTGCTCGGCGATGCGGGGAACCTGCTCCCCCACAAACTCGCGAAACTTGGCTCGGAGGATGGACCTGCCGGTGAGTTTGCGGTGGTCGGCCTCAGACACCTGCAGTTCGTTAAGACGCTGACCGTACAACTCGTCGAATCCGATCCGGATGGTCTCCGGATCGAGGTGCAGATCGGTGGCTAGCAGGTCACTCTCGATAAGCCGGTCGATCTCTTCCTCTTCGACCACGATGCCGTACTTGGCCGCAACCTGCGACAGTATCTCATCCTCAACGAACAGCCGTAGCGCGTCAAAGATTTCCTGGCTGGCCTGGAATTCCAGACCGAACAGCCGTGACTGCGCCTGCTGGGCCCGAAGCGCATTGACTAGGTCTCCTCGCGAGTAGGTGACGTCGTTGACGCGAACGATGGCCTGCATGGGGGGCAGGACGAACACGATGACAAAACCAGCGGTCAGGATTCCGGCGACGACCAGCAGGGCCAGACCGATCGCCATGAGCGTAAGGCGCTGCCTGGCCTGGTTGGTGCGCCGCAGCACGGACAGCCGGCGGCGATCGCCGGAGAGGTTCCTCAGGCCGGAGCGTCGAGAGTCCGACCCTTCGCGGTGTCTATCGGTGGGATTATCTTCCACGCCTACGCTCCTGCCCGGACGCGGCCACCTCTATGCAACGGGTGGTTCGGGTTCAACTCCACTCGGAGTCTTGGCCCGGTCGGTTGTCTCTGGAGATAATACGTACCCCGAGTAGTTCTGGTTGGGGTGCAGTTTCGGTCGGGATGCAGTTTCGATTCGCCGACTACCGACGGGGAGAGGCGTACATACCGGCGTGGTTCGGGCTGAACGGGAGCAGCGCGACGATGCGCGCCCGTTTGATGGCTCCCGCCAGGATCCGCTGGTGCCGCGAGCAGGTGCCGGACTTGCGCCGCGCGTCCATCTTAAACCTGTCCGAGACGTAATTCTTGAGAACCTCGATGTTCTTATAGTCGATGTGCTTGACCTTGTTCACACAGAAGCCGCACACCTTCCTGCGAGCGTAGAACCGGCCTCGTCCTCCGCCACCACGGCGCCCGCCCCCGCCGCTCCTTTGCTGTGTCATATAGTCAACTCCTCGTATTTGTCGTAATCGTGGCCGCCCGGGCCACTGCCCCGTGTAAGTTGAATCCCGGTTCAGGGCTACTCCGGTCAGATCTTACCAAGGTAGGTCTTCGAGGTTGTCGGCCCCCTCGGTCGCAGGGGTCGCGCCGGGCACATCTCCGGCCGGACGGCCCTCTCTCGTCGCCCCGCCGAACTCTCCGCTGCCCGAATCTCCGGCGCGGTCGAGGAACAGGACCTTGTCGGCATTGATATCCAAGCGGACGCGAGTCTGCCCGTCGTTGCCGGTCCATGTGTCGGACTTGAGCCTGCCCTCGGCGTAGATCTTCATTCCCTTGGTGACGTAGTTGTTGCACTGCTCGGCCAGCCGACCCCAGGCGCTGATGGTGAACCACTCAGTCTCCTCGTGTCGCTCCCCATCCGAGGTGTTATAAACCCGGTTAGTGGCAAGGCGGAAGGAGGTCACCGCGGCGCCGTTGGGGGTGTACCTCATTTCGGGGTCGGTGCCGACGTTCCCGATCACGAGGATCTTGTTCATGCTCACCGGCTCACACCTTCACGATCAGGTGACGCAGGACCTGCTCGGACGTTTCCAGCGTATGTCCCAGGTCGTGGGCGCCCTGAGGGTCGAGGGTGAACCGCGTAACGGCATAGTTGCCCTCTTGGAACTTCTTGATGGGGTAGGCCAATCGACGCAAGCCCCAATTATCGGTGTCGCCAACCGAGCCGCCACGCTCTGTAATGAAGCTCGCGGTGCTCTGGTTCGCCACGTCCATCTCGGCCTCGGAGGCCTCTGGGCTGAGGATCACGACGAGTTCGTAGTCTCTGGGTTTATCGGATGCCAAATCTCTATCTCTAGTCTCTTGTTGT
This sequence comes from uncultured Dehalococcoidia bacterium, assembly GCA_964637315.1. Classification (GTDB taxonomy): domain Bacteria; phylum Chloroflexota; class Dehalococcoidia; order Lucifugimonadales; family UBA2962; genus CAUZIR01. The sequence goes on along the minus strand of CAZWTT010000001.1, from coordinate 58,135 downwards.
CGAAAGGTGCCGATGCGGGAGTTTGCCACCCGTGTGACAACCGCAGATTATATCACGCTTCCCTAGTCCACCCGGGGAGCAGCGGCGCCGGTAAACGGGCATTTTGAATACCTTTTTTCGACCGTACATCATCCAATGGATGTGATACCCATGAACGGACCTCTTGAGAGCGCAGGGCATCGCGAAGACTCTGCTCGACTCGGACCGGCCGCAGCCGTCTTCTTGGCCATCGGTATGGAGCCGAACGATCTGGTGATGGGGGTCTCTATCAACGGTAACTCCCGCGCCTATCGCTATGCCGACGTCGCCGAGGTCGGTATCGTCAACGACCGGATCGTGGATGTTCCCGTCGTCGTTTTCGTCAACTCCGACACCCGAGAGGTCAACGTCTACCTCGCGACTTCCCCGGACCGGGACGGAGTGGGATCCGTTTACGGACGAGGCGACATTGGGCCCACTCAAGGGCAGCCGCCTGGCGAGACTGGCGTGCGCGTCGTCGTTCGACTGGGCCTAGGAGGACTTTTATCCGAACTCGCGTTTCTACCAGTCCCCGCCAGTCCCCGCGTTGACGGCGGTCCGTTTGACAGGCCAGTCGCCCGGTCGTAGCCTCGCCCCGATGCTCTAGAAAGAGTCAAAAGGGGGCGACGACATTGGACTCGAAGATCTTTGCTAGCGGGGACGAAATAATGTCCTACCTGCGGGCGAACAGCAACTGGGGCAGGTGGGGAGACCGTGGAGCGGCCGGGGCGATCAACCTGATCACGGATGAAAAAAGGCGGGAGGCCGCCGGACTGGTGCGCAGCGGACGGGCAGTGTCACTCAGTCGGCCGTGGGCGACTGAGCCGAACGCCGAGAATCAACAACCGGCCCAGCGCTTCACTTACACCATCGACGAGTTCATCGGCGACTGGCGCTCGGCCCATGACTACGTTGGCGTCGCCTTCCACGGTACTTCTCACACTCACGTGGACGGGCTCGGGCACATGTGGGGTCCCGACGGCATGTGGGACGGACGCGACCCCGAGGTCGAGGTGCAAGGCGAAGGGGTCCGCTACGGCGGCATCGAAGAGTGGGCCCAGGGCATTACGACCCGGGGGGTGCTGCTCGACATTCCCAAGCTCAGGTGCGTCCCCTACGTTACCTATGACGAGCCGGTGCACGGGCACGAGCTCGAAGAGGCAGCGAAAGCACAGGGTGTGACGGTTCGCCCGGGTGACGCGGTACTCGTTTACTCGGGAAGAGAAAATTTCGCCCGGGACAACGACGGCCGGTGGGCCGGGCATCCCGAGTGGCCGGGCAACTGGGCCGGGCTGCACTCCAGCTGCCTGCCGTTCATTCGTGAGACGGACGCGGCGGTACTGGGATGGGACATGATGGACCAGTGGCCGAACGAGTACGGCCTGTCGATGAGCGTACACGCGGCGCTGTTTTATTTCGGGTTGGCGCTGCTCGACAACGCGCTGCTGGAGCCGCTTGCCGGAGCCTGTGCACAAGAGGGCCGCTACGAGTTCATGCTAACCCTCAACCCGCTGGTGATCCCCGGTGCGACCGGCTCCCCCGCCAACCCAGTAGCGATCCTCTAGTCCGATTCCAAGCACGGTTCAGGGAAGTTTGACGGACCTGCGGGGGCACGCGCGGCAGCTTCTGTTGTCGAACGTGCAACACGGCTACGACCCGCACTTCAGGTTCGACTACCAGTACGTCTGTCCGTCGCTGCACAAGTACCCTTGGCAGTGGTACTGGGATTCGTGCTTCCATGCCATCGCCCTCGCTCATGTGGAGCCCGACTTAGCGAGGTCCGAACTGGAGTCGCTGCTCGCCGCCCAGGACCCCGACGGCTTCATGGGCCACGTCATCTACTGGCGCGGCGCGGCGCGATTCCCCCACCTGCGGCAATTGGAGAGCAAATGGGCCCCGAGCCCTCACCATTCGGCGCTCATCCATCCGCCGCTGCTGGCACAGGCCGTCGAGCGGGTCTTCAACCTGACGGGGGATCGGGAGTTTCTCGGCCGCGTCTATCCTCGCCTCGCCGCCCACTATAGGTGGCTCGCGGAGAATCGGTGTCCCGACGGCGACGGATTAATCGTCCTCATAAGCCCGTTCGAGTCGGGCATGGACAACACGCCCACCTATGATCCAGCGTTGGGGATTCGACGGCGGCGGCCGGGCTGGTGGAGGGTCCGACTTCGGGTGGCCGGGTTGCACGTCTCTCACCTGCTGCGCGGGGGCAACTACGACCTCGCCCGCATCTACCGGCTGGGCAGGTTCAACGTGAAGGACGTCGCGGTCAACTGCATCTACGCCGAGGCGATCAGAACCATGTCGCGCATAGCGGCAGAGGCCGGGCGTCCAGCGGACGCGGTCAGGTGGACGACTATTGCCGGACAGGTAGAAACGGCGATCGTCGGGGCACTGTTCGACGAGGAGACCGGAGCCTTCTTCCCCACCTATGGCGCCGACCGGCGCACCAGCCGGGTCCTGACGGTGGCGGGTCTCTTTCCGCTTTTGCTGGAGTCGCTGCCCGGTAAGATTGCCGATGGCCTTGTTGACGGGCATCTCACCGTTCCGGGGGAGTTCTGGACCGAGTATCCACTTCCCACCGTGGCCGTCTCCGAGCCGTCCTTCGATGCCAACCCCGGCGCAGGTAAGCACCCTCTGATATGGCGAGGGTCGAGCTGGATCAACACCAACTGGTTTGTCGCCCGCGGACTCCGGCGACACGGCTACGCAGACCTAGCCGGACAAATAGAGCGCAAGTCGGTGGGGCTAGTCGAGCGATCTGGCTTCCGGGAATTCTACCACCCCCACACCGGCGTCGGTCAGGGTGCGCAGGGCTTCGGCTGGACGACGCTCGTGGTGGACATGACATAGAACTGCGCCGTCGTTGCGACGGCGAATACCCACCATCATTTGGTGGGCCTGTTAGGGTGACTTGCCAGCCCCTCCATAAAGTGGATCGGGTCGCACGGGAGTGGAGTAACGACTTGGACAGACGAATTCCGCATAGAGACGAAATCGCCGCCTATCTTAAGGATCGCAGCAACTGGGGCAGGTGGCCGGACAACCCGAGCGCCGGGACGGTGAACCTGATCACGGCCGAGAAGCGGCTGGCCGCGGCCGGGTTGGTGCGGACGGGGCAGACGGTATCACTCAGTCGTCCGCTGCCGACCGAGCCGGCGCCCGACAACCCGCAGCCGGTGCAGCAGTTCATTAAGACCGTCGACGTCGATGAGAACGTGGGCGCGGCTATGGACCACCTCGGCGTATTCCAGCACGGATTCGTGATCACTCACATCGACGCCCTGAGCCACTTCTGGGACGCCGACGGCATGTTCGAGGGGCACGACTCCAACACAACACTGACATTCGACGGTGCCAAGTTCGGCGGTGTCGACGCGTGGCGCGACGGGATAGTGACGCGGGGCGTGCTGCTGGACGTGCCCAAGCACCGGGGAGGCGTCCATGTCGACATGGACACACCGGTGCACGGCTGGGAACTGGCGGAGATCGCGGCCGCCGAGGGGATTGAGCTGGAGCCGGGCGACGCCGTCGTCATCCACTGCGGCAGGGAGCAGTACGCAGCCGCCAACGGCGGCTACTACGCGCCGATCGGCGAGCCGTACCCCGGCCTGGACGGCTCGACGCTGCCGTTCTTTAAGGACAACGACGTCGGGCTGCTGGTGTGGGACATGGAGGACGCTGCGCCCAACCAGTACGACCTGCCGGTGACCGTGCACGGCGCCATCAACGCCTACGGTCTGGCGATGGTGGACAACGCCTTGATCGAGCCGCTGGCCCGGGTGTGCGCCGCGCTCGGACGTTATGATTTTATGCTGGTGTGCGCTCCCCTCGTATTCGAGGGCGGCACGGGCTCGCCGGTCAACCCACTGGCTCTTTTGTAGTGCTGGGAAACATGAAGGCAACCAGCAATGGACTGTAACTGCCGATGAAGGGGACGATGCGAGCGGTGCGCAAGCTGGGCCCAGGCCCGGGGGCCCAGGTATTGGAAGTACCTATCCCGGCCATCGGGACCGGCGAGGTGCTGATCAAGGTGGAGGCGGCAAGCATCTGCGGGACCGACCTGCACATCTGGCTGTGGGACGACTGGAGCGCCGCTCGTGTCCGACCGCCCATCACCCTGGGCCACGAGCTGGCCGGTACGGTGGTGGAGACGGGCACCGGCATTGAGCGCGCCGCCGTCGGCGACTTCGTATCCGCCGAGAGCCACATTACCTGCGGGGTGTGCTTCCAGTGCCGCACCGGCCAGGCCCATATGTGCCCTGAGACGTCGATACTCGGAGTCGACCGGGACGGCTGTTTCGCCGAGTACATCGCGGTGCCGGAGAAGGTCCTGTGGCATACCGACAGGGATCGGCTACCGCCGGAGATCGCCACGCTGCAGGAGCCGTTCGGCAACGCGGTGTTCTCCACACTTGCCAACGACCTGACGGGTCAGAGCGTCGGCGTGTTGGGCTGCGGTCCGATCGGTCTATTTTCCATCGCCATCGCCAAGGCGTCCGGGGCGTCCCGTGTGGTGGCATCTGACGTCAACGACTACCGCCTCTCCCTCGCCCGCAAGATGGGGGCGGACGAGGTCTTCAAGCCCACGGAGGGGACGGGGGAGGAGACGGCCATGTGGTTGTCGCAATCGGACAGCTACGGGGTGGACATCGTCTTGGAGATGAGTGGTGCCCCGGCCGCCATCGACGGGGCGTTCAAAGGTGTGCGTAGAGGAGGCCACGTCAATCTTTTCGGGATACCGTCCAAGCCGGTCCTCATCGACGTGGCCGAGGACATGATCTTCAAAAACCTTACCGTCCTGGCGCTCAACGGCAGGCGTATTTTCGAGACCTGGTACAAGACCAGGCTGCTATTGGAGACCGGCGTCGTGGACCTGTCCCCGCTGGTCACGCACCGCATGCCGTTGGAAGGCATTGGCGACGCGATGGACCTGCTCGCCAGCGGCGAAGCCGGCAAGGTAGTACTAATACCTCAATCCATATAGCCCTGTGATTTGCCAAAGCGATGAGCGGCTTTGCGCGAAGAAACCTTGACGAGCGGGGTTTTGCCCCGCGGAGAGCCTTCCTAGACCCGGACGGCTACTACGTCGAGCCAGTTGCGGGTTGTGTAAGTGATCTTCATCTCGTCGAAGGTCTCCCGGACGGCCTTTTTCAGCGCTTCGCTGGCCTTATCGAGAGGTACGCCCGGCATGGCGCCTTCGATGAAGTCGGAGAACGACGAGATGTCCAGCCACCCCTGCAGGGGCACCTTGACCGCGTCGATCTTTTCCTTCGCTATCTTGAAGCCGTGATCTTCGAGGAGGTCCCGGTACTCCTGCGCCGTTAGCTGCTTACGCGACTCGACCTTCTCCAGTCGCTGGATCGACAGGCCGTGCTCTCGGCGAAGTGTGCGCTGCGCCTTAAACATCCACTTGCGGAAAAAGAGCCGGGTCTCCTCGTCGACCGGCCCGTCGTAGAAGGAGGTGTTAAAGACCAGCTTGCCGCCCGGCTTGATGGCGCCGGCGATGCGGTCCAGCAACTCGCCCTTGTCGGGGACGTAGTGGATAGCGTTGCAGAAAAAGACGACGTCCACCTTATCCTTTATCGCGTCGGAGACGTTCTCGACCTGGCTGTGCACGAACATGACCGCGGTTTCGCGAACGTCCTTGAGGTCGGTTACGGCCTGCTTCAGGGCGGTCGCCGAATGGTCGACTCCGATAATCACCGTGTCGCGGGCGTCTCGCAGGTTGGCGATGATGCGACGGGTGACCAGGCCGGTGCCGCAGGCCAAGTCGACGATGCGCTCGCCGTTCTTGACTTCGGCAAGCTCAATGAGCTTGTCGGTGAGTTTCTGGTAGAAGGGGTTGCTGGAAAATGCCGCGAAGTTGAACTCTTCGTCGCTCATATAACTCCTGGTGCCCGCCTGTACCGCCAATCCGCGTCCAGACCAATTCGGGGTCGCGGGTCTGACCCGATTATAACCCGACCTCAGGCCCGATCCGGATACTACCGACTCTTACCGAGGCCCAATCCCGCGAGGATGCCGGGAATCTGCCCTCGCTCTTCGTCGGTCAGAGGCTTGAAGGGCGCCGTGACGTGATCGGTCTTGATAACGCCCATATGCAAAAGGGCGGCTTTCAAACCGGAGTAGACCGAGCCCTGAACCCCACTGCCGCTCTTACCAAGCGTCTGCAATCTCAGGCCGGCCACTATCTGAGCGTCGCATGCACGGGCCGTCTCGACGTCGCCGATCCGCCCGGCCTCCCAGGCACGGGCCATGATGGCCGGGAGGGCGTTCGCCAGGCCTGGGATGATGCCCTGGGCGCCGAGCGTCACCGCGGTGGTTGCGCGCAGCATGGTTCCCAGGGTCGACACCAACTCGAACTCGCGAACGGTGCGAAGCGCGTGCAACTCGGCCAGCAACTCGCCCGCTCCGGAGCTGTCCTTGATGCCCTCGACGACGCCCTCGTCGGCGAGGTCGGCCACGGTGGCCGGGGCCACGGCGGTCTTGTGCATCTGGGGAATGTTGTAGACCCATACCGGGGCGTCCAGCGCCTCTCGGATACACCGGTAGTGTATCTTCAACTCTTCCTGAGAGTGAGGGTAATAGTAGGGTGGCGTGGCCGCCACCGCCCTGACCTTGCCGGCCACTTTGCGGCCCAGATCGATGGTGAGGACGGTGCCTGGCATGGTTATGTTGGCGATAACTGGGACGCGACCCGCCGCCTGGTCGATCACGATCTCGATACCAGCAATGCGCTCGGACTCGGACAGTGAGGCGAACTCGGCCGTGGTACCCGAGACCCAGAGGCCGGAGACACCGTTGTCGAGCTGGTAGTCAACAAGGCTGCGTAGGGAGGATTCGTGCACCCGCTCGTCGGCGGAAATGGGTGTGAGAAGCGGCGTGATCACCCCGCTGTAGCCGTTGCTAGACATCTGCGCTCCTGCGTGAAAACGGGGAGCCGGGACGATGCCCCGGCCCCCCTTGCGGTCGAACCGTTATCGTATGTATCGGACGGCTAGGAGCCACCCTGCTTCCACAGGGCGCTCATGACCGCTGCGGGGTTCATTGGAAGTACGTCCATGCGCACTCCGACGGCGTCGTGGATGGCGTTTGCCAGCGCCGCCGGTGGCGGCACGATGCAGACCTCACCCACGCCGCGGACACCGTACGGATGGCCGGGGTTGGGCACCTCGACGACGATGGTGTCGATCATCGGCAAGTCGAGGGCAGTCGGAATACGGTAGTCCAGGAACGTGGGGTTGTCCAAGCGACCGTCCTCGGAGTAATAGTACTCCTCGTTCAGAGCCCACCCAATGCCCTGCGCGGCTCCTCCCTGTAGCTGTCCCTCGACATAGGCGGGGTGGACGGCCTTGCCGGCGTCCTGAGCGATGGTGAAACGAAGCAAGTCGACCTTGCCCGTCTCCGGGTCTACTTCTACATCGGCTACGGTTGCGGCTAAGGCGCCGCCCACGCCGGACGGATTCACGGCACCGCGACCGACGATCGGGCCGCCGGTGTCGTTGAGCTGGGCCGAAAGGGCCTTAAATGTCATGTTCAGCTCGGTGTCGGTCTTGGAACGGACCATACCTTCCGCCATCTCCACCGAATCGGGGTCGACGCCCCAGATCTTGGCCGCCCTATCGACCAGTTGACGCTTGACGTCGTTGGCCGCCTCATAGGCCGCCCAGCCCGTCGCAAACGTGGTGCGCGAGCCGCCGGTGCCGAAGGTGAAACCGATGGAGTCGGTGTCCACTACCTGCGGGTTGACCTCCTCGGCGCTGATACCGAGCACCTCAGCCGCCTGCATGGCGATGGAGGCCCTGCTACCACCGATGTCGGGACAGCCCTCAACCAGGTTGATGGTCCCATCACCGTTGACGCTGATGGTGGCGGCCGACTGCATACCGGCATTGAACCAGTAGCCGAGGGCGATTCCCCTACCAACCTTGCCGCCGCGCTTGGCGGGGGTGAGAGGAGCGTTCCAGTGCGCGTGGGCCTTGACCGCCTCCAGGGTCTCCAAACCGCCGATCTTTGGGTTCACCGGGCCGTCCGCTCGTCGTGTGCCCTCCTTGGCGCAGTTTTGCAGCCTGAAGTCGAGAACGTCGAGACCAAGCTTTTCACACAACTCGTCCACCACCGTCTCGGCCGCCATCGCCGCATGCGTCGCGCCGGGAGCCCGATAGGCCGCTGTCTTCGGCTTGTTGACGACGACGTCGTAGCCGTCGATAACGACATTGGGAATGTCATAGGCCGAGAACACACACATCGCCCCGGCGTCCACCGGCGAACCGGGGAAGCCCCCCGCTTCGAAGATCAACTCGGTCTCGGCAGCGGTGATTTTACCCTCTTTGGTCGCACCGATCTTCATGCGCATATGCGAGCCAGAGGTCGGCCCCGAACTCTCGAAGGCCTCTTTGCGAGTCATCGCGATCTTGACCGGGCGACCCGCCTTCTTGGACAGCAGGACCGCAGCGATCTCGTGGTACAGGGGGAACTTGCCGCCGAATCCGCCGCCGATCTCCATCGGCGTCACCTTAACCTGCGACTGGGGCAGTTCCAGGGCTATCGCGATGGCGTCGCGGAACTGGAACGGGCCCTGAGTGCTCATCCACACGTGCACCCGGTCGTCGTCGTTCCACAGCGCGGTGACGTTCATGGGCTCTATGTAGCCCTGGTGGACGGTGGCGGTGTCGAACTCGCGTTCCACTACCACGTCGGCCTCGGCGAAGCCCTTCTCCAGATCGCCCATCTTGTGTTGGAAGTGGTTGGCGATATTGGTGTTACGGTCGGTCTTATTGCCGAACTCGGTGGTGAACAGATCGTCGTGCAGAACCGGCGCGTCGTCCTTCATCGCATCCTGCACCGTCAGGACGGACGGCAAGACTTCGTAATCCACCTCGATCAGACCCATAGCCTCTTCCGCCACGTGGGTGTTGACGGCAGCAACGGCGGCCACCGCATGGCCGCTATAGAGGACCTTGCCCCTGGCGATGGCGTTGTTGCGCAGGTACTTCATCGGCTGAGGGCCGAGGCCGAAGTCGGCCGGGTCGGACTCCCTAGTGGTGGGCATGTCGGCGCCGGTCACCACCGCCGCCACGCCGAGAAACGCCTCCGCCTTGGAGGTGTCTATCGACTTGATGCGGGCATGGGCATGCGGACTGTGCAGCACCTTGGCGTACAGTAGCCCGGTGGCGTTGTAGTCGGCACCGTACTTGGCCTTGCCGGTCACCTTGTCCGCGCCGTCGGGACGGATGGGCCTAGTCCCGACGACGTTGTATTCGTCGGTGGCCAGTACGACGTTCGGCTCGTAAATAGTGGTCATAGCTTCTCCCCGTAGTAATGCTCCGCGCCGGCCCGCGACCGCCTGAAAAGACTGATGGTCGATACGGGCTGGCATTCGCTATCACGCAGTGACCCGCCAGCTATCGCGGGCAGAAAATGCACCTCGCTACTCTCTCCGACCTCGCCGAGGACACCTACGGGGCTGATCTCGCCATCTACCGCAACGTTAATGTTTCCCTTCAGACGAAAGCCGTCCATCAGGCGGTCCTTCACTCCAGGGTATTTGCCCTCCAGGCCGTTGACGATCTCACGCACCGTGCCACCGGGCACCTCGACGGTCTTTTCACCATCCGTCAGATCCTGCATGAGTGATGGTATGAAGACCGTTGCCATCTACTCCGGCCGATCCGGGCCCGCCCGGACCGCCTCCTAGCTCGCACCTTCGACCCAGCTCGCCTCCATTATTGCCGTGGAGTTGATCGGAAGGTAGGCCATGCGCAGGCCCGTGGCGTCCGCGATGGCGTTGGCCACCGCGGCTTGCGGCGAGACGATGGGGGCCTCGCCTACGCCTCTGACCCCGAACGGATGGCCCGGGTTGGCGACCTCGACGATGACCGTATCAATCATGGGCAGGTCGAGGGTGGTCGGCATGCGATAGTCGAGGAAGCTGGCATTGTCCATTTTGCCGTCCTCGGAGTAATAGTACTCCTCGTTCAGCGCCCAACCGATGCCCTGGGCGGCGGCGCCTTGCATCTGGCCCTCGACGTAGGCGGGGTGGATGGCCTTGCCCGCATCCTGGACAATGGTGAATCGCAACACGTCGGTCTTGCCCGTCTCCGGATCCACCTCGACGTCGACGATCTGGCCGGAGTAGGAACCACCGGCCCCGGCGGGGTCGACCGCCGCGCGACCGACGATGGGTCCTCCGGTGTCGTTGATCTGCCCAGCCAGTTCCTTGAACGTCATGTTCAGCTCGGTGTCAGTCTTGGAGCGAACGACCCCGTCTTGCATCTCCACCGAGTCGGGCTCCACGCCCCAGATCTGGGCCGCTCGCTCGACGACCTGCCGCTTTACGTCTTGGGCCGCCTCGTAGGCCGCCCAACCGGTGGCGAAGGTAGTCCGGCTGCCGCCGGTGATGGCTGTGTATCCGATGGAGTCGGTGTCCACGACCTGGGGAATGACCTCCTCAGCCGCGATTCCGAGCACCTCGGCCGCCTGCATAGCGATGGAAGCCCTGCTTCCGCCGATGTCGGTGGAGCCTTCTATCAGGTTGACGGTGCCGTCGTTGTTGACGGCGATGTTGCACGCGGAGGCGAAGCCGATGTTAAACCAGTACCCAACGGCCACCCCGCGCCCGGTATTGCCGCCGCGCCTAGCGGGGGCGATGGGTGAACTGTAGTGGTCATGGTCGCGCATGGCCTCCAGCACCTCGACACAGCCGATACGCGGGTGGACGGGTCCGTCCGGACGGCGGACCCCCTCTTTGGCCGCGTTTTTCAGGCGAAGCTCCAAGGGGTCGATACCCAACCTCTGCGCCAGTTCGTCGACCACTTGCTCGGCCGCGAACGCCGCGTTGGGCGCCCCGGGTGCCCGGTAGGCGCCCGCCTTGGGCTTGTTGACCACGACGTCGTAGCCGTCGATCACGACGTTGTCCACGTCGTAGGCGGAAAAGATACACATGGCCGCCGCTCCCACGGGAGAGCCGGGGTATGCACCCGCCTCCATTTGCAGGTCGGCCAGGGCTGCGACTATCTTGCCGTCCTTGGTGGCGCCCATCTTGATAATCATGTGCGAGCCGCTGGTTGGGCCCGTGCCCTCGAAGACCTCGGACCTTGACATGACCATCTTCACCGGCCTGTGGCCTGCCTTTTTGGAGAGCATCGCGGCAACCGGTTCACTGTAAACAGCGATCTTCCCCCCGAAGCCACCGCCGATCTCCATCGGCGTACATCTGATCTTGGAGACGGGGATCGCCAAGGCTTCGGAAATCGCCGCCCGAACCGTGAACGAGCCCTGGGTACTGCAGTACACGTGGATACGATCGTCGTCGTTCCAAAGCGCCGTCACGTTGTGAGGCTCGATGTAGCCCTGGTGCACGGTCTTGGTGTCAAAGGTGCGTTCCACCACCACGTCGGCGTCGGCGAAACCCTTGTCAATGTCGCCCAACTTGTGCTGGAAATGGTCGGCGATGTTGGAGTTGCGACCGGTGTCGTTGCCGAACTCCTGGGTGGTCAGGTCGGGTATGAGGATGGGAGCGTCGTCGGCCATGCCTTCCGGAGCCGTTAGTATGGCTGGCAGCACTTCGTAGTCCACCTCGATCAACCCGACCGCCTCTTCCGCTATATGAGGGTTGGTGGCCGCCACTGCGGCGATCGCATGGCCCCGGTAAAGCGCCTTGTCGCCAGCCAGCAGATTGCCCCGGAACCTGTCCATCGGCTGTCCGCCCAGACCGAAGTCGGCGGTGTCCTTGGCTGGCGGGAAGTCCTTTGACGTAACAACGGCTCTTACCCCGGCAAGCGCCTCGGCCTTGGACGTGTCGACCGACTTGATTCGAGCGTGGGCGTGGGGACTGCGCAACGTCTTGGCGTGTAGCAATCCCACGGCCGTGTAGTCGGCGCCGTACTTGGCCCGGCCCGTGACCTTGTCGGCGCCGTCGTGCCGAATCGGCCGGGTCCCGACCACGTTGAAGGACTGATTCGAAAGAACCTGGTTTGGCTCGTAGGTGGTTGTCATCGTCTCCCCTGTACTAGCTTGGGCCCCGCCGGGGCCACTTCCGCCTCGACTGCGTCGACGCTCTCTCCTCCGAGCAATTCTTTACTCGTTTGGTCTAATATCCACCAAATCAGGCTGCCGCACCCGACATTCGGCTCGCCGCGTCGATCACCGCGCGTACGATCTTGTCGTAGCCGGTACAACGACACAGGTTGCCGGCGAGCCACATGCGAATGCGCTCCTCCGACGGGTTAGGCTCCTTTTCAAGCAGAGCCTTGGAGGCTACGAGGAAGCCCGGCGTGCAGATGCCGCACTGCAGGGCGGCGTGCTCTAGGAACGCCTGCTGGATAGGGTGCAGTCCGTCCGGAGAAGCGATGCCCTCGACCGTCCCAATGTTTGCGCCCTCGGCCTCGACGCCGAGGACCAGGCAGCTATCGACTATCCTGCCGTCCAGATTGACCGTGCAAGCACCGCAGTTACCGTCGTTGCAACCCTCTTTCGAGCCGGTGAGTTGCACGACGTCCCGCAGGACCTCCAATAGACTTTGTCGTGGCTCGCAGAGGAACTCCACGGCCTCTCCGTTGATCGTCGTCGTTACGTGTACCTTCTTGCCGGACATCTACTTGGCCTCCCGCGCGCGCTCAATGGCGGTGTGAAGCGCCCTGCGGGTGAGGACCTCGCAGAGGTGCTTTCGGTACTCGACTGTGCCGCGCATGTCCGTAATCGGGGTGGCGGCGTCTTTCGCCGCGTTCGCCGCGGCCTGGATATTGGCGTCTGTGGGATCCTTGCCGGCCAGGGCCGCACCGGCGGCCTCGACGAACAGGGGGGTGGGCGCGACCGCGGAGAGGGCTACCTTCGCCGATTCGATGGTTCCGTTGCTCAGGACCACCGAGACGCCCGCGCCTACAACGGCGATGTCCATCTCGTTCCTTGGAGTGAATCTTACGTAGCGTGCCCCGAATCCCTTGGAGGGGGCGGGCACGTGTATGGACACCAGTATCTCGTCATCGGCCAACTGGGTCTGTCCGGGGCCGGTGCAGACCTCCTCGACCGGAATTTCCCGCGCGCCCTTGGAGCCGACGACCCTCGCCACGGCGCTGTGGGCGATCAGCGAGGGAATACTGTCGCCGCTCGGAGCCGCGTTGACCAGGTTGCCTCCAAGACTCGCTCGGCCCTGGATCTGGACGCCTCCGATCAGCGTCGCCGAGTCCATCAACCCTGGATAAGCCGCGGCCACGGCTTTGTTACCGTACACCTTGAAACAGGGCACCGCCGCCCCAAGCGTCAGGCCGCCGGACGGGTCGTACTTGAGTTCGTTCAGTTCGCCGATGTGCTTAGCGTCGATGACCGCATCAAGCTCGTACCGGCCTACCCGTAATTGAACGAGAAGGTCGGTACCGCCGGCCATTATTCGGGCCTTCCCGTTGTACCGGCTCAGCAGCCCTACGGCTTCATCGACGGACGTGGGCCTGTGATAATCGATCCACTTCAATGGTCCGCCTCCTTGGGGTGGTTCTCACAGATTCAGCGATGCGGCGCCTTCGCCAAGGCGACCCAAGTCAGCCGGGAGCGCATGGAGAAGTACCCCTTACCGCCGTGCCGGGCCCTCCTCGGACCCAAAAACCGTGGCCAGTATAACAGACGGATTGAGGCCACAACAATGGAGCGTTTACGTGGGTCTTTCGGGCGGCAAGGGCAGTCCTGTTGGACCGGCATGAGGCGTGCAGACTCCGTGCATGACGATGTCGTCGAGCGACCGGCGCCGACGGGACGGCCAACACGCACACGAAATGCAGACAAAAGCCGGCCCTCCCGCCATTGATTCGTTTTGGCTGCCCGGTATTGTGCCAATTGCCGACCACGCTGACGACGGCAAATTACAGTTAGATTCTACACATCGCCCGGGACCTCCTCGGCCCTAGTCGTCGATGGCGAACCACGCATTCGAGAGCGCCTGGAAGCCATGGTCACAGGGGAGGGGTGGCGGTGCGTGGCCGTGGAGTCTGGCGAATGGGCGGTCGAGGAGGTCCGAAGAACCCATTTCGACGCCGTGTTCCTCGACCTCGTGATGCCCGGGGTGGGCAGCGCCGGGGCGCTGATCGAGATAAGGGTGGCCGACCCGGCCACGAAAGTCATGATCGTTACCGGCTACCCCAAATCCGCCCTCATGATGGACGCCCGCAGTTTCGATCCGGACAGGTTGCTGGCCAAGCCCTTTGGCCGGGACGAGGTCCATTCAATCCTCCACGACCTGGCTGAGACTGTCGACCGCCAGTAATGCGGGCCCGGGAGCCTAAGGCTCCCACACCTCGACCTCCGTGGTCACTCCCCGCTGGTCGCCGTCGGTGGAGTTACCGCCGATGACGAGGACCCTGCCATCGTCGAGCAGCGTCATCGAGTGTGCGTAGCGCGTCTCGACCATGTTGGCTCCAGTGGACCAAGTATCGGTCGCCGGATCAAAAATATCGGATGTCGCAACCTTGCCAATGCCTCCGGTGACCATGACGCGGCCGTCGGCAAGCAGGACGGCGGCGTGCTCGGCGCGCCACTCGGACATTGGACCCAGGGTCGTCCAGGCGTCGGCCTCGGGGTCATAGATCTCCGTCAGGGTCACTTTCCCCTTGCCGCCCGTGATCAGCACCCGGCCGTCGGGAAGCAGCGTGGCTGCATGCGCCGAGTGCGCGACCTGGGTCGGCGCCCCCTGAGTCCACTCGCCGGTGGCCGGGTCGTAGATCTCCGGCGTCTTAATGTAAGGTGAGTCGCGCTTGCCCCCACCCACCGCCAGAACCCGGCCGTCCTGAAGCAACGTCACGGTGTGCAGTGCGCGGGCCTCGGTAAGCGATCCGGCGGGCGTCCACGTGTCGGTTGTCGGATCGTAGATCTCCGCCCCTGCAACGAGCACGAGGTCCACCGTCTCACCGGCGACCACCATGATGCGGCCGTCTTCGAACATCACCGAGCTGTGTCGCCACCGCCCGATCGACATGGGAGCGACCTCGGTCCAAGAATCGGCGGCCACGTCGTAGACCTCGACGCTGGCCAACGGCAACTGGCGCAGGGCGGAGCCACCGATCACGATAACCCGGCCGTCGAGCAGGAGGTGGCCTGTTGGATGCTCCCGCACTGTCGACAGGAGGGCCGAGTCGGTCCACTTGCCGGTGGTCGGATCGTAGATGGCGGTGGCCTCGATGGACGACGCCTTCCAGGCCGACGCGCCTCCCCGACTCTTACCGGCGATTGCCATCACCCTGCCGTCCGCCATTTTGACGGCGGCGTGGTAACCGCGAGCGTCGACCATCTTGTCGGTGACTGAGAACTTGCCGGGCCCGGCGGCGGTTGTTACCTTGGCGGTCTCGCTGGCGCCTCCGGTTTCCGCGGCTACCTCACCACCTGACGATGGTGAAGGAGCCGCCGCGTCGCCGGCGCATGAGGCGGCGACCGTCAGAGCAAGGGCCAGTATCAGTAACGACGCGTGGGGCGCGAGCCTGCGCATATCCACCTCTTGGTGTGTGTGCCTGCCGCCCACTGTAAAGGGTCGGGAACGGACCATCCCATTAATCTTTTTGGGAACAGACTTCGTGAGCGTGCGTAGTCTAACCCATTCAGGGCGCGACTCGTCCGCGCCCGACTAAACAGGGGTCGGTGGCCCATCCTGTGATACGCTTTCGGCCAATTTCGGCGATCTGGAGGAGCCCATGGGCACCGTGACCGGCAGCTATCTGATAGCACGCACTCTGAAAGAGGAAGGCGTCGAGGTGCTTTTCTATCTGATGGGCGGCCCGAACTTCGATCTCGTCATGGCCGCCCAGGACCTTGACATCAAGACTGTCGACTTCCGGCACGAGCAGGCCGCCGCCTTCGCCGCCCACGCCTATGCCCGCGTCACCGGCAAGCCCGGCGTCTGCACGGCCGCCTCCGGCCCCGGCACCTTGAACCTACTGACAGGCGCCTACACGGCCTCCATCGACTGCGCTCCGATGGTCATCCTCGGCGGCTCCGGACCCGTGCACGAAATCAGCCGCGGCGCCTTTCAAGAGGTTGATCAGACGGGCATCTTTGAGCCGCTATGCAAGTACGTCCACCAGCCCACCCAGGCCGCACGCTACCCGGAGATCGTCAGCACCGCTTTCAGGCAGGCCACATCCGGTCGCCCGGGAGTAGTCTACATCGACTGCGGCGCCGACGTCCTCTATGAAGAGGTCGAAGAGGACAAAGCCATCCGGCCGAGCCGAGCCACTGAGAGATCCAGACCGGCCGCAGACCCGGCCGCCATCGACCGGGCGGTCGACATGCTGGCGGGGGCCGAGCGCCCAATAGTGTTCGGCGGCGGGGGCGTGTTCTTCTCCGGTGGTGCGCCGGAGTTCAAGCGGTTCGTGGACGTTACCAGCACGCCCTTCTACACCGCTCCTATGTCCCGAGGACTGGCGCCGGAAGATCATCCGCTGGCCTTCCCCGCCTCGCGCAGCACCGCCATAAGGGAGGCAGACGTCGTTCTGGTGGTCGGCACCCGCCTCAACTGGATGATGCAGTACGGCCACCGCTTCTCCCCCGACGCGAAGATCATCCAGTTAGACATCGACGCCTCCGAGATAGGCCACAACCGGGCCTGCGAGTTGGGCATCGTCGCCGACGCCCGGCTGGCACTGCGCCAGCTCAATGACGAGGCCGAGGAGCGGGCCGCCGACTTCGCGGGCAGGCGCGAGTCGCCCTGGGTCGCCAAGTTATCCGACTACCAGGACAAAAAGGCCGCCCAGATGCAGGAACTGCTGAACTCGTCACTGACCCCCATCCATCCGCTGCGGCTATGCAACGAGATCAACAACTTCATCGACCGGGACGCCATCGTGTCGGTTGACGGCAACGAGATACTCCACTTCGGCCGCCAGTCGATCAACACCTACCTGCCCGGCCACCGGCTCAACTCCGGCGTCACAGGGACCATGGGTGTTGGGTTGCCTTATGGGATAGGTGCCAAGCTGGCTAGGCCCGACAAGCAGGTCCTGGTGTTACACGGAGACGGCTCCATGGGCATGAATGCGATGGAGCTGGACACCCTCATCCGATTCAATCTCCCAGTAGTTACTGTCGTCTCGAACAACGCCGGCTGGACCGTCCGCACGCCGTACTCACGCAAGCCGGGCCGGGAGTTGGGATTCACGGCTTTCCACAAGATGGCGCAGGCCCTGGGAGCCCATGGAGAGCTGGTCGAAGACCCAGACGACATCGCCCCGGCGCTGGGGCGAGCCTTCGACTCGGGCAAGCCCGCAGTGATCAACGTCATCGTCGAACCCACGGCCGCTGGCGTCTCCGCCGCCTGGGGCGGCTCCCGCATGGAGTAATCGAGTAGGGGTTAGCTAGGGACTCAGGCTCTTTTTTTCAAGATCAACGCTCGGCCACCCAGGCGGCGATGTCGTCGATTACCCGCTGAGAGATGTTGGCGGGGTTCAGCACGTCGTCGGGGGTGGATTGACCGTCGATCTCCACGAAGAAGTGGTTGAGGCCCGGGTAAAGCTCGAACTCCACATTGTGACGCTCGGCCAGCGCGTCCCGCCATAGCCTGTAGTCCTGCACGGTTACCTGGTAGTCAGAGCCTCCCTGCAGTATCAGCATCGGCGCCTCCATTGCACGCGCCTCGTCGGCCGGGTCGTAGCCGTCCAAGTCCAGCAAGTACGCCGGGCCAAGGCCGATGACCAGCAGTTCATGGAATCTGCACGAGACCTTCGCTGAGATGCAGACGGCCGCCGCACGGGCGTCGTCTATTGCCGCCCGTTCGTCGGGGGTGACCGCGCCGTCCAGGGTCGCAATGTACTCCAATTGTTCCACGCGCAGTTCGGGGATGGGGCGGGCGGCTCCAGCCAGCAGGATATAGCCGGCCACACCCTCTGTCCTCGCCGCTATGCGTGGGATGGCGTACCCACCCAGGCTGTGACCCAGAACGAAGATCCGGTCGGGGTCGACTCGTCCTATCCTGCCGAGCAGATCGACGGCGGCAAGAGCGTCGTCGACCGTATCGTCGGCAAGAGTGAACGAAGCCGCCATCTCGAGAAACTGGTCCCGGTACGCGAAGGTACGCTTTTCGTACCTCAGCACCGCCACTTCGCGAGTAGCGAGGCCCCACGCAAGGTCGCGGAAGGGCTTGACCAGGCCAAACGTCGCGTCCCGGTCCTGCCGTCCGTAGCCATGCACCAGAATCACCACGGGGAACGGTCCCTGCCCGAGCGGCAGGGTGAGCGTACCGGGAAGGCGCCAGTCACCTCCCCCCCCGACGATCACGTCGCTCTCGGTGAACGCATCTTCATCGGCGTAGTCGGGGACGGGAAAGCCCTCGGTCGGGCGGCTGGCCCCGAAAAACAGACCCGCGATCCGGCCATCCACGTCGAAGGTGAAACGAAAGTCGACGACGAAGGTCTGGAACAGGGCCTCGATGACCAGCAACTTATGGAACTGCACGTCGCTTTCGCTGACGCTCTCCACCGCCAGGTACTCCCCGGCCTTCTCAGTCAGCCGGGTCCATAGGTCTTTCAACTCATCGGGCGGCAGGGCCTCGCGAACGGTGTCATCGAAGTGGCCCGCGGCTCCCTCGTAGTCGCCGGTCGCGAGTACCTCGATGAACCGGATCGCGATAGCCTCCCGCTCGGTCTGGCTCAAAGTGTGCACCGGGATCGGGGTGGCGGTGGCGGTCGGGACGGCCGTCGGGAACGGCTCCGGTGTCGCCGACGGTGCGTCAGCAGGTCCGAGCGACGGCGACCCCTCAGATGCGGTGTCGACGCCGTCCCCTGTGGCCGGCGTCGGCTCGGAACCGGTGGTGGAGTCCTCCACCTGCATGATTACAGCCGTCAACCCGAGCGTCGGGGCTGAATCCTCGCCGACGGCCTCACTGGCGGGATTCCCAGATCCGCCGCCTCCGCAAGCGACTGCCACGGTCAGCGCCGCCGCCAAGGCCGCTACAAGCAAGATGTGGCGTCGGAGCAACAGTCAGTCCAGCAGGTGTGGTTTCTGGGCGCACCAGCCCTCGTCTGAGGGAAACAGCGTCGCCATACGAACCACCTGCGGAGCCCCGTAGAACCAGTCCTCCACGGTGGCGCGCCAAGTCAGGTAGTGCGGATATGTCTGGTGCGCCGCGAACGCATCCTCGTCGGCGTAAACCTCGTACAAGTAGAAGCGGTCCGGGTTCGCCCCATCCTTGGCGATGTCAAATCGGAAGCATCCCGGCTCGTCTCTCACCGACCCTCGTGCGTCGCCGTAGCTGGCCTCGATGAAGCGGTCGGTGAACTCACTCTTTACGTCGATTGTGACAAATATGGCAAACATGTCCCTCCTCGCTGCGCCGCCGATGAAGCCCGCGACGAGCGGCATTATACGGGTCGTTGATATACCATTTCTGGCGATGGACATTGAGCACTTCATACGCGATATCCCGGACTTCCCGGAGCCGGGGGTCGTTTTTAAGGACATAACGCCGGTGCTAGCGAATCCGGACGCCTTCGCAGCGGTGATAGACTACTTCGTGGACCGCTATAGACGTGACCCGGTCGACGCCGTGGTTGGCATCGACGCCCGCGGATTCCTGCTGGCGGCGCCGATCGCGTACCGCCTTTCCATCCCCCTGGTGCCGGTAAGGAAAGA
Source organism: uncultured Dehalococcoidia bacterium (assembly GCA_964637315.1). Classification (GTDB taxonomy): domain Bacteria; phylum Chloroflexota; class Dehalococcoidia; order Lucifugimonadales; family UBA2962; genus CAUZIR01. Next base: position 38,512 of record CAZWTT010000001.1, on the reverse strand, counting down.
GGGCAAGTTGCCCTTCCAGACCCACTCGGTAGCGTATGAACTAGAGTACGGCAGCAGCGTGGTCGAAATGCACGTCGATGCCATCTCCAACGGGCACCGGGTGGTGATCATGGACGACCTGCTGGCCACCGGAGGAACCCTCGCCGCCGCGGCCGAGTTGGTCGAAAGCGGAGGCGGTAAGGTGGCCGAACTTGGTGTTCTCGTCGAGTTGGAGGCTCTTGGGGGGCGCAGTCGTTTGAATGGATGGCCAATCCATACCTTCCTCACTCTCTGACGGCCTTGCGCTCCGACCGCGCCCGATCGTGAGCCGAGTCGGCTGTTGACATCCGGCGAGCCACGCTGTCACCATTTAGCACCTCTCGGACAAGCCCCGCACTTTCAGACCCGTTACCCGGGCTAAGCCGGCCGAATTGAGCCGGCCGAGATGACGAGGAGGGAGCCATGGCCGTAATCACGATGGGTGGACTCACAGGCTGCGGGGGCAGGCAGTTGGGCCAGATGGTTGCCGACCGCCTGGAGGCCGACTACGTGGACCGGCTGATACTCACCGGCGCCGCCAAAGAGGTCGGAGCGACGGTCGAGGCCCTGCTCGAACGGGAGGAGCGCCCTCCCACCAGGGGCGAGCTAATCTCCAGGCTGATCCAACGCATACTCGAGCGCTCGGCCGTCAGCGGCGCGGGCGGTGACCCGTACTTCGGCCCCGGCGCGGTGGCCTTCCTCACCCAGGAGTATGAAGACCTGCCTCAACCCACCATTACCAAGGGCCACGAGGTGGAGGACGGAGCCTATCTCGAGGGGCTGCGCCACGTGCTCAACGACGCGGCGTCGTCTGGCAACGTGGTGATCGTCGGGCGCAGCGGCTCCGCCATTCTCAAAGGGGACCCCCGTGTGCTGCGCATCGGGGTCTTCGCCGAGTACGACGACCGCCTGGCCCGCATCATGGAGCGCAACCGCGTAGGCCGCAGTGAGGCCGCCGACATCATCGCGGGCAGGGACAGGGCCAAGGAGTACCACTTCAAACGCTTCTTCGACCTCGACAACCCCGAGGACGTGCGCCAGTTCCACCTCTGCATCAACACCAGCGTCGTCGGTTTCGAATACGCCGCCGGCCTGGTGGTCAGGGCGGCGGAGGGTCTCGCCCCCGGCCAGTTGAGAACAGGGGTTCCGAGCGGAGTATAAGACGCCGGTATCCCCCGTCCGCGCCCTCCGTCGACCGCATCTCCTGATTTTTTGGATGAGGCGGTCACGTGCTTAAGATACCCCGCGAGGTGGTCGATGACATGATCGCCCACGCCCGTGCCGAGGACCCGAACGAGTGCTGCGGTCTTATCGCCGGAAAAGACTCCGATGCCGAGCGTGGGTATCGGATTACCAACACCGCCCGGAGTCCGTTCCGATACCTGATGGACCCCCAGGAGTTCCTCGACGCCGACAAGGATGCCGAGAGTCGCGGACTGTCCCTGGTCGCCTTTTACCACTCCCACACCCACAGCGCCCCCTACCCGTCGCAAACCGATGTGCGCATGGCCATGGAGAGCGGGTGGCTGGACCCGTTTTACATCCTGGTCTCCCTTGAGAACAACGAAAGCCCGGAAGTGCTCCTCTACAGAATTACGCCCGAAGGCGAGATCGTCGAAGCCGAACTTCGCGTCCTCTGAAGCCGGCCCGGTGCGCCGTCCGCCGATCCAGCGGCGGCGCTAGTTCGGGACTCGGAACCGCAGCGTGTAGTCCGGGAAGTCGACGAACCCGGAGGCCGTGCCTCCCCCGGCTATCAAAACCGAGCCGTCGGGCAGCAGTGCGGCCGCCAGCAGGCTGCGCCCATCCGGGAGTGAAGCAGCGATCTTCCAGCTGTCGGCGGCGGGGTCGTAGACTTCGACGGCGGCGATTGAAAGGCCAACCAGGTCCTCGCCCCCGACCACCACCACCCTGCCGTCGGAGAGCGTGACCGACGCGTGGCCCCGCCTCGGCCGCAGGTCGCCCGTCACCAGGGTCCACTCGTCCGCAACCGGGTCGTATATCTCGGCGGAGGTCTCTGGGCCGAGCACGTTGGAGGCACCGAGGTCCGACCCCCCGACCACCACCACCCGACCATCACGCATCAGCGACGCGGAGTGGCCCGACCTGGGCCGGACAAGATTGGCCACGGATGTCCATGAACCGTCGGCAGGATCGTAGATCTCGGCTGATGCCAGCGCGGTCTCTCGCGTCTGCCCACCCGCCACCAACACCCTCCCATCGACCAGCAACGTGGCGGTGAGGAACTTGCGGGCCTGCGCCATGGGTGCGATCTCTATCCACACGTCCTCGTCCGGAACGTACATTTCCGCATCGGCGATCACGTCGATCCCGGAGGCGCCGCCGACCACCAGTACGCGGCCGTCCTGGAGCCGCGCTCCCCCGCCGCTTTGCCTGCCCGCCTGCATCTCGGCGACCTCCGACCATTCGCCGGTTTCGGGGTCAAAGACCTCCGCGGTGTCAAGATCCTGCCTGCCCCTGAAGGGCCGGTCCCGCGCCTCCTCCTCGGTAAGCACCTCGCGGCCGGAGCCACCGGCGACCAGCAGCCTCCCGTCGGGAAGGGATGCGGCCACGTGAAAGCTCCGCTCATATTGCATCGGCTCGGTCTTTACCCACTCGTTGCCGCCAGCCGCCAGCAGCTCGGCCTCGATCGGTGCGTTACGGGAGAAGCTCCTGCGCTCCTGACCTCCGACCACGATCACCGTCCCGTCATCAAGCACCGTCGCCGTCAGGCCCCACCGGCCCTGCGACAGGTTACCTGCCAGCTCAAAGCCGGGGCCGAGAATAACGTCAGGCTCATTGCTGACCGGGGTCGGCTCCGGGGTCGGGGTCGGGGTTGGGACGGGTGTGCCCACCGGCACGACCGTGAACGCCCATACGGCCGTCGGGGTCGCATAGGCGTCGGCGCCGGCGGCCTGGGTACACGCAAGCGCCGCCGATGTCACAGCGACGAGCAAGGTCGTCAGCGCGATGAGACGAGGTGCGGGGGGCGAGGGGACCCGAGTCAATCTTCGCCCGTCAAAGCCCGACGGGGATTGTCCACCATGATCTGCTCGAACTGCTGCTCCGTCAGGCCGATTTCCTTTAGATACGGGTACAACCTGGTCGAGATGAACTGATAGCCACCTCCCCCGCTGGTGACGTAGGCCGACTTGAGGCATACGTCGTGAGACAGGAGCAGGTGGTCGATATAGCCGGCGGCCACTATTTTGCGGATATTGCCCAGGTCTCGCTCCAACAGATAGCAGTTGCGTTCACCCATGCCGTCGAAGGAGATGAAGGCCCCCCGCCGGGCGATCTCGGCATGGTACTCATGCGCCGGGTAGTCGTGCGCATGGCCCACGACAACCCTTTTCGCATCGACTCCCTCTTCGTATAACACGTCGAGCTGGTCGAGGCCGACCGGCGCGAAAAGGCCGTGCGTGGTGACGGTCAGCCCGGTCTGCAGGTGTGCGCGGGCGCCTGCTCGCAGTACTCTTTCTTCGACCGGGGACACCCAGGTCTCGTGGGCGCCCAACTCCCCGATGATCCCGGCGCGCACGCCGGTGCCGTCGATGCCGTCGGTGATATCGCGGATCATCTCGTCGGCAACCTGGTCAGTGGTCTCACGGTGGAGACGGGGCTCGTAGAAAGGCTCCCGGTACCAGCCACACCCGAGCACGATGTTCAGCCCCGTGTTCCGCGCCATCTCCCGCACGCCCGCCGGGTTCTGCTCCAGCCCTCTGTTGGTCTGGTCGACCACGGTGCCACCCCCGGCGTCCTTGAATAGCTGGAGCTCGGTCCGTGCCGAGTCCGGGTCGTCAAGCACCCGGTCAGTGTCGAGGTAGTCGGCCAGTATGGACAGGAACACGTGCTCGTGCATGAGCGTAAAGCCAAGGTCCTCGGGACTCACCGGCCCGGTCACGGTCATCACCTCTGACAGCGGATTGGCGTTATTCACCAGCCAGCGCCCTTCGTGGGTTTTCCACGGTGATCTGATCCCAGGCCTGCTCAGACACACCGGCAGCGAGGACGCGCTCACGGAGTCCGGTGACCGCGAACGAGTACCCTTTACCACCGTAAGCGGAAAGGTGCTTTTTAGTGGACACCCCGGTGGAAACGAGAACGTGACAGGTCAGCCCCGCATCCACCATCGCTCCGATCATGCGGGCGTCGCGATCCATCAACTCGTCGCTCGCCACCGGAAAAGTATTGAAGCAGGTGAACGGGCCTCGGTTCGCTATGGCGGTGTGCAGGTCATGGTCGGCAACTCCGTTAACGTGGTCGACGATGACTCGGGTCAGATCGATTCTCTCTTCGGCGAGGATGTCGAGCTGCTCCATTGCGGTGGAGGTGTGTGTGCCGGTGATCGCCAGCGCCACCCCGGTCGCTGTCTGCGCGCGCGCGGCGGCCCGGTGCATGCGCTCCTCGCCGGGAGTCACCCAGCGGGTGTGGACGTTTATCTCACCGATCAGACCGGCGCGAACGCCGGTATCGTCTACCCCTTCGGTGATATCACTGACCATGATCGCTGCGAGGCCGTCAACATTGATCTTGGGAAAATCAAGATCGTAAAAACGCTCTTTGAACCAGCCGGTGCCGGTCACGATATTCATTCCTGTCTTTTCCGAAAGTGCCTTGAGCATGATGGGATCACGGTGGACGCCGCGACCGGTCTGATCGACTACCGTCACCACCCCCGCATCGACGGCGACAGCGATCTCGCGCTCCGCCACGACGGGGTCATTGAGCAGATTGGACGCCATCCAATTGTCGAGCATGTGGTCGATGAAGAGGTGCTCATGCGGCAGGGTCCTGCCCAACTCTTCGGCAGGTACGGGGCCGGTGACGGTGTTGACGCTACTCACCCGTCAGGGCCCTGCGGGGGTTGTCGACCATGATCTGGGCGAACATATCCTCGGTGATTCCGATCTTCGCCAGATGGGAGAACAGGCGAGTCGGTATGAAGTCGTAGCCACTCCCACCGTAGGCGACGTAGTGGGTCCGGTAGCACACGTCGTGGGACAGCAGCAGCCGGCCTATGTTTCCGGCGTCCAAGACCGCCTTTATCAGGCGTACGGCCTTACTAAGCTCGTACTCGTTGCTGTCCGAAAGGGTATCGAACGACAGCCATGCACCCCTTCGCACGATCTCCTCATGGAAATCGGGATAGGGCCAGCTGTGCGAGTGGCCCACCACCACGCGCCCGAGATCGACGCCCTCTTCAGACAGGATGTCTAGCTGCTGCAGCGCCACCGGGCTCTTGGTGCCGTGAGTGGTGAGGGTTACGCCTGTCTTTTTCTGGGCCCGCGCACCGGCCCGCAGCACGCGCTCTTCGACCGGGGAAACCCACCTGTCGTGAGCGCCCAACTCTCCGATGATGCCGGCGCGGACACCGGTATTGTCTATCCCCTCCGTGAGGTCGGCGACCATCTGCTCGGCGATTTGGTCAGCGTACCACCGGTTCAGGTACGGCTCATAGTACGGCTCCCTGTACCAACCGCATCCGAGCACGATCTGTAGACCCGTTTCCTCCGCAATGGCCTTGACTGTCAGGGGCTGTTGACCCAGGCCACGACTGGTCTGGTCCACAAGTGTCACCCCGCCAGAGTCTTTGTAACGGCTAACCTCAAGCAACGCCAGTTCGGGCTCGTAGAGGAGGCTGTTAACCGCCCAGGAGTCCTTCGTAAGGTCGAGCAGCAGGTGCTCGTGCATCAGCGTAAAGCCCAACCGGTCTGCGGCGACCGGACCGGTGACGGTCATGACCTCATGCATGGCCGCATTCTAGAGCGCGGCAACTCTCTTTCCCACCCGTCACCCAGATTTGCCGTTCAAGCGCTGGTCGCAGGGTCGCTGCAATCATCCGACCGCATGTTGGTGGCATACTAGTACACGGCCAGTATGGCTCGAGCAATGGCACTAAGCGTGAGCGGAGAACATCGGTATCACTTCCAGCAGGTGGCTGACACGATCAAAGAGCGAATACTCGCCGGATACTACAGCGAGGGAGAGCGCCTGCCCTCTCAACACCGGATGGCCCGCGAGTTCGACGTGGCCTTCAACACCTTCAAGGCGGCGCTGAACATTCTCGAGGCCGAGGGTTACGTGGTCCGCAGGGTGGGCGACGGCACCTTCGCCGTCAAGCCCGACACGCGCTGCCCCAGGACGTTGGCCATCGACGACGATGGGGTGCGAGAGTACCTAGCCGATGTGCTGGAACGTTGCGGCCGGGACTGTACCGCGGTCGACTCTGGCTCGATGGCGCGTCATGTTCATGACCTGGGACACGGTGTCGCCACGGACTCGCGATTTCCTGACGGACACCGGCCTGTCCTAGCTCAATAAACCGGTTCAACTCCACGAACTGGCGAGCGAGGTGGCCATGGTGTGCGAAATGACCGGCCAGGCGGACTTCAACCACTAGGAGCACCCGACCCAGTGACACAGCAAGGCAGGGCGGCGATTATTACCGGAGGCGGCGGCGGCATTGGGCGCGCCGTCGCCCTGGCGCTGGCCGACGTGGGGGTCGCGGTCGCGGTCGCGGACATCAACGAGAACGCCGCCACCATAGTGGCCGAAGAGGTCAGGGCGGCCGGCGGCCTAAGCATCGCCGTGGCAACCGACGTGACCAGCCGGTCCAGCGCCGAGGAGATGGTCGGCCGGGCTCTAGAGAGCTTCGGCCAGGTGGACATTTTGGTCAACGCCGCCGGGGTGCAGTTCGTGGCGTCCATCCTGGAGTTCCCAGAAGAGCAATGGCACCGGCTGATCGCCATTAACCTCACCGGAACATTCCTCTGCTCACAGGCCGCATTACGGTCTATGATCCCCCAGGGGAGCGGACGCATCGTCAACATCTCTTCGGTGCTCGGCAAGGTCGGCGCCAAGTTCAAACCCGCTTACACTGCAGCCAAGCACGGGATCATCGGACTGACCAGGTCCATGGCGCTCGAAGTCGCCGAATGTGGCATCACCGTAAATGCCGTCTGCCCCGGCGTGACGGGGACCGCTCTCGTCGAGGGCCAGTTGGACGGACTCGCGCGAACTCACGGCATCGACCGTGAAGAGGTGCTTCGACAGATCTTCTATCCCGACATCCCACAGAAACGGATCATGGAGCCGCACGAGATCGCCGACTTCGTTGTCTACCTCGCATCAGACAAGGCCCAGGCGATAACGGGTCAGGCGATCAACGTCTCCGCCGGATGGGTGACGCACTGACGATGAGACCTTGGACGAAGTGAGCGGAGAGCAAGTGGACAGTCAAATGGCGGTTCGCGAACTGACGGAGTATTTCGGGTATTCGCACCACTGACGGCGGCTGGTCGCCATGCTCCAAGATCAAGGCCGAGGTGGCCGCTCACCCGTTCGTGCGGCTCACCGATGCAGAGATCGGCGAAGTCCTTGAGGCCCTGCGAACGCGGCTAGCCTAGTCGGGTCGCAGCACCCGGATCTCCACCGGCTCCTCCTCGCCCCTGACCTCGATGCTGCAGAACTCCAGTTCCGGGTAGGTGTCTGCAACCGAGGCGTATACCGAATCGTTCATCACGATCTCCCCGGCCTTTGCCTGCTCGCCTGCATCTCGGCGACCTCCGACCATTCGCCGGTTTCGGGGTCAAAGACCTCCGCGGTGCCCACCTTGCCCACGTATGCGAGACCAAGTGGAGTACGATGCCGACCGGAATGTCCGCGTCGTCACCCTTGCCCCTGACCGCGCCGACTATGTCTACGGCCGTCTCCACCACCGCCTTGCCCAGATCGCCGTCCACGGTCGAGGGGATGAAAAGTTCCATCACCTCGTCGCCTGTCATCTTGTCGATCACCCCGCGATGGGCGACGACCATGTCGGAGTTGACGCCGGAGTGTTTTTCGAGCAGCCTGGCGAATTCGCGCGGCCACTCTCACCGCCAGGTATATGCCGAAGAGCAGTCCTATCCCCGCCGACAACACCAGTGCCAACAACGCGATGTCCATGGCGGAGGTTGTGGAGAGGTCGATCTCAGCCCCGTCCGGGTGCAGCACACCGTCTCAGTAGATACACAGGTGCGGGTTGCGCGGGAAGGTGGTACGGCCGGCCATTCACGTAGCCACGCCGCCCACGCCGTCGAACGGCAGGGCGCAAAGCGAACAGCGCGCCTGGCCGGGCAGATACGACAGGCCGATCCAGTGCCCATGCACCAGGACGTGGCGCCACTTCTCGGCAACTGGGTCGTTCGCGTCCTCCACCGTTTTCTGGAACCGCTACTGGCTGTTGTAGGCTTCCAGGCCGTCCAGGAAGCGGTCCACGTCATCTTCGTTGTTGAACACGTGCGGGTCCACCCGGAACAGGTTGCCGCTGAAGTAGGTGTCCACCTCCCGGTCATGCAGGAACTTCCACAGATCCTCGGCATTGTCGTCGATGGCCGCGACAACGCCCAGCCGGTACTGGGGGTCGTCGGAGGTGGTCACATCCATGCCCTGCTCCTTCATACCGGAGATGCAACGACCGGACAGGCCGAGGTTATGGGACTGAACCATGTGCATGTCCGTCTCCAGCAAGATCTCCAGTCCGGGCTTGGTGAATGCCAGCCCCATCAGAGAGGGCATGCCGAGTTCGAACCTTCTGGCGTTATCGCGCAGCTTGAAGTTGTGAATATCGAAGTCGTAGGTACCCTCGTAGGCCGCCCGGGACGGCAGCCGGTCGTGGTGCCGCTTCGCAGAGTACATGAAGCCCACGCCCGCGGCCCCCAGTAGCCACTTCATGGCGGTAGAGGAATAGAAGTCAACATCCGTCTCGTGCAGGTCGATATGCATGGCGCCGGCACTCTGGGCCCCGTCCACCATGATCAGCGCTCCCTTGGCATGAGCGATCTTCGCGAGCGCGCCGATATCCTGCCGAAAGCCTTCGATGGGCGTTACGTGCGAGATGCAGACGGCCAGCGTATTTTCGTCGATGGCGGCCTCGAAATCCTCCAGGTGCATGATGCCATCCCGCGCGTGTACGAAGCGCTTGGTCACGTCCTCGTGCGGGGGCAGGTGCCAGGGGAAGACCGACGAGGGGTAGGAGAAATCGTCCAAGACGACGTTGGCGCCGGGCCTCGGCGGGATGACGTCGATCGAGATAGATGAACCCTCGCCGGTGGAGCTGACGATGGCCACCTCGCCCTCGTCGCAGCCCATCAACTCTGCGAACATGCGCCTACAGTCGGACGCGTCCGCGTCCAGTCCGTTAGCGTACATGTCGTCCGGGTCGTTACGGAGCCAGTCCATATGCGCCTGCATCGCTGTCTCGTGCCTAGTGGACACCGGCGCAATGCCTCCGCTGAACATGTAAGCGCGCTTTTTGGTTATGGGGAAAAGGTCTCGAATCTCAGCAGCGTTCATTTGGCCCTCCTCGCCGAATTGGCGGCATATTAGCACGGCTCGGCCATCCGGGGTTCAATCTCCAACCGATCCATGGCCACTTTGGCGGGCCAAGAGCCCGTGCGGGTCGGTCCTAAGGAGTCAAAGACTCAGATCATGAGGTCGCCGCCGTTGATGTCGAGAGAGGCGCCGGTGATGTAGGCGGCCCTGTCGGATGCTAGGAACGCCACCAACTCCGCCACCTCTCCCGGTTCGCCAAGTCTCTGTATTGGGAACGAGTTGGCGTAGGTCTCTGTGCGGGCGTCGTCGATGGTGGTGCGCACCATCTCGGTGTCGATCAGGCCGGGGCAGACGGCGTTCACGGTGATGCCGTAGCCGGCTTCCTCCTTCGCCAAGTGACGAGTGAACCCGAGTATACCGGCCTTGGCAGAAGTGTAGTGGGCGCCCCCGACGGTGGAGATATTCTTGCCCGCGGTGGAGGAGAAGTTGACGATTCGGCCCCAACCCTCCTCGCGCATGGCTGGGAGCACGGCCTGCGAGCACAGGAAGGTGCCCTTGAGATTGACCGCCACCACCCAGTCCCACTCGTCTTCAGGAATGTCGATGACCCTAGTCGGCCGCAGCACGCCTGCGTTGTTCACCAGCACGTTTATCTTTCCAAAGCGGTCCAGCGCGGCGTTCGCCACCCGCTCGACGTCGGCCTTCACCGTCACGTCCCCGGCTACACCAACTGCTTGGCTCCCTGCAGATCGGAGCTCCTCAGCCACCGCCTCGACCGCTTCCTGCCGCACGTCGTTGACCACGACCGACGCACCCGCCGCCGCCAGTCTCCCAGCCACCTCGCGGCCCATGCCCTGGCCTGCGCCGGTGACGATGGCGACGCGGCCGCCCAACTCATTGGGGTCAATATTCATTTCGCCAGCTCCTCGGGTCGCAATTGGCCGTAAAGATTTCTCAGTCGGTCTGGGTGACGCCGTTCAGATGATCCCCTGCTCTTTGCCGGCCTCCTCGAAGGCCGCGAGCGCCCGATCCATCTGATCCCTTGTATGCGCCGCAGACATTTGCAGTCTGATGCGAGCCTCGCCCCTGGGCACGACCGGGAAGGAGAACCCGACACAGAAGATGCCACGTTCGTTCACCGCCTTCGCCAGGGCCACGTTCTTTATCTCGTCGCCGATCATCACCGGCACGATGGGGTGCGGTCCGGGGATCACGTCGAAGCCCAGCTTCACGATCTCGGACCGGAAGTAGCGCGTATTCTCGTGCAGTTTCTCGCGCAGTTCCGGCCGCTCCTGCAGGATCTGCAGCGCCTTGGTCGCCCCGCCCACGATCGCCGGCGGCAAAGAGTTGGAGAACAAGTAGGGCCGCGAGCGCTGCCGCAGAAACTCCACGATCTCTCGCCGTCCCGTCGTGAAACCCCCTGACGCCCCACCGATGGTCTTGCCCATGGTGGAGGTGGTGACGTCGATGCGGTCCATCACCTCCATCTCCTCGGCGGTGCCACGGCCGTTCGGGCCGATGAAGCCGGTGGCGTGGGAGTCGTCGACCATGACCATGGCATCGTAGCGCTCTGCCAGGTCGCATATCTCGGACAGAAGCGCTAGGTCACCCTGCATGGAGAAGACACCGTCGGTAGCGATCATGCGAAAGCGGGAGTCGGCCGTCTCCTTCAATTTCTCTTCGAGATCAGCCACATCCGAGTGCCGGTAGACCTTGCGCGTCGCCTTGCACAGGCGCACCCCGTCGATGATGGAAGCGTGGTTGAGAGCGTCGGAGATGATGGCGTCTTCGGGGCCCAAGAGTGTCTCGAATAACCCCGCGTTGGCGTCGAAACAGGAAGTGTAGAGGATGGTGTCCTCGGTGCCCATGAAGCGGGTGATCTCACTTTCAAGCTCCAGATGGATGTCCTGGGTACCGCAGATGAAACGGACGGACGCCATGCCGAATCCGTGCGAGCGCATGGCCGCCATGGCCCCTTCCTCCACCTCGGGCGAGTGGGCCAAACCGAGGTAGTTGTTGGCGCAGAAATTGACCAGGTCGCCCCGGACCGTGTGAACGTCCGGGCTCTGAGCGGAGGTGATGACCTTCTCCTCTTTGAACAGGCCGGACTGGCGGATGTTGGCCATCTCGGTGTCGAGTTGGTCTTTGTAGCGCGCGTAGGCGGTCATTGAAATCTCCTCATGAAACCCGGGCTCAGGGGTTCGTCGAGGAGCGTACCGTCGCCGATTTCGCGTGTCAACGAAGCCAGTAAGCCCCGCGAATTACCAAAGCGATGAGCGCTTGTGCGAAGAAGCCCTGACAAGCCACACTGCGGCTGGCGAAGAGTGGGACAATGTATCCATGCGGGCCATCGACATGCACGTCCACCCGCCCCAACGGCCGGATTTACCAGGGTCGGAGATAGACGACAGTCTCCGACGGTTCTTCAAGATAGACGGGCCCCCGGAGACGGTCGAGGCCATGGCCGCCCGCTATTGAGGAGTTGGACATGGTCGGAGTGCTGCTGACGATCGACTCTGAGACGACGACCGGCGAAGCTCTAGATGGCAATGATTACGTTGCAGGAATCGTCGCCGCATACCCGAGCAGGTTCGTTGGCTTCGCTTCGGTCGACCCGCACAAAGGCGACGACGCCGTGACCGAATTGGAGCGGGCGCTGGGCGAGTTGCGGTTGTCAGGATTGAAGCTCCACCCGGTGCAGCAGAACTTCTTTCCAAATGAGCGTCGCTTCTACCCCCTCTACGAGACCTGCGTCGCACACGGTGTGCCGGTAGTCTTCCACTCTGGATTCGCCGCGTCAGGAGCCGGTATGCCCGGCGGCGCGGGTATGACCCTGGAGCAGGCCTGCCCCATCCCCTGGGCGGACGAGGTGGCGGCAAGCTTTCCCGGCCTGAACATCGTCCTGGCACACCCGGCATGGCCGTGGGTCGAGCACCAGATCGCCGTGGCTCTACACAAGCCGAACGTCTTCATCGACCTGTCGGGCTGGCTTCCCCCTTACATCCCGGAAGGGCTCATGCGAGAGGCCAATACCCGTCTCAGGGAAAAGGCGATGTTTGGCTCGGACTACCCGCACCTCATCCCCGACAGGTGGCTCGAAGACCTTTCGCGCTCGATCGAGATGCGGGAAGGCGTGATGCCGCTGCTCCTGAAGGAAAACGCGATGCGGGTGCTCGGACTCAGCGACGCATGCCAAAGCGGCGTATGAGAGTCCTGTGCCTGGGTGGCGGCTATACTAGCACTTACCTCGCTCACAACTTTCACGAGGTGGACGTGACGTTCCTGACCCGCAACCCGGAGCGGCTAATTACCGGGGGCCTTCGTGTCTTCCAGCCGGCCGGGGGCACCGTGGCAGCCGACGTCACGATCGACCTGGTGCTCGACACGGTGCCGACGGTGAAGCGAGACGGGAAGATCCGACTTCCCTACCGCTCTGCTCTGGCGCCGTTGATGGACGGCCCCGATCGGCCCGTGTTTCTGCACCTTTCGACGACATCAGTCTACCCTTCCAATTTCACCGCCGAGTGCGAAGACGGCCTGCCGACTCAAGACGAGGACACACCCACCGGTCCAAATTCTGATCGCGCCAAGGACCGTCTAGTGCTTGAACAAGCCATCATCTCTACTTACGCTGAGGCGCGAATACTCAGGTGCGGAGGCATCTACGGCCCGGGCAGGTGCGTCGCGACGCGCTTTCGCGACGGCGACTTCTCCAGAGCCGGTTCCGGAAACCGAATGGTGACGCGGATACACGTCCACGACCTTTGCAGGCTGATACTGGCCTTCGGCGCCGCCGGCGCCGACATAGGCACAGCCACGGTGAATGCCGTGGACGAACGGTCTTCCTCCAACCGTGAGACGTTCGGACACCTCGAAACCGTACTGGGCTTCACGGTGCCCGGCGAATGGCGCACAGCTCAGCCGGTCGGCCGCCGGGTCGTCAGCAGGTACACAGCAGGGCTCCTGGACGGCGGGTACCGCTTCCCCACGTACAGGGAGGGGTTTGCCGACTGCCTCGGCATCTGACCTCTTGCCCCATGGCCAAATCGACGGACGACTGAGAGACGACTGAAGTTGGACCGCGTAACCAGAGAACCGGCCTGGACCGCCGACTTCGAGCGGCTTGGACACATGCCGGACGAGGACATCGACCTGGCGGTCGCCGCCCTCTTCATCGCCCAGTCGGAGTACCCGGATCTCGAAGGGGAGTCCGAACTGGAAGCGCTGGACGGCATGGCGGCGGTGGTCCGTCAGCGCATCGAGGAGGACGGCGACGAAGGGGCACTACACAGGATGAACGTTATCAGCCGATGGCTGGCCGACGACCTGCGCTTCTCCGGCAACCACGACAACTATTACGACGCTCGCAACAGCTACATCAACGACGTACTCGACCGCCACACAGGCATCCCCATCAGCCTCTCACTGATCTACATCGAGGTCGGCCGGCGTGCCGAGGTGCCGCTGGTGGGCATCGGCATGCCGGGGCATTTCCTCGTCGGCCACAGCGGCATCGACGACCACTACATCGACCCGTTCCACAGCGGCACCCTGATTTCACGGGAGGAGGCAAAGGCGCTCTTCGCCCGCATGATGGCCGACGCGCCTATGAATAGCCCCACTGGTGGCGAGGTCGCCTGGGACGACTCCTACCTGACTCCCGTCACCAATAGGGACTTCGTGACCCGAATGCTGCGGAACCTCAAAGGCATTCACCTGCGGTTCCAGGACTTCGGCCGCGCCGTCAGCGTCATGGACATGCTGGTGGCGATGCACCCAATTTCGCCGGAAGAGCGCCGGGACAGGGGTCTGGTCCACTTCAAGCTGGGTAACCGGGCGCAGGCGCTGTCCGACCTGAAGGTCTTTGCCGAGTCTCAGGCTCCGGGACTGGGCGACAGCACGATCAGCACTATCATCCAACGTCTGGGTTCATGAGCATGGTTCGGTTTGACGTCGGACCGCATCAGATTAGCTAAAGTGCAGCACAATCCTACCCGAGGTAGAAATGGCCACGAAACCTAGGATCGAGACGATAGTGGAACAGGCTTCCGAGCACGAGTCCGTCTACAGACGTGCCGTTCACCAGCTTGACGACGCCGCCGAGCGGCTGGGCATCGATCCCGGGGTGCACGCGCGGCTGCGGCAGCCGAGACGGGAATTGACCGTCAGCCTCCCGGTCAGAATGGACGATGGCAGCATGGAGATATTCACCGGCCACCGCGTCCAGCACAGCCTGGCTAGGGGGCCGGCCAAGGGCGGCTTCAGATACCACCCGGACGTGTCCCTGGACGAGGTTCGCGCTCTGGCCATGTGGATGACCTGGAAAGGCGCGATCACCGGCATCCCATACGGAGGGGCCAAAGGAGGTGTCGCCTGCAACCCAAAGCAGATGTCGCAGGGGGAACTGGAAAGGCTGACCCGCTCCTACGCCAGGGAGATCGCTCCGATAATCGGGTCCGATCAGGACATCCCGGCCCCCGACGTCAACACCACCCCGCAGACAATGGCCTGGTTCATGGACGCTCTCAGCCCGGGCCGTGGGGCGCCCAGCTACGCCACGGTTACGGGCAAGCCGGTCCATCTGGGCGGCTCGCTGGGCCGTACCGAGGCGACGGGCCGAGGTGTGCTGGTGGCGTCCAAACAGGCGGCCAGCCACATGAGCATGGCGCTCGACGACGCTCGTGTCGGGGTGATTGGGTACGGCAACGTCGGGTACTGGGCCGCGCACCTGCTGGCCAAGGAGGGGGCGAGGTTGGTGGCCGTCTCGGACAGCACCAGCGCCGTCTACTCGGCAAACGGCATGGACGCCGACGGCCTACTTGAATACAAGCAACAGAACCGCTCCTTCAAGGACTACCCATACGCCGACTTCCTGTCGCCGGACGACATTCCCGGCCTGGACTTGGACATCCTAGTGCCTGCCGCACTCGAGGGGCAGATCAACGAGGGCAACGCCGACTCGATCAAGGCCAGGGTCCTGGTCGAGGGGGCCAACGGCCCGACGACCCACGAGGCCGAGCCCATACTCAAGGACAGGGGCATCCTAGTGGTGCCGGACATCCTGGCCAACGCAGGCGGCGTCGTCGTGTCCTACTTCGAGTGGTTGCAGAACCTCCAAGGCTACGCCTGGGAGTTGCAAGAGGTCAACACCAGGATGGAGCGGATCCTCACCCGGTCCTTCGAGGAGGTCCGGGAGATCTCCCAAAAGCACGCCACCGACATGCGTTCGGGAGCGATGCTTCTGGCGGTTAGCAAGGTCGCCGAGGCGATAGAGACCCGCGGCGTCTAGCCGCCAGAACCGGGCCCCATCCGGACCGCTCGTGCTAACGTAGATTCAGGCGACGAGGAGTCCCATGAACTGTCCCCGAGACAACGCCGCCCTTGAGGTCAAGAACTACAAGGGCATTGAAGTAGATGAGTGCCCGGCCTGCAAGGGTAGGTGGCTCGACCATCACGAGCTTGACGAACTGGAAGACCAGGCCTTTGGCAGCGGCCACCGCAAGGGCACCCGCATGTACGCCCAGCGGGAAAGCGACATCGACTGCGTCAAGTGTGGCAGGCAGATGACGACATTCAACTACCGAGCTTACAACCTGCCCATCGACTTATGCCCCGACGAGCACGGCTTCTGGCTCGACCCCGGGGAAGAGAACCAGGTCCTGGAACTCATGCGCAAGCGGGTTAAGGACCTGAAGCGGTCCGGGTCGGCGCAGGTGGCCTGGGACAAGAGTGTCCGAGGGGGCAGCCGGTCGCTCACCGACCGCATCAAGGGCTTTTTCAAGTAGGGGATACCGTCTCCCTAACGACCCCGATCGAGGCATGCGAGCGGCCTAGTTAATTCGCTTGGTGACGCCCTGCCACTCGCGCTCGCGCAACACGTACTTCTGAATCTTGCCGGTGGCGGTCTTGGGCAGGTCCCCGAACTCCACGTGCTTCGGGGCCTTGAAGTGGGCGATACGCTCCCGACAAAACTCGATCAACTCCGTCTCGTCCAACTCAGCGCCAGACCGGAGTACCACAAATGCCTTTGGTGCCTCTCCCCACTGCTCGTCCGGGACGCCCACCACGCAGACCTCCAGGACGCTGGGATGCTCCATGATGACTTTTTCCACCTCCTGACTGGAGATGTTCTCGCCACCGGAGATGATGATGTCCTTGGCCCGATCCTGTAGCTCTATGTAACCGTCCGGGTGCCACACGGCCAGGTCGCCGGAGTGGAACCAGCCACCCCTGAAGGACTCGGCCGTGGCATCGGGGTTTTCGTAGTAGCCGGTGGCGACGTTGTTCCCCTGCATGACCACCTCACCCATGGTCGCGCCGTCACGAGGCACGTCGGCCATGTTCTCGTCGACCACGCGCAGGCCCGTCTGGGCGACGATGAACGGCACTCCCTGGCGCGCTTTGAGCCGGGCTCGCTCGGCCACCGGCAGCGCCTCCCAGCCGGGCTGGATGGCGTAGATGGTGTGAGGGCCGTAGGTCTCGGTCAGACCGTAGATGTGGTGGATGAAGGCCCCCATGCCCTCGATCGTGCGGATGACCTGGGGGGCCGGCGGCGCCCCGCCGGTCATAATCGTCAGGCCCGAAAGGTCCTGGTCCTCGGCAGTCGGTGACGCGTACATGCCGGTAAGCACCGTGGGTGCGCCGCACATGTGCGTGACGCCCTCGTCCCGCACCAGGCGGAATATGGTCTCCGGGTCCACCCGACGCAGGCAGACGTGCGTCCCTCCCACGGCCGTGACTCCCCACGTATAACACCAGCCATTGCAGTGGAACATCGGCAAGGTCCACAGGTATACGCTCCGCCAGTTCAGGCCCATCTCGAGTGTTTCACCGAGGCCGTTGAGGTAGGCGCCGCGGGCGTGGTACTCGACCCCTTTCGGGAGACCGGTCGTGCCGGAGGTGTAGTTAATCGCAACCGTGTCCAGCTCCGAGTCCAGCTCGTCGTAATGAATACCGGGGGGTGCGTCTGCGAGGAACGACTCATAGTCCGGGCCCGGGATGTCCAGTGCACGCGGCGCCTCATCCACCACCTGGACGAAGGTCGTGACCGCCTCCAGGTCGTCTTTCATATCCCGCACCTGTGGGGCGAATTCAGAGTCGAAGACCAGAACCTTGGCGCCGGAGTGGTTGAGGATATAGGCGATCTCGCGGGCCGAGAGGCGGAAGTTGATGGCCACGAGCACAGCGCCCAGGCGCATAGGTCCATAATGGCCCTCTAGCATGGCCGGTATGTTGGGGCACAAGAACCCGACCCTATCGCCCTTGCTCACACCGGCGACCTTCAGGGCACCCGCCAGCCGGTTTACCCGATCGTCGAATTCAGCGTAGGTGAACTGGACGTCCTTGTACACCACGGCAGTTTTATTCGGATATACCATGGCGCTGCGGTCCAGGAAAGAGACCGGATTCAGGTTGTGGAAGGAGACGGTCACGCCGGTTAGATCAAGCCCTCTTCGCGGGCCTGTCTCAGGGTCGTCTCGAAGGCGTCGATCGTGCGGTCGACATCTTCCTCAGTGTGAGTGGCAGATAGGATGAAACTGCCGACGGAACAGTAGACACCGTTATTGATCATGCCCTGGTTGAGGATCGAGTGCACCGCACCGGAGAAGGGCGTGCCGGATGCTTCATCGATACCTCCGAACTCCGGGTCGAAGGACTGGTCGACGCCGAGCTTGGTGTTGACAATCGAGGACACGCCGTATGCATAACCGGGCACTTCGACTCTCGTCAACACTTCGTTCAACCCGGCCTTGAGGCGCTCGGCCCGGGCATCGGCCGTCTCGATTATGGGCTCGTCACGCACGATCTGGAGCGCGGTCATGCCGGCAGTCGCCGACAGTGGGTTGGCGTTGAAGGTGCCGGGGTGGGCGATCTTGCCCTTGCCGATGGTGTCGACGACATCGGCGCGACCGGCCACAGCACCACCGGGAAGCCCACCGGCCAGTATCTTAGCCATGGTCGTCAGGTCGGGGGTTACGTTGTTTCGCCCCTGGTTGCCGCCCAGCGACCAGCGGAACCCGGAGACGACCTCGTCCATGATGAACAGGACACCGTAACGGGTCGTCAGCGCACGCAGGGCCCCAATGAACTCCGGCCGGACGATGACGTTGCCCTGGTAGATCAGCGCGGCGACGTCATCGTGCGTCTTGAGGGCGTCTTCGACCTGGTCGAGATTGTAGTCGATCATGATCATGGTTTCCCGCACGCCCTGGGGGATTCCATTGTTGCCAAGGTCGGTGTCGGTGCCCACATAGGGGTTGTCCGCCCAACCGTGGAAGGCGTTCTGGAACTTGATGATCTTCTCTTTGCCCGTGAAGGTCCGGGCCATGCGGAAGGCCATCATCACGGCCTCGGTGCCGGAGCTATGGAAGCGCATCTTCTCGGCCGAGGGCACCAGCTCGGCAACCAGTTCGCCCCACTTGACCTCCATCTCGGAGGAGGCCGATAGGTGGGTGCCCTTGGAAATGGCTTCTGACACGGCCGCCACGATTTTGGGATTGGCTTGACCCAGGATCATGGAGCCGTGGCCGGTACGGTAGTCGATGTACTCGTTGCCGTCCACGTCCCACTTGCGCGGGCCGGAGCCGTGGTCCATGTACATGGTGAACGGGTCGAATCGACGGATGTCGTGGGTAACGCCGTCCGAAAACAGGCGGCGACCCCGCTCGGCCAGGGAAGCGGACGTTGGGTGGAGCTCAACAAAGCGTTCGGTAATGGTGGACATATTTGCTCTCCTCGCGTTCGTGGCCGGGATTATAGCACTGGAGAGGGCGCTCCAAACGGCTCCTGACGCTACGCTGGAAGCAGTCGATTCACCTCGTAAAGGTGAGCGTACAGGCCGTTGGCGGCGACCAGACTCTCGTGGTCGCCATCCTCCACAAGCCTGCCGCCGTCCATGACGATAATCCGGTCGGCATCCCTGACGGTGCTCAGGCGGTGAGCGATCACGATCGCCGTCCTTCCCTCGAGCACCACTCCGAGTGCACACTGGATCTGAGCCTCGGTCTCGCTGTCCACAGAGGCGGTCGCCTCGTCCAGTATCAGGATGCGGGGGTCGGCCACTACGGCACGGGCAAAGCTGACAAGCTGGCGCTGCCCCAGGCTCAGGGTAATGCCCATCTCGGCAACTTCCGTGTCATATCCCTGCGACAACGCGGATATGAACTCGTGTGCACCGACCGCACGCGCCGCCTCGACCATCTGGTCGTCGGAAACGTCCTGGTGGTTGAACTTGATGTTGTCTCCCACGGTGCCGGAAAACAGGAAGGGCTCCTGCAACACCATGCTCATCTGGGTAACTAGGGAGGCGCGGGTGACGTCCCTCACGTCATGGCCGTCGATCTCGATGCCGCCTCGTCCTCTCTCGACGTCGGCGAAGCGCGAGAGCAGCGAGACCATCGTGGTCTTGCCCGCGCCGGACGGTCCGGCGATGGCGATGGTCTCGCCGGGCTCGGCGATGAAGCTGACATCGGTCAGAACATCGACGCCGGGTTGGTATGAAAAGCCGACCTTCTTGAACTCGACACGGCCTTCGATAGGCGGAAGCACGAGAGCTCCCGGCGCGTCGGCCAGCTCCGGTTCGGCATCCAGCAGGTCGAAGATACGGGCCCCGGAGGTCATCGCCCGCTGCAGCTGTGTGTACTGCATGGTCAGGTTGCGCACGGGGTCGAAAAAGCGCTGGATGTAAAGCACGTAGGCGATCAGCGCCCCCACTTCGATCCCCCCGTCGGAGACCATCCTGCCGCCGAAAAAGACGATCAGCCCCATGGCCACCCCGGTAAGTATGTCCACGGACGGCAAGAGTCCCGCCGACCACTTGCTGGCGACCATGTTGGCCTCCAAGTGGTCACGGTTCTTGCCCTCGAACCGGCTTAGATTGGTCGCCTGCCGGTTCATCGCCTGCACCACCCGCACGCCGGATATGTTCTCGTTGAGATCGGCGTTGACTATGGAGATGGCGCGACGGACCTTGAGGAACTCGCGCTTGGCGAATGGTTGCCAGACGATAACGACGAGGGCAAGCGCGGGTAAGGTCGCCATGGATATGAGGCCGAGTCTAACGTCCAGTGCCAGTACCGCTCCCACAATAAACACCAAGCCCACGAGGTCGGCGAGGGTCATCACCACAATGGACGTCATCTCTTGCATCTGGCCTACGTCACCGATGACTCGCGAAATCAAGCGACCCGTCTCGGTGCGGTCGAAGAACGAGACCGACTGCCTTTGCAGGTGGGCGAACATGTCCCGCCGCAGGCCGTAGAGTAGGCCTTGGCCGACCCGTTCCATCGCGATCTGCTGGGTGTAGTTAGCCGCCCAGTTGACCACGGCGATACCCACAAACACGCCCACCACCCACCACAGGCCGCCTAGGTTCCCCTCGGCTATGAAGTCGTCGATGGCGATTTTGATGATCCAGGGCACCGCCGTCATCGAGGCGGTGAATGCGAGCATGGACAGAACCGCGATGATCAACTGTCTTCGGAACGGCTTTATGTAGGCCACCATGCGAGCCACGACGCGTGGGTCGTAGATGGTGCCGAATACCTCCTCGTCGCGCTGGGCGCCGGTCGAGCCGCCCAGCATCCACCCAGACATCATGCCTGCGCACCTCCCAGCGTGGGGCGTCGAGAGGGCTCAGCCTGCTCGACCATCGCTTCACCGGGGCGCAGCTGCATGTCGTAGATGCGCCTGTACGCGCCGTCGGCGGCCAGCAGTTCGCTGTGAGTGCCGCGCTCGACTATGCGACCCTCGTCCAACACGACGATCAGGTCGGCACGATGGACCGTGCTCAGGCGGTGGGCGATCACGAAAGTGGTCCTGCCCTCCATAACGGTTTCCAGCGCCCGCTGCAACTGGTCCTCAGTCTCGGTGTCCACACTGGACGTGGAGTCGTCGAGTATCAGCAGCGGAGGATCGAGCAGCAACGTGCGGGCAATCGCCACTCTCTGACGCTGGCCGCCGGACAGCGACGCACCTCTCTCGGCGACGGGTGTAGCCAAGCCAGCGTCAAGCCCGTCCACGAATTCTCCCAGCCTAGCGAGCTCGGCCGCCCTCCCAAGCTCAGCCACGCTGGCGTCCATGCGCCCGTAGGCGATGTTCTCTCCAAGGGAGGCGGAGAACAGGAAGATGTCCTGCTGCACAATGCCGATGTTACGACGAAGAGATTTCAGGGTCACGTCCCTTATGTCGGTACCATCCACCGTGATGCGGCCAGAGTCCACGTCGTAGAAGCGGGGGATCAGGCTCACCAGGGTGCTCTTGCCCGAGCCCGGGGCTCCCATCAACGCCACTATCTGCCCAGGCTGAACGTCAAGTTCGATGCCGCTCAGCGCGGGCGAGCTGCCCTCGTAGCCGAAGCTGACGTCCTCGAAGCGAACCTCGCCCTTGGCTCGGCCCAGCTCCGAAGCACCAGGCCTCTCGGCTACGGCGGAGGGGGCGTCGAGTATCTCGTACATGCGTTGGCCGGCCGCGAGACCACGGGCGACGGTGTTGATGACCCAGCCGACCATGCGGACGGGCATCATCAGGATCTGCATGAAGAAGATGAACTGGGCCAGTTCGCCCGGTGTCATTTCGCCCCTTACGACGAGGAACCCTCCGTAACCGATTATCGCGACCATAGAAATCATGAACCCGAATACGGTGATTGCTATGGACTGTGTTCTCAGTGCGGTGGCCTTGACGTTGTCTTCAGCGACCTGAGTGTTGACCGCGTCGAACTTGGCCTCTTCGTGCCTCTCGGCGCCGAACGCACGGATCACCCGCACTCCCGTCAGGTTTTCCTGCAGAACCATACTGAGGTCAGCCATCCCCTCTTGTATGCGCTGCCACAGCGCTCTCATCCTCACCCGCATGCCGACCGAGAGCGAAAGCACGATCGGCATGAGCAGCACGCTCAGCAGGCCGAGCCGCCAGTCGATCACCAGTAAAATGGCTGCCACGGCCACGAATTGGATGAGGAAGAAGGGCGCTCTGAGCAGGCCCATGAAGATGAAGAAGCGTACGTTCTCCACATCCGTGACCGCCCTGGACATTAGGTTGCCGGTGTGGTGACGGTCGTGGAAGGCGAAGCTCTGATTCTGCACCCGGTTGTAGAAGGCGTTGCGCAGGTCGTAAGCAACGCGCTGTGACACCGACTCGCCCAAATACGTTTGTCCGTATGAGAACAGCCCGCGCAGCACGCTCAGCACCACCAGCCAGATCGCGATGGTGAAAACGGCCCCTTCCTCCAGTCCGTTTCCGGCGACGGCCTCCGATATCCGATCGACGGCGTCTCCCAGGAACCTCGGCAACATCAACTGCGCGGCGGTGGCGGCGAGGGTAGCGGTGTAAACAGCAGCGGCGAGGAGACGGTAACGCAGCATGGCGCGGGTGATTCTGAGGGCTACGTTCATAGGGGACTATTTGATTCTACAACCGTCCGGTAAGTAACCAATGAGTAACAATCTGCGGGCGGACATCCACCACGGTTGGGCGGTGTCACGGGCGAAATGACCGCGATCGTCCCATCCAATCGCGAGTATGGTCTCAGCAGGTAGAAGCGTGCTCGCACGTGAGGACGAGCCGTGCCTACATAGGCTGAGCGCTACATTAAAGCTCGTCCTCTTACGCAGACTGACAGGGGACCAGTTGGGCGTTACCGGGCTGGAGACCACGATTATCCTCGTCGTCTTCGTGGTGGTGGCCTCGGTGTTCACCTTTACGATCCTGTCCACGGGCTTGTTTTCGACTGGCCTGGGCAAGGAGACAGTCTACGCCGGGCTGAACGAGGCATCCACCAGCCTGGGGCGGAGACGGTGAACTACTACGACCGCAATCAGTTGGTCCACAACCATTACTGGTCCCTCAGCTACCTCGGCGACAACAACGGGGACAATCTGATCGAGATCTATGAGCGGGCTGAGATCACCATATTCATGACCGGGCTGGCCGACGCCATCCCGCTCACCACCGACGAGATATTCTCAGTCGCGCTCAAGCCCCCGTCCGGCAGCGTGATGATCGTAAAGCGAGTGACTCCGGCCACAATCGGCCTTATCCAGACCATCGACTAACGGCTCGGTGACGCGAAGGTTACCGGTCGAAGGCCTGTGTGCCGATGCTCTCGGTATGCCACAGTGGATCGGCTGCGGAGTCCGGGTACAGCGCGGCGACGAGCACCCGGTAGGATAGCTCGAACTCCCACCTGATACGGTCGATACGCTGTTGCCTGTCCTCCAGGCCGGGGCCGTCTACGCTGACCGGTTTGATCCTCAGCAGGTCGCCGTCCCTTTCCAAAGTGACGACTAGTGTGCCAAGCTCCGTCGACCGCTCGATCGAAATGCGCGTGGACGGCATCTCGATGTGGTTCAGGGTAATAACGATCCCCGCGTGCTGCGCCGACGCCCTCAGGTGTTCTCGCACGGCGTCCAGATGCTGCTCAGCGGCGGCTATGCGGCCTTGCTCGATGAGTTTGCGCATCTCCTCGGCCCTCACGCCCGCCAGTTCGGCATGCGCCTCCGCCTTACCGGTGTCGGAGCGAGAGAACGTGAGCATGACGTTCTCTCTGGTGCGCTTTACCCAGTACAGGCTGTCGCCCGGCACCGAGTCGTCTGTCGCCACCGCGGCAATGCTCCCAACGGCCAGAACGACCAGCATGAATCCCAGAACGGCCGCCAAGGGCACGGTGACTAGGTCCGGAACGGATATGCGTCGCCACAGTCGCCGCTTCCCCGATGGGGCCGGGAGGCCGGCTTCGAGCTGCTGGCGCAGCCGGGCCCTTCCGCGCGCTTTCGCACTAGTCCCGGGCGTTACGAAGGTGGCGGATGAAAGGGCCGTGTCTGCGGCCTCCAACAGGGCCTGCAGGCGCTCGCGGTGCTCTGGATAGTCGCCGAGGCACTCTTCGATGCTCCGACCCTCGGCCATGCGGTCGAGGCAAGCATCGAATATCTCGTCGAGCTCCTTGTCGATCTCCAATGGCGCCACGGCGACTACCCTAGATCGGCTGCCGAGAAGGGGCGCCACCCGGCGTCAGAATCTTACGCAGCTTCTTGATGCCAGCGTGCTGAAGGGCCTTGACCGCGTTCTCGTTGCGGCCGACGGCCTTTGCCGTCTCGTTCACCGACAACCCGCCAGCGAACCGCAGGGAGATGATCTGGCGTTGGAGGTCGGTCAGGTCCTCCATTGCCCGGTTGACCTCCCTCATGGCCAGCTTGGTCTGTACGTAGTCGTCGAGATCGACACTCGACTCGCCCACCACCGCCACGACCTTGTCGAGCGGCACGCTCTTGTCGCGACCGCGCTTTCGGAAATGGTCCGCGACTAGGTTGTGTGCGACGCGGAAGAGCCACGAGGAGAACGGGTGCCCGCGGTGCTTGTAGGTGCCGATGGACCTGAGCATACGGAGGAAGACTTCCTCGGTGATGTCCTCGGCTGCGGAGGCGTCCCCGGCTTTGAAGGAGACGTAGCGGTAGATGCGATCGTAGAAGTGGTCGTAGAGCGCCTCGAACGCGGCCGTATCCCCGCCCTGTGCACTTACGACCAGCGCTTCCAACTGCTCTTTGGTGGGCGACCGCTCGTCGCTCATCGTTGGTGACCTCCCCGTTAAACCCAACACGGATCAATTATAAGGAACGTGCGCATGCAACCAGAGGTTAGCTCCCGATTGTTCCGACTTCTGGAAGACTCACCCTATGTCCCGTTCAGGATAGGGCGTCAAAGGCGACCCGAAGATTCCGGGATTGTTTCCCGGGGTTCCTAAGTATTCGGATTCCTCAACTCCGATCAAGACGAGTAAATCCACATCGGAACTCACCCTAGCTGGTGATACGGAGCGCACGGGTCGATGCTAAACTCGGTGCGTGGCCATAGACCAGCGACAGCGCACAATGCCCTTCCTGGTTCGACCGATGACGGAATTGGACCTACACCGCTGCGCGCGCGTCGAGCAGGAGGCCTTCCCCACCCTGTTCCCGCCCACGTCATTCGGCCGCGAATTGAAGAACCGGCTTGCCAGCTACCTGGTGGTGGAGCCTTGTGGCGACGGGGATGGCGAAGCCGGGCGCGAGGCCCTGATCAAGCGGCCCATCTCCGGTGCGGCCCCAGCCGTCTGGCGCCCGAGGGCAGAGACCAGCAAGGTGGGGGGGTTCATCGGAGTCTGGTACATGGCGGACGAGGCCCACATCGTCAACCTTGGGGTATCGGCCACATACCGCGGACTGGGGTTGGGAGAGCTACTTCTCATCGGCGCCGTCGAACACGCACAAGACCGGGGCTCCCGTATCGTGACGCTGGAGGTGCGCGAGTCGAACTTCATTGCCCGCAACCTTTACCGCAAGTACGGCTTCACGGAGCGGGGCCTGCGCAAGGCCTACTACTCAGACAACCGCGAAGACGCGGTCATCATGACGACGGAACCCATCGCCAAGCCCTCCTTTCGCTATGGCTTCGCTAGGCTCGTCTCGGCCCATTCGCTGGCCCGGGGCGCCTCGGTCCGCCGAACCTATTAGGGCGGCCAGACGGCCATAATTACCGGCACGGCCACCACGGCCACCACGATCGACAGCGGCAGTCCCATCCTCCAGTAGTCAGTGAAGCGGTATCCGCCCGGGCCCATCACCAACGTATTGGACTGGTGGCCTATCGGCGTCAGGAACGCCGCCGACGCCCCCACCGCCACCGCCATCAGGAACGGGTCAGCGCTCACTCCCAACCCCCCGGCCATGTCGATCGCTATGGGCGCCATGATCACGGCCGCGGCGGTGTTGTTGACGATCCCGGAGAGCACCATGGTCACCCCCAGTACAATCAGCAGCGTGAGTGCCTGCGACATGTCTCCTTTGGCGAAATTGAGGGCGTCTGCTATCGTCTCCGAGCCGCCTGTGCTCACCAGTGCCTGCTCTATGGGTATCATGGCGCCGAGCAGGACGATCACCGGCCAGTTGATGCTCTGGTACGCCTCGCGCAGAGTTAAGGAACCGGAGACGGCCAAAAGCAGGGCGGCTCCTACGAATGCGACCTGAATCGAGAGCACTCCGGTCGCGGTGAGCACGATGGCCAGCAAAAAAATGCCGACCACCAGGGGCGGTTTTGGGCGGGCACGGCCCAGGCGCAGGTCGCGCTCGACGAGCGGCAAGCCGCCCATACGACGCAGCCCTTCCATGACGGCATCGAATCGGCCCTGGATCAAAAGCACGTCTCCCACAGCCAGGCGCATGTTCCCCAGCCGTTCCTGAATGCGCTCGCCCTGCCGGGAGATGGCCAGCAGGTTGATCCCGTACCTGGACAGCATGTCGATCTCGGCGGGTGTTCGCCCTTCCAGCTCGGAGCTGGGTGACACGACCGCCTCGGTCGTAACGATCTCCTCGCCGCTATCCGCATTTCCGGCCGATCCGTCACTGCCGGCGATCTCGAAGCCCGTCGCCGCGATCAGCTCATCAAGGTCCTCGGGGTTGGTCTCGACGATAAGCACGTCCCCGGCCTTGATCTCTTGCAGTGTCGAAGGAGCTTCATAGCGCCTGTCCTCGCGGATGAGACCGACCACGTTACATTCTGCATCCATGGCGTTTTTGATCTCTCCCAGGAGCCTACCCGCCATGCGCGCCTTGGCGGGCACGTATACCTCGGTGACGTATGTCTGAATGCTGAAGGTCTGTGGGTCGAGAGCGGTGGATTGGCGGCGGGGTATCAGTCTCCAGCCGACGAGGACGATAAAGACGAGTCCCGCCACCGCCACCGCCGCTCCCACGGGCAAAAAGTCGAACATGCGGAACGGGTCTTGGCCGGTCTCCGCTCTGAAGGTGGCGATGACGATGTTGGGAGGTGTGCCGATGGCTGTTAGCAGCCCGCCCAGCAGGGAGCCGAACGCTAGTGGCATGAAGATGTAGGAAGGGGACCAGCCCGTCCGACGGGCGGTGTCGATGGCCACGGGCATCATCAGCGCCAGGGCGCCGACGTTGTTCATAAACGCAGACAACACGACGGTGAGGCCGGTCAGTGCCCCGAGTTGGATGAGTCGACCGTCGCCGAGTCTGGCCAACCGCCGGTTGATTACCTCGACGACGCCGGAGTTGGCGAGGCTGCGGCCGATGATAAGCACCGCAGCCACGGTGACCACGGCGGGATGTCCAAAGCCGGCGAAGGCGTCCCCGGCGGGGACTAGGCCGGCTACTACAAGGACAAGAAGGGTGAGGAGGGCGACGAGATCGAAGCGCCAGCGACCCCACAGAAAGAGCGCAAACGCCGCCCCGACAACGACGAACACAAAGACTTGATCCGACATACGGATTCCGCCGTTGTGCCTCCCGGGCTCTCTTGCTCAGTCACCGTTTCTTCGCTTCCATCACAACTAGACCGGTATTTTACCGGGCTTACAGGCCTCCGCGCCAGCGCTGCGCGGCTCTCGTGCGGACGAGTCGAGGTCGATCGTTGGATGGCGACAGGTGAGCGGGCGGGAGGTCTCGGCACCCGGAGTTGGCGTTGATCTCGGCCTAGAAGTCGCGCTGGTCGGGCTCCCAGAAAATCCTACTGTACTCGATCACGACCACGATCTGGTCGTCGGACAGCCGGTCCCCAAAGGCCGGCATCCCGCTGGTGATCCCCAGGTTGGGGACGTTCCTGCCTCCTTCACGCACGGTACGGGACAGCAGGCCATCCGGGTGGTGCCAAGTGTGGGCGCTGCTACCAGCCGTCCTGTCTCTCGCCGACCGGGCCATGGCAGGCACCACAATTATTCAGGTAGAGGCCTCGTCCGTCCATGTCTGCCGGCTCGGCCTCAGACTCGGTCGTGACCTCGGCGGCCGGGTTCTCCATGGCCATGTCATCGAGAATGAATTTCTCCGCCTCCCGGGCCGGCCGATCGGCGTCATGCAAACGACACACGGCCTCCCGCAGGCGTCACGCTCGTCTCACGGTCGCGATGGATACTTATCGTGCCGTTTGCGACAGGGCCGGAGTCACCCCGATTTCGCCGGACACGAGCCGGACACGATGTCCGCCATAGTCGTCAAGGTCTACCAAGGCGAGACGGTGGCAAGTGCCGGCTCCACGACGGCAAGGGAGGGGGTCGGATGCCTGATAGTGACCGACGAAAAGAGGGTCAAGGGCATAGTCACCGATCGCGATATAGTCGTCCGGTGCGTCGCCGAGCACCAGGCTCCGGCCGTCAACCCGATCGGCGAAATCGTGTCCAGTCCGGTTCATTCTGCAAAGCCCACGGACGACATCACTGACGCCGCCCGCCTCATGACCCACGCTAAGATAAAGCGGCTCCTAGTCATGGAGGACGAGGAAGTGGTGGACCTCATCTCCCACGCCGACGTCGCCCGCGCCATGGAGCAGCCCATGCATGACCTGCTGGCCGTCGAGGGCATGGGCGCCGCCCTCTGGGATTCTTGAAGGAGGAGACCGCTGTGACAATGGACACGCGACGCAAGACGCCCATCATCCTCAACGATCCACCCTACGACACGAACCGCTCGTACGACGGCATGCGCCTGGTCAACGCCCTGAGCAAGAACGAAGACGACGAGGTGGGGGTCTTCCTCGTCGGTGGCGCGGTCGCCTGCGGTAAGATCGGCCAGAAGACGCCAAACGGCTTTTACAACGTGGAGCGTATGCTGACGGTGGCCCTACGGCAACGGGTGTTGGTCGGTACCTGAGGAAGTTGTCTGGACACCTGTGGTATCGGCGTCGAGAAACTGGCTCAGGGCGTGAGTAGAGGCTCCTTGGACACGTTTGCGGAATGGACCCGATGGGCCGACAAGGTGGCGACATTCTAGGTGACGAGGGAACTCGACGGACGACATGATTACACTCCAATGACGACTTTAAGCAGGAGGGTAATTTGATGGCTGGGAAAAGTGTTGTCATCCTCGGAGGCGGTGTTGGTGGGCTGGTAACGGCCAACGAGCTTCGCTCCCGGCTGGGCCGAGAGCATCGCATTATCCTGGTGGACAAAGGACCTCAGCACGTTTTTTCACCCTCGCTGATCTGGCTTCAGGTGGGACTGCGCGAGCCCGGGGCCATCGTCAGCGATCTCTCGCGTCTGACCAAGAAGGGGATCGAGGTCGTCCAAGGCGAGATCACCACCATCGACCCTGACCGCCGAACCGTGGCGGTTGATGGGGCCGAGCTAATAGCCGACTACCTGGTGGTCGCTCTCGGCGCCGACCTGGCGCCGGAGCAGGTTCCGGGGCTGTCCGAGGCCGGCCACAACCTGTATTCGCTAGAGGGCGCCACCGCCATCCGCGACGCCCGCTTGGAGTTGTCCGAAGGCCGACTGGTTTTGCTGGTCGCCCGGATGCCGTTCAAGTGCCCGGCCGCCCCTTACGCGGCTGCAATGCTCCTCGACCACGATCTGCGCAGGCGCCGTGCCAGAGACAGTGTCTCCGTGTCCCTGTACTCTCCCGAGCCCGGGCCCATGGGTGTCGCCGGTCCCGACGTTTCGGCAGGTATAAAGACCCTAATCGAGGATCGCGGCATCACCTACCACCCCAAGCACCTGTTGACCGAGGTCGACGCGGCGGGCCGAATCCTCCGGTTTGAAAACGCCGAGGACGTTCCTTTTGGCCTGCTTGTTTACATACCACCCCACGTCGTTCCCCCGGTTATCCAGGCAGCCGGATTGGCCAAGGCCGGCGGCTGGGTGCCCGTCGATCGCCAATCTATGGAGACGAAGCACCCCGATGTCTTCGCAATCGGGGACGTGGTTAGCATCCCGTTGTCGATGGGCCTGCCCCTGCCCAAGGCCGGAGTCTTCGCCCGCCACCAGGGCCGGGCCGTGGCCCGGACCATTGCAGCTAGAGCCACTGGCCGGTGTGAGGAGGGTGCGTTCTCGGGTAACGGCGAATGTTTCGTAGAAGTGGGCGGCGGCAGGGCCGGCTACGGCAGCGGCAACTTCTACGCCGAGCCCACCCCCCAGGTCAGGCTGCGAAACCCGTCCCACCTCTGGCACGTCGTCAAGGTGGTGTTCGAAAAGCGCTGGCTGAAGCGCTGGCTCTAGGGAGCCGCGTTATAAGCATGACGGCTAACGCCCGGCCCGCGACCGAGAGCGCCGAAATCGTCAGGAGCGCCAAGCCCGGGCCCGGCCGCCGCTAAGACTCTTCGCCCGCATCCTGACCCGAAGCTCCTGGCTCGGGTCTGGCCTGCGGGTAAACGGGCCACAGCCACTCGACTCCCTCGTTGCGAGGGGTCTTCATGACCGGCTTATTTTTGATTACGTGAAGCCCGTACTCGACAAGGTCGACGGCGGTGGACCGCGAGTACCCGAACGACTCGACCAGCCGATTGACGATCGCACTGTACCGCCTTTGCCACTCGACCTTCTGGCGGGCAAACCGGGGCTCGGTAAGGGCGCGCTCGACGACGCGAGGCGAGGGTAGCAGACGCTGTTCGACGGCGACCCGCAGACGGGGCTCGGACCGGTAGTCGAACTCCTTGCCGTTCTTTTTCCAGCCAGTGATGAGTTCGTGCAACTCCCGTCGGAAGGGACCCTTATCACGCGCCGACAGCCCGATGACGCGCTCAAGCTCCTGCATGTCCCGCTCGTTGGGAGATCGAGCGCTGACCTTGCCGGTTTTGGATGTGGCGGCGTAGTAGTCGCCGATATTCGACACGTAGTTTAGGAAAAGCATGTTGGCGCTCTCGTGGAAGGAGTCCTCGAACGCCATCTGCAACTCTTTGACGGCCAGGTGGTTGTACTCCTTAACGGTGTCGGAGATGAACCCCACGTAGGTCAGAATGTCCTTCTGTTCCAGGCTGATGTTCTCTTTCAGGCCATGCCACAGGCTATCGATGGCGGCCAGGGGCGTGACCACGCCGGCCGGGGAGCTGGCGATGACGCCGATGCGATTCATCACGTATCGGGGGGATATCCCACCCATACCTTCGTTGGGATGGCGCCGCTGCATCTCGATGACGTCCCGGCGTCGGTAGGCGCCGACCTGCTGGCCGTCATAGAGCTTAACCTTGTCGAGCAGGGACATCCCCTGCTTGGCGGGGGCCTCCAACCGCGACAGGATGGCGAAGGTGCTCACCACACGCATGGTCAGCGGTGCGATATCCACGTTGTGGACGGTGCTCTGCCCCAGCATCTTGTAGAGGATCTTGACCTCTTCGGACACCCGGAGGTTGTAGGGGATCTTTATCGCTATGATCCGGTCCTTCAGTGCCTCTGAGGACTCGTCCTGAGCAAACGTGTTGAAGTCGCCCTCGTTGGAGTGGCCGATGATCACCTCGTCGCCATAGACCGACCCAAACTTCTCCATCTTTATCAATTGCTCTTGTGCGAGAGATAGCAGGGTCGAAAGCAGGCTGCGGTCGGCCTTGAAGATCTCCACGAACTCCATGAGACCACGGTTGGCCACATTCAGCTCACCGTCGAGGCGGAAGGCGCGGGCCGCCACTTCCTGTCTGTCGCCGTCTAGCTTAACGGGGTTGTAGCTGCCCACCAGCACCGAGGGGTCGGGCGGGTTGGGGTTGTTGGCGATGTAATAGCCGATGCCCCGCGCCTGCGATTCGGAGAAAACAACCCGGGTGATGGGTACGTCGGACGGGTCACCCCGATAGTCCCGCTCCAGCAGGAATCGGCAGTGGAAGCACAGGTCGCCCTCGATGTGCAGGCCGTGGTCGTCGGCGAGCCTGGTTCGCAATCCGGCGGGCACAAGGTGCAGGGGATCCTCCTGCATGGGGCAGCCCTGAATGGTGTAGACGGCGCCCGCGTCTGTCTTAGTATAGTCCTCGAGGCCCCGCTTGATGATGTCGATGATCGAGGACTTACCGCTGGCCGGTGGGCCCAGCAGCAGCAGAATCCGCTTCCTGACCTCCAGCCGTTGGGCGGATGCCTCGAAGTAGCCGGCTATGCGCTGGAGCGCGGACTCGAGACCGAATATCTTCTTTTCGAAAAGGCCGTAGATCGGCTCGCCGTTGAGGTCTTCGTCGACCCCCACGGAACGGATGGCGTCGTTAACAAGAGAGTGGGACAGCCGTGCCAGGGAGGCATTGGCGGTAGTCATTTCCAGGTAGCGGGAGAAGGTGCCCTCCCAGTCATACCTGCCGGCCTCTTGCTCGCTTTCGGACAGGATCTCGGCAACCGAGACCTTGCGCTTCAGGCTCCTGAGGTTGTCACTGGACGTTGGGTCGGCGCCTCCGACCGGCAGCGAGGTGGTCTCGACCGCGTCCTCTGTAGGGTTTTTCGCCATCTTTTCGGCTCGTGTACCTCCGGCGTCTTCGAGGTTCGCCATTCTATCAATCCCTGCTGAAACCGACGGCGCCCCTGTCGAGTCAGCCTCGAAGGGGCGCCGTTAACAGTCTCGAAAACCCCGAAAGGCTACAACTTGTAGAAAGACTACGTCCGAATGATAGTCGTCGCTATGAGCAGACCCAGCACGCCCAGGGCGGAGCCTCCTATCAGGAGGAACCAGCCCGCCACCAGCCTGATGGCCTGGAACGGGATGGCCTGGTGGAAGAAGACGATGCCGGAGGTGATGGCCAGAATCAGCGTAGACGCCGCCATGGTCAGCCACGGTCCGTCGCCCCCGTAGCCGTTCGTCATCTCCGCCGCGAAGTAAACGAGGGCTATAACCGAAACAATGGCAACGAAGCCGGCGAGGAACCCGACGGCCCGTTCCTCCAAGTCCAGGAACCCCTGGGCCGCCATGGCGACTGCAAAGACGGACCACACTAGGATGAGGCTCTTCATCATCGTCAGGTTGGGCGTGACCCCGGCCTCGGTGACCCCGCCCTCCAACAGCATCGGCGTCATTACCAGCGAGACCAGCGACACGAGGCCGAGCCCGCCGACGACGACACCCATGCCTCGCCCCTCGGCAAACAGCCCTAGGTGATTCCAGGACTGGGAGAAAAGCGCCCCCCCAATAAGTACTAAGAACGCGGCTTCCATAGTTCCTCCTCAATGGCCCCCGTGTAGGTGCGTGGATGCGGCCTCTGAAGGCGGCGCACTCGGTTCATGCAAATTTTCGCCGCGTTGGCGACCGAAACAATTTCACACAGTTCCAAGAAAGTGTCTAGGACTTTGCAGCCCTTTTACCTTCTGGCTCTGCGCCAACACCGCACACCCACCAGTGCACCGACAAGCGCCGGTCCGCAGCACAGAC
The DNA here is from genome assembly GCA_964637315.1 of uncultured Dehalococcoidia bacterium. Classification (GTDB taxonomy): domain Bacteria; phylum Chloroflexota; class Dehalococcoidia; order Lucifugimonadales; family UBA2962; genus CAUZIR01. The sequence continues at coordinate 5,087 of CAZWTT010000001.1, read as the reverse complement.
GGCACCGTAACTCCAGTCTAGCTGGAGTTAGCCGCGGTCTTTGAGCGCTACGTAGGGCCGTTCGGCCGCCCCAGTGTACACCTGACGCGGGCGGACGATACGTAGCTCGGGATCGTTGCGCATCTCTTCCCAGTGGGCCAGCCAGCCAGACGTCCTAGGAATGGCGAACAGCACCGGGAACATGGAGACGGGAAAGCCCATGGCCTGATAGATGATGCCGGAGTAGAAATCGACGTTGGGGTACAGGCCACGATCGACGAAGAACTCGTCTTCGAGAGCGATTCTTTCCAGTTCGACGGCCACGTCTATCAGGGGGTTGCGACCGCAGACTTCGAACACCTGTTCAGCCAGGTCGCGAAGTATCTTCGCCCTCGGGTCGTAGCTCTTGTACACCCGGTGGCCGAAGCCCATAAGGCGGAACTCACGTGCCTTGACCTTGCGCATGTACTCGGGGACCTTCTTGACGTCACCGATCTCGGTAAGCATACGCAGGACTGCCTCGTTCGCCCCCCCGTGCAGCGGGCCGTAGAGCGCGGCGGTGGCGGCAGAGACCGACACGTATGGGTCGGCGTCCGAACTCCCCACGTTGCGCATGGCCGAGGTGCTGCAGTTCTGTTCGTGGTCGGCATGCAGTATGAACAGGACGTCTAGCGCTCGCTCCAACACCGGGTCGGCCGAATACTTCGGCTCGGTCGTCCTGAACATCATGTTCAGGAAGTTCGCTGGATAGTTAAGGTCGTTGTCAGGGTAAGCATACGGCTTGCCGGAGCTGTAGCGGTAGGCGAAGGCGGCTAGTGTCGGCATCTTGGCGATGAGACGCCTGATCGATCGCTTGCGTACCGGCTCGTCGTGCACGTCCCTCGACTTGGGATAGAAGGTGGACAGCGCCGCGGCCGCACTCACCAAGATGCCCATCGGATGCGCGTCGTGATGGAAGCCGTCCAGGAAACGCTTGATCTTTTCGTTGATGATCGTGTGATGGGTTATGTCGTAGGTCCACTCCTCAAGATCGGTCACGCCGGGCAGCTCCCCATGTACCAGCAGATACGCTACTTCGAGGTAGGTGCTGCTTTCCGCCAGTTGTTCGATGGGATAACCACGATAGCGAAGGATGCCTGCATCCCCGTCGATGAACGTTATCCCGCTCCGACAGGAGGAGGTGTTGGTGAACCCGGGGTCGTGGCCGAGCAAGCCGAAGTCGCCGTCAGAGGTCTTCACCTGGCGCAGGTCCAACGCCTTGATGGCAGAGCCACGGTCGGCGAACGTGCCCGCGAAGACCGGTACATCATAGCTATCTCCAGTCCTGTTGTCGGTGATGGTCAGCGAATCCGTCATTACTGCCCCCTCACTGTGTGGTCCGCCAGATGCGCGGGCTCCTGGTGACCTCCATAATGCCACTGTACTTTTCGAACAGACTGCGGCGCTCGGCGTTGTTCTCCCAGGCCCACCAAAAGTCTATGCTCTCCCACCTGCTCACGGTCATAAAGGAGTCCGGATCATCGGCACTGAATGCGGTCTCTCCGGATATGTAACCCGTCGTGTTGCTGGCTATCTCCCACAACTCAGCCTGGAGTCTCTGGATGTCCCTGAGGGATCCCGGCTTCATTCGCCTTTCTACCGTAACGACCACGCTCAACTGAGAGGCCCCTCCAACTGCTCAATGGCAGACTCGTCCAATTCGATGGTCAGCGCCTCGATGTTGGCGAGCACCTGCTCCGGTCGGCTCGACCCCACGATCACGGAGGTGATACCGGGCATCGCCAGGGCCCACGCCGTTGCAACCTGCGCGGAGCTGCACCCTAGTTCAGCCGCGACGGCGCTGATCCTATCAGCCACTGCGAACGTCACCGGGTTCCAGTAGCGCTCCCGTGCAGTCCCCGCCAGACTGGACGCCATGTGGGTGTCGGCTGGCGGGGCCTTTGTTTGATCGTACATCCCTGTCAATACCCCACCCGCCAGGACTTGGTAGGGCAGGACAGCCACGCTCTCGTCAAGACACACCGGTACAAGCTCGTCTTCGATGTCCCGATGGGCCAGATTGTACGGGGGCTGAACCGTGTCGAACCGGACGTGCCCGTGGGTGTCGCTGGCCCACAGCGCCTTGATCAATTGCCAACCGGTGAAGTTCGAGCAGCCCACGTAGCGGACCTTCCCAGCGGTAACGACGTCGTCCAGCGCGCGCATTGTCTCGCCCAGCGGCGTTTCCGGGTCCCAGATGTGTACCTGGTAAAGGTCGATATAGTCGGTGTCGAGACGCCTGAGACTATCATCAACGGCTTCGATCAGATGATTTCGTGATAGACCCTTCTGGTTGGGTCCGTCGCCCATCGGATATCCGCCCTTGGTCGCCAGCACGACTTCTTGACGCCGGTGCCGAATGGCCCCACCAACGACGACCTCTGAGAGACCGAGATGGTAGATGTCGGCGGTGTCGATGAAGTTGACGCCCGCATCCAGCGCGGTGTTTATGACCGTATCCGCCCGCTCGTCGTCCACGTAGCCTGCACCGAATTGATTGGTGCCCAGGCATAGCCTGGAAACCTTCAGCCCGGTGCGTCCCAATCGGACGTAGTCCATCTACGGGAAAAGCTGGTCTGGAGCCTGCAGGAGGTCGGAGAAGTTCTTGAGGAACTCGGCGGCCACCGCGCCGTCCACGGTCTGGTGATCGACCGTCAAGCTGAACGTGCAAACGTCCCGCACGACGACCTCACCGTCTTCCACCACCGGCTTCTGGCGGGTGGCCCCGACGCCGAGTATGGCCGATTGGCCCCGGTTGAGTATGGGGGTGAAGACGTCCACCGTACCCAGAACGCTGATGGTGAACGTACCGCCCGCAAGCTCATCGGGAGATATCCGGCCCGACTGGACCTTCTTTGTCAGTTCCGACGTCTGTTTCGCCACGTCCGTCAGGGACGTGTTGGCCACGTCCCTGACCACCGGGACTATCAGGCCCTCTTTGAGAGCGACCGCCACTCCGATGTTTATCTCGTCGAAGTAGTGGACGCTCCCGCCCGCCAGCACGGTGTTGTAGATCGGCATCTCCCCGATGACCTGCGCACAGGCCTTGGTGAAGACGTGAGTGTTGGTCACCGGGCTCTTGTTGGCCCGCGACCACTCCTTTCGCTGGCGCTGAAGCTCGGTGACCGGGACCTCCAACGTGAAGGTTAGCTGAGCGGTGTTCTGAATGGACGCCGTCATGTGGTCGGCGATGCCCTTTCGCATTCCCGACATCTTCACGACCTTGGACGGCTCTGGCAGCCCGGCCAGTATGGCGGCCGCCCCGTCGTCGTTCTTCGTGGCGCCGGCACCGGACTTGGCGCCCGACTCGGCGAAACCGCGCACATCCGCCTCCACCACCCTACCCCGCGGGCCGGTGGCAGTGACCTGCGACAGGTTGACCCCGAGCTTAGCGGCCAGCTTGCGAGCGCCTGGCGTCGATGGTGTCCCGCCACCGGCGGCCCTCGCCGGAGCGGCGCGCCTTGCCGCGGGCGCTGCGGCCGACGGACCCGAGGGAGCCATCGGTTTGGGCGCCTCAGGCACCGCCTCGCCCTCGGCCAGCAGGTAGCCCATCAGGCCGCTAACTTCCACCACCGCTCCTTCTGAAGCGACTTGGTAAAGGAGGCCGTCGCCTGTGGCCTCCAGTTCATAGTTGATCTTCTCAGTCTCTATCTCTGCAATCACTTCGCCCTGCGAAACCTTCTCGCCGGCACCCTTCATCCACTTGGACACCGTTCCCTCGGTCATGACCATGCCGAGTTTGGGCATCACGATCTCGGTCGCCATCGATTCCTCCCCTGTCATTTTCGCGCTCTGCGCCGCCCTCCGAATTCCGACCTGTTTCCGGCCGCACCGCCGTCGCGACGGCGCCCGGAGAACACATCGTAACTGTACCCGCTGCACTGCGCCTTGTCGAAATGGGCCCAGAGAACTGGTCAGCGAGGCGTCGAGGTTCGCCGTCGAAAGCCCGTACCCTGATTAACTTGGAGTAGCCGGGCTACTCCAAGACCGCTAGCGCAGCTTCCACCACTTCCTCGGCACGGGGCGGGTGATACTTCTCCAGCGCCGGACTGTAGGGCACAGAGGCGTGGGGCGCACTCACTCTTCTCGGGGGAGCGTCTAGGTAGTCGAAGGCCTGCTCGACTGCCAGTGCGGCGAGATCAGAGGCTACGGAACAGCGCGGATAGTCCTCGTCGGTGATGACAATTTTACGAGTCTTCTTGACGGACTCCAGGATCGTCTCTTCATCCAGTGGGGAGAGCGACAGCAAATCCACCACCTCGGCCGAGTAGCCGCATTCGGCCAATCGGTCAGCGGCCCCAAGACAGGTACGGGTACTGTAGCCGATGCCGGTCAGGGTCACGTCGGCGCCCTCGCGCACAATGCGCGCCTTGCCTATCTCCACCTCGTACGCCTCCTCGGGCACGTGCTGGTCGCCGTAGCTGGCGCCCAACGACCGGATGCACTGGAAAATAATCACCGGGTCGTCGTCGCGCATGGCGGCTATCTGCAGTCCCTTGGCGGTATACGGGTCCGAAGGCACAACGCACTTGAGCCCCGGGAAGTGGGTGAACACGGACCAGATCGTCTCGGAGTGTTGAGCGGCATAGCCGGCGTCGCCTGCGCCGGTCTGGGCCATGACCGTGATCGGTAACTTTACCTTGCCCCCGAACATGTAGTGCATCTTGGCCATGTTGTTGAATATCTGGTCGCCGCATACGCCGACGAAGCCGACAAACATCAAGTCCACAAGCGGCCGCAGCCCGGCGGCGGCGGCGCCCACGCCCGCCCCCATGAAGCCGGTCTCGGAGATGGGCGTATCGAGGATGCGCTCCGGCCCAAACTCCTGTATCAGGGCCTTGGTCATTCCGAAAGTGCCACCGGCGTGGTCGATGAAGCCCTGGTCCGCCCGACCCGGGGCACCGGCCACGTCCTCACCCATGACGATGACGTTGGGATCGTCCCGCATCATCGTTCTGATGGCTTCGTTGGTGGCCTGGACAAAGGACAGTGGCCGTCTGTCTGGCATAACGCTTACTCCATAGTTGCGATCGCCTCTTCGGCGATGCGCTCCGGCGTCGGGATGAACA